>DATLDQ010000083.1:0-22655 GCA_035525785.1 Steroidobacteraceae bacterium | reverse complement strand
CAACGGCTGCGAATCAGTAGCGGCGCGCGCTGCACATACCGGATCTCAGCCGCGACAGGTAACGTGATCGGAGGTCGACCTGTGGGGACACGAGGTTGAGACGCCCAGAGTGTACTACGCATAATGTATATTATGGTCAATCACGGAAGTATGGGTTCTGAGAAGATGGTGCCGGCGATGGTTTCGGCCGCTGCGGATCGACATCCCCGCACGCTACTCCCGACTCGACCATTTGCAGCGGGACTCCATTTCCGCACTCGATTGAACATTCGAAATCACAGCTGGCTCGCCGACGCCATGCCGTCAAGGTCATCAAACAATTTTCGACTGCGATCCATCAGCTCCGCTCTGACCTTAACGAGCATCTCGTCGAGCCTGGCGTCCTCCTGAATCGCGAGCGTGGCCAGGCACCGCGAGAGCTCCAACTGGTTCGCGTAGCATTTTTCCGGCAGGTCCGCCCCGGGCGCGGATGTCGCAGAGTCCTCCGCGTGGGCCAACGTCACCGCGACCAGCGCGCACACGAGGCAATTGAGTATTCTCCGGGTCGAATCCTTCATGACGCTCCCGTCCATGGCCAAGCCCAGCTTCGCAATTTATCCCACGCTCATGCTGTGCATGATCAGTGCCGCCTTGGCGCAGAACGGTGACCGCGCCGGCGAAGTACAGAATCCATTGCCATCACATCTGCAATCTCCGCCGGCCCCGGCGCTGTCGCCGGCTGACGCCGCGAAGACGTTCAAGCTCCCACCGGGGTTCCACGTCGAACTGGTCGCGTCGGAGCCGCTGGTATTCGACCCCGTGGCCATGAGCATCGGGCCCGATGGCCGACTCTGGGTGGTCGAGATGCGCGCATTCATGCGGGACATCAACGGCACGGGCGAGAACGCACCCATTGGCACGGTGGCCGTGCTCGAGGACTCGAACGGCGACGGCCGCATGGACAAGCGCACCGAATTCGCCGGCGGCCTGGTCATGCCGCGTGCGGTCTCGCTCGTGGCCAACGGCGTGCTCGTCGCAGAGCCGCCGAACCTCTGGTTCCTGGAAGACACGAACCACGACGGCAAGGCCGACAAGCGTACGCAGGTAGCCAAGGATTACGGCGACGCGACGAACCCTGAGCACACGGCCAACGGCCTCATGTGGGCCATGGATAACTGGATCTACAGCGCCAATCACACGACGCGCTTCCGATACGACCCGAAAGGCACACAAGGTCAATGGCGGCGCGAGCGCACGGTTTTTCGCGGCCAATGGGGCATCACCCAGGACGACGTCGGTCGCCTCTATCACAACAACAACAGCGAGCCGCTGCGCATGGACGTGCTGCCGGCGGAATATCTGCAGCGCAATCCGAAGCTCGTAGCCCCCGACAGCGTCAACTTCCAGCTCGCGAAGCCGCAGGACACACCGGTCTGGCCGGGCCGCATCACGCTGGGTGTGAATCGTGGCTACAAGACTTTGCGCGATGACGGCACCCTGCCCCAGGTCACCGCGGCCTGCGGCCCGGTGATCTATCGCGGCGCGGCGTTTCCCCGCGCATTCCACGGCGATGCGTTCATCGCCGAACCGTCCGCGAATCTCATCAAGCGGCTCGAGGTGTCGAACGCGGGCCTGCCGTCCGTGCGCAACGCCTATGAGCACGCGGAGTTCCTCACGTCGACGGACGAACGTTTCCGGCCGGTGAACCTCTACAACGGGCCGGACGGCGCGCTGTATGTGGTCGACAGGTATCACGGCATCATCCAGCACCGCATCTACCTGACTACCTACCTGCGCAACCAGATCCAGGAGCGCGGGCTCGATGCACCCGTGGGGCTCGGCCGCATCTGGCGCATCGTTGCCGATCGCGCGTCGCGGCACGCGCGCCCCGATCTCGCCAAGGCGTCGTCGCGCAAGCTGGTCGCCGCGTTGTCCCGCGACGAGGGCTGGTGGCGCGACACGGCGCAGCGGCTTCTCGTGGAACGGCACGATCTGTCGGTGGCGCCGGCGCTCGAACTGCTGGCGCGGAACGCGCCGGGGAAGTTCGCGCGGCTGCACGCGCTGTGGACGCTCGAAGGTTTGAACGCGGTGGACTGGCCGACGGTGCAGGCCGCGCTCGCGGACATCGACGTCGACGTGGCCGTCGCGGGCGCCCGCCTCAGCGAACGATTCTTCCCCGAGGATCCCGTGCGCGTGGCCGGCGCGATCGCGACTCGAATCAAAGCGGGCGAGCCCGCGTTCCTGCGGCAGGCCGCGCTATCGTTGGGCGCCGGCCCTGCGCAGGCCGTCGATGATGTGCTCGCGCAACTCGCGCTCCGTCACGGCGCACTGCCCTTCATGGCCGACGCGTTGGTGAGCAGCTGGAATGGCCGTGAAGCGGCGGCGCTGCAGAAGTTGTCAGCGGGTGGTCCAGGCGCGCGCGCCGTCGCCGCATCGCTCTCGGCCGCGCTTCTTCACTATGACGATGCCGCGCAGGTGGACGCTTTGTTCGCGCGACTCGCATCGAAGGATTCGCCTCCCTGGCTCGTCGAGGCGATCCTCGACGGTGTCGATCGCTTCATACCGGGCGAAGGCGATCGGCGCCGCACGGCCTTCCTGCCTCAGGAGCCGAAGGCCCTTGCGGCTTTCGCGCGCACGGGCGGCGCGCAGGCCGCTCGCGCCACCGAAGACCTCAAATACCTGCGCTGGCGCGGGCAGCAGGTAGACGAGGCCACGGCGCTGGCCACGTTGTCGGACGCGGAGCGAAAGCGCTTCGAGCGCGGCCGCGCGGAGTTCCAGCTGTGCGCCGCCTGCCACCAGCCACAGGGCCAGGGACTCGCCGGCCTCGCCCCGCCACTCGTGGGCTCTCCCTGGGTCAACGGCGGCACGGGGGCGGTCGTCCGCATCGTGCTCCAGGGCAAGACCGACGGCGAAATGACCATGCCACCGCTCGCCTCGCTCGACGACGACAAGATCGCCGCGATACTCACGTTCGTGCGCAGGTCCTGGGGTCACGAGGCGACGCCGGTGACGGCGGGGGAAGTTCAGGCCGTACGCAGCGAAACGAAGTTCCGTGAAGAACCCTGGACCGAAGCCGATCTCGCCGCCTTCAACTGACAGGTGTGACAACCCGCATGGAAAACTTCTTCGACATCCCGGTGCGCACGCTCGAAGGTGATCCGGATCTGCTGGCGCCGTTACGCGGCAAGGTGTTGCTCGCCGTCAACGTTGCCAGTCGTTGCGGCCTCACGCCGCAGTACACGGGCCTCGAAGCGCTGCATCGCGAGCTCGAGACTCAGGGGTTCGCCGTCGTCGGCTTCCCGTGCAACCAATTCGGCGCGCAGGAGCCGGGCACCGAAAGGCAGATCGCCGAATTCTGCAGCGTGAACTACGGCGTGACGTTTCCCATGAGCGCCAAGGTCGACGTGAATGGCGCTGACCGCCACGCGGTCTATCAATTCCTGACGTCGCCAGACACCGGCGTCGCCGGCGATATCGAGTGGAACTTCGAAAAATTCCTCGTCGGTCGGGATGGCAAGGTGCGCGGGCGTTATCCGCCGCAGACCGATCCGCGCGATAACGGGCTGTTGCAGGACATCGCCGAAGCGCTGGGCTGAACTTGCTGGCACGTCTGCCGAATTGGGTCGAGAAAGGGGGGTTCGTGCTCGCGCTCGCGGCGGGATCCGTGAACGCAATCGCCATCATGGGCTTCAATCACCAGGGTGTTTCGCATCTCTCCGGCATCTCCACCTTGTTAGGTATCGAAGCGACGGGCGCGAACTCGTCCGCCGCGGTGTTGCTGGTGCTGGTGCTGCTGGCATTCCTCGCCGGAGCGGCCATCAGTGGTTTTCTCATCGGCGGCAAGTCGCTTGCATTGAGCTGGCGCTACGCGGTGGCGTTGTTCAGCGAGGCGGCGCTGCTCGTCGCTGCGATGTTCCTGCTCGGACGCGGCTCTACGGCGGGCCACCTGCTCGCATCAGCGGCCTGCGGACTGCAGAACGCGATGACCAGCACGTACAGTGGCGCCGTGGTGCGTACCACGCATGTAACCGGCCTCTTCACGGATCTCGGCGTCAGCCTGGGCCTGCGACTGCGCGGCGAAAACTGGGACCGCCGGCGAATCTGGTTGAGCATCGCACTGATCGGCGGATTCATCCTCGGCGGCGTTCTCGGTGCCTGGGGATTCTCGATGGCGCGCTATCTCGCGCTGCTGTTCCCAGCGGCGCTCGCCGTCGCCCTCGGTTTCGCGACATTGTCGATGACCGCGGGCGATCCCGCGGGCCAGTCGAGCTAGTCGGCCTTCAGGCCGAACAGCTTGCGCGCGTTTTCGAAGCGGATTTTCGCCTTCTCATCGTCCGTGAGACCGAGCTTCTCGAGCGCGGCCACGTTCTTCGCCAGCGGATACTGCGGATAGTCGGAGCCGAACAGCACGTGGTCGACGCCCACGTTGCGCAGTGTCCAGACGAACTCGTCCCTGATCGGTGAGTCCGCGACGATCGCCACCGTCGCCGAGATGTCGAAATTGATGTTCTCGGCGAACAGGCCCTCGGCCGTGCGCGCCGCGGCAAGGATGTTCCAGAAGCGGAAGTTGAGACCGCCCAGGTGCGCGAAGATAAACTTCGTGTCCGGCGCCTGCAACGCGAGGTTGAACAGCTTTTCACAGTCGGCGGGCACGATGCTGGCGTTGTCCATGAGCACGATCACGCCGAGCTCGCCGGCGCGCTTCACGAGCGCGAGCACGCGCGGATCGGCGGCGTCGAACTGCTGCGTGTGCGGATGTATCTTCAACACCTTGATGCCCTTGCCCGCCACGCGCGTGAGCTCGGCCGGCGCGGCCTCACCGTCGTAGGGATGCACCGTCGCGATGGGCATGGCCTTGGGATGCTTCGCAACCATCGCGAGCAACGCGTCGTTGTGCGTGCGGATGCCTGACGGATTGCCCCTCAGTGCCATGTTGCCACCGCCGAACCACATCACGCCGTATCCCGTGATGCCGATCTTGTCCGTCGCAGCCTGTTTGTCGTAGTCCTCGAGCGAGCGTTCCCCGTCGTGCAGATGGACATGCACGTCGAAGAGACGCTGCTGCGCGGCTGCGGGCAGCGCGGCGAGCAGCAGCAGCAAGGCTGAAAGGCGGGTGAGTCGCGTCATCCCAGATCTCCGGTTGGGGGCCGGATTGTACGATGACGCCCGCGGTCAGGGCGATCGGAGCGCGACACGCGCCGGCGCATCCCGATCGACCGACAGCATTCCATCCTTCTCGCGGAGCTCCACCACCTGGATCGAGCTGCGGCGCGCCGCGTAGTCATCGGCTTCCTTGCCCCGGCGTTCGGGGTGCGTGAAGTAGAACAGCCACGCACGATCGCCATTCACGACGACATCGGCATGCTGACCCTTCACCTGGTCATCGGCGCCCTTGCCTGGCGCTTCGAGTAGATTGACCTTCTGGCGCGCCCACTGCGCGCCATCGTCCGATCGGTAGACCGCCAGACCGCTCCAGACATCGGTGATCAGCCACCACTTGCCGCGCCACTGGAATGGTTTGGGCCCTTCGCCCGGCTGATCACCCGCCACCTTGCCGCGATCGGTCCAGGTCTCGAGATCGGGGCTATCGGCGTACCAGATGGATTTCGCGTCGGACTCGTTGTTGTAATACATGCGCCAGCTGCGATCCGGCATCCGGATCAGCCCCGCATCGATGGCGCGGTCGGTCGCGAGTGCGATCGCCCGAGCGTCGCTCCAGTTGCGCAGGTCCTTGCTCTTGAGGTGCACGATCGAGCGCGGGTGGTTCCAGTCGTCGAACACACCCGGCACGACCGTGAGGAACATGTGATAGATGCCCATGTCATCGCGGACCACGTCCGGCGCCCAGAGGGTGACCCCTCCATCAATGGCGTGCGCCCCGCCGAACTCCGCAGGCAACTCGATGCTGGCTTCCCCGACGTACCGCCACGTGACGCCGGCATCCAGCGACTCGGCCATGCCGATTCGAGTGCCATGCACCCACTTTACCCCCTTGCCCACCACCCCTGCGGGCGCGGGTAGTTTGGCGCGGCGATTCGTGTAGTACATGTACCAGCGGCCGTACGAACCGCTGTAGATCACCACCGGGTCGGCGGCGCCGTCGAACACCGGGTCGCGATACAACGGCTTGGGCGCGGCCTTGCCAAGGTCCGCGCGGGGCTCGCCGAAATCGGGCGAACCGTCGGGCTTCCAGTGCAGCACCTGCGCACGAGTGTGGCGATTCGGATCCGCGAGTTCGCTGCCGAGGATCTCGCGGTAGTCACGCGCGTGATAAAGGAAGAGATCGGTCTTGCCATCGGGGGTGGTCGTGAACCCATTGTGCCCCGGGCCGTAGAGCCCGCTGGCCTCGCTGCTCCTGAAGACGGGTTCTTTCGACTTTACCCACGACTTCGCATCCAGCAGGTCGGCATCGGCATTCGCCGTCAGCAGGCCCAGGCAGTAGTTCGCATCGATTGCGCTCGCCGAAAAGGTCATGAACACGCGCCCGTTGCGGATGATCACCGCCGGCCCCTCGTTCACGTCGTACTTGCGCTTCTCCCACTCGTACTCGGGCTTGCTGAGCAGCGCCACGCGCGAGGTGTCGATGGCGGTGGGTGAGGTCATGCGAGCAAGGTAGATGTTGGTGCCTCTGCCCTCTTCCGGTGTGCGCCCCCGCTGCGTCCATGCGAAGTAGCGCGTGCCCTGGTGCGTGAAGGTGGTGCCGTCCAGCGAGAAGCTGTCCCAGCCGGTCTCGAGCCTGCCCATCTCGCGCCACTCACCCTTGAATGGGTCGGGCGATGCATTCATCAGCACATAGGGCCGCACTTCCCAGATGGAATCCGCGCGGCTCGCCGTGAAATAGATGTACCAGCGGCCCTCGATGAAGTGGATTTCCGGCGCCCAGATGTGCGCACTCATCGGGCCTGACGCATGCTTGCGCCACACCACCTTGGCTTCGGTCGAGCCGAGCGCGTTCAGGTCGCGCGTGCGGCGGATCTCGATGCGATCCCACTCGGCCACCGTGGCGCTGACGTAGTACTGCCCGTCGCTGTGCAGGAAGGCATGTGGATCGGCTCGCTGGCGCAGCAACGGATTGTCGAACTGCGGTTCCGCCGGCCACGCGGCGGCGGACACGAGGAGCAAGGCGAGGAAAAAGTTTCGCATGGCCGTTTTCTACCATGGCGACGGTCGGTGGACCGCGCGAGATTGGTTATCGCTCGATATGCGATTGTCTCGCGCATCGCCAGAGTCAGTGCCGGCAGGGACCGGCGGCATTGGCCGCCGGTCCTGATCGACGTCACCGAACGCGAGGATCAGTAGTTAAAACGAACGCCCAGCGTGTAAGTACGTCCGGAGTTCCGGTAGTACTCGTTACGCTGCGCGACGGTGTCGTTGTACGTGTGTTCATAGGTGTCGCCGAGGTTCTGCCCCTCGAGCGTGAACTGCAGGTGATCGTTGAGCCGGTAGCTCGCCGAGGCGTCGAGGTAGGTATCGCCTGCCATTGCATCCGCATCCTGGCCGTTGAGACCGGGAACGATGCGCAGGTAGTCGTCGCGATACGATGCCGACACGCGCGCTTCGAAACCGCCCTTGCCGTAGTACAGCGTGGCGTTGGCGGTCTTCTTCGAGAGGTTGATCAGCGGCAGCACCGCCGTGCGAGCCGGGTCGCCCTCGGGCAGCGCCGGATTCACGATGTATGTGATGTCCGAGTCCGCGTGCGTGTAGTTGGCGAGGATGCCGAAGTCCTTGAAGAAACCCGGCAGGAAGCTCAGCGGCATCTGCAGGTTCACTTCGAACCCCTTGAGCGGGCCACCGTCGCTGTTCACCGGACGCGAGAAAATGAAATCGTCGGTGGGCAGCACGCCGGTGCCGGCCAGCACGACATCGGGAATTCCCAGCGTGTTGAATGGCTGCGTGGTGCGCAGCGTGGCGATGTAGGTCTTCACGTCCTTGTAGAAGAGCCCCACCGACACGAGCGACTCGTCGGCGAAATACCACTCGAGGCTGGTATCGAACGCGTCGGCCTTGATGGGCTCGAGGTTCGGGTTGCCCTGGTTCACCGTGCGCGTCCCGCCCGCCACGTTGACGGCGCCACCCGGCGTGAGCTGCGCCAGTGGCGGGCGCGTCATGACGCGCGAGCCGGCGACACGCAACACGAGCTCGTCGGTGAGATCCATCGACAGGTTGAACGCCGGCAGCCAATCGTTGTACGAGCGCGCGACGTGCAGCTGCTGGGTATTCGCGCCCGCCTCGGCGAAGCCCACCGCATCCTGGTCGGTGCGCACGTAGCGCGCGCCGAAGTCGCCGCGCGTCTGGCGGCCGAACAGCTCGACGTCGAAGTTCGCCTGCACGTAGGCCGCCGAATCCTTCTCGTCCACCGAGTAGATGCTGCTGCGTGCGGAGGCCACGTCGCGATGCAGTTCGAACACGCCGGCGTTGCCGTAGATGTCGAACGTGTCGATGAACGCGCGCTCGCTCGGCACCACCCACGCGGTAGCCGTCTCGGCGGGCGCACCGAAGTTCTCGAACCCGGAGAACTGCGCAACGAGATCGGCCACCGTGACACCCGCGGGAAGCGCCGGGACATTTCGTTCATTGACCAGTCGTTGCGCGTCCGAGTCGAAGGTGTACTTGCGCACGTTCACGCCGGATTTGAGCTTCCAGGCATCGGTCATCGCGAACTCGAGGTCGAAGGCCCCCTGCTTGAAGGTGTTGTGTACCGCCTGAGGACGGATGCGGATTTCCGGACCGGTCGAGCCACTGGTAAACCCGGGCAGCGCGGGACCGTAATAGAAGTTCGCGGGGTCCGTCGTGTCGAAGCCCCAGACGATGCGCGGGCGCACCATGCTGTCGCGAAAATCGTAGATGAAGCCGTCGGTGTTGAGACGGTCCACCTGCAGCGTGGTCTCGCGCGGCTCGTCGAACTGCGAATCGGAAGCGCCGAGCTGCAGCGTTCCTTTCCAACGGTCGTTGAACTCGTGGTCGACCGTGAAGCCTGCCTGCTTGAAAGTGGTGTGGTAGTCGAAGATCGACAACTCCGCGCGCAGGTCGACATTGTCGAGCCGCGCGTACACGAGATCGTTGCCGCGCACTTCGGCGTCGCGAACGATGGTCTCGGGTTTGCCCTGCTGCGACTGCGCGCGAAAGATGCCGATCGGCGTGAGCAGATTCTCGGTGCGCAGGCCATTGTGCCTGGTGTACAGCAGGTCGAGCGACATCAGCGTGGATTCCGCCGGCCGCCATTGCAGCGCGCCCGTGAGACCCAGGCGCTCGTTATCCACGCCGAACTGCGCCATGCGCGGGATGCGCGGGTGGTAGATGGTCGTGGACGTCAGCTCGGCCATCGTGATCCCGGTGGGGAATTCGTTGAAGCACACGCCCATGGGGTTGGTGGGGTTGCACCAGCCGCCATTGTCGGACATGCGATCCCAGTTGAGGTTGTGGCTGGCCTCGCTGATCTTGTGGCTCTCGGAGTAGGCGGCCGAGAACAGCACGCCGAAGGAGTCGTCGAAGAAGGTCTTGGACGCGAGCAGCGCGAGGCGCGGGTCGTTCTCCTCGCTGAGATCGTTGAAGGCGAGTTTCGTGGACGCGGCGAATTGCGTGCCCACGTGGTCGAACGGCCGGCCGGTTTGCAGGTCGACGGTCGCGCCCAACGAGCCCTCCTCGGTCTCGGCCGACGGCGTCTTGCGCACGGTCAGGCTGTTGAAGAGCTCGGAGGCGAACACGTTGAAGTCGAAGCCGCGCGTGCGGTTGATGCCTTCGAACCCATTGGAGGTGGTCTGCGCTTCGAACCCGTTGAGGCGCACGCGCGTGTAGTCCGGGCCGAGGCCACGCACCGAGATGCTGCGACCCTCGCCGCCATCGCGCGCGACGGCTACGCCGGGCAGGCGCTGCAGCGATTCGGCCAGGTTGGCGTCCGGAAACTTGGCGACGTCCTCGGCCTTGATGACGTCGACCACACCCGTCTGCGCACGCTTCTCTTCGAGCGCGTTCGCGAGACTGCCGCGAAAGCCGGTGACCACCACCTCGTCGATCTTTTCGTTGCCGCCCTGGTCCTGCTGCTCCGCTGCCTGCTGCGCCTGTACCGCCTGTGCCGCGAGACCACACGACAGCGTCGCCAAACCCCACGTCACGGCCTTCATCGTCGATTTCATGTCGCCTTCCTGTTTTTGGGGACACGACTGGAGGGGAGCTCATTCCCTGGCCCCGAAGTCGCGTCCGTGCTGTTACCTGCAACGTCTGTTCGCCGCGGGCGCGGCGTTTCTGCGTCACCCCTCCACTGGCCCGACGGCGGATTTCTCCGCGGTGTCACCGGTGTCATTTTCAGGATGAGCGAGCAGTGATACCGGTGTCAAGGATCGGTACCGCTCACAGGATCGGGTTGCCTGCGAAAGTGGGCTCCCGCATCCTCTCGGCCTCACGGGGGAAACTGAATGCGCACACAGAAACGCCGGCTCGTCCTGCTCGCCGGCCTGCTCGGGGGAATGTTCTTGACCGCCAATGCTGCTGAGAAAGCCGCGACCGCCAATGCCACGAACCCATTCGCCACGCTCGAGTCGCTCGACCCACGATTCGATGCACTGATCCCGGCGGACACGAAGATCGAGAAGATCGCCGACGATCTGCTGTGGTCCGAAGGACCGCTGTGGGATCCGCGCACGAAGACGCTGCTGTTCTCCGACATCCCGCGCAATCGCGTCATGCAATGGCACGACGAGAAAGGCGTGTCGGTGTTCCTCGAGCGCAGCGGCTACACCGGCGCCGCGCCGTTCACCGGCAAGGAGCCCGGCTCCAACGGACTCACCTTCGACCTGCAGGGCCGGCTCACGCTCTGCCAGCACGGCGATCGCCGCATCTCCGCGCGCGAAGCCGACGGCACGATGAAACCGCTGGCCGTGGGCTACCACGGCAAGAAGCTCAACAGCCCGAACGATCTCGTCTTCGATACCCAGGGCAACCTGTGGTTCACCGACCCGCCCTACGGACTCCCAGACACGTTCAAGGATGCGAAGAAGGAGCTCGACTTCCAGGGTGTGTACCGCGTCGCCAAGGACGGCACCATCACGCTTGCGACGCGCGAGCTCCAGGCGCCCAACGGCCTGGCTTTCACGCCCGACGAGAAGACGCTGTACGTCGCGAATTCGCAGTCCGAGGCGCCGCTCTGGAAGGCATTCCCCGTGAATCCTGATGGCACGCTCGGCTCCTCGCGCGTGTTCTACGACGCCACGAAGCTGCGCAAGGAAGGCGACGGCAACCCCGACGGCATGAAGGTGGACGTGCAGGGCAATGTGTTCGCCACCGGCCCCGGCGGCGTGCTGGTGCTCACGCCCGATGGCACGCTGCTCGGCCGCATCCTTACCGGCGTGCCTACGGCCAATGTCGCCTGGGGAGAGGACGGCGCGACGCTCTTCATAACGGCAAATCACCGCGTGCTGCGTCTGCGCACGAAGACCAAGGGAATGCCGCTGCCGGCGGCACGCTGAGTCACGAGGAGATTCCATGACCGCACGCCGATCGATGGTGGGTTTCGCCGCCCTGTTGCTGTCCGTACTCGCGCCGAATGCGCCCGTCACCGCCGCGCAGAACGCGGGCGACAAGGCGAAGGTGCTCGTCTATTCCGGAAGCACCGGCTTCCGTCACGACTCCATTCCGGCCGGGGTCGAAGCCGTGAAGTCGATCGCCACGAGGCTCGGCTACACCTTCGATGCCACCGAAGACCCGGAAGTCTTCACGCCCGAGAAGCTCGCAGCCTACAAGGCCATCGTCTTCGTGAGCACCACCACCGATCCCAAGAAGCCCGAGTCCGAATGGTTCGTGGGCCCGAAGCGCGATGCGCTGGTCGGCTTCCTCAAGGCGGGCAACGGCGTCGTGGGGTTGCACGCGGCGGCTGACTCGCACTACCACTGGGCGTGGTACGGCCAGATGATGGGCGGTTACTTCGAGCGCCATCCCAAAGGCACTCCCAAAGGGACGCTGACCGTGGCGGATTCGAAGTTTCCCGCCACGGGCAAACTGCCCAAGACCATCACGCGCAACGACGAGTGGTACTACTACAAGGACTTCAATCCGCTCATGCACGTGCTGATCACGGTGGACCCGGCCAGCATCGGCGAGGGTGAGGCTGACGCCAATCCGAATCCGCTCGCCTGGTACCACGAGTTCGGCGGCGGACGCGTGTTCTACAACGGACTCGGCCACACCGCCGAGTCGTACTCCGAGCCTTACATCGTCGACCTGATCACCGGCGGCCTCAAATACGCCGTCGGCAAGTAGTCAGGTCTCGAAGGCCTGTTCCCAGTATTTCTCGATGCGCTGACGCATCGACGCATCCGGCATGCGACCCCGGATGGCGTCGAGGTTGTCCTGCAGGTGCGTGATCTTGGTCATGCCGGGAATGGCCGCGGTCACGGCCGGATGTGACACCACGTACTTCAACAGGATCTGGCTCCAGCTACGGGCGCCGATCTCCGCCGCCCAGTCGGGCAGGTCGTGGTTCGCCGCGCGCGAGATCAGATTGCCGTCGCGTCGCCCGCCGAAAGGCAGGTTGACGAGAACGCCCACGCGCTTGGCCAATGCCGCGGGCAGCACCGACTCGGCGGCGGCGCGGTTGCCCAGCGAGTAGTCCACCTGGACGAAATCGAGCGGCTGCGAATTGATGATCTCGACCATCTGGTCGTGCTGACTGCTGTTCGAGGTGGTGACGCCGATGTAACGCACCTTGCCCTTGCGCTTGAGCTCCGCCATGTGGGGGAGCAGCACGTTCGCGCCATCGAGACTGTGGACCTGCAGCAAGTCGAGACGATCCGTCTTCAGGCGACGCATCGACTCTTCGATCATGGCGATGCCGCGGGCGAGATTGCCCTCGGGCGCCGTGACCTTGGTGGCGAGGAACACCTGCTGCCGGTTGCCGATGTCCGCGATCAGTTCGCCGAGCACCTCTTCGGATTGGCGATAGGCGGGCGCGGTGTCGATCACCTGTGCCCCCGCGGCCGTGAGGGCGGCCACCACTTCGCGACGCGCGGCCCGTTCTTCGGCCGTGGTGGGACTGTAGTTGTTAGTCCCCAGCCCCACCACGGCCAGCCGTTCGCCGGTCGACGGAATGGCCTTGGTCATCAGCGGTGCCAGCCGCGGCGGCGGTTCCTTGTCCTTCGATTTCTCCGCCGCCCATGCGCCGGCGAGCTGCGCGCCCGCGAGCGTCGCCAACCCCGCCTTCAAGACCAGCCGTCTTCCCGTCATTTCTTTCTCCGCACTGCCTTTTTCTTGGAATTCGACTTCGTTTTCATCCCAGGTCTGGACTTGCCGGCCGCGGATTTCCGTGGGGCCGACCTGGACTTGGCTTTGGACTTGGCTTTGGCCTTCGCCCTGACCGGAGATTTCGTTTTGGCTTTGGCCTTGCCATTCGATTTTGCTTGGGGTTTTGTCTTGGCTTTCGCTTTGGCTTTTGCCTTCGCTTTCGCCTTGACCTTGGGCGCTGCCTTCGCAGGCTTCGATCCTGGCGCAGGCTTCGCCGCGGGCGCGGCTTCGGCTTTGAGCGGCGCCTTGGCCTTCGGAGCTGCCTTCGGCTTTGCGGCGGCCGTGTCGGCCGTCGCATCGTCCGCGGACGAATGCAGCGCGAACGCCGCGCCGGCCGGATCGAGAATCACCGTGATACGGCTGCCGCCCGGCACGTCCATGGGCGTCTGGATGACCTTGCCACCGCCTGCTTCGACGACCGACACCGCAGCGTCCACACTCGGCACGCGCGCATAGGGCAGCCAGCTCGGCTGCGCCGGCATGTCCGGGGGCTTGATGTACATGCCACCCTTCTGTTCGCCGTCCCAGCCGAAGACCAGGTAGACGCCCATGGGGCCCATGTCCATGCGGCGGATCGCGTCCCAGCCGAAGAGGTTGCTGTAGAAGGCGAATGCGGCCTCGTTGTCCGTGGTCGCGAGCTCATGCCAGGAGAACTGGCCCACCGGCGGCATGCCCTTGCCCTCCGCGCGCGCATTCTCCGGATCGATGATGGCGAACACGGCGCCCTGCGGATCCGCGAGCACCGCGTAGCGGCCGGCCCCCTTCATGTCGCTCGGCTGCTTGACGATATAGCCGCCGGCCAGCACCGCCGCTTCGGCGATGCCGTCGACGTCGCGCGTGCCGATGTACTGCATCCAGTGCGGCGGCACCTCGGCGGGGAATTCCGGCGCCATCGCCATCATGCCGGCGGTGGGGACGTCCCCCGAGTGGCACACCGTGTAGCTGGGATCAGCCGGCCAGGGCTGAGCCTTCCAGCCGGTCAGCGAGGGATAGAACTTCTTCGCACCGGGTACATCACGCGTGAGCAACTGATGCCACACGAATCGGCCGCGCACATCGGCTTCCATGGACTGTTCTCCGTAGTTTGGGCGAGAGAGCGAGCGAGAGAGGCCCGATCATAGCCTCGCCCGCTCACCTTTTGCCTTACGGAGAAGGGCTCGATTGCGCCGATTTCTTCTTCGGGTAGATGCCGATCACCGAGCCGTCGTTCTGCCTGCGGGCGAATGGCAAGCCGTTCGCCACCGCCACCGCGCCTTCGCACAGCTGCAACTCGGGCCGCGCCGGGATGAGCACCTTCTGTTCGGGGATCACGATCTCGATACCCTTCACGGGTACGCCCAAGGCCCCCGTCATCGCGCGCAGATAGGTTTCGAGTTCTTCCTTGAAGTAATCGCTCAACCCCACGTCATTGCGAAGAAAATACGCGGTGAGATGTCGCGCCAGCGGCGTGGCTTTCTGCATCTCTCGCCGCACGATCTCCTGCTCGCTCTCCAGCGTCCAGAACGAGGTCTGCGCCATGTACTCGCCGTAATCGGAGGGCACGGACGGGTCGTCGGCGCGAATCGGCGGCGTCTCGGCGCGCAGGATGCCCTCCGGGCTCAACGACAGCTTGGTCGCTTCGAGATCGATCTCATAGTTGAGCTTGGCCGGCCAGATGACCATGACCTTGGGGTTGATGCCGGCGACTTCGGGGCACGCGCGATACCAGACGGTCACGCTGCGCTCGTGCTCGATGATGGCCCGCGTGCGCATCTGCGTGACCATCACGTTGATCGGACTCTCTTCGGCATCCTTGCGCATCCACAGCGCATAACCCGCGGCGCCGATCGCCACCGCCACGACGATGAGTATGAGATTTTTCATAGGATTTCGAAGAGCCCCGCCGCGCCCATGCCGCCGCCGATGCACATGGTGACCACGACGAGCTTCGCGCCACGACGCCGGCCCTCGATCAGCGCGTGGCCCACGAGGCGCGAGCCGGTCATGCCATACGGATGTCCGACGGCAATTGCGCCGCCGTTCACGTTGAGACGATCGTCGGGAATGCCCAGCTTGTCGCGGCAGTAGATGACCTGCACCGCGAAGGCTTCGTTGAGCTCCCAGAGATCGATGTCGGCAACCTTCTTGCCCGCACGCTCGAGCAGCTTCGGCACGGCGAACACCGGGCCGATGCCCATCTCGTCGGGCTCGCAGCCGGCCACCGCGAAGCCGCGGAACGCGCCAAGGGGTTTGAGACCGAGCTTCTCGGCGCGGCTCGCACTCATGACCACGCACGCGGAGGCGCCGTCCGAGAACTGGCTGGCATTGCCGGCCGCGATGACGCCACCCGGCGTCGCGGGGCGGATCTTCGCTACGGCCTCGTAGGTGGTATCGGCGCGGATGCCTTCGTCGGCGTTGACGTTGACGGCTCGGGTGATGAGCCGCATGTCCTTGTCGACCGCGCCCATCACGACGTCGATGGGCGCGATCTCGTCCTTGAACCTGCCGGCGGCTTGCGCGGCCGCGGCGCGCTGCTGGCTCTGCGCACCGTAACGATCCTGCGCTTCGCGCGGAATCTCGTACCGTGCGGCCACGTTCTCGGCCGTCTGCAGCATGGTCCAGTAGATCGCCGGCTTGTGTTCTTCGAGCCAGCTCTCCTTGGCCATGAAAGTGTTCATGCGGTCGTTCTGCACGCAACTGATGGATTCGAGCCCGCCCGCCACGTAGACCTCGCCTTCGCCGGTCATGATCCGCTGCGCGGCGAGCGCGATGGTCTGCAAGCCGGACGAGCAGAAGCGATTCACCGTCATGCCCGCCGTCGTCACGGGGCAACCCGCGCGCAAGGCGATCTGGCGCGCAATGTTGAAGCCCGTCGCGCCTTCCGGGTTCGCGCAACCCATGAGCACGTCTTCGACGCTGTCCGGCGCGATACCCGCGCGCGCAATGGCTTGTTGCACGACGTGGCCGCCCAGGGTCGCACCGTGCGTGAGATTGAACGCGCCCTTCCAGGACTTGGCGAGCGCGGTGCGCGCCGTGGAAACGATGACCGCGTCAACCACGACGACCTCCTTTGCTCTTCTTGCGTGTGCTCTTCTTGCCTGTGCTCTTCTGGTGCGAGCTCGTCTCGCGCGCCGGCTTCCCGGGCGCATCGTCGAAGTTCTTGCCCTCCGCGGCGAGACGCGTGATCAGCGCTGCGGGTTTCCAGAATTTCGGGTCCGCGTGCGCGTTGGCCGCGAATTCCTTCATGCGGCGGAGCACGCTCTTGAGGCCGGCGCGCGAGGCGTGAAACATGGGGCCACCGCGATGCACCGGAAAGCCGTAGCCCATGAGGTAGACCACATCGATATCCGATGCCCGCTGTGCGATGCCCTCCTCGAGGATCCGCGCGCCTTCGTTGACCAGCGCGTAGACGAGCCGGTCGACGATCTCGGCGTCGCCGATCCTGCGCGGCTGGATGGCGAGTGCCTTGCGCTCCTCCTCGATGATGCGATCCACGACCGGGTCGGGCAGCGCGTCGCGCTTGCCCGTTTCATATCGATACCAGCCAAGTCCGGTCTTCTGACCGAAACGGCCGAGCTCGCAGACGCGATCGGCGATGCGCATCTGGCGCTGCTTCGGGTGCTCTGCGTAGTGCCGCTTGCGGATGTGCCAGCTGATGTCGTTGCCCGCGAGATCGGACATGCGAAACGGCCCCATCGCGAAACCGAAACTTTCGATGGCCTTGTCGATCTGCTGCGGTGACGCGCCCTCTTCGAGCATCAGCAGTGCCTGCTGTGAGTATGCGTTGATCATGCGGTTGCCGATGAAGCCGTCGCAGACACCGGCTACCACCGCGGTCTTGCCTATCTTCTTCGCCACAGCCATCGCGGTGGCCAGCGCGTCGCCGCGGGTCTTTTTCGCGCGCACCACTTCCAGCAGCCGCATGACGTTCGCCGGACTGAAGAAATGCAGACCCAGCACGTCCCCCGGACGCTTCGTGAGCGCGGCGATCTGATCCACATCGAGCGTCGAGGTGTTGGTCGCCAGGATGGCGCCGCGTTTAGCGATCGCATCCATCTTGCGGAAGACCTCCTTCTTCACGTCCAGGTCTTCGAACACGGCTTCAATGACCAGGTCAGCGTTCTTCGCGGCCGCGAAATCGAGCGAAGGCGTGATCAGTGCCGCGCGCTTCTGCGCGTCTTCGGGCTTCATCTTGCCCTTGGTCACCGCGCCCTCGTAATTCTTGCGGATGCCGGCCATACCGCGATCGAGGTTCTCCTGCTTCGCTTCGAGCAAGGTCACCGGGATGCCGGCGTTGGCGAAACAGATGGCGATGCCGCCACCCATGGTGCCGGCCCCGACCACGGCCACCGATGCGATCTTGCGCTGCGGAGTCTTCTCGTCGAGCCCGGTCACCTTGGATGCGGCGCGCTCGGCTAAGAACGCGTGGCGCAACGCCTTGGATTCCTCCCCGACCATGAGCTCGGAGAATATTTTCTGCTCGGCGGCTATGCCCGCCGCGAACTTCTGCGCCACCGACGCGCCCACGGCTTCGAGCGCCTTGAGTGGCGCCGACAGGCCGCGCGCCACGCTGGCGACGCCCTGACGCGCAAACTGCAGGAAGGCATCGGCCTGCGGATGCGTCACCGCGAGATCGCGGACCCGACGGATGGGCTGCGACATGACACGCTGCGCGAATTCTTTCGCGGCACCGACGAGCGCGTCTTGGGTCCCTTCCTTTTGCACCAGCAAATCGAACAGGGCCGTGCCCTTGAAGGCGGCGGCGGGCACCGTCGCGCCCGACACGATCATGTTGATCGCGGTCTCGAGCCCGACCAGGCGCGGAAATCGTTGCGTGCCGCCCGCGCCCGGGATGAGACCCAGCTTCACTTCGGGGAAGGCGATCTTGGCGTCCGCCAGCGCCACGCGATAGTGACAACCCAGCGCCACCTCCAGTCCGCCGCCCATGCAGGCGCCAGAGATCGCGGCGATGACGGGCTTGCCCGCGGCTTCCAGCGCGTCGCAGACCGCGGGCAGGAAGGGTTCCGCATAGAAAGCACCACCTGCGAATTCCTTGATGTCGGCGCCGCTCGAGAACGCGCGCTCGTTGCCCGTGAGCACGATGGCGCGCACCTTCGGGTCGGCCTGTGCCCTGTCGAGCGCGGCGACGATGCCGAGCCGCAGCTCGTGCGAAAGCGCATTCAACGGAGGGTTGTTCAGTGTGAGCCAGGCGATGCCGGCATCGACCTTGTAGCGGATGGCTGTCATGGCTCGATCTAAGCACGCCTCAAGGCGCGCGTCGATCAGGCAAGAGCGGGTGCGCAGCCCGGGGCGCGTCACATCCGCGTCAGATGCGCATCGACTTCCAGGTGCCGCGTCGCCAGCGCCAGAACATCGCACTGCCTAACAACACCACGTAGATCATGAGCGCGATCCAGCCACCTCTGGCCCCCAATCCATATTGTGGCAACCCGTCAAACCAACCCTGCCCCGGCGCGAAGATGAGCGTGTGCGCGAGCGGCACGAACAGGAACCACGATAACACCAGCGCGGTCGCGGCCGGCACGCGCGTGTCGCCCGCGCCACGCAGGCAGAAGCCCGCGCCGCAGTAGAGCCCATCGAAGATCTGGTACGCGGCCGCGGGCCATAGCAGCACGAGACCGACCGCGACGACCTCGGTCGCCGCCGGACCGCCACTGCTGACGAACCATGGCAGCACCCACGGACCGACGATCAGCAGCAGCACGGCGACGAATGCCATCTGCGCGGCGCAGAGCGTGATGATCACGTTGCCCACACGGTTCGCCCAGGAGCGGTCGCCGGCACCGATCGACTGCCCGACGAGCGTCGTGCCGGCGAGCGCAATGCCGATCGTGGGCATGTAGGCCATCGAAGTGAGCGCCATGACGATCTGCGTCGCGGCCGCACCCGTGGCGCCGGTCTGCGCGATCATCATCTGCGACAGCGCGAGACCCAGCACGTCCGCGCCGTACATCACGCCGATGGGCAGGCCCACGGCGAGCTGCGCGCGGATCACCTTCCAGCGCGGGCGCCACATGAGCAGGCTCCGGTACCTTCGGCCGGTCTCGCCACGCAGGAACAGGTTGAGCGCCAGGATCACGCCGACGAACTGCGCGAGGTTCGTGCCCCACGCCGAGCCCTTCATTCCCATGCCGAACTCGAACATGAACAACTGGTTGGCGATGGCGTTGGTCACCGTGGTGGTGGCGACCACGGCCAAGGTGAAGCGGATGGCCGCGATGCCGTTGAAAAAGCCCATCGCCGCCCAGGCCATGGAGCCGATGAATGCGCCCGCCATGCGCGGCGTCCAGTACTCGAGCGCCAGTTGTTCGACGTGCGGCTCGAGTCCGAACGGGTGCAGCAGCCACGGCCCGGCGAAGGCGAGGCCCAGGAACACGGGAATGAGCGCAAGCGACGCCCACAGCGCGTTCCACAATGCGCGCGATGCGCGCGCGCCGCGCCGGCTGCCATGCGCCTGCGCCACGAAGGTCTGCACCGCCAGGCCAACTCCGCCGAACAGCAGGATGGCGCAGGACATGATCCAGTAGATAGCTCCCATGGCCGCCACCGCGTCGGTGGACAGGCGGCCGATGAACCACAGATCGGTGAGATTCAGCAGCGCCTGCACGGCGTTGGTCGCCATCAGCGGCGCGGCCAGGCGAACGATCGACCAGATGTCCACGCTCGACTCGCCTGTGGCGTCGATACGCTGTGCAGGAAGGCCAGCTGGCGGGGGCGCGTTCATTTGTCCTGCCGGCGCTCGAAGGTGCGCCCCAGGTAGGTGGTCGATCCGAGCAGCGCCAAGCACAGGCCCGCGCACACCCACGACACGCCGGCGAGTCCCAATGCCGCGATGGGCAGGTACAGCCACTGCGAGACGGCGTCCGAGCCCCGATGCAGGATGATGTCGATCACGCTCTTGCTCTTGAACTTGCTCTCCGGGTTCAACACGGTGAAGAGCATTTCCCGCGTCGGTTTGCCGAGCCCGTAGTCGGCCGAGCGGCGCAACACCTGTGTCACGAGAAGCACGCCGCCCACGGGGAACAGCGCCATTGTCACGAAGCTCGCGCCGACGATGACCGGCATGGCCGAAAGGCTGGTGACCAGGCTGTTGCGCCACGACAGCAGCGTGACCACGCCTGCCTGGAACACCAGCGCCAGGATGTTCACCCAGAACTCCATGCGCGCGAACAGCGCCGCGCGATCGGCCAGCGAAACGTAATGGGCGGCGACGTACTTGCCCTGCTCGCTGTACATGAACCCGCCGATCAGCTGCCCCACGATCATGATGCCGGCGATGCCAAGTAGATAGGGAGTGGTGATCAGGCGCCGGACATCGTCGAGCGCGCGCCCACCCACCGGGATGGCGGCATCCGGCACCCGCGCGCCGCCCGGGCACCGGCGCAGGCGGGCGCGCGCCACCGAAGTGAGTGCCGCTGAGCCCAGGATGAGCACGCAAGCGGCGAGGATCAGAGGCATCGGTCCGAGTTCATGCACCAGCGTCTCGACCATGCGCGGACCCAGGATGGCGCCGGCGCTGCCGCCCGCCGCGACGAATCCATAGAAGCGCTTGGCGAGCTCCGGCCGCCAGACGTCGGCCATGGCGCTCCAGAACACGGCGATGAGGAACAGGTTGGCGACGCTCAGCGCGACGAAGTAGCAGAACGCAACCGTGCGGTCTCCGGGGTACAAACCCAGCGCGATGGCCAGCACGGCGAACACGAGCACGAAGGGTGTATAGATCAGCCAGGGCAGCCGCCCGCGCGGCGTGCGGCCGACCAGCCACCAATACAACGGCAGCAGCGCCGCGCAGCATACGAACGCGACGCTGAACAGCTCCCGGTTGTATTCGACGCCGATCTCGAGCGCGAGCGCTTCGCGCATCGGGCGCAGCGTGTAGTAGCCGCAGAGCAGGCAGAAGTAGCCCGCGGCGGCCGCCAGCAGGGCTAGACGTTCCTCACGCCCGGGCGTGGCCTGCGTCAGCGCAGGGATTTCAAAGTACCAGTGAGATGCGGCTTCTCACCCTGCGCGTCGCGCAGCGCGAATGCCGAACCGTCTTGGATGGGCCAGCGTCGCAGCAGCAATGACGCCGGCAGGTAGATGGGCAGCTTGAAATGGACGTCGAGCTCGCAGCCACCGTCGAATTGCGCCATATCGAGATCCGACGCTAGCCTGCCCAGCGACCACATGCCATGCGCGATCGCGCGCGGAAAACCAAACGCCTTGGCGGTCAGGTTGCTCATGTGGATGGGATTCACGTCACCCGAGATGAACCCGTAGCGGCGGCCCAACCCGGTGGGAGCGCGAAAGCTGCTGGTCTGGATGTTCGAGGCATCCGGCCCCTCGCCCGGGTGCGATTGCGTAGTCCTCGCGTTGCCGCCAGCGGGCGCGCGCCTGCGAGCGAGGAAGGTGCAGGTTTCTTCCCAGAGCCGCTCACCGCCCACGAGATACGCGGTATGAAGGTCGAATTCCTGGCCACGTTCGGAATCACGATGGCCTTCGATCCACGCGCGGATTTCCGCGGGTTCGTCCGCGGGAATGGGCGCGCGCATCGCGATGCGGTTCTTCACGTGCACGAGGCCGAACAGCTTCACCGGAAACGCTTCCGCGCCCAGCATGGCCAGATGCAGCGGGAACGCGAGGATGTGTGGATAGGCGATCGGCAGCGCGGCTCCAGCGGCGGTGCCGCAGATCTTCGAATACGCGACCAGTCGCTTGCGATCGACGATGACGCCAGCGAGACGCGCCTCGATGCGCGGCACGGCGCCGCCCTCGGGCACCAGCACCGGCTTTCGCGACACCATGATCCTGGGATACATCGACCAGGTTACCGGCGGGCGCGCGAACTCGAGCAGATGCCGGGCGTGCATTTGCGAAGCCTACGGCGCCAGCTTGTCGATGACGATGTCGAGCTTGCCGTCCTTGCCAACGTGATAGCTGACCTGACCGAAGGGATCGCCGCTGGCGCTCTGCGGTTGTCCGGCCAGCGAGATGCGTGCGACCACGTCCAGGGTCTGGCCGGCAGCGATGCGCCGGGACGGCATCATCGCGTCGGCCGGTGTCAGCGTCACTTCGGTCGGGAAATCCACGGGCAGCCGCTTGGCCGCGAACGGCGGGCCGGGCTGATTCGGATCACGCGCGGCGACGAACAACGCGGACTGCGCGGTGAGCTGATAGCGCAGCGACGGTGACACCGTCACCCGCACCTGCACGCGCACATCGCCCGCGGGCACTTCGCCTTCCTGCGCGGCCGGTGCACTCAGCGCCTCCAGCTGCTTCTCGATGATCTCGCGGATCTGCGGTGGCGGATTGATGGCCAGCAAGCGGGCGAATCGCTCGCGCGCCGTCGCCGACTCCCCATGGCTCATCGCCGCAAACGCGCCATAGAGGAGCGCCTTCGGGTTGTTGGGCTCGAGCAGCAGCGC
>DATLDQ010000047.1:0-9226 GCA_035525785.1 Steroidobacteraceae bacterium | reverse complement strand
GTGCCTTGCGGATTGGGTACCCCGGCCCGCTCACTCGACATTGCGCACACACCGGCCGCGCAGGCACCGGTACGCCACGTAATCGCGGGTGTTACCGCTCGTTAGCTCGGTGTGAGAAGAAAAGAGTCGCTCGACCATCCGCCACCGTGATGGCAACCTGGCCCTATCTATTACCCTCCTTTTTCCGTACCACACGCGTTCGTGAGTGGCCCGGCTCGGGTAACGATGGTGTCGAACGCGGGGCGCGACGAGTGCACTCGCGCCTGAATGTGCGAGCGGGCCGGGGCACCCCATTCGCAAGGCACGAAGCCGCTCTCCGACTCAATCGGAGCCTAGGCCAGCTTTCTGCCGGCCACTGCACAGGTGTCTTCCGCGCACCGCATGGCGGCGGCCCGAATCTGGCACTACAACAACCCGAATGGCCCGGCGAAAAGCGAACACATTCAGGCGCGAGGGCGATCGTCGCGCCTCTTCGTGCGACGCACTAGCTACTTCCCGAAGTGAGTCGAAATAGCCGCCCGCAATTCAATCAGCTTCGGCGGCTTCGACAAAACCTGGTCCACCCCCGGTGGCACATCGCCCTCGGCGACCAAGCGCCGTCCCCATCCCGTCAGCATGATCACAACCGTCTGCGGCACGCTTGCCTTGACGGTCGCTGCGACCTTGCGGCCATCCACGTGCGGCATGCCGAGATCCGTGATCACGAGCGGGAACGGCGCCCCCAGCGCGTGTGATTCCACGAAGGTGTTGATGCCGGCCTGGCCGCCGTTCACGGCGGTGATGTCGTGACCCTCGCTCTCGAGCGTGTCGCGCAATGATTTGAGCAGTAGCGGATCGTCGTCGATGAGCAGGATGCGCATCGGGCCAACCGGGGCGCGTTGCGTGCCGGGGGCGACCGGAACGGGTTCGGGCGCGGCCGCGAAGCTCATGCGCACCAGCGTGCCCTTGCCGGGCTCGCTCTCTATTTCCAGGTTGGCGTTGTGACGCTGCGCGACGCCGTACACCATGGCGAGGCCAAGGCCGGTGCCTCGCGTGCCCTTGGTGGTGAAGAAAGGTTCGAGGCAGCGCCGCCGCGTGTCCTCGTCCATGCCGATGCCGGCGTCGACGACCTCGAGCTGCACGATGTGCCGGCCCGACCCGTCGGCGATCCGCGTGCGCAAGGTGAGCGGGCCGCCCTGCGGCATGGCGTCCACGGCGTTGAACACGAGGTTCACCAGCGCATCGCGCACCTGACTCTCGGCTACCGCGATGGGCGGCAGGTTGTCGGCGAGTTCGAGATGGACGTCGATCGCCGAGCCACGCCGCTGGACCATGTCGCTCCAGCGCGCGCGCGTGAGATCCAGCACCTGGCGCACGAGCTTGTTGATGTCCACCGGCACGAGCGACGACTGCGGCTCGCGCGCGCGGTAGAACTCGCCCATGCGCGCGACGGTCTGCGCCACGTCGTCGACGGCGCGCTGGATTATCTCGAGCTGCTTGCGTCCCTTGTCGGTGAGGTCGTGCTCGCGCTCGAGCAGCGCCTCGGTGTACAGCGCGACGGGCGAAATGGCGTTGTTGATGTCGTGCGCGATGCCGCTCGCCATCTGGCCGAGCGCGCGCAGGCGCTCCTGCTGCATCACCTGTTGCTGGGTCTGGCGAAGATCGTCGTAGGCCTGTTGCAGGGCCGTGTAGAGCTGCGCCTGGTGCGCGGCGAGCGCCGTATGCTCGCTGGCCTGGCGCAGGAATTCGCAGTCACCGCTCGTGAAACTCTGCGCCGCCTTGCGCGCGCACACGAGCACGCCGAACACCTGGCTCTCCACCAGCAGCGGGGCAATCACCATGGCGCCGAGACCGACGCTCGCGAGACGCCGCGGGAACGGGAAATCCACGGCCGCGATGTCGGGCTCGTAGACGAGGTGCCCGTGTATGCAGCGCGACAATCCGTTCTCGTCGATGGGCACCACCGTATTCCGGTATAGCCCGAGCCGCTCGGCGGCCTCGAGGCTGCGCGCGCTCACGCAGGTCACGGAGAGTCGGTTGTCCGTGTTGTCGTAGAGGAATATGCAGCAGAAGTCGACCGGCAGCTCTTCCTCGAGCCGCGCGGCCATCACCTGGAAGATGCTGGTGAGATCCTGCCGCTCGCCGATGGCGCGCGTGATTCGCGCCAGCAGCGCGAGGCGCTGCAGCTGTTCACTGAGCCGGGCTTCGTGTGCGAGCCGCTCGGTGATGTCCCGGTAGTTGGTGACGATGGCGCGCACCGACGGATCATCGAGCAGGTTGGTGGCCACGCCCTCGAGCCAGATCCAGCGTCCATCCTTGTGTCGCCGCCGCCAGATCACGGGAATGGGCTTGCCGGGAGACGCCAGGAGTTGTTCGACCGCCTTGCCGATGACGGGCAGATCGTCGGGGTGCGTGTGCTCGAGACCGTTGTGCCCGATGAGTTCCTCGGGCGCGTAGCCTTCCACCTGGCTCACCGCGGGCGACAGATACAAAATGTTGTTGTTGCCGTCGATCAACGCGATGCTGTCGGCGCCGTTCTCGATGAGCGCGCGAAACCGGCGCTCGCTCTTGTGCAGTGTCTCGTTGGCCTCCGCCAGTGCCCGCGTGCGTTCGTCGACGCGCTGTTCGAGCTGCTCCTTGGCTTGGCGCAGCTCCTCGGCGGCGCGCGCCTCATTGGTGACGTCGCGTGCGTTGGCATACAGCAGATCGCCGCGCGGCGTCGACTGCCACGACAGCATGCGGTAGCTGCCGTCCTTGTGCCGCGAGCGGCCGACGTAGGTGATGAACTTGCGGTTCTCTTCGAGCTGCTGGCGCACGGCCTCGGTGGCGCGCGCGCGGTCGTCCGGATGCAGCAACTCCATGTAGTTGAGCTTGAGTATCTCGTCGACGGAATAACCGAGGATGTCCGTCACCGCCGGGCTGATGCGCTTGAAGTATCCGTCGCCGCCCGCGATGCACAGGATGTCCGTCGACAGCTCGAAGAATTCGGTGAGCTCGGTCTCGGCGCGCTCGCGGCCGGCGAAATCGCGGCGGATGGCGAACAGCGCGAGACCCACGAACACCAGCGCCAGCGCGCTGCCGCCAACGATCACGCCCTGGGTCATCTGCGCGCTGCGTCGGGCCGTGTCTTCGCGCGCGTTCAACAGGCGGATCTGGTCGGTCTTGAGCTCGCGCGCGATGTTGCGCACGCGGTTCTGCAGAGACGCGCCGGGACGGCTTGGCGTGGCCCCGAGCCGCGCGCGCACTGCGTCCATGCCCTGGTTGCGGCGCAGCTCGAGCAGGTCGGCACTGTGCGCGAGGCGCGCGCGCACCGCGTCGGCCAGCGCTTCGACGTGCGCCACCTGTTCGGGCTCGGTGCTGACGGAGTCGCGCAGCTGTTGCACGAGCCCGTCAACGCGGCCCACGGCGCGCGTGTACTCGGCGGCAAAAGGTTCTTCACCCGTGAGCAGGTAGGCGCGCTGCGCGGACTCGGTCTCCCAGGTGGTGGCCACGAGCGCATCGATGTTGGCCATGACCAGGTGCGAGCGCATGACCAGCTGCGAGTTGTCGTTGAGGCGCACCACCGACAGATACGAGACGATGCCGATGGTGCCCAAGAACAGGATGGCAACCGCGAAGCCCAGGCGCACCTTCTGTTCGGTGGTCGCCCTGCGCGTGGCGACGAATTCGCCGCGGGCGGTCGCGCGCAAACGGATGACCTCGCCCAGCAACACGCTGATCAGCACGCCCACCAGCTGGAACATCAGCCATTGCGCGAAGACCGGTGGAGACGAGAATCCAAAGCTGCCGATGGGCACGAGCACGAACCAGTCCGCGGCGATACCGCCGAGAACCGTGGCCAGGAGGCCCGGCCCGAGGCCACCCAGATATGCGCTGATGACGATGGGGAAGACGAAAATGATCAACAGCGCCTGTCCGTCGTCCCAGGGCTTGATGCCAATGCGAATCATCAGCGTCAGGGCCACGAGCACGAAGGCGATTACGTAATAGCGCCAGCTCTGGGATGCCCTTGCCGCTTTTGTTAGATCGTCGGCCACTCGTGCAGCCTAAGCTCATGCTGTGGCGCGGGGAAGTGCGGACTGCGCACTGGGACAGTCGAGCCAAGTCCCGTGCCGCCTCGAAAGCAGATTTGGCCGTTCAGTGATTGTGCGTGACCACCAGGGCCTCGACTTCGTCGTAGCCGAGCTCGTCCACTTCGAGCAGCTCGTCGGCGATCTGCTCGATGAGCGGCCAGTCGCGCTCGACCAGCGCCAGCGCCTCCATGCTGGCATTCACGAACGCATCGGCGCTCAGCATCAGGCTGGCAATGGCGTCGCGGTCATCGGTGGCTTCCTCATCCGAGAACACCTCGTCGACCTCGCGATTCGTGAGGCGCGCTTCGGCGCAGGGTCCGGCGAGCAGAACCACGGCGAGCAGCTCGGGCGACATCTCCATGCCGCCCGAGGCCTGCAGGTCGCTCCAGTGGAGTGCGCCCTCGGTTTCCTCGAATTCGTCGGGAATGGCGGTGACGTGCTTGAAAACGAGCCCGGCGCGAATCGCGGCCACCGCATGCGCGGCCTCGTGAACAGCGGTGACGCGAAAATCGTTCATGAGCGCGGGAGCATACCCGTGAGGGCGAGTCAGTACGTGTGGGCTTCGGCCGGCAGCTGCAGGTAGGTGGGGTCGAAGCCTGCGGCCGACCTCAGGCCGTCGAGGTCGTGGATCGCCGCATGACGGTTCTGGAAAGTCACCATCTTCAATCGGCGAAGCTCCATCAGCGTGCGGTTCACGTGCACGGCCGACAAGGCGAGCGTGTCGGCCAGCTCGGCCTGGGTCAGGGGCAACTCGAAGGCGTGGTCGGAAGTGAGCCCCACGGACTTGAGCCGCGCATAGGTTTCGCAGAGCAGGTGGCTGAGGCGCTCGAAAGCCGTGCGGTTGCCGACGTTGACCAGCCACTCGCGGGCAATGGCCTGCTTCATGATCGCGTAGCGTCCGAGCGCCTGGACGATGTTGGGATGGCGCTCGAGACGCTGCACCGCGTCAGGCATCAGGGTCGCGATCCTCGCGGGCCAGAGGATGCACAACGAGTGTTCCCACCGCGTCAGGAGCAGCTGCCGTGGGTCGGTCATGTCGCCGGGGAATAGATAGGCCAGGATCTGCCGGCGCCCGTCCGGGAGCAGCTTGTACTCGCAGGCCAGGCCGTCGAGCACCACCAGCATGCGATCGGCCGGGTCGCCCGCCTTCGCCAGGGTGTCATGGGTGGTGAAGTGGCGCGACGCCGAACCGAGCTGCTCCAGCAACTGCAGTTCCTCGTGCGTGAGCACGGCCAGGCTGCCGAGTTTGCGGGCCCAAGCCGACACATTGATCATGGCGGCGGCATCCGTTCGTCGCGATGCCAGTTGGAAGCCGGTTGGCCGCCCGGGATCTCGATCCCGATCCGGGTACCGCCGGGTGACCATGCGACGCGAGTGCATGCGTCGAGTTCATAGGGCAGCGACCGTTCGATCAATTCCAGTCCGAAGCCCTTCATTGTCGGCGGATGGCGTTGTTCATGCGTGGTGGCCTCCTGCCATTCGACGCGCAGCCACTCGCGGCCGTCGCGTGCGCAGTGCTCCCAGGTGAGTTCGAGCGACCCCTGTGCGTTGGCGAATGCGCCGTGGATGACCGCATTCACCGCAAGCTCGTGCAGCGCCAGCGCCATGGGCATCGCCGCATCGGCGCTGATCCTCGTGTCAGGACCTGCGACGCGGAATCTCGCCGGGGGGACTGCCTGCGCCAGCAGTTCGCCATGCACCAGTTCTTCAAAATCGATGCCCTCCCTGGGCGAACGCATGATCATCTCGTGAACGCGGCCCAGCGCGCCGATTCGGCCTTCGAGCCGCGCGGAGAATTCACGCTCATCGCCAGCGCTGTCGGCTCCGCGCCGCACGATGGCACGAAGCACCGAGAACAATCGCCGGCTGTGTCGCCGAAATTCTGCGTTCGAGTCCATCTGCGGTGCACCAGGGTCCGTCTTTGTAGAGGTTGGGGAGCGGCGCGGCATTAACACAGGTTAATCGCCTCAATATCCCACGTTAATGAGTGCTCAACATCGCCCCTATAAGATCGGGCACGGGGCAACAAGACAATGGAGGTCAGCGTGCTCTCGATCGAAGCCGGAAAAATTGGCGAGCGCGTGAAGCCGCGTGCGCGTGACCTTTCTGACGAGGACGAGAATCTCGCGGAGGAGTCGCGGCTCGCGCGCTTCGGCGCGACCATCGCGCACGAGTTGCGAGGTCCGCTTGCGCCGATCGTCAACGGCATGCACATATTGAAAGCACGTTCGCACGACGACGCCAAGTCGCAGCAAGTGCTCGCGATGATGGAGCGTCAGCTCCTGCAGCTCACCTCGTTGCTCGAGGACCTCATGGACGTGGGCGGACTTCGATCGTCGAATGTGCGCACCGAACACGAGCGCGTCGACATGCATCACGTGATCTCCGCCAGCGTGGAAGCCTGCGCGGCGGCGATCGACTCGCGCCAGCAGGAAGTGAAGATAGAATCGGACGGCCAACCACTCTGCGTGCGCGGCGATACGCGGCGGCTCACGCAAGTGTTCACCAATCTACTCACGAACAGCAACAAGTACACGCCCGCCGGCGGGCACATCGCCATCCGGCTCTCGCAGGACGACGATGAGGTACGCGTCGACGTGCGCGACGACGGCATGGGCATGGCGATCGAGGATCTTCCGGACATCTTCGACCTCTTCAGGCAGGGAGCCGAGCATCGTTACTCGCCCCAGCGGGGTCTCGGAATAGGACTCTCGGTAGTGAAGAACATCGTGCAATTGCACGGCGGCTCGGTTGCGGCGCACAGCGACGGCCCCGGCCGGGGCAGCCTGTTCACGGTGCGCTTGCCGCGGTGCGACTGAGACCCGACGGGTGCAGTGCAAGATGCATACGCCGCTTTACCTGGGTTATTGCTCCAGTTAGTTTCTCACTTGCACAGGTCACCCTCCGCCGGAGGGGCAAGCAAGTCGAGGAATGCGCATGGAGTCCCCAAGTTCACCGGACGGTCATCTCGCGGGGCTGACCGTTCTGGTAGTCGACGATGACTACTTCGTGGCCAATGAATGCGCCAGCGTGTTGCGCGAGAACGGCGCCAAGGTGCTGGGGCCGGTGCCCGACATGATGCACGCGCGCGCCGCACTCGCCGAGACCGCGGCGGACTGCGTACTGCTCGACATCAATCTCAAGGGGCAGATGGTGTTCGAGCTCGCGCAGGAACTTCTTGCGCAGGGTGTCCCGACGGTTTTCACCACGGGCTACGACAGCTCCATTTTGCCGCAGACGCTGAGCGATACCCCCTGCCTGCAGAAGCCCGTCGAACGCCGCGCACTGGTGAGCGTGGTGAGGCGCGAGGCGAATGGCCGCGGTGGCCGCGCCTGAACTAACTACCAGCCGGTAGTCAGAAATGACCGCGCCGGCGCAACTCCGCGCGCAGGTCAGTCAGCAGGTCGCGCGTTTCCTGTCGCAGCGAGTCGAGCGCCAGCTTGTCGAGACGCCGCAGTTCGCGCAGCTCGGCAGTCTCGGGGTAGCCCGGCCTCGCCACCGCCTGGATCATGCGCAACGTCGCCGAGGCGCGCGTGAGGGCAGCCTGCAATTGTGGCGCGGGTTCCTGGGCAAATTGTCGCCCCCGGTTCGCCATGGGGCCTCGTTCTGTCAGCATGCGTTGAATTAAACCCGGCGCGGCATGTTTGCGCCTTAACCTGTATCAATCACGAGCTCCCGCGCGCCGCGCGGTGATCGGCTGACAAGCTCCGCTGCGTTGCGCGGACACCGCAAAAACACGCAGTAGCGCAATGTGCCTCCCCATTGAAAAGGAGGCGATATGAACGTTTCGAAAAGTTTGTTGTTCCTGGCCCTGGCCAGTGCTTCCGGCGCCGTGATTGCCGCCAATGCCGACAAGTCCGCTCCGGCGCCAGCCGCGTTCGTGAAGAAGGCGGCGCAGGATGGAATGATGGAGGTCGAGGCCGGCAAAGCAGCACTGTCGAAGTCTTCCGACGAGTCGGTGCGCAGCTTCGCGCAACGCATGGTGGACGACCACGGCAAAGCGAATGAAGAGCTGAGCTCCATTGCCAAGGCGAAGGGCATCGACGTGCCGAAAGAGCTCGACGCGGAGCACCAGCAGATGGTCGACGCGCTGAGCGCAAAATCCGGCAACGAATTCGACCGCGAGTATTCGAAGCACATGAACATGGATCACACGAAGGCGATCGCGCTGTTCGAAGCGGCATCGAAATCTTCGGATGCGGATCTTGCCGGCTTCGCGAAGAAGACACTGCCCACGCTGAAGCAACACAAGCAGATGGCCGAGAAGCTGCCTGGCAAATCCATGGGCGCCGCTCCGGCCGCGGGGGCCTGATCGACGGAATGGCTGACCGCCAGCACGCGGAGGGGACGCGCATGCCGACTCTAACTACCACCTGCCGCGCGCGGTGGCTGGCCGCGGTCATGACCGCGTTGTCGTTACCTGCGGCGACTTTCGCGCAGCAGGGCGACGGCACGGACGTGACGACCGTGAGCAACGTCTGGAAGCCGCGCAAGGTTCCGGCGGATGCAGCGCATCTCGCGCAACTGCGGGTCGCGCCCGGCTTTGCCGTCACCGTGTTCGCACGCGATCTCGGCAACACGCGCATCCTCGCATCGGCGCCGAACGGTGACGTCTATGTGAGCCGCCGCGATGAGGGTGACGTGCTGCTGCTGCGCGACTCGAATCGCGACGGCATCGCGGATGGTCCCGCCATCTGGGCCGGCCATCGCCCCGGGGCCCACGGCATCGCCATCCATGGGCGCCAGTTCTATCTCGTGACGGTGAAGGAACTGTTCGTCGCCGACATCCAGCCGGATGGTCTGCTGGGCACGTTCCGGCTGCTGGCCGGAGATCTTCCGGATGCCGGGCAACACGCGAACCGCACGATTGCCTGGGGGCCGGACGACATGCTGTGGATCAGCGTGGGTTCCACCTGCAACGCCTGCAACGAGCCCAACCCGGAGAATGCTTCGCTGCTGCGCGTGTCACCGGACGGCAAGTCGCGCGTGATCTGGGCCCGGGGCTTGCGTAACACGATCGGCTTCGACTGGCATCCGCGCACCGGGGAGCTCTGGGGGTTCGACCACGGCATCGACTTCCTCGGCGACGACAACCAGCCCGAGGAACTCAATCGCATCGTGCGCGCGAAACAATACGGCTGGCCGCATGTCTGGGGCGAGGGCGGTTTGACACC
>DATLDQ010000028.1:0-9891 GCA_035525785.1 Steroidobacteraceae bacterium | reverse complement strand
GACGACCCGGGCGCACCGGTTCGTTCGAGCTTGCCTTCCAGGCGTCGATCATCAACCGGATATGACGCAATAAGCGATTTGTCATCGGACTGATGTGCCACGGAAAATGTAGCTAGGCGATGCGGCGCGGAACACGGGCGTCTTTTGCCAGGCCGGCCGGCACCTCCCCGGTGATCAGCTCGAGCGGACGCTTGCTACCGGGCATCCGAGGCGCCGCTCGATGATCCCCTGGCGCGGCTCCGAGGATTTACGCCGGTGTTCGTGTAGGACTCCGCGCTGCACTGAGCGGCGCCGGGCGCGCTCGCGCCTGCGACGACAAATGCCTATGGCGCGCCACCTTCAAAGGTGGAATAGCTACGCCCTCCAAACCCTTCCGGGATCCCACCATGAGAACCCTCCTCGTCGGCATCGCCGCTCTCGGCGTGCTCGGTCTCGCACACGCGCATCCGCTCGTCATCGAGGAATCATCGAAGATCTCACCGCCGCCCGGCGTCGACTACTTCTGGGGCGACGTAGCACTCGACGGCAACGAAGCAGTCGCGCTCAGCGACTACTCCTATCCCGACCCGAACAACGAAAGCTACATCACCATCACCAGCGCCTGGCTGTACCGCCGCTCCGGCACGACGTGGACACTCGTGCGCAAGATAGGCGAGAGCGACGACAACAGCTACGACGACGCCACCAACCACAACCCGATCGCGATGAAGAACGGATTGCTGGCCCTGGCGTTCGAGCCCATGTACATCCTCGAGCGCGTGAATGGCGATTGGGTGCCAAAGTTGGTTGGCCCTCCGCCCGGCCAGCCCGTTGCACGGCACGAGCCCGTCCGCGATGTCGAAATCGACGGGGGCCGCATATTCATCGGCGACGGGAGCTGGGGCGGCACTGTCTATGAGAAGGATTCCGCCACTGGCAACTGGATGGCGCGCGCCACTCTCGCCGGCGACTACAGCGGCGACAATGACAACTCGGTGGGTGGCGACGTCGCGATCTCGCCGAACTGGGCGGCCGTGTCGAGCCCCTACAACATAGACCAGCTGTCGGAGCCGGCGATTCAGGTGTTCCAGCGCATGGGCTCGTCCTGGCCGCTGGATGCGCGCCTTACGCCCGAGCCGGGTCACACCTTCGGCGGCGTCGCCATCCGCGACGACGCGCTGTTCACTGGCGACTATTCGCGATTCGGCATCAGTGTCTGGCGCCGCAGTGGTCCGAACGCGTGGTATCGCGCCGACAGTCTGCGTACCGCCGGGGACTTCCAGCCTGAAGCCTTCTTCAGCAGCTTCGGCGGCGGCGACATGCTGGTCAGATCCGACCCGTGGGTGTTCGCGACGCGCTGGAACGCCGATCGCGGCGCGGCGGTGGTCAATGTGTTCGAGAAAGACGTGAACGGCTTCTACCATCACGTCGCGATCCTCGCCGCCAAGGACGGCAACGACCTGAGCGGTTCGATCTCTGTGAGCGGCCGCAACGTGCTCGTGGCCGGCGAGAACGGGCCTTACTACTTCGAGCTGCCGACGAGCTTCGCGCAGCCGTCGTTGTTCCAGGATACGTTTGCCTCGGGCAACGGCTCGGGTTGGACCGCGCTGCCCGGCAGCCAGTTCTCGGTGGTGCAGAGCGGCGACACCCGCGTGTTCCGCCAGGCCAGCACGGCCGGCGAAGCAGGCGCGGTACTCGACGCCTACGACTGGACCAACCAGTCGATCGAGGCGGACGTGAAGCCGACCGCGGTCAGCGGCAACGACCGCTGGGTCGGGCTCGCCACGCGCCGCACCGACGCGTCGAACTACTACTACGTGACGCTGCGCAGCTCCGGCATCATCCAGCTCAAGCGCATGCAGGGCGGGGCGTTCGCGACCATCGACAGCGCGAGCCTGCCGTTCGCGCTCAACCGCACGTACCGGCTGCGGCTCGAGTCCGTGGGTACGCTGCAGCGCGTGTACGTCGATGGCAATCTCGTGCTCGAGGCCTGGGATGACGCGCTGTCGCACGGGCGTGCGGCGCTGCTCTCGTACAAGGCATCCGTGGACTACGACAACGTGATCCTCAGCCCCCACCTCACGCAGACTATCTACGCTGCGAGCGAGGGGCTGGTGTACAACCCGCCGATGCTGCAGCCCGAGCCCTGGAGCTATCAGGGCAGCGGCCAATGGTCGTGGCAGTCGGGAGGCCCCGGCGATGTCCGTTTCAATCAGGCATCGACCGCGGACGTCGCACGCGCGGTGGTGGGGCCGGAACAGATCATCAACACCGACCAGATGTTGCAGGCGCGTGTGCGGCCGCGCGCATTCAATCCGGGTGGCAGCCCGTGGTTCGGTGTCATGGTCAGATACACCGACCAGAACAACTACGTCTACATCACGCTTCGCAAGTCCAACACCGTGACGCTGCGCAAGCTGGTGAACGGCAGCATCGTGGAGCTCGGCGCGGCAACGCTGACCGTGACGCCCAACACCTGGTACACCGTGAGGCTCGAAGCCGTGGGCTCGCGCCTGCGTACCTATGTGAACGGACGGCTGGTGCTCGAAGCCACGGATCCGCAGCCGGTGAGCGGGCGCGTGGGCCTGGTGACATACCGCACCGCGGCCGACTTCGATGACATCCGCGCCGTCGTTCCCTGACTAGCTAGCGCCTCTCGTGGTTGCGATTCCTCAATCACGCCGAGGCGCGCCGGTCACCCGCCCACGAAGTATTCCTTCTCCAGCAGCTTCATGGCGGCTTCGTAGAGCGCGTCGTATTTCGTTTCCGTGTCGAGCAGGAACTTCTTGAGGCTGGCGTCCGGCTCCGCCTCGGCCATCACCTTGCACAAATGACGCTCGTGATTCAGGCCATTCGCGAAACTCAGCAACACCGTGCGCTCGTATTCGCGGCCGCCCTTGCCGACCACCGGCGCGAATTCCTTCGCGCGCGACTTGCCGAGCGCCTTGCGTTTGCGCTTCTCCATCTCGGGTAGCGGATCGAGATTGATGCGCACGCCGGGGTAGGCTTTCGCGATGCGCTCGAGCTCCTTCGTCAACTCATCGCCTCTCTCGGCGACGGCGTTCACCAACTTTTTCATCTCGCCGGATTCGGCCTTCACGAGCAGCACGAGGTCGGAGGCGTCGAGCTTCCGGGCATCCTGGTACAGCATGCTGTAGCCCTCGCTGAGCACCTGGCGCTCCTTGCTCAACTTCGGCGCCTTGGTGGCGGTCTTGTCGCGAGGTTCGGCGACATGGGCACACCCGGCGGTGAAGCTGGCGAGGAGAATCGCGAGCAGCAGTCCTGATCTCAAAAGCATTGACTCTCCGGCGGTGCCTTGAAGGTTGCTATTTGCGACCCTGGAGGCGGGAGTTTACTCAGGGCTTGGAAAGTTTCCGGCATCCAGCGCTGCAGCGCCATCTCTGATCAGCACCCGCACGTTGTTCTCGGCGGGCATTGCTTGCTGCACCTTCTTCGCGCTGGCCATACCGCGCTCCAACATGACGCGCGCCTCCGCGCGCCGCCCACGTGCCAAGTACATCTCGCCGCGACGAATATCGACGTCAGCGAGCTGGTAGTCAGCCTGTAGGTCCGCGCCAAGTGCGCTGATTTCCCGCAGCGCGCTCGCGGCGCCAACAAACAGGATCTCCGCTTCATTGAATGCCCCGGTCTTCGCCAGTCCTTTGGCAAGCCCGACGTCGTTCATGGTGGCCATCAGCCGCGCCTGCACATCATTGGGATCGCGCGTGGCCATGACCGCCCCCGCCTTGCGATTCTGCTCGATGGCCCGGGAGTACTCGCCGTTGCTGTAGTAGAGATCGGCAAAGTTGAGCCGCGTTTGCGCCAGGCTCCACTGGTAGCTTGCGTCGCCGGGCTTCAGGGCAATCAGCGCCTCGTCGGCGGCCACTGCCTTCTGCAACAGGATGGCCGAGCGGGTATAGGCTTCGCGCAAGGAGAGCCCACGGCTGCCGATCACCGCCGAGTTGTTGTAAACGGCACTCAGCGCACTCAGGCCGCGCTCATCCTTCGGATGCGCGCGCGAGTACTCCTCGCCCACGACGACCATCTTATCGAGCGAATTGCGCGCCTCGGGCATGCGGCCAAGCGCACCCAGCGTCTCTGCCTCGATCGAATATGCATTGCCGAGCAGCGCCATTCTTTCAAATTCGTCCGTCAGCACAGGGTTCAGGGATTCGGCGAGCGCGGTGGCCTTGCGCGCGATCGGCAGCGCGGCCGCCGGTCCGGTCATGAAGGTGGTCCGGCGCGCCTGTTGAAAATAGGTCTTGGCAAGACTGGTACCGATGCGGCTGTTCTTCGGATCGCGCTGATGCAACGGCTCGAACAGCGCGACCGCCTTCGCGTAACTGCGCATGGAGCCGGCGGTGTCTCCCACGTTCGCGGCTTCGACGCTGCCCTGGATGTCGCCCACCTTTTTATAGGCAAGGCCGAGTTCCTCCTGCAACTCGCGATCGGTGCCGGATTCCTGGTACAGCGCGTCCAGGTATTCGAGCGACGTCGTCACCAGCATCTCGCGTGCCTTGGTGGAGCCCGGCAACCTGGCGATCTCGTCATGGAATACGAACAGGCGATTGGCGAGCTTGCGCACGCTGTCAAAGTGCCGCTGCGCCGTGATGCGCTGCACCTCGGCCACGCGCGCTTCATGAATGGCGATGCCGAGTCCTGCGACAAGCGAGGCGAGCACGACCGTTGCCGCCGCAATTTCGATCTTGCGGCGCCGGACGAACTTGCCGAAGCGATAGCTGAACGCATTGCCACGCGCGTGCACGGGTAGGCCGGAAAGATAATTGCGCAGATCGGTCGCGAATTGCTCGACGCTGCTGTAACGGCGCTGGGGTTCCTTGCGTAGTGCCATCAAAAGGATGTTGTCGAGGTCGCTATCGAGCGGACGCACGAGGCTCGGACGCGTGGGCGTGGTTTCGCTCAGGATCGCGGCGATGCGCTGCGCGTCGGTGCTCATGGCGGCGTACGGGCTTCGGCCGGTCAGCAGGCGATACAGCACCACGCCGAGCGCGTACACATCGCTCACCGTGGTCACGCTGCCGCCACTCACCTGCTCCGGGCTTGCGTAATCCAGCGTCATCGCGCGCATCTGTGTCCGGGTCTCGTCGCCCGTCCCCTCGGTCGCCGGATCGGTCGACAGTAGTTTGGCGATACCGAAGTCGAGCAGTTTCACCGACCCATCGACGGTCACGAATATGTTGCCGGGCTTGAGATCGCGATGCACGATCAAGTGCTGGTGCGCGTAGCTCACCGCCGCGCACACCTGCAGGAACAGCGACACGCGGTCACGCGTCGCCAGGTTCTGCGCGTCGCAGTAGCGGTCGATGGGCTCGCCGTTCACCAGCTCCATCACGACGTACGGCACATTGGCACCGGTGGTGCCGCCGTCGAGCAGCCGGGCGATGTTGCGATGATCGAGCGCCGCGAGGATCTGCCGTTCGGTCTTGAAGCGCTGCTTGATCAGGCCACCGGATAGGTCGGCGCGCATGAACTTGATCGCGACTTCGGCGTGGTATTGGTCGTCAGCGCGTACTGCCTTGAAGACATCGCCCATGCCGCCGGTGCCCAGCACGCCGACGATGCGATACGCGCCGATGCGCTCGCCGATGCGACTGCTCGCCCCGCTCGGGGAGGCGACCGCCTCGGCGCGCACTTGGGGGGCCACGGGCTCGAGAAACTCGCCGGGTTGATCGTGCGCGTCGAGCAGCGACCGAACCTCGGCGAGCAGACTGGGATCGTCGTGCGTTTCTCGCGCCAGGAATTCCGCGCGGCTGTCCGCCGGGAGCTCGCTGGCGGCGGCAAACAGCGTCTTGATGCGCGACCAACGATCCGGTGTCACGATGTCGCGAGCTCGCGGCGAAGCCAGGCGCGGGCCAAGGCCCATTCGCGTTTTACGGTGGCGAGAGAGATGCCGGCGACGCTGGCGGTTTCATCAAGCGTGAGGCCGCCGAAATAGCGCAGCTCGACGATGTGGCTCTGCGGCGCATCGATCGCTTCGAGACGCGTGAGCGCGGAATCGATGGCGAGAAAATCGACGCGTTCGTCGTCGAAGCTGGCCAACGCCTGCGCTTCATCCACTTCGAGCGCCGCTTGCGTGTCGTGCAGGCTCAGGCGCCTCGCGCTAGCGCCGCGCCGCAGCGCGCGGCGCTGCCGCGCGTAGTCGACCAGCACTCGGCGCATGATCTTCGACGCCAGCGACAAGAACTGCTCGCGGTTCTGCCACTCGATGGCTCGCTGACCCGCAAGACGAATGAAGGCCTCATTCACCAGTGCGGTGGCTTGCAGAGTGTGGTCGCCGCGCTCGTCGGCCATCTGGCGGCGCGCCAGCTGGCGCACGTCCTTGTAGACCAGCGGCCACAGCGCTTCGAACGCCTCGGCATCGCCGTCGGCCCAGCGCTGCAGCAGTCGGGTGACTTCTCCGGGATCTTGTTTGTTGGTCGAGTCGTTATCCGGATCCACGGAGCTATTTTGCCGATGAACCCTGCCGCGTCAATGAGATACGCGCAATGCCCGTTAAGTAATGCCCCCCGGGTGAAGATTTCGTGAGCTGGTTTCGCCGATTCCTGCGCGTTGGGTATGCAGTCGGGTGAACCGGTGCCCTTCAAGGAGTTCCCATGAAAATCGCGATGGCATTGTTGTTGGTGGCATTCGCGGCTTCGGCACACGCCGAGCTGCTCGCGCCGAAGGGCGCCAAGGGGCAACTCAAGGTCGAATATGTGTTCGTCAGTTCCGGCGGGTACACCGCCCCGGCGAAGGATGTGATCACCAAGTGGCGCGTGCGGCGCGTCGTCGATATCACGGCGCAGTACGCGGCCGATGCGCCGGCGGCGGTCGGCACTCTTCACACGGGCGACACGGCCGGAGTGGAGTCACGCACCAAGAACGCCGCGAAGAAGATGGAACCAATGGCGATGGACATGTACGCGGTGGCGGCAAAGTGCGGTGTGTCGCTGGAGAGCGGCAACGACATCACCAAGGCACAGGAAGCGTGCATCGAAAAAGGCGTTTCCGACTATGGGAACAACATGCAGATGACGGACATCGAGTCTGCCCGCGCGGATGTCGCGGCCGTCAATGAGACGATGAAGTCCAAGCGCTTTCAGCTCTGGCAGATCACCTCGCAGAGCGGCACTTATCAGGTGGACGAGGAGCACCACAGGCAAGTGTTCGAGATGACCTGCACCGCCGCCAAGACGTGCAAGCGCAGTGACGTACGCAAGGGCGGGGGACCGATTCCCACGCCACCCGGGGCCAAGTCGGGGGCCGGCTTTTCGCTGCTCGAAGTCGATACTGTCAACAAGGACATGGTGATCGTGCTGCCGGTGCCACTGGCGCCACTCAGTTACACGCAGACCGTGACGACCAACATCCCCGATGAAACGGGGAGCACGAAGCAGTCGGTCGCGCCGGTGTTACTGGGCGGAGATATGCAGCGCATGACGGTGAGCATCCCTGGCGGTGTGACCAGTTCCGGCACCCAGACGATCCCTGTGAAAGGCGACGGCGCCGAGGGCGGCACGCTCACGGTGAATTGGAAGTTCACGCGGCTTTAGCCGTCGATAGAGGACGCAGCTCGTGCCCGACGAAAGCAAATTGCAGAAGCGCTTCAACCTGCCGGGAATTCCGGGCCGGCCTCTTCTGGCCGCATTGACAGCGATCGCAATGTTGGCTGCCTGCGAACGCTCCGCGCCGCCTGCACCGGTCGCGGTGCCGCAGCCAACTTCTGGCGCGCCGGCCGGGCCGCACGCTGATTTCATTCCGACCCGGGCTGATCTCGGCCGTTTCAAAGCCGAAGGCCCGGATCCCACTTTGCGCAAGATCTCGGCCGTCGACTATTGGCTGCACTACCGGCTGATGAAAGCGACGGGCATCGAGAAGGAACTCGGAGGAGAAGAAAAGGCGATCGCCGCGTTGAAGGCATTGGGTGAAGAGTACGAACGCCGCATGCGCATCGCCGAAATCGAAACGCCAAAGATGATCCGGACGGCGGCGTTCACGGGTGAGGGCATGAGCAGTGGCTTCATCGGCATGGGCATGGGCAGTTTTCTGGGGATCATGAGCGGCGGCATTTCCAGTGCGGTGGTGGGCAGCATGTCCGACGCGGAACTTGCCGAGCTCAATCAGAAGGGCGGGTTGAAGTTCAGCAACAACAGCGGCTCTGCCGAGTTTCAGTTCGACCCGGACGGCTCGATGTCGCAGTCGATGGAGTTCGAGGTCAACACGAACGGCATCAACGGCAAAGTGAAGATGAAATCGAAGATGTCCGCCTGTCCCGACCCGGACGGCAAGGTCACCGTAGAGATCGACGTGGATTCGCAGATGAGTGTCAGCGGCAAGCCCGGCAGCGGTGGCTTCGTCCACTCGACGTTCAAGTATGAGCGCTACCTCGACGACGATGCGCACCTCATCGACACTGCCGATGGCGCCGCTTCCAGCAATCACATCCGCATGGGCGGCTTCGAGAATTTCCAGAGCCAGACCTTCGATGTCACCACGGGCCACGAGCGCGGCGGCAAGGAAATCTTCGTGGAGAATGCCGAGAGCGGCTACAGCATCTTCCAGATGGATGAGGTCAAGCAGGCATTGAAGCTGGTGGAGGCCACGGACTTCCTTCAAACAATCGTCGCCGAATCGATGCTGCGCGGCTCGGGGACGCAGAGCGGCTCGCCGTGGGAAAGCGGTCGCTGTATCGATCTCAAGGTCAGCAGCAGCCCTGCCAAGCGCAAGGGAATTCGTCCGAGTACCGCCTTCGACCTCGAGGCCATGCCGCGCGCGAAATCCGACGGTGCATCCGTGGGCGGCACGGTGACTGCGACGCTGAACGGCGGCGCCAGCTTGCAGCCCGCGAGCGGCAAGGTGCCTTCCGATGCGAAGTACGGTTATGCCGCGCCGACGAAGAAAGACGAATCCGCCACCGTCGAATTCGAAGCGCGCAGCAAGCGCGGCGTCGGCAAGGCCACGTTGGAGTTCGATACGAAGGAGCTGGCGGCGTATCGCATCGAGGGAGGCGCGGATGAATTTCACGGAACCGGCCTCGCCTGCGATCTGGCTGCCCAGTTTTTTGTCGAGGGCGGCGGCAACACGGTGAGGTTCGAGCCGGAGTCGGAAAGCGGCGGCCGCTATAGCTACTCCGGCACCATGAGCGGATTTGAGGTATGGGGCAAAGGCACTTACACGGTGAAATACAGCGGCGACGTTGCCGTGAGCATCACGGCCACCGGCCCGGGAAACGTGAAGACGCCGATCGGCACCCAGACACGCGTAGGCACGGAGAAGTATTCGCTGACGGCAGCTTCCCGCGAGGCATGTGCGGGTGAAGGCTGAGCCGATAGGTAGGCGACGCACTCGATCAAGATAAAAGTCGCGCCCCCGGGTCGCCGCACGCCATTGGCACCCGTCCTACATCTCGCGAAGGCATTCGCGCCTCGCCCGGCGGAATTCGCGAGGTAGTGTGGGAACTCCCGCCCGAGTAACCGCGACGCTCCTCCAGATATTCAAGACCGCCGCCCAGCGCTGGATCGAGCGCGACGCCTTCGAGCACGCGGGCGCGCTCGCCTTCTGCACGTTGTTCTCGCTCGCTCCGCTCGTGATCATCATCGTCGCGATCGTCGGCATCGTGTTCGGTGACGACGCCGCGAGCGGGCAGATCTCCACCGCCATTTCGGATCTCGTCGGGCTTCAGGCCGCATCGGCCGTCGAGGAAGCCGTGCGCCGCTCGCGACTCGAGGAAGCGGGTTTCCTGCCCACCGCGCTCGGCATCGGCGCACTCATCTTCGGTGCCACCACGGTCTTCGCGCAGATGCAAAGCGCGCTCAACCAGTTCTGGGGCGTGAAGTCGCGGCCGGCGCGAAACGGCGTACTCGCGTTCATCCTCGTGCGACTGCTGTCATTCGGCATGGTGCTCATCATCGG
>DATLDQ010000023.1:0-2895 GCA_035525785.1 Steroidobacteraceae bacterium | reverse complement strand
AGGGCGCGTTCTACTACCGCAAGGCCATCCGCCAGCCGGGCATGCTCGAGAAGTACGGCAAGGGCACGCCGAACGACTGGATCGAGCGGCATCTCCTCACGCCACTCAACTGGACGGGCATCCTCGTGATGCTCGCCATCGACGTCTACCTGTTCGGCTTCTTCGTCGGTCCCGCGGTGTGGGGCATCCAGATGATCTGGATCCCGCTCTGGGCGGCCGGCGTGATCAACGGCATCGGCCACGCCCTCGGGTATCGTAACTTCGAGGTGAAGGACGAGAGCCGGAACATCTCGCCGATCGCGATCTGGCTCGGCGGTGAGGAGCTCCACAACAACCATCACGCCGACCCGAAGAGCGCCAAGTTCAAGGCGAAGTGGTTCGAGTTCGACATTGGCTGGGCGTACATCCGCACCCTCCAGGCGTTCGGCCTGGCGAAGGTCGAGTACGCGCGCAACTACGGCTCGGCCGCGCTGCGCCACGCCGAGCACGCGGTGGACGCGGCGGCCTGACGGCCGCGGTTCGTCGCTTTCTCAGTTGGTCAGTAAACGGAGGGCACACCAGCAAACGCCGGTGTGCCCTTTCTGCTTTTCCCGCTCGCTGACGTGAACCGACGACCGTGAACCGATAACTGAGTTTCCGGTATACATTTGGTATTCAGCCCTTCCATGAGGACCCATGCCTAGCACAGTCACCTGCGTTCGCTGCGGCCAGACGCGCGCCGGTTTCGAGCGGCCGCCCTTTCCCGGCCCGATCGGCGCGCGCATCGTCGAGAGCCTCTGCCAGGAGTGCTGGGGACTCTGGGTGAAGCAGCAGACCATGCTGATCAACCATTACGGACTGAACGTCATGGACCCGCAGGCGCGGAGCTTCCTCACCAAGAACATGGAAGCATTCCTCTTCAAGAGCGGGCACGAAGAGGATGTGGATACGACGAAGAAGGGCACCATCGCATGGTAGCGCGGGCCGCCCGCTCGATGGCGGTCATCGCCGTCGCCACCCTCGCGGCGTGCGCCACCACGAGCCACAGCGCGCCCATTAGTGCTTCCACCACTACGGCCGCCTCCGGTACGGCGCGCTCAACGCGCAGCGGCTCATGGGCCGACTCCGTGCTCGCCACGTTGTCGTTGCGCGACAAGGCGGCACAGATGGTCTGGCCCTGGGTGCTTGGCGACTACACGGCCACTGACGATCCGACCTACCAACGCGTTGAGCGGCTCGTTCGCGAGCAGCATCTCGGTGGCATCATCATCTCCGTCGGCTCGCCCACCGAGATCGCCAGCAAGCTCAACGCGCTTCAACAAGTCAGCGCGCTGCCCCTGCTCGTGGGCGCAGACCTCGAGACGGGCGCTGCTTTCCGCGCCCGAGGTGGTTACTTCCTGCCGAACGCGATTGATCTCGGTGGAGCCACGTACTTCCCCTATGCGATGGGGATCGGTGCGACTCGGGACACGACGTTCGCCTACCAGATGGGGCGCGCGACCGCCCGTGAGGGGCGTGCACTCGGCATCCACATGGCGTTCGCGCCGGTGCTCGACGTCAACAACAACCCGAAGAACCCGGTCATCAGCCTCCGGTCGTTCGGCGAGAATCCCCAGCTCGTCGCGCGGCTCGGTGCTGCGTTCGTACGCGGCATCCAGGAGAACGGGATGCTCGCCACGGGCAAGCACTTCCCCGGCCATGGCGACACCGAGCAGAACTCGCACCTCGAGCTCGCGCGGGTCGATGCGTCCGCTGCGCGACTCGATAGCGTCGAGCTCGTGCCCTTCCGCGCCGCGGTACAGGCCGGCGTGCGCGGGATCATGACCTTTCATGGACAGTTGCCCGGTCTCGACACCTCGTCGCTTCCGGCCACGCTCAATCCGCGCATCATGACCGACCTGCTGCGCGGCCGGCTCGGGTTCCGCGGTCTCATCATCACCGACGCGCTCGACATGAACGGCGTGCTCGGCAAGATGACGATGTCGGAGGTGACCCAGCGTGCCGTCGTTGCGGGGAACGACGTGCTGTTGATGCCGACCGACATCCCCGGGGCAATCGATGCCATCGTCGACGGAGTGCGCCGCGGAGTGTTTACCGAAGCCCGCATCGACGAATCGGTGCGCAAGCTCCTTCTCGCCAAGCAGGAGATGGGGCTCCCCCGTCAGCGTCTGACCGACATCCAGGCGATGCGCGCCGTGGTTGGTGACAGCACCGACGGTGCGAGCGCGCGTCTCGCCGCCGAACGGGCCATCACGCTGGTGAAGGATTCCCTCGGCGTCGTGCCGTTCGGCGGGCTGCCGCGCACCTCGCGAGTCGTCAGCGTCACCATCGCACCGCGAACCGATCTCGGAGCTGGCGTCACCTTCAATGCCGAGCTGGCGCGGATGTTTCCCGCGCTACGCTCGATCTCGCTCACCACCGAGCAGGTGTTCGACGCTACCGCCGCCGCCGCGGCGGCGCCTGGGCAGAACGCGCAGTACATCGCGACGCCGCAGCCACGCCTGCTGCCGGCGCTCGTCGAGAATGCATTACGCGGAGCGCAGGGAGCGGACCTGGTCGTCGTGTCGTCCTATTTCGGGGCGAGCTCGTCGACCTCGCGCCTTGGCGCGCCGGAAGGAATGGCTGATCTCCTCACGGGTCTGCAAAAGTCTGGCACGCGCGTGGTGCTCGCCACGTTCAGCAATCCGTACATCGCGCAGGATTTGCCGCCGATCTCGAGCTATCTCATCGCCTGGGGCGGCTCGCCACTGATGCAGCGCGCTGCCGCGCGCGCGTTACTCGGCCAGGCGCCGATCAGCGGGCAGCTTCCCATCACCATCCCGTCAGTTGCCGCGTATGGCGCTGGTCTGCGGCGCGATGTGCGCGCCGCGAGCAGCACGACGAGCGCTCCCGTGCCCTGAACACGACCGACGCGGC
>DATLDQ010000007.1:0-3438 GCA_035525785.1 Steroidobacteraceae bacterium | reverse complement strand
CGCGAACAAAGATTAGCCTTTACGCATCAAGTACTTGGACGCGATGGGTGGATATCGGCCGAGCCTTTTGCCCCGTCGCTTTTGGGCCAGCAAGCCCTCGCCTGCTCGAGTGCCTCCGCAATTGCCCTGTCGACCGACTCGTGGCGTACCGCCCTCCCACGACGGGAAGCGGCCCGGGTAGTTAGACGATGCGCGACCTTCCATCGGCGGTACGGGCGACGGCCTGCTTGTGTGTCGGCAAAATCCTACGCAATCCCAATGCCCCGGTTGCTAGGATGCGGCCGGTCCCCGCTTCCCCACTCTTATTAATACGCAAGGTGGCTCATGGCCGACGCGATGATCTGGTCCGTACTCAAGAAGAACGGCAAGGAAATTCAGGCGGCGTGGACCAAGGATCTTGCCGGTACGCTGCCGACCGGCAGGGGTCGCATCTCGGCTGTCGAGCTCGAGCAGCAGACCGCCGAATTCATGCAGTTGCTGACCACGGCCGCCGAGCACACGAAAGGCGCGGACGTCTCTGCCATCGAATTCAAACAACTTCGTGACTTCCTCGAAGGGGTGTCGCGGTCGCGTGCGATGCAGGGCTTCACATCCGATGAAACCGCCGCCTTCATCTTCTCGTTCAAGCGGCCGTTGTTCGAGCGATTGCGCGCGGAAGCCGGGAAGGATGCCGACCGGCTGGCGGACGAAGTGTGGCTGGCGACCTCGCTGCTCGATTCGCTGGGCATGTACACCATCAAGACATTCCAGAAATCGCGCGAGGAAGTCATCAACCGCCAGCAGCGCGAGATGCTCGAGCTGTCGACGCCGGTGGTCAAACTCTGGGAAGGCATCCTGGCGCTGCCCATGATCGGCACCCTCGACTCCGCACGCACGCAGGTGGTCATGGAGAACCTGCTGCAGAAGGTGGTGGACACCGGCGCGCAGATCGTCATCCTCGACATCACGGGCGTGCCCACGGTCGATACGCTGGTCGCGCAGCACCTCCTGAAGACGGTCACCGCGCTGCGCCTCATGGGCGCCGAGTGCATCATCTCGGGAGTTCGTCCGCAGATTGCGCAGACCATCGTGCATCTGGGCGTGGACCTGCAGGGCGTGACGACCAAGGCCAATCTCGCCGATGCGCTGTCACTGGCCCTGAAGCGCACCGGCAACAAGCTCGGCTGAGCCACACATGGAGAAGATCCCGATTCTGCGGATGGGTGAGTTCCTGCTCGTCACCATCCAGGTGGACATGCACGACCAGCTCGCCCTGAGACTCCAGGACGAGCTTTCGAACGCCATCCAGAAGCACGCGAGCCAGGGCGTGCTCATCGACATCTCCACCATGGAGATGGTGGATTCGTTCATCGGGCGCATGGTCTCCGACATCTCCGGCATCGCGAAGATCCTCGGCGCGGAGACAGTGCTCGTCGGCATGCAGCCCGCGGTGGCAATCACGCTGGTGGAGCTGGGACTGTCGTTGCCCGGCGTGGCGACGGCGCTCAATGTCGAGCGGGGAATGGCGCAGCTGCGTCGGAAACTGCATGCGAGCAACGGCGATGTCGACCACTAGCGGCGAATCGCCACTCAAGAGCGAGCACGACATCGTGATGGCGCGACAGCTGGTCAGGAAGCTCTCGCAGGAGCTCGGCTTCTCGCTGGTCGATCAGACCAAGATGGTCACCGCCGCGAGCGAGCTCGCGCGCAACGCATACACGTACGGTCGCGGCGGCACCATGCACTGGGAGAAGCTGAGCACCGCCGAGCGCGTGGGCCTCAAACTGCTTTTCGCGGACGAAGGGCCCGGCATTCCGAACCTCTCGCTCGCGATGACCGACGGCTGGACCTCGGGCCATGGTCTCGGCATGGGTCTCACCGGCGCCAAGCGCCTGGTGAACGAGTTCGACATCGACACCAAGGTGGGTGGCGGGACGCGCGTCACCATTGCGCGATGGAAGTAGCGGTGGCACCTCCGCCCGTATCCGCGCAGCAGCGGTTCGTCATGGACGATGCTTCGAACGTCGGCGAAGCGCGGCGCGCGGCGCAGGCGCTCGCGAGCTGCGAGTTCAACGAAGAGATCGCGGGCAAAGTGGCCATCGTCGCCACCGAGCTCGGCAACAATTGCATCCGGCACGCAGGCGGCGGCGAGCTCCTGCTGCAGCTCCTCGGTACGGGCGAGGGCGCGATGCTCGAGTTGCTGGCCGTGGATCGTGGTCCCGGCATGCACGACGTCGAAATCTGCATGCGCGATGGATATTCCACCGGCGGCACGCCCGGCACGGGCCTCGGCGCGATGCGCCGCCTCGCCCACCAGTTCGACATCTACTCACGGCCCGGCGAAGGCACCGTGGCGCTGGCCCGATTCGGCAATGTCGACGCGTTCCGGTTCGGCGCCATCTGCATCGCGATGGACGGCGAGATCGATTGCGGTGATGCCTGGCACGTGGAGCGCGGTGCGGAAGGCTCGGCGGTGCTGGTGGTGGACGGCCTCGGCCACGGCACCTTCGCCGCCGAAGCCGCGCGAGCGGCCGTGGAAGTTTTCGCGGATTCACCTTTCATGGCTCCGCTCGAAGTGATGACACGCGCCAATGCGGCGATGTCGCGGACTCGCGGTGGCGCCGCCGCCTGCGCGCTCATCCGCGACGGACGCGTGTCGTACGCTGGCGTAGGGAACATCTCGGGAGCCCTCGTCGCCCCCGGTGCGTCGCAAGGCCTGGTCTCGCACAACGGCACGCTCGGCCTCGGTCAGAGGCGAACCCAGCAGTTCGAATACACGCTCGCCCCGGGCGCCGTGCTCGTGATGCATTCGGATGGCCTCTCGGCGCGCTGGGACCTCAAGAGCCGCCCCGATCTGCTGGCCCGCCATCCCGCGATCGTCGCGGCGGTGATCTACCGCGATCATTCCCGCGGGCGTGACGATGCCACCATCGTGGTGGTGCCCCCATGAGCACCGACATCGTCTCGCAGCTCGCCGCGCGCGAAGCCGATATCGTCGCCTTGCGCGATGAGATCGAGGAAACCAACAAGGGCGTGGTCGCGCTGTATGCCGAGCTCGACGACAAGGCCGCGCAGCTGCGCGATGCCAACGAGCTCAAGAGCCGGTTCCTCTCGTACATGAGCCATGAATTCCGCGCGCCGCTGAACTCCGTGACCAGCATCACCGGCATCCTGCTGTCGCGGCTCGACGGCCCGCTGACCGGAGAGCAGCAGAAGCAGGTGGAATTCATCCGCGGCTCGGCGCGCGAGCTCACGGAGATGGTCAACGACCTGCTCGACCTCGCCAAGGTCGAAGCCGGACGCATCACGGTCTCGCCGGAATGGTTCGAGATGGTGGACCTGTTCGCCGCCCTGCGCGGCATGTTCAAGCCCATCGTGAATTCCTCCTCGGTCTCGCTGGTGTTCGACGAGCCCGAAGGCGCCATCAAGCTGTACACCGACGACAAGAAGCTGTCGCAG
>DATLDQ010000140.1:0-28410 GCA_035525785.1 Steroidobacteraceae bacterium | reverse complement strand
GCTGAATCGGTCGGCGAGGTCGGTGATCGAAGCCTCGGCTCGCCCGAGCTGCTCGAGGACTCCGCGCCGCGTGACGTCGGAGAGAGCGGCGAACGAAGCATCGAGGCGCGTATTCGTATAGTGAACCATGTGGTTCAGTATGTAACACGCGCGAAGGTGGCATGCAAGCGATTGGCAGGAGACATCGACCGCTTCCGCGGATCCGGTCGCCGCCTAGGATTCAGGGAAGGGCTCAGGCGCCCGGGCGCTTCTCGCACCAATACTGCAGTTCGCTGCTCTTGCTGGGTTCGTACACGTAGTTGAACCCGGTGAAGCCCCATGGGCCCGGCGGGTTGCCCACTGCCGCCGGATATTTGGCCTGGTGGATCAACACCGACTCGCCGCTGGAGGTGGCGTACACGTACACGGATAGCGCCGCGAGCTGCGCCGGCTCCGTGACGTAGGCCACCTTGACCTCGAAGTATCGGCCTATCTTCTCGCCCCGCACCGCATATGGATCGCCGGTCGGTTGCGCAGACACCGTGAAATTCTCGCCGCCATAGATGACGTGGCAGGCGACGGAATCGGCGTATGCCGGCGCACCCAGCGCGAACACGAGCGCCGGCATCATTTTCCGGAGCATGCACGCACCTCGTCGCTCGCGGCATCGCCGCAGGGGCTCGCGGCATTCAGATCTGCTGTCGGTACGCCGTCGGCGTTCAGCTTCACGACTCGCGTCCGCCAGCTGCGCACGCCTTCTTTGCCCACGCGGACATCGACCATCCATCCCGTCAGCGTGGCCTCGGTGTCGAAGCCGTTGAAGACGAAATTGCCGAGGCTGTAGATGATGGGTTTGCCGCGATAACTTTCGGCGCCCTGGGTCACGTGCGGATGGCTGCCCACCACCATCGACGCGCCAGCATCGATCATGCGCCGCGCGAACGTCTTCTGCCGCTCGCTCGCGTAGCCTTCGTCTTCCCAACCCCAATGCAGGAAAGGGATGACGATGTCGGCTTGGTTCTTTTCGCGCGCGTCGTGGATGTCGCGCAGTACCTGCTCATCCTCGCCGCTCCACGCGATGCCGGGGCGGCTCGCCGATGCCTCGAACGATCGCGGCTTGAATTCCGCGTAACCCAGCAGCGCGAATCGGATGCCGTCGCGTTCGACCATCCACGGGCGGTGCGCGGCGGTGAGATCGCGGCCGCCGCCGAAGTACGGCAGCTTCGCGGCCTCGAGCAGCTGGAACTGTTCGGCGAGCGCATCCTTGCCGAAATCACCGGAATGGTTGTTGGCGACGCTCACGCCGTCGAAATACCTGGCAAGCCAGGGGATGGTGCGCGGATCGGCGCGAAACGTGAACGGTTTGTCCTGGGCGGTGCCCGTGGTCGCGACCACGCACTCGAGATTGGCGATGCGCAGGCGCTTGCGATCGCGCAGTTGCGCGATGCCGGCGAGAGGATCTGCTCCGCCGAGGATGAGCTCCCCGGGCTTCTCGGCCACCATGACGTCGCCGACGAAAGTAAGCTCGACCTCACCGGCGCGATCACGCGCTCCGGCGGCACCGATCGCCGCGAGCAACGACATCATCACCCAGGTGGCTTTCACCAGCCGATCCTACGGCAAACCACCCGCGTTTGTGATCAGCCCGATTGCGCCGCGAAGAGCCTGCGCACCGTCTCCATCGTGTCGGCGTCCTCGACGCGTTTGTCGGGGCGATAGCGCTTCACGCGCGCCAGCCGCAAGGCGAGGCCGCCGGGATAACGGGGACTCGACTGCAGGTCGCTGAAGGCGATTTCCACGACCAACTCCGGCCGGACGAACACGGTGCCCAGGTCGTGGTGTGATTCGCGCGCGAGGAACTCGCGCGTCTGCCACTCGAGCATCTCGTCGGTGAGACCCTTGAACGTCTTGCCCAGCATGACGTAGCGCTGTGTCGTCGCGTCGTAAGCGCCCAGGTGCAGATTCGAAAGCTTGCCGTGACGCCGGCCGTGGCCCCATTCCGCCGCGAGCACCACGAGATCGAGCGTATGCACCTTCTTGATCTTGAGCCAGCTCGCGCCGCGATTGCCGGCTTCGTAGGGCGAGTCCAGCGACTTTGCCATCACGCCTTCGTGCCCGGCCGCGAGAGCGGCATCGAAGAAAGCAGTGGCTTCGTCGACCGAGCGCGTGACCAGCCGTGGAATCGACTGCGCCGGCGGCACTACCGCGGACAGCACTTCGAAACGCTCGCGCGCGGTGTGGTCCGCAAGGCTGGTGGCATCGCGACGCAGGCAGTCGAAGAAGTACGCGCGCATCGGCAATTCCTGCTGCAGGGTCGCGACGTCGAGCTTGCGGCCGAAGCGGCGCATCGTCACCTGGAAAGCATGCGGGCGCCCGGACGCGGTGAACGCGATGGCCTCGCCGTCCAGCACCAACTGGTCGGCCGGCAGTGCGCGTGCGGCGTCGGCGATCTCCGGGATCGCGGCAGTGACGTCGTTGAGATTGCGCGTGAAGATGCGCACGTCGTCCCCCTGCTTGTGCACCTGGATGCGCGCGCCATCCATCTTCCATTCGAAGGCGACGTCGCCCGTGAGTATCTCCAGCGCTTCGGCCGGGTCTTCCGCGGTCTGCGCCAGCATGGGCACGATCGGCGACATCACCAGCAGCTGGAATCGCTGCAACCCCTCGACGCCCGACTCGAGCCCCGCGCGCGCAATGGCGCCGAGATTGCTCTCGTACATCGCCGCGCGGCGCACTTCCGTGACCGGCACCTGGATCACGGCCGCGATGGCATCGACCATCACGCCTGCCAGCGCGCCCTGGCGCAGCTCGCCCGTGAGCAGCCTGACGAGGAAGTCCTGCTCCTCACGGGTCGCCCGCCCGAACAGCGATTGCAAGGCCGCGGTGCGGCGCGCACCAGAACCGCCGCCGCGCATGATGGCGAGCTCGTCGAGCGCGCTGTCGACTTCCGCGATGTTCAGCGAGGGCGCAGTGGCCGGTGTGCGCGCGCAGGCATACAGCGCGGACGGGCCGATGCCGATGCGGCCCTGCCGTATCTCGCCCGATAGATAGAGCACGCCGAGCTCGAGCTCGCGGGCGTCCAGCGTGCGCAGGCAATCGGCGATGAGACGGATCTTGGCAAGACGTCCGGAAGTGGTGGCCACCTGCCGGGAAGTGGCGACCACGGAGGCGAGCAGCGTCATGGCCCGACGGGGAGGGCAGTCAGGACTTGATGGCGGCGCCCGCGCACCGGCGCATCACTTCCCAGAGCGTGAGCTCGGCGAGTCCGCTGAGGTCGATGCCGTAGTTCTCTTCGATCGACGCGACCAGGTCGACCTCGGAATCGTCATCGGCGAGCAGGCAGTTCAGCGTCAGGTGCGCATGCATCGAAACTTCGCGCCAGTCCTGCTTGAGGATACGGTCGGAAAAATCCTCGAGGAAATCCGCCGAAAGCTCGGCGTGCGCCACGGGCAGGCAGAACGCCAGCGAGCCGTCGCGAAGACCTTCCTTCAGCTGTTGCAATGACAACTGCATGGGAAAACCATCGCACACCGTGCCCTGATCAGTCTTGACATTCACGTGTCAGCGTGCGCCGACGCGCCACCTAACAATCAAGGCCGCTGTGGGGTCTTGCCCTTCGCCTGGCCGCTGTCTTTCGCAGGGACATTGTCCGCGGTGTTCTGACCGTAGTTATCCTGGCCGGTATCCTGGCCGGCAGGCTGCTGGTCATCCGCCACGCGCCTCCCGGTAGACCCGCTCTGTTCATCGGTGCTGGGTTGCGACGACCGCCGGTTCCCGCCCGTATCGCCCTCGGCGGGATGCGAATCGTCGGGCTTCGCAGGTCTCGCACGTCCGCGTTCATGATTCTGTTTCGCTGCCATGCTCGTCCCTTCCACGTGTCGAGCGAGCATCCGCGCGGATGCGGCCCGCGCCTATCGGACTTTCCGCGCACCCGTGTCGGAAACCGCGTCATACACGCGCCAAGTGACGATCGTGACCGCGGGCCGGCGCGGCTGCAGTTCGGTGGCGAGCACGGTCACGCCCGCTTGGCCATCGCCCAGACCCGGTCGCTGGCCGGTGACGTCGAGAAAGCGCTCGAGACTCACGCCTATCCACTCGCCGAGCATGCTCTCGCGCTGTGTGCCCGGGCTGGCGCCGTCCTGCGCCGGCATCTTCCCAATGGTCGAGTACATCCCCATGCCGGGGATTCTGCGGACGCGACCCCGTTCGAGCGGCCAGAAACCCTTGTGTGGCGATAAGATTGGCTAACCGGGGGAGGGCACCATGAAGAAGAAGTCGAACCAGCGTCCATTTCACCAGGCATTTCTCATCGCGACATTGGCCGTGACAATGGCCCCCGTGGCCCACGCCGACGAAATGGCGCGGCGCTGGATGAACCAGGCGCTATCACCGGACGAGCGCGCCGCGCTCGCCGTTGCCGAGATGACTCGCGAGGAAAAGCAGACCCTGGTCTTCGGCTACTTCGCCACCGAAGCGCCGTGGAAGAACTTCAAGCCGCCCCAGGATGCGCTCGAAGGTTCCGGCGGCTACGTGCCCGGCATTCCGCGACTCGGAATTCCGGCTCAGTGGGAGACGGACGCGGGCCTGGGCGTCGCGACGCAGGGCGGGGCGAAGCAGAAGCGGGAGCGCACCGCATTGCCATCGGGGCTCGCCACGGCCGCGAGCTGGGACCCGGAGGTCGCGCGACGCGGCGGCACGATGATCGGCGCCGAGGCGCGGGCGTCCGGATTCAACGTGATCCTCTCGGGGAGCGTCAACCTGGTGCGCGAGCCACGCAATGGCCGCAATTTCGAGTACGCCGGCGAAGATCCGCTGCTGGCCGGCATCATGACGGCCGAGCAGATCCTGGGCATCGAGTCCAACCACATCATCTCCACCACCAAGCACTTCGCCCTCAACGATCAGGAAACCGAGCGAAATTCGCTCAACGTGATCATCGACCCCGCTCAGGCGCGCATGTCCGACCTGCTGGCCTTCCAGATTGCGATAGAGCGCGCGGACCCGGGGTCGGTCATGTGCTCGTACAACAAGGTCTGGGGTGAACATGCGTGTGAAAACACCGCGCTGTTGCGCGACATCCTGCGCCGCGACTGGGGCTGGCGGGGCTATGTGATGTCCGACTGGGGAGCCACGCATTCCACGGCCAAGGCGGCGCTCGCGGGTCTCGACCAGCAATCCGGCAATCCTTTCGACGACAAACCTTATTTCGGCAAGCCGCTGCTGGACGCGGTGCAACGCGGCGAGCTTCCCGAGTCGCGACTCACCGAGATGACCCATCGCATCGTACGCACGATGTTCGCCAAGGGGCTGGTCGACCATCCGATGAAGAGTCATCCAATGGAGCTGTCGTCGGCGGATCTGAAAGCGCATGCCGAGGTGACGCGTCGAGGCGCGGAAGCAGGCGCGGTACTCCTCAAGAATGACGGTGGGCTGCTGCCGCTGAGGGCGGACATCAAACGCATTGCCGTCATCGGCGGCCACGCGGACCAGGGCGTGCTGGCCGGCGGCGGGTCGTCGCTGGTCTATCCCGTGGGCGGCAACGCCGTGCCGGGCCTCAAGCCCACAGGCTGGCCAGGCCCGGTGATGTACTACCCGTCGTCACCGCTGCGCGCACTGCAGGCGCTCAGCCCGCAGACGCAGGTGCAATTCGCGACGGGTGCGGATCGCGGCGCCGCGGCCAAGCTCGCCGCGGGCAGCGATGTGGCGCTGGTGTTCGTCACGCAGTGGACCACCGAGTCCGAAGACGCCTCACTGGTGCTCGCCGATGGCCAGGACGCGCTCGTCGAGGCCGTCGCCCGGGCGAACCCGCGCACCGTGGTCATCCTCGAGACCGGAGGCGCCGTGTTCATGCCGTGGATCGCGAAAGTGCCGGCCGCGCTCGAAGTCTGGTACCCCGGCACCAGCGGTGGCGAGGCGATCGCGAACCTTCTGTTCGGCAAGGTGGATCCCTCCGGCAGATTGCCCGTCAGCTTCCCTCGCGATGCGTCGCAGTTCGCGCGCGCCGAGCTGGTGGAAAAAGGCGGCAACGGCGACGTGCACTATGCCGAAGGCGCCGCGGTGGGCTACAAGTGGTACGACTCGCGCAAACTCGAGCCGCTTTTTCCGTTCGGACACGGGCTCACCTATTCGAAGTTCGAGTACAGCGAACTCGAAGTGGGCCTCGACGGCGAGTGGGTGAACGTGAAGTTTGCCGTGAAGAACGTCGGCGGCCGCGCGGGACGCGACGTACCGCAGGTGTATGCATCGCCCGCCGCCGGCGGATGGGAGGCGCCGAAGCGCCTAGCTACCTGGAGCAAGGTACATCTCGAGCCCGGCGAGATGTCGCGGTTGTCGTTGCGAGTGGACCCGCGATTGCTCGCGGTGTTCGATGCGAAGACCAACGAGTGGCGCATCGCCGCGGGCCATTACGGGTTCAAGCTAGGTGCTTCCGCGGCCGATATGAAGCTCGAGCGATCAATCGAGCTGGCGGCACGGACCTGGGCATCGCGCCGGCCCTGACGCTGAAAGGGCGCAACCGGGTTTGGGGCTGCGTCACATTTGCAACACCTGCTATTTGCCCCCAAGGGCAGTCAAGTCATTGAAATCGCTTAAAAGTCGCAATACGGAGACGTAGGAGTAGTCCCGCAGTTTTCTCGCGCATCGATTGAGACACCTCTTAAGTGGCCGCTAAAACGCTGTCACGCCAGTCAGCTCCGACAGAGGTTTCCTACAAATGCGCCGTCTACTGTTGTCTTCCGCCCTGCTTGCCGGGGCTCTCGTTGTCGCTGCTCGTGCCGACGCCCTGCCCGTCATTCCGGGCGCAGCCGGCTTCGGCACGGATACGCCCGCCGGTCGCGGCGGCACGGTCTATAAGGTGACGAACTTGAACACCAGCGGTACGGGCTCCTTGAAAGCCTGTATCGACGCCACGGGGCCGCGCGTATGCGTGTTCGAGATCTCGGGGACCATCAAGCTCACGTCCGAACTGATCATCCGCAACGACTACCTGACCATCGCGGGCCAGACCGCTCCCTCCCCCGGAATCATGGTGCGCGGCGCGGCGATCAAGGTGGTGGCTTCCAACGTCCTCATTCAGCACTTGCGCGTGCGCATCGGCGACGACCCTACGGGACCAAAGTTCGAGAACCGTGATGCAATGAGGATCGAGGGCACCGAGGCCAAGCCCGCGCGCAACGTCGTGATCGACCACTGCACGTTCAGCTGGGCCGTCGACGAAACGCTGAGTGTCTGGGGTTGGCACGACAACATCACGCTGTCGAACAACATGTTCAGCGAGGCGCTGAACGACTCCAAGCACCCCGACTACGACGGCGTGGGCACCATCCCGCACGGCTACGGCGTGATCATCCGTTCTTTGCCCACCAACAGCGTCACCATGACCGGCAATCTGTTCGCGCATACCGTGGAGCGCAACCCGTTGTCGCGCGCGGCGGAACTCGTGTTCGTGAACAACCTGATCTATGACCGCGGCCACATGGACATACAGCTGCAGAGCGACGGCGTCATCGTCACCAAGAGCACCGTGCTCAAGAACCTGTTCATCAAGGGCCCGTCGTACTCGCGCGAGACCTCACCTATCTACGTCAACACCGGCACGGGTTCGCTGGTGCTGGGCCAGGGCAGTCGCGTGTTCCAGTCGGGCAACGTCAGCGAGAACTATCCGCGCGAACTGCTCACGCTGACGGGTGGCGCGACCATCGCGGGCCTGCTCAACACGGATACCTACCCGGTGTGGAACTCGGGCCTGAACATGGTGCAAACATACGACAACGGCGTGTACAACAAGGTGCTGGCCAACGCGGGCGCGCGCCCGTCGGATCGCGACTCCGTCGACAAGCGCATCGTCACCGAGGTGAAGAACCGCACCGGCAAGATCATCAACTGCGTCGCGGCCGACGGCACCACCCGTTGCTCCAAGAACGCCGGCGGCTGGCCGACGCTCGCCGTCAACCGCCGCACGCTCTCGCTGCCCGCAAATCCGAACACGGTCACTTCGAGCGGCTACACGAATCTCGAGATCTGGCTGCACTCGCTCGACCAGACGGTCGGCGGAGTGGTGCAGTCGAGCAGTCCGGCCGCGCCGGCGAAGCTCGCGGTGAATTGATGCGCGGAAAGATGGGGAAGCCCTTGCCGCCAAGCCAGGCCTGGCAGGTAGCTAGCGGTACTTGAGCCCGGTGGCGGTGTCGATACCAGACCTCGTCGCCGGACCCTCTCGAAACGCGGATCCCGCAGATAGGCCGCTTCGGCCCATTCATGAGCTCGAGCTTGCGGATTCCCGCGATGCCTACAAGTATCCGAGCCGTCTGACGCGACCTACGGCGACCCACCTACGCGCGCGCAGGCCGCGGTGTGGTGTCTTGTCGGCCCCGGGAGGCGATCGGTTGAAACTCCACATCCACATCTTGTTGTGCGGCCTGGCCCTGCTGATGACACAAGCGAGCTGGGCGGCGCGGCCCATCGGCTTCGCGCGCAGCACCAACGTCATGGTTGACTACCGCCAGGACACCATGTCCGAGGCGCAGATCTTCTATGCGCCGGAGCAGTGGTTCTCGTTCGGGCTCGGATATTCCGAGCTGACCACGGATATCAGCGCCAACCACTCCATCACCTACGCGCGCCTCAATCTCCTGGCCAAGCGCTGGAACATGGAGAACGCGCAGGCCAACATCTTCGGTTGGGGCGGCGTGGGCAACATCTACATCGGGCCCTACGACACGCTGATCGATGGCATCCCCGACGGCCACAATCACGGCGGTACGCCCGACCCGACCACCGGCAAGGTGCCGGGGATCAACGCGTCCACCTACAACGCCGGCGGCCAGATCGATTTCGAGACGCACCGGTTCTACAGCTCGTTTTCGACCGATTTCTTCGACTCGAAGCTTTTCTGGCATCGCGCGGATACGCTGCAGGTCGGGTTTTCGCCGTACCGGCACAGCGCCGACGGCCTCGCCACCTGGCTGATCGTCTCCGGGCGCAACTACTCCGGCGTGTATGAAAAGTCCGAACTCGCCTTCCTGCTGCGTCTGTTCAAGAAGCGCACCTGGCTCGAGGCCGGGGCGACCACTGAAGGCAAGATCCAGGCGCTGGCCATGTTCAATTTCTGAAACGGGGCACTCATGTACAAGAAACTGTTGTTGGCGGTGATGGGCGTGCTCGCGGCCGGGGCCGCGTCGGCCGCCACCATCGAGATGAAGGTGCACGGGCTGGTTTGCGGCTTCTGCGCGCAGGGCATCGAGAAGATCCTGCGCGAGAACCCCGCCACGGACGGCGTCATGGTCAGCCTGGAGCACAAGCTCGTGGTCGTCACCACCAGGCAGGGCACGGACATCAGCGATGCCGACCTCACCAAGGCGATTACCGAGGCGGGCTATTCGGTGAAAGGCATCACGCGCACTTCGCGCACGCTCGAAGAAGTGCGCAAGGAATCACTGCAGGCTGCGAATCACTGACGATCGTCAGAGTTTCGTGATGAGCCATTGCCGGATGGCCTCGCGGCCTTCCGGTGTTTCCTGGTGGCCCACGTCGTAACGCAACAGCCGCCAGTTCTCCGGGTGGCCGGCCGCAGTATAGGTTTTCACGAGCTCCGCTTCGACGATGTCGAGACCCTTGAGCGGCGTGAGCTTGTCCTGGGTGCCGGCCAGGGATAGGTGCGCGCGTGGCGCGATCAGCGCATTCATCTGCGCCGTGGTGAAGTGATTGAGCAGGTCGGGCACGTAGTAGTAGATGCCGTGGCCCTTGAGTCCTCCCACCTCCAGCAGCGTGTGCCAGTCGGTGAGGCAGCAGATGTCCACCACCACCTTGAGCCGGGGGTCGAGAGCGCCGGCCCATTGGGCCGTCGAACTACCCATCGACATGCCCACCGTGGCGAGACGCTGCGCGTCCACGTCGGGCCGGGTGACCAGGTAGTCCACCGCCTTGAGCGCGTCGTAGACCATCATTCCCCAGAGCACGCGGCCGTGCCAGATGAAGTCCTTGAACGACTCGAGCTCGGCCTGTGGCCGCGCGCGCTCGCCGAAGATCCAGGCATCGAAACACAGCGCGTTGTAACCCAATGACGTCAGGAACTCGGCATAGACCGGCTTGCCCAGGTACTCGCGCCCCTCGATGAATTCCGTCTTGCCGATCTGGTAACCGCCACCATGCGAATGGTTGAAGAGCACGGTCGGCAGCTTCCCGGTCTTGCCCTTGGGCCTGGCGAAGTATGCCGGCGCGGCTTCCTCGCCGTTGAGATCGAGGACGAGCTTGTCGAGCAGATAGGTGCCGCGGTCCTCGGTGGCGACCAGCTTCGCGTTCACCTTGCGGTCGCGCGGCGGCAGCTTGCCCATGAGGTCGTACAACTGCTGGCGTCGCGATGCATCGTCGGTCTGTCGGTCGATCTTGGGGTCGGACTTCGGGCTGGAATTCGCCTTCGCCTGCACGAGTGGGGTTTGCGTTGCCAGCAGCATGGTGCCGGCGCCTGCGGTCAACAGTGTTCGTCTCTTCATGGCCGCAATGTACTCGCGCCGCGAGGCCGCGTCTAACTTCTCGCGCGTCGTCGCGTGTCCCGGATGCCTGTCCCACGCATGTCGCGACGTGGGCGAATGCAGACAAGGCTGCAGGGACAAGTGTTCTCGCAGGACAAAAATTCGCTTGTCCCGCGCATGGCGAGAATGAAAAACGCTTCATCTGGATGACGGACCGTCCGTAATCGCCAATACTCGCGCTCTCTTTACGACGAGGTGGGGTCATGAGGAATTTCACGGTGCGCGCCGGCTGGTCAGCGACCCTTTGCCTGCTTGCGACGCTCGGAACGCTTGCACCACCCGCCGAAGCCCAGGCGCAGGCAGGCCTCGACCGAAAGGAGATCGAAGCCACGATGCACCGTGCCACGCAGTTCATGGTGGAGAAGGTGTCGTATCGCGGCGGCTATCTCTGGGCCTATCTGCCCGACATGTCACGGCGCTGGGGAGAGATGGAAGCGCGCGAGACCATGATCTGGCTGCAGCCGCCGGGCACCTCGAGCATGGGTCACGTGTTCCTCGACGCGTACCACGCCACTGCGGACGAGTACTACTACAAGGCCGCCGAGTCGGTGGCGAGCGCGCTCATCTGGGGCCAGCATCCGAGCGGCGGCTGGAACTACGTGGTGGACTTCGCGGGTGATCGCAGCCTGCGCGACTGGTATGCCACTACCGGCAAGAACGCGTGGCGCCTCGAGGAGTTCCAGCACTACTACGGCAACGCCACTTTCGACGACCAGGTGACCACGGACGCGGCGATCTTCCTGCTGCGCCTGTACTTCGAGAAGCTCGACTCGCGCTACAAGGCGCCGGTCGACAAGGCCATCAATTTCGTGCTGACCAGCCAGTATCCGCTGGGCGCGTGGCCGCAACGTTTCCCGATCAGCCAGGAATTCTCGAAGAAGGGCCTGGCTGACTACTCGTCTTACTACACGTTCAACGACGACGTGTCCTGGGAGAACATCTCCTTCCTGATGCTCTGCTACGAGATGCTGGGCGAGCAGCGGCTGCTGGATCCCATCAATCGCGCGATGAACTTCTTCCTGCTTGCGCAGCAGGGCCAGCCGAACCCTGGCTGGGCCCTGCAATACACGCTCGACCTCAAGCCCGCCGCGGCGCGCACGTACGAGCCGCTGGCGCTGGCGACCCACACTTCGGCGACCAACATCGACCACCTCATGACCTTCTACGAGTGGACCGGCGACACGCGCTATCTCGCGCGCGTGCCCGAGGCGCTCGACTGGCTCGACAAGGTGAAGCTCGCCAAACCGGATGCCGGCGGCCGCACGCATCCCACCTACATCGAGCTCGGCACCAACAAGCCCGTCTACGTGCATCGCCGCGGCTCGAACGTATTCAACGGCGAGTACTTCTTCGACTACGACCCGGCGCGGCCCATTGGCCACTATGGCCAGACGCGCAAGCTGGACGTGGCCGGTATGCGCAAGCGATATGAACAATTGCTCAAGGCGGATCGGAAGGATCTCGCGAAGAAATCGCCGCTGACGCCCGGGCCGGGCGCGGTCGAACTACCGCGCTACTTCGCCGATCGCTATGCCTCGCCGGTCGGCAAGGACGTGGGGGCCCAGGCGCAGTCCACCATCAAGGCTCTGAACGATGCGGGCTACTGGCCGGCACCGCTGCCGCAGAACAGCCACCCGTACAGCGGCGACGGCAAGAAAGCCGAAGTGCCTGGCGATTTCGGCACCACGCACGTGGGCGACGACACCGATACCTCGCCGTACAACGACGGGAAGACGCCGGCCATTTCGACGGCCGAGTACCTGAAGAACATGAATGTGCTGATCCAGTACCTGGCGAAGGACAAGCCCGCCAGCTGACCGCGCGACGGATGTGATTTTGAGAGGAACGCCAGCGTCTTGCGTTCGTCGTTTACACGTGTAAACTGCTGTGGCGTTTACAGATGTAATCGAGGGCGTACATGGCGACCAGGAAATCGAAAGTCCCCGAGATCACGATCAGCGAAGCGGAATCGCTGGTGATGCAGGCCATCTGGGACCGCGGTCCTTTGCCCACCGAGGACATCGTCACGGCGGTCAGGCACGCGAAATGGGGCGACTCCACGGTGAAGACGCTGCTCAACCGCCTGCTCAACAAGGGCGCGCTGAGCGCCAAGAAGGACAATCGCCGCTACGTGTACTCGGCGGTGCTCACGCGTGAAGCCTGGCTGGCGAGCGAGAGCCACGGTTTCCTCGAGCGGGTGTTCGGCGGGCGGGTGGCGCCGCTGGTCTCGTACTTCAGTCAGCAGAAGAAGCTCGCGAAGGACGACATCGAAGAATTGAAGCGGATCATCAGGGAGCTGGACGATGACCGCTGAAGTCCTGCGCCTGCTGGCGATGACCACGCTTTCTTCGAGCCTGGCACTGCTCATCGTCGGGGCGTTGCGCCGTCCGCTGCGGCGCATGGCAGGCGCGCGCGCGGCTGCATGGTTGTGGCTGCTGGTGCCCGTCGTGATGCTCGCGGTGCTGCTGCCCGCGCCTTCGCGCATGCTGCTGCCGCCCGCCGTGACGATGCCCGCGCAGATACAGGCGTTGCTCACGGGCACGGTCACCGTATCGAGCGCGAATCGCGCGGCGTGGATCCCGGCAGCGCTGGCGCTGTGGGCCGCGGGCGTCGCGGCCATGATCCTCACGATGACGCTGCGCCAGCGCGCATTCCACCGCTCGCTGGGCACGCTGAGCCGCGACGCGCGCGGGTTGTTCCGTGGCGAAGGCGTTGCCGCGCCGATGCTGGTCGGCGTCTGGCGTCCGCGCATAGTGGTGCCCGCAGACTTCGAATCGCGATACACCACCGAAGAGCAGGATCTCGTGCTCGCCCACGAACGCGCGCATGCGCGCCGCGGGGATGTCGCCGTCAACCTGCTGGCATCGCTGATGCTTTGCGTCTTCTGGTTCAATCCGCTCGTGTATCGCGCACTGGCCTGGCTGCGCATGGACCAGGAACTGGCCTGCGATGCCGCCGTGCTGGCGAGGCATTCCGGGGCGCGGCGCCCCTATGCCGACGCATTGCTCAAGACCCAGCTCGCGAGCGAAGCCGCATGGCGTTCGCCGATGGGTTGCCACTGGCAGTCCAGCCATCCGCTCAAGGAGAGGATTCTCATGCTCAAACTTCCGCTACCCGGATCCCTGCGTCGGCTCGCCGGCGCCGCACTCGTCGTTGGACTGACTACCGTTGCGGCCTACACCGCGTGGGCCGGGCAACCGGCCGCGCGCGACCAGGGGCCGCCGATCCTCGTGGATCTCAAGGTGACCATAAGCAATCCGCAGGCGAACGAAGCGAACGTGCTTGCGACGCGCTACCTCGTGCATTCCGGCGAGGAAATCCTCGACGCGGGTTCCCAACCGCTCAAGTACGCCTGCACACCCTATCTACCGGACGAAGGCGCCCGCACCACCGACTGGAGCGCCATCCGCAAGCGCGGCATCCCCGTGCCGCCCGCCGGGCAGATCCTCGTGCTGTGCTCCATCCGCGACGGTGGCGAGGAGATCGCGGCGCCTGCGGTCATGATGGCCGATGGCAAGCCCGGCGCCATCGAGACTGCCCCAGGAGGCGGCGCCCTGCGTTACCGCCTCGATATCAGCGCGACCACCTCGGCCAAGCGCATCGACGAGGCCCGCGAGCTGGCTAACAAAAATTGATGTGGCCGGGGCGGGCCACGCCGTTGCCGGCAGAACCCGCTGGCGCGTTCCCGTTACGTACTAAGCGTCACGGGAACGCGCCGAAAATCCCTTCGCGCGCCCGGGGCAGCGAGGGGAACATGAACACATCGATTTGGAAGCGCACTCTGGCACTGAGCGTGGCTTCGATCTTCCTGGTCACGGGCTGTGCGCAGCTGCAGAACGTGCCGTTGAATCACACAGCGCAGGGTGTCGCGCGCCCGGCGGTGAGCCCCGGCGACAACGTCGTCGTCACCACGCGTGACGGCGCCAAGCACAAGTTCCAGGTCACTTCGGCGGACGCCGAGGCGCTGCAGGGCGACCATGACCGCATCAACTACACCGACATGACGCATCTCGACGTCCAGAAGAAGGGCGAAATGCACTTGAGCAAGACGGCGTTGATCGTCGGTGCGGTGGTGCTGGGCGCCGTCGCCATCGGTGCCGCGAGCGGCGGCAGTGGTGGCGGAGGCGGTTACTGAGCGCTGCTTCACTGCAGCAGTCCATGCGGCGGGTCGGCGCGTCAGCGGACAGGAAGTCCGGTACACGACCCGCCGCGTGACCGATTGAAAGCCCTGACGGCCGCGTTCTATACGCGGGGCACACCCAATTACGTCAGGGAGTACGTATGCCCGCGCGATTCTGGCTCGCCACCATGGCGACGTTGTCCTTGCTATGCCTGAACGTCGCGGCGCGGGGCGCGACCCTCCCGTCCGGCTTCGCCGAGACGCGCGTTGTCACTGGAATGTCGAGTCCGACCGCGATGGCGGTGGCGCCCGACGGTCGCATATTCGTCACGCAGCAGGGTGGTGCGCTTCGGGTGATCAAGAATGGCGCTCTGCTGTCGCAACCCTTCCTCACGGTGAGCGTGAATGGTTCGGGCGAGCGGGGACTCCTCGGCGTGGCGTTCGACCCGAACTTTGCCACCAACAACTATCTCTACGTGTATTACACGACGTCGGGGGCGCCCATCCACAACCGGGTCAGCCGCTTCACGGCGAGCGCATCGAACCCGGATGTGGCGGCCGCCGGCAGCGAAGTACAGATCTTCAACCTCCCGGAGCTGAGCTCGGCCACCAATCACAATGGTGGCGCTCTGCATTTCGGCACCGACGGCAAGCTCTACATCGCCGTGGGCGAGAATGCCAACAGCGCGAATTCGCCGCTCCTGACTACTCCGCTCGGCAAACTGCTGCGGATCAACGCAGACGGCACCATACCGACCGACAACCCGTTCTTCTCGCAGACCACCGGCATCAACCGTGCCATCTACGCGCGCGGATTGCGCAATCCGTTCAGCTTCGCCATCGACCGCACCAACGGCCGTATCCATGTGAACGACGTGGGCCAGGACAGCTGGGAGGAGGTGAACCGCGTCGCCGCCGGCGTGGATTTCGGCTGGCCGCGCACCGAGGGCAACAATCCGGCCGGTGTGTCCGGCGTCACGTACCCGATTCACACCTATCAGAATGCCGGGTCGTCCTGCGCGATCATCGGCGCGGCCTTCTACCGGCCCACGACCAGCAACTTTCCCTCCGGTTATGCCGGCCGGTATTTCTTCGGCGATTACTGTGGCGGCTTCATCCGTTTCCTGAGCCCGCCCAACTACGATGCAGCGAGCGGCTTCGCCACCGGCATCAGCGCGCTGGTCGACATCCAGGTGCACCCGGACGGTTCCCTCTACTATCTCGCGCGCAGTGGCGGGGAGTTGTTCCGCGTCCGTTACACCGCGGTAACCGCGCCGACCATATCCTCGCAACCGGCCAGCACCACCGTGGCGGCGGGCCAGGTCGCGACGTTCTCGGTCACGGCGTCGGGCAGCGCGCCGCTGCAGTACCAGTGGCAGCGCAATGGCGCGAACATCGCCGGCGCGACCTCGCCTACCTACTCGTTCACCGCCAGCGCCGCGGACAACGGCGCGATGTTCCGCGCACTGGTGAGCAATTCGGCGGGCTCCGCGCTCAGCAACTCCGCCACCCTGACCGTGCCGGCCAACGCCGCGCCGGTGGGCACCATCACCTCGCCCGCGAGCTCGCGTTACCGCGGAGGCCAGACCTTCAACTTCTCGGGTACCGGTTCGGATGCCGAAGACGGCACACTGCCTGCGAGCGCGTTCACCTGGCGCGTGGACTTCCATCACGATGCGCACTGGCACCCGTTCATGCCGGCGACCAGCGGCGTGACTTCAGGGAGCTTCACGATCGCCGATCGCGGCGAGACGTCGGCCAACGTCTATTACCGGCTGTTCCTCACGGTGCGCGACTCCGATGGGCTCACGCGGACTTCGTACGTGGACCTGCGGCCGCTCACGTCCGTGATCCGGCTCGAGAGCAACCTGCCCAACGCGCAGCTCACGCTCGACGGCAGCCCGGTGACGGCTCCGTATACCTTCACGGGTGTCGAAGGAGTGATCCGCACCATCGGCGTGGTCACGCCGCAGAATTCCGGCGGCAATCCCTACGAGTTCGCGAACTGGTCGGACGGTGGCGAAGCCGTGCACGAAATCAGCACGCCGAGCGCGGATAGCACGTACACCGCACTGTTCCAGCTGGCCGCGACCAACGTCGTGTTCAAGGACGACTTCGAGCAGGCGCGCGGCTGGACGCTCACGGGCGGGCGCAACTACGCCACCTCCGGGTTGTGGGCGCGCGGCGATCCGCAGCCCACGAGCTCCGGCGGCGTGTCGCTGCAGCAGGACGCGTGCGGAAATCTCTCTGCCAACTGCCTGGTCACCGGCCTCAGCGGCGGTGCGTCCGCGAGCGCCAACGACCTGGATGGCGGACTCACTTCCATCCAGTCGCCACCCATCGCGTTGCCTGCCACGGGCAATCTCGGTTTGAGCTTCCAGGTCTATCTAGCGCATCTGTCGAATGCGACCTCGGCGGATTTCCTCAGTGTGCGCGTGGTGGGCGACAACGGTGTCGCCCAGACCGTGTGGGCGCGCGGCGCCAGGGCCAGCAACACCCCAGGCAGTTGGGCGACGCGAACGGCGAGCCTCAACGCGTGGGCAGGGCAGAGCGTGGTGTTGCGCTTCGAGGTCGTCGACAACAGCCCCGAGAGCCTCATCGAAGCCGGCATCGACAACGTGGTGATCACGCGGCAGTGAGCGCACTGGCCAGGGGAGCGTGGGCCGCCACGTTACTTTCCATCAGCTGCGGTGGCGCGTGCCCATGCGCAGGCGCGGCGGCATCCGCGGCGACCGTGCAGCCGGCGGCGCCCGGACCGCCGGCCCTGGCGTTCCGCATCGATGAGGGCCAGAACATCAACAGCTTCGTGCGCGAAGGCCAGGTCGCCGCGCACCTGCTGCTGCGTTCGGGCGGCGATCCGCGCATCCTCGTGGCTTTCCCGGCCGGCAACAGCGCGGTGGGGCTGTGGTTCGCGCATGCGGATGCGGCTCTGACCTGGACTCTGGTCTCCCCGCCGCGGCCGGTCGCCATGCGCGACACGCAGCGCCGCGACTTGCGGGGCATCGAGTTCGAAGTCGAGGTGTCGGCGCAAGAGTTGCGATTCCGCGGCGCGGTGTTGTCGTCGATCCGCGTGCTGCGCGACTACGAGCTGCTCGCCAAGGCGCCGCCGGAAGTCCACGTGGAGCCGCGCATCAACGGACCCACCATCACGTGGGCGCGGGATCGGCTCGACGGCAAGGCCGGCTACTGGCTCAGCGTCGAGGCGATGAACGGCGCGGTGGATACTGCGCGCATCCGAACCGATGCGAGTGCCATGCGGCTGCGCGTCCGCGCACTCACGGGGGAGATGCCGCTCACGCCTTTGCCGTCCCAACTCACCGGCCGGGCCAGCGACGACCAGCGGGCGCGCGATGCGTTGGCCTTCCTGAGCTACCAGGAAAAATTCCTGGCCGGCTCGTGGCGCTTCGACACCTACTTCGGCCGCGATACGCTCATCTCCGCGCTGCTGCTCGCACCCGTGCTCGAGCCGCCCGCGATGGAGAGCGCGATCTCGTCCGTGCTCGACCGGCTAGCGCCGAACGGCGAGGTCGCGCATGAGGAAGACATCGGCGAGTTCGCCGTCCTGCGCAATGCGAAGGAGGGGCGCGGCAAGTCGGACACCCCCATTTTCGACTACGGCATGGTCGATGACGACTTCCTGCTCGCGCCGTTGGCCGCGCGCTGGCTGCTCGATGAGCGCGGCCGAACGCGTGCGAAGGCTTTCCTGTCGAGTCGCGGCGTGTCTACGCGGCGCCGTGGCGAGCTGCTCGTTCGCAATCTCACCTGGGTGGTGGAGCGCACGCGCGCCTTCGCGCTGGATCCGCGCTTCGGCAACCTGGTGGGTATCAAGCCCGGCCGCATGACGGGCAACTGGCGCGACAGCGAGCACGGCCTCGGTCGGGGCCGCTATGCCTTCGACATCAATGCGGCCCTGGTACCGTCGGCGCTCGCAGCCGCGGCCCGCCTGCAGGCGAGCGGCGTGCTCGATGACTATCTCGATGAGACGCAGCATCGTGCTCTCAGGGATGCGAAGGATGCCGCGGCCACTTGGGAGCAACGGGCTCCCGGGCTGTTCGTCACCACCATCCCCGCCGATCGCGCACGTGCCGCGATCACCGCGTATTCGCGTGAGATTGGCGTCGGCGCCGCGGTCGCCGCGACAATCGGCGACGCGCCGCTGTCTTTCCATGCGCTGTCACTCGACGAGTCGGGAAGGCCCGTGCCTATTTTGAATTCCGACGAAGGTTTCCGGCTGCTCCTCACCGAGCCGCCGCCAGAGGAACTGGCGCAGACGCTCACGTCCCTCTTGCGCCCGTTTCCCGCGGGGCTGCTCACCGAGGCTGGCCTGCTCGTAGCCAACCCGGCGCTGGCGGAGCCCGCGCTGCGACGCGAGTTCACGCGCTTCGCGTATCACGGCACAGTGGTCTGGTCCTGGCAGCAAGCCCTGCTGGCGGCTGGACTCGACCGGCAGCTGCGCCGCGCGGATCTCGGGGCGGGCTTGCGAAGCCAGCTCGAACGCGCGCGCAGCGATCTTTGGGCCGCGATCGCGAGCACGCGTTCGCTGCGCACCTCGGAGCTGTGGTCCTGGTCGTTCGCCGCGGGCCGCTACCGCGCCGAGCCCTTCGGCAGGCCCGGCGCGGACGCGGATGAGTCGAACGCCGCGCAGCTCTGGAGCACCGTCTACCTCGGCCTTGCGCCGCCAGGCGTCGGGCCCCGCTAGCTACCCGTCTACCAGCGATACTTGGCCTGAAAATTGATCTCGCTGCCTTCGATGGGGCGGGCCAACAGCACGCCGCCCGTGCCCGCCGCGACGCCGAAGATGCGCGAATTGCTCTCCGTGAGGCCGAGTTCGTCCGAAACGTTCGTGCCGCGCAGCGCGAGTTGCCAATGATCGTTGAGGTCCGCGGTGACGCCGAAGTCCCAGGTGAAATACGAGCCGAGCTGCTGCAGCCCTGACTGGTCCTGCGTGTGATCGCCGATGTGCGTGTAGGTCACGAAGGCTTCGACGTCCGCGCCACCCGCTCCGAACCGGTAGCTGGGCGTGAGCATGTAACGCAGCTTCGGCTGCCGCTGCAGCTGCTGTCCCTGGATGCGGGCGCAGCCCGGGCCGGTGACGACGTTGCTGTATGGCACGCACGCGTTGTAATCCGTGTATTCACCGTCGAGCCAGTTGGCGACGACCTGGAAGCGGAAATGCTCGCCGGGCGTCAGCGCGCCGATGAAGTTGATGCCCTTCGATTCCGAGCCGTACTGCAGCTGCAACGCCGGAATCTGCACGCCATTCGCATCGGTCGGCGTGTACAGCAGGCCGGTGAAGTCGCGGAAGTACGCGCTCACGTCCGCGTACAGCATCTCGTTCTGGAACTTGAACCCCACCTCGTAGTTGCGGATCACCTGGATGGGTGGCGTGTTGCCCGTGGTGTTGCCGCGAATGCCATTGTCGAAGTCGGCGAAGTGTCCGCCGCGATTCACGCGTACGTATGCCGAGCTCGAATCAGTGAATGTGTAGTTGGCGCCGACGGTCCAGGACGTGAAGTCCTCGTCGTAGTCGGTCACGGCGAAGGTGCCGTTGCAGACGCCGACGGCATTGTTGTAGAGCGTGAGCGGGTCGCCGTCGAGATCGGTGTCGGTGCGGTTGCAGACCCGGTTGGTGGCGTCCTGGTTCTCCCAGCGCAACGATGCATCCAGCAGCCACTGGCCGATGCGCCACGAGTCCGATAGATAGACCGCGCGGTTGAAGGCATGGCCTTTCTGGGCGATGTTGAACACGCCGTTGTCGAGAAAGCCTTGCTCGTCGGTGCGCTGGAAGGTCTGCCCGCCATCCACGTAGCTCACGGTGATGGGCCGCGCATTCGGTTCGTTGGACATGAACATCTGGTTGCCCAGCGCCCATTCGTCGTCCATCGTGTAATACGCGAGGTACAGGCCCGCGGTGAGCGTGTTGCCCTCGAACAGCTCCTTGCTCAGGCGGAAGTCGTTGTTGAGATTTTCCAGCTCCTTGTGGATGAACCACCAGCCCTGGTGGATCACGCTCTGGTCGGCCGCCACGGCGCCACCGCCGACGAACGTGGCGGTCGCGGACCCCGCCGGCAGTTCGAAGCCGCCAAGGCCGCTTTCGATATTGTAGAGCTCGTCGTCGAGCGAAGCCGGATTCGTGCCCGAGAACAACGCATTGGTGTCCGCGTCGCCAGCGTTGTAGAGGAACTTGTCGACCATCGACCAGCCATTGCCGAAGTCGTGGTCGTAGTCCGCGCCGAGGAACACCATCTGCGCGCCGCGGCCGTTGGCGAGATCCGCGTTCGTGCCACCGCCCGGATAGCCGTCGAGGCGCACGCGCCGGATGGCATTGCCGTTATAGGTCGACGTCAGCGGGTCGAAGCCAGGATAGGCGCTGAAATCATCGGTGCCATTCTGGATGATCGGAATGGGCGTGATGAACTGGTTCTTGTCGTCGAGGTAACGCGCGTAGAAGGTCAACTGCCCGCTCTCCGCTTCGTGCTTGAGCGTGGCCGTGAGCTGGCCGCCTTCGTCGGCCGCAAACCCCGGGTCGCGCACGCCGTCGGACGTGCGCCAGAAGCCGCCGACGCTGCCTAACCAGTTCTCGCCGACCGGGAAGCCGGCGAAGACGTCCACGCGCATGAGGTTTTCGTCGCCATAGGTGAGACCGAGACTGCCTTCCGGTGTTTCGCTGCCGGTCCTCAGCAGGAAGTTGGCCGTCGCGCCCATCTGCCCGCCGGCGAATACGACCGAGGGACCGCCCTGCACGATCTCGGCGGTCCGCACCGTGTCATCCAGCCGGAAGATGCTCGTGGTCTCGAAGAACGAGAGCGTGGGCATGCCGTACAGCGGCGAGCCCATGAGCTGCGTCGTGAAATAGGGCGCGTCGCCGCCGCCCGGGAATCCCGCGATCTCGATGTTGGCGCCGGTCTGGCCGCCCGTCGATTCGGGCCACATGCCCGGCGAGATCTTCAGCAGGTCGGCCGTGCTCTTCGGATTCGCGCGGCGGATCTCCTCGTCGGTGGCGGTGACGATGTTGTAGCTGGCCTCCAGCTTCTTCACACCGCCGGCCGACGCGACGCCGGTGACGACGATGGTTTCGAGACCGCTGTTCCCGTTGTCCTGCTCGTCGGGATTCGCGTCCTGGGCCAGCGCCACGGCGGGCGCGGCGAGCGCGGCCAGAATCGCGAGACGTAGTGCGTTGCGATGGCAAGGCATGTTGCCTCCTCAATACAAAAGGGTTGGCCGATGTGGCGATTGGCCGGAGTGTCCTCCCGCATTTCTCAAAAGGATGTGCCGTCGCTGCTGAATGTCTCGTCAGTCGTTGGCTACACAAGGCGAATGCGCGTGCGCAAATGCCTCGCGCTGCTCCAAGATGCCTACATGAAGAATTCACGGCTCCGCGTCGTCGCCACTCTCGTCGCACTGCAACTCGCATCGAGCGCGGTGCTGCATGCACGCGACACGACGCCGTTGCCGCCAGCGCAGCTCTACGGCGAACTGTTCGACCGCGTGCAGAAGGCGCGGCTGTTCCCCGACAGCAAGACCTTCGCCGATGCCGTGGCGCGTAGCTCTCCCGAAGAGATCATGCGCGACTACCAGGCGCAGAAGGACGTTGCCGCCTTCTCGCTGGAGAAGTTCGTTGCGGCGCATTTCATCATCCCCGGCGCGGCGCAGAACGAATTCAAGACCGCGCCGCGCGAGGAGATCCGCGCGCACATCGCGCGGCTGTGGGAGGCGCTGTCGCGCGAGCCCAGCGACTCGGCGGGCGCCGACTCGCAACTCGTGCTCGCGACGCGCTACGTGGTGCCCGGCGGACGCTTTCGCGAGATGTACTACTGGGACTCCTATTTCACGATGGTTGGCTTGCAGGCCAGCGGCCGCGACGACCTGGTCGCCGACATGGTGGAGAATTTCTCGCGGCTGCTCGACCAGTACGGCCACATCCCGAACGGCACGCGCACTTACTACCTGAGCCGCTCGCAGCCGCCGTTCTTCGCTGCCATGGTCGAGCTGCAATCTCAGCGGGGAAGCAAGAGCGAGGGTGAGCTCGCCTTGGTGCGACGACTCCCCCAGCTGCAGATCGAGCACGACTTCTGGATGGAAGGTGCGTCGGGCGTCGCGGCGGGCGAGGCGCGTCGTCGCGTGGTGCATCTCAGGGACGGAAGCCTGCTCAATCGCTACTGGGACGACAGCGCGACCCCGCGCCCCGAAGCCTGGGTCGAAGACATCGAGACCGCGCGCGGCAGCACGCGGCCGAAGGAGGAGGTGTATCGCGACCTGCGTGCCTCCGCCGAAAGCGGTTGGGATTTCAGCTCCCGCTGGTTCGCCGACGGCAAGACGCTGAACACCATCCGTACCACGGACATCGTGCCCGTGGATCTCAACAGCCTGCTCTATCAACTCGAGACCACCATCGCGCGCGCCTGCCAGGCTGCGAAGCGTCCGGATTGCCAGCGCGACATGCACGCGCAGGCGGCGGCGCGGCAGCGCGCCATCGGCAAGCTGCTGTGGGACGCCGAGCGGGGCGCGTTCGTCGACTATGACTGGCGCAACGGCCGCAGGCTCACGCAGGTCACCCTCGCCACCGCCTATCCACTGTTCGCAGGCGCCGCCGACCAGCCCCAGGGGCAGCGCGTGGCACGCACCTTGCGGGAAACCCTGTTGATGCCGCATGGGCTGGCCACGACGCTCGTGGACACCGGTCAGCAATGGGACCAGCCCAATGGCTGGGCGCCCCTGCAGTGGGTCGCCATCGACGGCCTGCGCAAGTACGGCGAGAACGAGCTCGCGGCGACCGTCGCCGAACGATGGGTCGCGGAGAACGCGCGCGTGTATTGCCAGACTGGAAAGCTGGTCGAGAAATACAACGTGCGCGACGCAGGCGAGGGTGCGGGCGGCGAGTACCCGGTGCAGGACGGCTTCGGCTGGACCAACGCCGTGCTGGTCAAACTACTGGCGATCTATCCGCAACTCGCTCGCAAGCGCTACGAGTACACCGGCGGCGACTGCGCGGCGGCCGGTCACGACGACTGAGCGGTCAGGCTGCGGCCACGATTGCTCGCAGTGCGCGCATCAGCCTGTGCACGCCATCGATGGTGGTCACGTTGCCCGGTGACAGGCGCAGCGTCGTTCCGCGGCAATCCGCGAACACCGCGTGAGTCCGCAGCGCATCGATGACCTCCCCGGGATCGCGGCCGGCCGGGAGTTTGAACATGAGACTGCCGCCGCGCTCGTCGGAACGGCGCGGGCTCGCGAGCTCGAGCCCGAGCGCCCCGCCCGCGTCCACCAACAACTCGTGCAACCGCCGGTTGTGCGCGAGCAACGCAATGGGATCCTGCGCGGCCATCCACTCGAGTGCCGGGATACAGGCCGCGCAAGCCAGGATCGACGGCGTGCCGTGGTCGAACCGCCGCGCGTCGCGCGCATACGCGAACGAATCCAGCGCCCACGAGAAGATGTCTTCCTGGCTGAACCAGCCGCGAAGCTCGGGCCGGCACTCCTGCAGCAAGGGTTCGCTCACTTGCAGGATCCCCGCGCCCGCGACACCGCACACCCACTTGAGCGAGGTCGAAACCACGAAGTCGGTCTTCACGTCCGCGACATCGAAGGCAAGGATGCCGATGCCCTGCGTGATATCCACGCCGACGAGCGAGCCCATCGCGCGGCCATGCTCCACCAGCCTCGCGAGATTGCAGCGGTGCGAGGCCGTGGAGGTGACCCACGTCAGCAGCGCGACGCCCACGTCCTCGCGCCAATGCGCGATGAAGTCGTCGTCACGTACCCAGTGTTCGCCGGCGCGCACCGGCACGGTGACCAGCTCGAAGCCGCGACGAGCCGCGAGCCCCGTCAGCAGGAAATGCAGGCTCGGGAAGCAGTCGGCCGCGATCAGCAGCTTTCGTCCGCGCAGCACGCGGTCGGGAAGCGCGCCCACCACCGAACAAAGTGCCGTGGTGACGTTCTCGGCCGTGGTGAGGGTACCCGCGGGCGCATGGATGAGCCGACCCCAGTGCTCGATGAAGTCGGCACGGATCTGCAGCGAATGCGGCCATTGCCCGTCGTCGGGCGTACCCCAGCGCGTCGCCACACGGGCCAGCGATGCCGCGATTCGCTCCGCCTTGCCGGGAAACATGCCGATGGAGTGATAGAGGAAGTAGCCCGAGCCGTCCGGGTCGTCACGCGTGACCATTGGCGAAGCATGTCATGTTTTGGCAGGCTGCCGGCATGAGTACCCACTCCGACGCCTTCGACAAATGGATCCGCGGTGCCTTCGTCGAGATCAATACCGAGCTCGAGAATCTCTACTTCGCGCGGGAGGACCGCGCGGACGTGACGGGCGTCGGCGACCCGCTCAAATTCCGGCTGCGGGACGAGGGCCATAATTACGTGGTCGCGCTGCTGGCCGAAGGCGATACCGGCGACGGCTTCGCCACGGCCTTCGGTGTGCTCGGCAATGTCGGCCTGTATCTCGCGGCGCTCCGACGCCACGAGCTCACCAACCCCGCGCGCGAGGAGAAGTCGCCGTTTCCGCAGGCGTCGTCGCTGGCCATGCATGTGGGAGCGGCGCTGGGGATGGCGCCCAGGTTCTCCACGGCGCATCTCGCGCACTTCAACTTCGCCGAGGCGAGTGTACGCAAGAGCTTCACGTCGCTGCCCGACGAGATATTGTTCATCGACGAGAACACGCGCGGCATCATGCTGCTGCAACTCGCGGCCGACGCGTTGACCAAGGTGGTGCCGCTCGGCATCTCGAGCCCACTGGTCGACGTGCCGTTCGCCGCTGCCCGGCATGCGCTCGAAGCCGTGATCGAATCGAACGAGCGGCTCTTCAGCCGGCTCGACGTCGACCGCTTTTTCTATTCGGTGCGGCCTTACTACAAGCCGTACATGGTGGGCCGCCAGGAGTACCGCGGCGCCAATGCGGGCGACTTCTCCGGCATCAACGAGCTGGACCTCTTGTTGGGGCTGTGCCGCGCGAACGACCCGTACTACGCCCAGCTGCTCGTCGACAAGATGATGTTCATGCCGCCTCAGGACCAGGCGCGCCTGCGCGAATGCATGCGGCATGAGAGCTTCCTCGATGGGTTGCTCGCGCTGTCACGCGAGCACGCGGGCGCTGGATGGTTCCAGCGCAACGCGCGCGGCTATCTCGAGCTTTGTGATCTCTACGGCCGCATCGCCGCCCAGCACCACGACAGCCTCGTGAAGCGCTTCATCGAAAAGCCCGCGACCGGCATGGCCGCGGCGCATCTCGCGAGCGTCACGGCCAGCGGTCCGCCGTTGCCCGTACTGATGCGCGCGCTGGAAATACTGCGCGACATGCGCCTGGCGGCGAATCGCGCGGACATCGCTTCGCGTCACGCGGATCTCGCGATGCTCAGGGCGCTGGTGCGGTGAGCCGCATCACTTCTGGTAGACGTAACCTTCGCCGTCGAGCCACATCGTGCCGCGCCCCTGGTCCTTGGGGTCGGCGATGATCACGCGGCGCTCCTGCGAGCCGTCCTCGTAGTCGATGGCCAGGATCAATCCGTCGATCCGGTAACGCCCGCGCCGATGGGCGGCGTTGCTGCCCACGGTGACGTCGGCGCCATTGCCGGTGGAGGTTGCCGCGGCGCCGCCGCCGCGCTGCACGCTGCCATCCGGTCCGAACAGGTAGTCAGACCAGGCGGCCACTGCCTGGCCGCCGCCCATGGCGGTATTGCCGCCGCCGCTCATCGAGTGATATCGGCCGTCGAGTCGGAAGCTCGCGGGGAGCGTCGAGTACACGGCCGTGTACGTGATGTTGTCCCAGCCCTGCGATTTGCGGAGCTGCACGCGCTCGCCGTCGCGGCGCCACTGCGTCCACTGGTCGGGCTTCGCGGCGCGGTGGGCGGCGATGCCCCGCGGGTGGTTGAGTCCTTCGACGTCCGTGAGCGCGCCGCCGTCCTTGAACAACACCACGGGGCAGGGCACGAACATGACCATGCCGCCGTAGCCGACGCGCGTGCAGGAGTCGAAGCCGAATCCTTCGATGTCCGCGGCGAGCCTGGTGGCGGTCGCAGCCGCGGCGCGGGTGGCGTAGGCGTTGCGTTTAGCCTCCGCGGCGGGAATTTTCGGCGTCGGCAAGGTCAGTTCCATCGTGCCGGTGAGCGCGCGTTCGTCGGTCGACCCGGCGAGCAGCTGCGGTAGTTTGTCCGCGAAGCGCGCGTCGTTGGTGCGCGTGACGCTGACGGCGGCGAGGCAGGGGTTCGCGGCCGCAGCCACCTGCCTGATGACTTGCGCGGATCCCGCGCGCACCTGTTCGCGCAGCGGCGCGGTCAGGCCGGCGCCGTCGAGATGCGCGCGCAGCTTCGCGATGCCATTGGCCGAGACCCAGCGGTCGATCTCCTGGCGATGCTCGACCGAGAAGCCGTCGCCTCGAGCGCAGCGTGCCTCGAGCTCATCGAAAGTGGCGATGACGATGGCCGCGCGTACGCGTGACGCATCGGCGTCGCTGACTTGCTGCGCGACGGCCGTGCCGATCGCCAACACCGACAACATCCCCGCGGCGCGATACCGGCTTTTTCTTCGCATGCCCGAAGTCTGCTCTCGGCGAAGCAGTTCCGCGAGCCGCGCCCGACTAACGACCGGTCATCCGTTCGAGCGTCTCGGGATAGCGGCTGCCGACGACGCCGATGCGCTCGGCCGCTGACTCGATGTCATCGAGGTCGTTGTCAGTGAGCTCGAGGTTCACGGCCCCCAGGTTTTCGTCGAGCCGGTGCGGCTTGGTGGTGCCGGGGATGGGCACGATCCACGGCTTCTGCTCGAGCAGCCAGGCCAGTGCGACCTGCGCCGGAGTCGCACCCATGCGCGTGGCGATGGATTTCAGCAGGTTCACCAGGCCCTGGTTCGCCTCGCGCGCCTCGGCCGAGAACCGCGGCAGGCCGTTGCGGAAATCGTTCGCGGTGAACGTGGTGCTGGCATCCATGGCGCCGGTCAGGAAGCCGCGACCCAGCGGGCTGTACGGGACCAGGCCGATGCCGAGCTCCTCGAGCACCGGCAGCACTTCCTCTTCCGGCTCGCGTGTCCACAATGAATATTCGCTCTGCAGCGCGGTAACGGGCTGCACGGCATGCGCGCGGCGGATCGTGTCGGCACCCGCTTCCGACAGGCCGAAGTGCTTAACCTTGCCAAGCTTGATGAGGTCGCGGACCGTCCCCGCCACGTCCTCGATGGGAACGTCCGGATCCACCCGATGTTGATAGAGCAGGTCGATGGAGTCGACGCGAAGCCTCTGCAACGAAGCCTCGACAACGTCGCGGATGTGCGCGGGGCGGCTATCCAGTGCCGGCGAGCCGTTGCGCGCCGGTTGCCCGATGCCGAACCCGAACTTGGTGGCTAACACCACGCGGCCCTTGAAGGGCGCGAGGGCTTCCCCCACCAGTTCCTCGTTCGTGTACGGACCGTAGACTTCCGCGGTATCGAAGAACGTGACGCCGCGCTCCACCGCGGTGCGCAACAGCGCGATCATCTGCTGCCGGTCCTGTGGGACACCATAACCATGACTCATGCCCATGCAGCCGAGGCCGAGAGCCGATACTTCGAGATTCGTGTTTCCGAGCTTGCGCGTTTTCATAACCCCGACTTTATACACTCCATAGTACAAACCCTGTAGGTGCGCCGTCGGTCGCATGCGATAGTTTCATCGCGTCTCCCTACGAGGCGTTACGCACAAACACTGAGCTCATGTCACGCCATGCATGGACAGCCACGAGCCTCGTGCTCGGCGCAATCATGCTGCCGATGTCCACGGCCTTTGCGCACTCCGACCAGTTAGCCGAGCTCAAGCGG
>DATLDQ010000048.1:0-159446 GCA_035525785.1 Steroidobacteraceae bacterium | reverse complement strand
GATGCGAAGGCCCGAGGAGAGACGCTGCAAGGCCGTCGCCAACTGGCCCTGTGATGTCGTGAGGTTGCGCTGAGCATTCAGCGACGCCACGTTAGTGTTGATGACTTGAGGCATTGAAACGACTCCTAAAAAGTGTCCGGCGAAAATTTGCCGGTGTTTACTAGCTCAGGGCCTGTATCGGTTGGGAGTGGGGCAACTTGAGGTCGCGAGGCCGTCCGACATGGATTTGTGAGGTTCCTCACGGTATTAGGCGAAAGCCCTAAAGTGCGGGCCGTTGGGGCACTGCCGCGCTACTCATATATAAGAGCGTCGCCGCCTCTTCGACAGGCGCCGGCGCGGGCGTCTAACTTCCCACGCTCCCCTCCTTTTTTTGGAAGGAGAAGAGAAGAAAGGAGCCCTTCGTCGAAGGTAGTCGAATGCTTCTTCGTCAGAGGTAGTCGAAGAGGCTCATCTGCGCGATCTTGGTGTAGGCGGACTGAGCTGCCTGGAGGCCAGCGTACTGGATGTTCAGCTGGCTGATCGCGGCCGCGTAGTCGGTGTCGCGCAGGTCGGAGAGCAGAGACTGGAGGTCGATGGCCTCGTTCTCGCGGGTTTCGGTGGCCTGGTCGATGGCGTTGAGGCGGGAGCCGACTTCGGCGCGGACGCTGACGACGCGCTCGAGGGCCTTGTCCATGTTGGAGATGGCGCCGCCGATGCGTGATTGAAAGATCGCGGCATCGCCTGGCGTGGTGGTCGGAAGGACGAGCGCGTCCGCGAGGTCTTCGAGCATCGCGAACATGTCGACGCCGGCGGCCGGCGCGATCGTGAACGTATCGTTGGCAGCGGGCGTACCGGTGAGTTTCATCGACACGCCGTTGAACGTGATGGTCTGACCGGAGGTGAAGCCGGTGCCCGTGGCGATGACGTTCGGCGTCGGCAGCGTGTCGTCGACGACCTGCCAGTCGCTGGGCGTGGTGAACTGCAGCGTGTAGTTGTCAGGCACCCACGACGATAGGTCTGAGACCTGGCCCACGTCGATGGTCGCGCTGCCGGTGTTGGTCGCGCCCACGTTGGTCGTGAACACCCCATTGCGTTCGCGGATGCCCATGAACACGTCGACGCCCGAATGGCTATCGGGCAGCGACTGCGTGCTCGAGATGCGGATCTGGCGGTTGGTGAAATCGCCCTGGTAGCTCACGCCGCCCGGCCCCTGCGCAAACGGACGGGTACCCGTCGTGGTGCCCGAGAACAGGAACTCGCCGTTGGCGTCGTCGCTGTTGGACAGGTCCATGAGCGCCGCGAGATTCTGGCGGATGTCGTTGGCCAGCATCTTGCGTTCTTCGTTGCCCAGCGTCGTGTTGGCGCCCTGCAGCGCACGCTCGCGCACCTGCTGCAGCAGTGTGGTCACATCCGCCAACGTCTGCTCTTCGTAGCTCAGCCGCGACTCGACGATGTTGGAATTGCGCTCGTACTGCGCGTTGTCGGCCAGCGTGCGGTCCAGCGCCGCGGCGCGCGTGGCCGCGATCGGATCTTCGGACGCAGTCTGGAAGCGCTTGCCCGTGGTGATCTGCGTCTGGGTCTTGGCCATCTTCGCCTGGCTGTCCAGGATGGCGTTGATGGTGTTGCGGTGGAACCCTGCGGTGGATAGACGCGTGACCATGTTATCTCCGCACCGCGTTGATCAGCGTGTCGAACAGCGAGTTCGCCACCGAGATGATCTGCGCCGACGCCTGGTAAGCCTGCTGGAAGCGCAGCATGTTGGCGGCCTCCTCATCGAGGTTCACGCCGGAGAGGGCATCGCGCGTGGCGATGTCGGTGTCGTTGATGACGCTCTCCGCGTCGCGGTTGAGCTGCGCCGAGCGCGTGTTGAGGCCGATGTTGCCGGTCATGCGGTCCACGGCCGCGGAGACCGAGGCGGTGCCGCCGTCGAGCACGCCGGCTTTCATGGCATCCGCGAGCGCGAATGCATTGCGGTTGTCACCCGTGGCGCCGGCGTTGTTGCGGATGGTGAAAGTGTCGCCGGTGGCGGGCGCGCCGCTGATCGCGACACGCCAGCCATTGACGTCGATGTTGCCGCCAGCGGCGTAAGTCTGGTTCGCGCCGCCGTTGACCGAATAGGTGGTCGCCGAGGTGAACACGATGTTGGTGGTGCTCAGCAGGTTCACGTTGCTCGAATCGAGCACCTCACCGCTGGTGATGGTGCCCGTGCCCCCGTTTGCCGCGGCCGCGGAAGTGCGGATCGGCGCCGCCGCCGCGATGCGCGACGGATCGCTGATCGCGACGTTGAAGCCCTGGATGGCGTCGCGCGTCGGACGGACGAGATACTGGTCATCGGTCTGGATGCCCGCGCCGACCACGATCGACATGCCGTCGACGAGAATCGGGTCGGCCACCGTGCCGGTGCCGGTGAAGCTTACCGACGCGCCGGTGTCGGCACGGCGCATCGTGTAACCCGTGGCCGTGCGCTGCAGGATGTAATCGTTCGCGGTCAGTGCGCCCACGTTGGTGCGCGTCGCGGTGACCGTGGCAGTGCCGGAGTTCGTGGTGGCGCCGTTCACGCCCACCGCGCCCACATTGAAGAGGCTGCCGCCGAGATTGCCGTTGAGGTCCATGCCTTCGCGGTGCTGGGCGTTGACCTGGTTGGCCACGGCGAGCGTGATGCGGCCGAGCTCGTTGCGAGCCGGGTCGAGCATTTCGCGCCGGAAATCCATGAGGCCGCCCAGCGAGCCGCCCGCGACGCTGCGCGAGATGTCGACCGTGCCGGCCGGCGTCTGCAGCGCCAGCCGCAGGCGTTCCGGATCGACCGGATCGGTCGCCGTGGTGAGCTGCGAAGACGTGGTGCCCAGTACCAGGGGCTGGCCATTGCCGATGAAGACGTTGATCGACGAATCGCCCTGCGCAACCGTCGACACGCTCACCTTCCCGGAAAGCTGGTCTATCAGCAGATCGCGCTGGTCGAGCAGATCCGGCGGAGCATGGCCGGAGTTCTGCACGGCCACGGCGATGTCGCCGTTGAGTCGCGCGATGCCCGCGGCCATCTCGTTGATGTCGCCAGCCTCGGCGCTCACCTTGGTGTCGATGCCTTCCGACATTTCGCGCAACCGCGAGTCGTAGCTGCGCAGGCGCTGCGCCAGCGAATTAGCCTGCGACAGCAGCACCTGGCGCGCCGAGGTCGAGTTCGGCGTGCTGGAAACTTCATTGATGGCGTCGGTGAACGACTGCAGCGACGTGCCGAGACCGTTCGCGGTGTTGCCGAGCAGGTCGTCCAGGCGCTCCGCCTCCGAGGCGAACGACTCCAGGCGCGCGAGGCTGCCGCTGGAATTGCGGACCTGCTGCGAGACGAACTGGTCGTACACGCGGCGAACCGACGAGGCGTTGACGCCGGTGCCTATCCAGTTCTGGCCATAGGCCTCGGGCTGACGCGCGGCGAAATCGACCGTCTGCCGGGAATATCCGGCCGTCGAGACGTTGGAAATGTTGTGGGCGGTCGTGTCGAGCGCGCGTTGGAACGCACGCAGACTGGAGAGCCCGGTAGCCAGCATGTCAGCCATTAGCCATTACCCTCGACGGTTCTCGCGATTCGTATCGGCCCTTCCTCTATCGGCGACGGATCGCCCGACTTGAAGGAGTTCACATCCAGCGACCCAAGTTTTGCCGCCACTGCGACCAGCTTCTCGGCGTACTGCGGATCCGTGGCGTAGCCGCCACGTTGCAGCGCGTTTGCGAACGCACGCACGTCGGTGCCGGTATTCAACGCAGCGGCGTAGCGCGGATTGCCCGTGAGCACGTGGACATAATCACTCACGTTTTCCGCGACGGACCCGTAGGAGCGGAACTGTGCCTGCTCCGCCCCGGCAACGCCGTTCGTGAACTCGGTGGTGCCCGAAGTGACGGTTGGCCCACGCCAGGTCGCCCCGGCCTTGATGCCGAAGAAATTGTTGCTGGTGCCGGAGCCGTCCGCGGGCTTCGAGGTGCCCCACCCGGTCTCGAGCGCCGCCTGCGCGATGACGCTGCGCTCGTCGACGCCGAGCTGCATGGCCGCGGCGCGCGCGTGCGGCAGGATCTGTTCGATGAAGCGACGGCGCTGGCCGTCGTCGACGTCCGCGCTCTCGGTGGCGCCCGAGCCCCCGGCCCTTCTCGGCGCGGGCGCGGTCGCGGCATCGAACGCCGCGCGCGCGCCGGCACCCTGCCCGCCCTGGCTCAGTTGACGGAACAGCATGTCCGCCAACCCGATGCCGCGGCCCGAGGACAGCTGCACGGCCATCTGGTCGTCCATCATTCCCTGGTACATGTCCGACTGGTCGCTGCCGAACATCGGGTCGCCGAAGCTCGCGCTGCGCATTCCTTCGAGCATCATCTTCGTGAAGATGCTCTCGAACTGGCGCGCCACTTCGCGCAATGCCTTGGGATCATTGCCATCGGCGCGACGCATGGCCGCGAACTGTTTGAAGTCGAGTGCATTCGCCGGGGCAGCATCCGCCTGCGCCGGTTGCTGCGCGGCGACGTTGCTGACGTTGGGGTCCATGCGCACGGCCATGAGTCCTGCTCAGATGACGATGAGCTCGGCGCGCAGCGCGCCCGACTCTTTCAGCGCTTCGAGAATGGCCACGAGGTCGCCGGGAGCCGCGCCAACCTGGTTCACGGCGCGCACGATGTCGTTGAGCTCGACGCCGGCGTCGAAGACGAACATGCGCGCCTCGGGCTGGCTCACGGTGACACCGCTCTGCGGCACCACCACGGTCTGGCCCGAGCCGAATTCATTGGGCTGGCTGACCTGCGCGCGCTCGGTGATGGTGACCGACAGCGAGCCGTGCGCCACCGCGGCCGGCATCACGCGCACGTGCGAGCCTATGACGACGGTACCGGTGCGGGAATTCACTATGACGCGCGCGGGCGCCTCGCCCGGCTCGATCTCGATCTGCTCGAGCGTCGATAGATAGGCGATGCGCTGGTTGGGGTCGGCCGGTGCGGCGACCTTGACCGACACACCGTCCATGGCCTGCGCCGTGGCATCGCCCAGGAGCTTGTTGATGCCCTCGACGAGGCGCGCGGAAGTGGTGAAGTCCGGTACGTGCAGATTGAGGACGACGAACGGCTCCGCGGAGAAACTGCTGGGCACTTCGCGTTCCACGGTGGCGCCGTTCGGCACTCGGCCGGCGGATGGCACGTTGACGACGATGCGTGAACCGTCCTGGCCCTGCACGCCGAAGCCCGAGACCACGAGGTTGCCCTGCGCGATCGCGTAGACCTCGCCGTCGGCGCCGCGCAGCGGCGTCATGATGAGCGTGCCGCCGCGCAGCGACTTGGCGTTGCCGATGGACGACACGGTGACGTCGATCTGCTGGCCAGGCTTGCTGAACGCCGCGAGGTCCGCGCTCACCGTCACCGCGGCGACGTTCTTGAGCTGCGGATTGGTGTTCGCCGGGATGGTGACGCCGAAGCGCACCAGCATGTTCTTGATGCTCTGGATGGTGAACGGCGCCTGGCTGGTCTGGTCGCCGGTGCCGTCGAGGCCCACCACGAGGCCATAGCCGATCAGCTGGTTGGTGCGCACGCCCTGCACCGTCGCGAGGTCCTTGACCCTTTCGGCCTGCGCGGGCGCGCCCGCCAGCGCGCCGAGACACGAGACGACCGCGAGAACCAGGCGTGAGTAGATAGTCATGTCAGAACGGCGTCTTGGGTGAATTGAAGAAGCGGTACAGCCAGCCGGGCTTGCTGGCGTTCGCCACCGTGCCCTGCCCGCCGTAGGCGATGTACGCATCGGCGACCTTGTATGAGACCACCGAGTTGTCCGGCGTGATGTCGCTGGGGCGCACGATGCCCTGCAGGCGCACGTATTCGCGGCCGGCGTTGATGGTGACGAGCTTCTGGCCGCGCACCAGCAAGTTGCCGTTGGAGAAGCGCTTCGCGACGGTCACGGTGATGTAGCCATCGAGTTTGTTGGACTGCGTGGCCGCGCCATTGCCCGTGAACGCGGATTCATTGCCCATGCCGGCTTCGAGGATGGCCGTGCCATGGCTGGTGATCGGCCGGCCCGCGATGGTCGGACCCGAAAGCTCGGCCGACGAGTTCTTCTTGGCCGTGGTGGTGGCGCTCTTCTCCGCCTCGGTGCTCTCCGAAAGCACGACGGTGAGCGTGTCGCCGACGTTGCGCGCGGTGACGTTGTTCCACAGCGAGACTTCGGTGCCCTGCGCGTAGATCGCGCCCGGCAGCTTCTGCGCACCCGCATCCGCGACATCGGGCCAGGTGGGGTCGAAGTCGCGACCGCCGTCTTCCTGCAGCGAGGCGCACCCGCCGAGCATGAGGGGGACGACCACCACTAGGGCGATCAGGACTTCGCAGGTCTCTCGTCGAGCGGGCATGGTGTTCTTTACAACTGGTTGTTGACGTATTCGAGCATCTGGTCGGCGGTCGAGATCGCCTTCGAATTCATCTCGTAGGCGCGCTGGGTCTCGATCATGTTGACCAGCTCTTCGACGACGTTGACGTTGGAGGCTTCGACCGAGCCCTGCGTGGTCATGCCGAGACCATTGGTGCCGGGCGTACCCTGCTGGGCAGGACCGCTGGCCGTGGTTTCAGCCAGCAGGTTTTCACCCAGCGGCTCCAGGCCGGCCGGGTTCACGAAATCCGTGAGCTGCAACTGCCCGACCTGCACGGGCGCGGACTGGCCCGCCACACGGACGCTGACCACGCCGTCGCGGCCGATGCTGACGCTCTGCGCACCGTCGGGGATGCTGATGCCGGGCTGCAGCACATAACCGCTCGAGGTCACCATCTGTCCCTGCGCCGACAGCTGGAAGCTGCCGTCACGCGTGTACGCGAGATTGCCGTCGGGCATCTGGATCTGGAAGAAGCCGCGGCCTTCGATGGCCACGTCCATCGCGTTGTCGGTCTGGGTGAGACCGCCCTGCGTGTAAATCTTCTCGTTGGCGACAACGCGCACGCCGGTGCCCAGGTGCACGCCCGAGGGGGCGACCGTGTCCTGCGACGTCGAGCCGCCGACCTGGCGCACGTTCTGGTACAGCAGGTCTTCGAACACCGCGCGGCCCTTCTTGAAGCCTGAGGTGCTGACGTTCGCGAGGTTGTTGGACGTGACAGCGAGCTTGGTCTGCTGCGCGTCGAGGCCGGTCTTGGCGGCCCAGAGTGCTGGATTCATTTGCTAGTCTCCAAAAAAGTTCTTTCGGCCCGCGGTCGGGTCGGCTATCCCATTCGCAGCAGCTGCGAAGCAGCCGCGCCGTTCTCTTCGGCGGTGCGAATGGCCTTGACCTGCATTTCGAATTGCCGCGCCAGTTCGATCATGTTGACCATGGCTTCGGCGGCGTTGACGTTCGACGATTCGAGCACGCCCGAGCCGATCTGCACGTTGGCATCGGCGGGAGCGCTGCTCCCGTCCTTCATGCGAAACAGGCCGTCGTCACCGCGCTCGAGCTGCTCACCGGGCGGATTCACGAGCTTGAGGCGCGCCACGGTCGCCGTGGTGTCCGGGTTCTGGCCTTGCGCCACCACGGAGATGGCTCCGTCGCGCGCGAAGAAGATCGAGGTGTACGGCGGAATGTTGACGGGCCCGCCGTCTCCGATCACCGGATGTCCGTTCGCGGTGGTGAGCTGACCGGTGGCGTCCACCTGCAGATCGCCCGCGCGCGTATAGGCTTCCTTGCCGTCCGGGCCCTGTACGGCGATCCAGCCCTGGCCGTTGATCGCGACGTCGAGATCGCGCCCGGTCGAAAGCATTGCGCCGGACTGGTCGTTCCAGCCGGTGGTGGCGTTGGTGGCATACACGCGCGACGCGTATCCCGAACCATCGACGGCGCGCGACTGGAACGCCGCGAGATCCTGGCGGAAGCCCGTGGTGCTCACGTTGGCGATGTTGTGGTTGTTGACGGTTTGCGCGCGCAAGGTCTCCTTCGCGCCCGTCATCGCCACGTAGAGCATGCGGTCCATGGTGGTCTACCTACCCGGCCTAGCGGAGGTTGATGATGGTCTGGGTGATCGAGTCGGCCGTGCTGATCATCTGCGCGTTCGCCTGGAAGTTGCGCTGCGCGGTGATCATCTGCACCAGCTGCTCGGTCACGTCGACGTTGGCGCCTTCGAGCGCACCCGACTGCACGAGACCGAAGCCCGAGTTGCCGGCCTGGCCGCGCAGCGCCTGGCCGGACGAGAACGTCTCGGCCCACTGCGTGTTGCCGAGCTGCTGCAGGCCTTGCGGGTTCGCGAAGTTCGCGATGGCCACCTGGCCAAGCGGCTGCGAATTGCCGTTGGTGAAGCGCGCCTGCACGATGCCCGTCTCGTCGATGTCGATGCCGATGAGGCGGCCCGTGGTGAAGCCGTCCTGAGAAACCGAGTTCACCGCGAAGTTGCTGCCGAACTGGGTCGACTGCGCGAGATCCACCGTCACCGTCATGGGCGCGGCGCCCGTGGTGGGGGTGAACGCAGGAAACGGCACCTGACCACCCGCGGGAGCCGTGAGCAGGCCGGTGTTCGAATACTGCAATGTCTGCGCGCCGCCCACGGCCGTGCCGTCGATGAACAGCCGAGCCTGCCACTCGTTGGGATTCGCGGTCTTGTTGAAGTACATCGTGCCGGTGTGCGTGGCGCCCAGCGAATCGAACAGCGTCAGCGACGTCGCCTGGTTGAAGGAATTCGGATCATTGGGATCGAAGGTCGCGATCGGCGGCACGGCGGCATTACCCGGCAGGTTGAGCACGTATTCGACGTTCTGCGTGGCGGCCGGTGCGGAGTCCGTGGACACGAGGCGCAGATCGGAAAGGCCGCCGGTGTTGAAGCCACCCGCAGTCAGTGGCGGATATACCTGCAGGCGCTGGCCATTGGAGTTCACCACGTAGCCATCGCGGTTCATCTGGAAGGCGCCGGCGCGCGAATACGCGAGTGCGCCACTGTCGGAGAGGATGAACATGCCCGAGCCGCTGATGGCGAGGTCGAGGTTCGAATCCGTGAACTCGATGTTGCCCTGGGCGAACTGCTGCGTGACCGCGGCCACGCGCACGCCGTTGCCGCTGGCGTTGTTCGACGTGCCCTGCAGCGACACCGCGAACAGGTCGGCGAACTCGGTGCGCGAACCCTTGAAGCCGTTGGTCTGCGTGTTGGCGATGTTGTTGGCCGTCACGTTGAGGTCGGACTGGGCGGCGTTGAGGCCGGAGAGCGCAATACGGAAAGGCATGTGAGTGTCCTTTTATGAATTTGTTGTCAGAGCACGCGTTCGACGCTGCTCATCTCGATCTCGCCGAGCGAGTCGGTGTCGAGCATCAGTCCGCCGGTGGTCGGGTCGAGCGCGACGCTCGACACGTGCGCGGCGACGCTGGTCGTGAGGGAAACGTTCTTGTCACCGACTTTGGCGATGACTTCGATCTTGTAGCCGCCGGCCTCGGCCGCGGCGCCGGCATTCGTGGTGCCATCCCACGAGAACGCCTGCAGGCCCTTGGTGTTGCTCAGCGGCAGCGTCTTCACGAGCGCGCCGGCGGAGTCCTTGACCACGAGCTGCACGGACGAAGCGCCGGAGGGCACGGTGACCAGGCCCTGCGGGCCGCGGGTTACGCCGTCCTCCGCTTCTGGTAGATAGATCTCGTTGCCGGTGGCGATCACGCCGCGGCCGATGAGCGCGGCGCCGTCGAGCACCTGGTTGCCGCGCAGGGAATTCGTCAACGAGCTGATCTGCTTGTTCATCTCCGAGATTCCGGAGACCGAACTGAACTGCGCGAGCTGGCCGACCTGCTGCGCCGGATCCATGGGCTTGAACGGATCCTGGTGCTTGAGCTGCGTGAGCATCAACGTGAGGAAATCCTCCTGGTTGAGCTCGGTGCGCTTGGCATTCGCGGCATTGGCCGCCTGGCGCTGCGCGGCGACTTCAGGACTCTGGTTCTGGTTGCGCATCGCCGCGTTGATGATGTCCATGTCGAGCATGTGCGATTACCTCTAACCCTGACCGAGCCGCAGCGTGGCCAGCAGCAGGTCCTTGGATGTGTTCATGACTTCGACGTTGTTCTGGTATGAGCGCGAGGCGGAGATCATGTTGACCATCTCCTCGACGGCGTTGACCGACGGCGCGTAAACGTAGCCATCGGCGTTGGCCAGCGGATTGCCGGGCTCGTAGCGCGCGAGCGCCGGCGCCTGCGATTCATAGATGCCGCTGACCTTGACGGCGGCATTGCCATTGTCGTCATTGGGATGGGTGCTCAGCGACGCGCGCACCGCCTCGAAGATGGGATGCCGCGGCTTGTAGACCTTGGTCGGATCACCGCTGACGCTCTCGGCGTTGGCGAGGTTGCTCGCCGTCGTATTGAGGCGCACCGACTGGGCGGCCATGCCGGAACCGGCGATGTCGAAGGCCTTGAAGGATGACATGGCTATCTACTCCAGTTGCCCACCGCTCAGCTGCCCATGATGGCGGTGATGAGGGTGCGGAACTTGCTGTTGAGGAACGTGAGCGTCGCCTGGTAGCGCACCGCGTTCTCGGCGAAGTTGGCTTGCTCCACCTGCGCGTCGACGGTGTTGCCGTCGAGGGCCGGGGCCAACGGGATGCGGTACTTGAGATCGGGATTGCTCGTGGCGTTCGCCGACGTGGCGCCGCCGATGTGACCGGCGTTCGTGGTGCTCAAGGTCACGCCCGACGCGGGCCCGGAAGAAGACGAATCCCCTGCCGCGCGAGCCATGGCCTGGCGGAAGTCGATGTCGCGGGCCTGGTATCCCGGCGTATCGGCGTTGGCCAGGTTGTTGGCGATGAGTTCACCACGCCTCGCACGCACGTCGAGTGCGGTGGCATGCACGCTCACGTACTGGTCCAGATTAAGGGGCATGAGAACTCCTCGTGTCGGTACAACGTCACCACGGTTGTTGGCCGGGAGACGTACGAGGAGCAAAGCAAGCGACGTGCCACACGAGGGTTTCGCGGGCTGGCGCGCCGGTTGCGCGCCTTGGGTGTTGCAGGGTGTGACGTAGGCGAAATCGCGGGGGCGGTGATTTGCCGCCCCGCGGCCGCCGTATGCCAGCAGCAGTCCACGCTCTGTCGCAACTCCCGTAACGGCGAACGTCACGGTTTCTTGAGTACGCGCGTGTCATGGCACGTCGATTGCTAACTACAGGCATGTTCGTCAATCGTTTGACCCTGCCCTGCGTCGCGCTGACCGCCCTGGCAATGCTGCCGACCGCGCGGGCGCAGACCGAAGCCATCCAGCCGCTGCCCGCCATCCGCGCGGCAGCGGAATCCGCCGTGCGCGGAGTCGTCGATCCCGTGCTCACGGGCGTGAAGCTCGAGGCCACTACGCTCGACCCGCGCGTGCGCCTGGCGGCCTGCGCGCACAAGCTCGACACCTTCGCCAATGCGCCGCGCGGCACGCAGTCGCGCGCGATCGCGCGCGTGAGCTGCACCGCACCCGCGTGGGCGCTGAACGTGCCGGTGGAGATCCGCCGCACGCACACCGTGCTGGTCTTGCGCCGGGCCGTGGGGCGCGGCGAAACCATTGCCGCCGCCGATGTCGCGGCCCAGCCCCGGGAGCTGCCGGGCCTGGCTTCACCCTTCCTGTCGAAACCCGAAGAAATGGCCGGCCGCGTGACCCGCCGCCCGCTGGCCGAGGGCACTGCGGTCACGGCCGACGCCCTCGATGCGCTACTCCTTATAAAGAGAGGCCAGCAGGTGACCCTGGTGGCCGAATCCTCCGGATTCGAGGTGCGGGCGCCCGGCCGGGCCATGGCCGACGCCTCCGCCAGCCAACGGATACGCGTCCAGAACCTGAATTCCCTCAAGATCGTCGAGGGTGTGGCCGAAAACGACGCTGTGGTCCGGGTAACTCCGTGATGGCGTCGGCCTGTCGGCAGTGTGACGACGCTCACATGGACGTAAAGCGCCAAAGAATCGGCGGCACCCCTAAAGTTCTCCTGGATCACGCCGTTAATTGGGGCGTCAGGAATCAGGAGATTGGGCGATGGCCAACAAGATCAGTGGAATCGACGGACGTCCGGTGCAGGTGGGTGGCAGTGCCCCGACCTCGCGCGTACGCGACGCCGCATCTGAAGGCAAGAAGGCTGCCGACACCACCGGTTCGGTATCCAACATCGACGTCTCCGACAACGCGCGCACCCTCGCCGCCCTCGAAGGCCACATCGGCACGCTGCCGGTGGTCAACGAGAGCCGTGTCGACGCCGTGCGCCGCGCGATGGACGAAGGCCGCTATCACATCGACCCGCAGCGCGTCGCAGACAAGATGCTGCGCTTCGAAGTCGACCTGCTCGCCACCATCCCTGCACACAAATAACCAGGAGCTCATCTCGTGGATGCGGCTCTGACTCGCGACACCCTCGGGCGATTGCTCGCCGAGGAAAACGCGGCCCTTTCCGAATTCGAGACTCTGCTCGACCGCGAATACGGCGCGCTGTCCAAGCGTGACATCGACGAGCTCGAGACGCTGGCCGACACGCGTCAGTCGAGCATCCTGCGCCTGCTCAAGATCGAAGAAGAGCGTCGCTCCGTCTGCGGCATGCTCGGCTACGACACCGATCTCAACGGCCTCGCCCGGCTCATCGCCTGGTGCGACCCGTCCCGCACGCTCGCCCGTCCCTACGACGAGTGCGCCAACCGCGCGCGCAAGTGCCGCGATCTCAACGATCGCAACGGCATCCTGGTCGGCGCGCAGATCAAGCGCGTCGAAGGCCTGCTGGGTGCCCTCACCGGCACGCAGGCCGAGCCGCGCGCCTATGGGCCGCGTGGGCAGTCCAACGCATATTCCGCGGCAGCCGGAACCGTTCTCTCCGCTGAAGCCTGAGGCGCCTGAACCCGCCGATGGCTCTCCCCTGAAACGCGCCTCACGGCGCGTTTTTTTTCGCCCGCGCTTCGCGCGCTAACTACTTATGTTCCACGTGGATCACGCCGCCGGCTAACAACTACACATAAGAAACCGACAGCCGAGAATTGCCGCGCAGGCGCGACGCGCATCACACTCGGGGGCTCAACCTTGCCGCTTCGCCGCCGAAAACCTCAGCAGGTACGGACGCAAGAAGATTCGTACCACAGTCTCGCTGGCGGCAGCTCCGCGGGCTCGTGCACCGACCGACGGTACTCCTCTCTCGCAAGTGCTCGTGTGCTGCCGCCGGCCCCTCACCGTGAAGCGAAGGGCGCAAGTGAAAACGAAGATCCTGGGGGTATTGGCCGCGATGAGTCTGGTGGCCTGCGGTGGTGGTGGCGGTGGATCCGCTGCGCCCGCCTCGTCAGCGCCGCAGAGCGTCGCAGCCCCGCCGGCTTCTTCGCCCCCGCCCCCTTCGATCAGCGCCGCCGATCTCGCGCTCGCCGCTCGGCTGTACAAGGGCGATGAGCGCACTCCCGCCGGCTTCGACGTGGAAGCCCGCCCTGCGAGCGTCGCGGGTACGCTGTCCACGCGTCATCTGAAGAACACCGATCTGGCCACCGGCCCGCAGTCGGCGGGGTCTACCTACGAGGTATGCGCCGACGACATGGCGCAGGCCATCGACTGGTCGGAGCGCGTCGCCACGTGGGGCGGCCAGTATTCGGATCTCGCGGAAGTGCGCGCCGACGCGCACCTGTTCGAGGTCATTCGCGTGCCGCGCGCCGACAACACGGCGATGCTCCGGCACCGCGTGTTCAGGTGCGACTACCTGGACCGCTCCGACAGCGACCTGCGCGTCGACACCGGCGCCGCCGGTGAAATGAACCAGCGCCCGCTGACCGCCGATGAGCTCGGCGCACTGTCCGAGTACCTGTGGCAGTTCACGATGTTCAACAACTCGGATTACGCCGTGGAGAGCAGCTCGGGCTCCACCAATGGCAACCAGCTGGTGCACACCATTCGCCTGGGACAGCTCGTGCGCGGCGCGAACGGCGCGTGCGATACCGTGCAGATCAGCGACTGGACTCACACGATGAACGCGACCGACGGTTCTCTGTCGCGCTCGCTGACCGGCGTGCGGTCGTTCAAGGTGACGAACCCGGGCGGCGTGGCGCAGGGTTGCGCGAGCTAGGGAGCTTCCGTCCCCTTCACGCCGCCGAGCTCCTTCGCGAGGAATTTCTCCACCTCGATGAGCATCTGCGTGCGCATCGATGCCGACGACAGCCAGTGATCGTCGCCCTTCAGCTCGATGTAGGTGACGTCCTTGCCCTCGCCGCGCAGCGTGGCATTCATGCGGCGCGACTGCTCGACGGGAACCACCGTGTCTTCCGAGCCGTGGATCAGCAGGATGGGCGCGCGCGCACGTGACGCCTGGGCCTTGGGCGACACCGTGTGCAGGTGTTTGGCATCCCCCATCGAGCGTGACCACCATTCCGCCGCGAAACCACGCTTGCCGAGATACGACCCTTTCGCGTCGCTGAGCATGCGCTCGGGATCACTGACGCCGTTGACGCTCACGGCGCAGGCGTAGCGCCCGGGCGTGACGGTCGCGCCCGCGAGCGCTGCATACCCACCGTACGATCCGCCCATGATGCAGATGCGCTTGGGATCGGCGATGCCCATTTTCACGAGTGCGTCGGCGCCGTCCTCCACATCGGTCTGCATGACTCCGTCGCCCCAGCCGCCACGTCCGGCGTTGAACCACTCGTAGCCATAGCCGGTGGAGCCGCGATAGTTGGCTTGCAGGACCGCATACCCCCGCGACGCGAGGAAGCTCGCCCACCAGTTGAAGGTGAAAGCATCGCGCGCATGCGGGCCACCATGCACCAGCAGCACCAGCGGCAGGTTGCGATGCTCGAGGTTCGCCGGCAGCGTCAGGTACGCCGGGATCTGCGTGCCGTCCCGGCCGCGATACTTGATCGAGCTGCGCTCGCCCAGATGCTCGGCCGTGCGCAACGCCGGGTAGAGCTTGCCCACCGAGCGCAGCCGCTGTGTCGCGGGCTCGTACACGTAGTAGGCGCCGCCGTCGTCGGCGTGCTCGCCGAACACCAGCACACGGCTGACATCCCGTGACCACGACGTCAGCAGGGCAAAGCCATCGGCGAAGCGCGGCTGCAACGCGTCGTACACCTGCTGCAGCCTCGCATCCAGGAAGTGCTGCCGGGGAAGGTCCGCGGTCCAGCTCACGCCGACGACGTGATGCGAGACGTCGCTGATCGCGCTGACGTCGCTGCCGCCGGCGGTGTGCAGCGGCTTGGCCTCGCCGGTTTTCAAGTCGATGGCCAGAAGCGTGTCGCGCTCGCCGTCCTCGTGCTGGTTGATGGCCGCGAGCCGGCCATCGGGCAGCAGGCCGAAGATTTGGAGCGGCTGCCCGCCCTCCGACACGTCTTCGAGCACCACGCGACTGTGGTCGCCATCGAAAGCGATGAGTTTCCAGCGATCGCTGCGCTCGTTGATGTCCACGCGGGCGATGGCCTTGCCGTGATCGTCGAGCAGGAACCCGCGCGTCTGCGCATTGCCGTCGAGGATCGGCGTGGCCTTGCCGGTATCGAGATTCACACGCCAAACCGCGAGGCCGGGTTGGGAATTCATGGTGCCGACGCCGCCCCAGGCGATCATGCGCGCGAAGCCGGGATCCCCCTCCACCGGCGCATGGAGGTCGGTCAGCGAGAAGTTGGCCTTGTGCTCCGGATCCTGCATGAGGATGGTGCCCTTGCCGCTATCGAGCGAAATCACCGCGATGCGCCAGAATTCGACGCGCCCGCCGCGCGTCGTGATGGGCCATGAGGCCGGCAGCGCATCTCGCGCGTAGCCCGTGGTGCTCACATAGTAGTAAGGCCGCCGGTCGTCGGCCCACCCGGCACCGCGCAGCGTGTTGCCCTTGGGTGGCGTGAGGGTCTGTTCGAACTTGCCGGTGTCGATGTCGAGGATCTGGAAGGCCGTGAGCTCACGGTCGGGTTCCGCCGCGAGATATTCGTATCCGACGGAAAGGGCCAGCCGTTTTCCGTCGGGTGAAAGCGCCGCCGAGCCGATGGCGGGCAGCCGCCCGTAGGCTTCCGCGGGGGGAGGCGCGGCTGCGCCCGCCACTCCAGCGAACATCGTCACCAGGACCAGACAACGCGCGACAACCATCATGGCCTCCTCCCTGCGCCGGGATTCTGACCAAAACAGGCGTGGTTAGGAAGGCCTGCGCGGCCTTTCAGGTCGCGCTGGCGTCCAGGTGCGCGCGCAATTCCGCCGGTAGTTTGAGCCGCCCCGCCAATGCGTCGAGATACGCGCGTTCGGCGGGCACGTCCGGGTCGATCGCGAGCCGCGACGCGAGATAGACCTCGGCGCCCTGCTCCGGTGTCGCAACCGCATCGGTGATCGATGCCATCTCGACGGGCTTCGACAGCAGGTCGAAGACGTACGCCTTGGCATCGGCGTCGAGGGCCAGGCGCTCGACTTCGCCGAACAGGCGCTGCTGTTCGGTGGCATCCACCGTGCCATCCGCCTTGGCCGCGCCGACCATGGCGCGGATCAGTACCAGCTGGAACGCGCCACCATCCGCGGCGGGCTGCGCATGCGGCAATGAATCGGGCGAGACACCCGCGAGTGCATCGGGCGTGATCTGCACCGGCCGCACCGCCTTCTGCTGCTGATAATTCTGGTAAGCCCGGAGCGCCAGCGCGCCCAGCGCCGCCGCTCCGCCGTAGCCCATGATGCCGCCGGACTGGCGGCCGCGACCGCCGAGAAGCATTCCCAGCAGACTGCCCGCGGCCGCGCCGCGCATGAAGCCGCCGCTGCCGCTGTACTGGTCGAGGCGGCCCCTCATGGATTGCCCGGCATCGCGCATGCTGTTGCCGGCCTGGCTGCCGAGGAACTGGTCGAGAAGCGATTTGGGATCGAACATCGGCACCTCGAAGGGTAGCTAGAGGTCGCTCGCCAGTTTGCGCACGTACGCCTTGAACGTGCTGGCGAGTTCCGGATGCTTCAACGCGTATTCGACGTTCGCCTGCAGGTAGCCGAGCTTGCTGCCACAGTCGAACCGCTTGCCTTCGAAGCGATAGGCGTACACAGCCTCGTCGTTCATGAGCCGGGCGATGCCATCGGTGAGCTGGATCTCGCCACCTGCACCCTCGCCGATGCGCTCGAGATGATCGAACACTCGCGGGGTGAGCAGGTAACGGCCGACGACCGCCAGGTTGGACGGCGCCTTTTCGGGCTTCGGCTTTTCGACGATGCGATCGACACGCAGCAGGTCGCCGCGGCGCGCGCCACTCTTCACGATGCCGTACTTGTCGGTCTGCGATTGCGGCACGGTCTGCACGGCCACCACGCTGCCATTGTCGAAACGGTCGGCCATCTGCTTGAGGCACGCGACCTTCGCATCGATGAGATCGTCGGCGAGGTGCACGAAGAACGGCGCGTTGCCCACGGCAGGCCTCGCGCACAAGACCGCGTGGCCCAGGCCGAGCGGCGCGGGTTGACGGATGTAGATGCAGGACGCATACGACGGCAGCACGCTTCTCAGGGTCTTCAACAAGTCGCTCTTGCCCTGCTTGAGCAGCAGGCTCTCAAGCTCGCCGTCGGAGTCGAAATGATCTTCGATGGCGCGCTTCGAAGAGCCCGTGATGAACACCAGCCTGCGCGCGCCCGCCGCGAGAGCCTCTTCCACCGCGTACTGAATGAGCGGCTTGTCGACGATGGGCAGCATTTCCTTGGGGCTGGCTTTGGTGGCCGGCAGGAAACGGGTGCCACGACCGGCAACCGGAAATACGGCAACGTCGACGAGGCTCTTTCTGGAACTGGCAGGCATATGGGCTCCGACCCTTGTTTGAGGGCCGAAACCTTAGCACGCCCGCCGCGACAGGAATGCAGGCTAAGGTCCCGAAAAGGCGAGAGATTGCGGGCTCCAGCCTTCCGGGACCTGCCTCGCTCAGGAAGCGGCCTTGGCCGGCTTGACCGCCGCCGCCGGAGCGCCGGCCGGCGTCTGTTTGTCAGGCGCTGCCTTCTCGCCGCCCTTGTCGTTGCCGAGCTTGATGTCCGCACGGTTCCTGTCGATGAGCTTTTGCGAGATGCCGTCGACCATGGCGAGCTGGTCCGCGCTCTTGAACGGACCATTCTTCTCGCGATAGCTGACGATGGCTTTGGCTTTCGCCGGGCCGACGCCATTGAGCGCCTTGGCAAGCGCGGTCGCGTCGGCGGTGTTGATGTTGACCGGATCGGCGTGGACCAGCGGCGCCAACAGCAGCAGCGCCACCAGCGTGGATGAGAGATGTTTCAGGGACATGAGGCCTCCTTGCCTGTGTGACCCGGCGGCGCCGGGGTGGAAGGAGACTAACAAGGATGGCGCGCGGGCCGGCAGCGGAAAATCTCGCGATTCGGCGCGATTTTTCAGCTGCGCGCGTTCGCTCGGTTATTCAGCTGCGAGCGTTCGCTCGCAAGGAATCCCAATTCCGGCAGCTCGGGCAGCGCCAGTGCCAGGTGACGCTGGCGACGCCGCACTCCTCGCAACGGAATCGCGCGGGCTCGGGCATCGCGACTTCATCGGCCGGAGGCGATGCGCGCAGCTTCTCGTCGAGCTCCGCGACCCTGGCCGGCAGGGCCTCACGAGCCTCGCGTTCGAAGGCGAGTCGAACGCCGCGCGAAGTGCTGAGCGCGCTCGCGTACAGGTCCACGGCCTTGTCCGTCTCACCCGTGGCGGCCGAGATGCGCGCCGCGAGAATCGATGCGCGTACGAGCGTGGGCGCATGCGCACGCGCGGCCGCCACCTGCGTGCGCGCCGCCGCGAAGTCGCGCGCGGTCAGCGCGGCTTCGCCGAGCTCGCAGCAGTAGTGAGCCGCCACCACGGCGCGCTCCACCCGCTTTTCCGCAGGCAGCTCGTGCCAGACCTCGAGCGCGGCCTTCCACTCGCGCTGCTGTTCGTACACCGAGGCCAGCCGTTCGAGGACGGCCAGCCGGTAGCGCTCGGAACCCAGAAGCGAGCGGAATCTTTCCTCGGCGCGATCCATGAGGCCCGCACTCAGATAGTCGAGGCCCAGCGCGAATGCGGCCTGCTCGCGCACCGCGGCCTCACGGTGCTGGGTGAGCTCGGTGTGGATGGCGATGGCCCGGTCCACTTCGCCGCGGCGGCGCATGAGGCTGCCCAGCGCGAACTGGATGTCGGCCTCGTGCGATTTGTCGGCGAGCCGCGTGAATACCTCGGTGGCGCGGTCGAAACGGTCGTTCACGAGGTGATCGAGACCCGTGAAGTAGTCGAGATCGCGACGCACGCGCCGGCCGCGCGCGGTGCGCCGGCCGAGCGCGAATGCGGCCACGCCGACCACGATGAAACAGAGAAGCAGTACTTCCGGACCGATGCCGCGGAGTCTCATGAGATGACGGTAGCAGAGAGGCGGTACGGGGTTGCGTGATTCTGGAAGCCTCGCCGGAATAGTCGCGGAAGATGATTCGCCGGATCACGGGAATCGCAACCCCCGCTCACCCTATTGGTGACGGGGTGCGACCGCGGCGCGCCGCCAGTCCTTCCAGTAATTGGGGTAGGTCTTCGACACGCAGCCCGGATCGAGGATACGGAGGCCATGCAGTCGCGACCCGAGCACCCCAAAGGACATGGCGATGCGGTGATCGTGATAGGTCTCGATCGGCACGGTCTCGCGCCGCTTCCTGGCGGACTCTGTCAGAGGCTGGATGACCATGTAGTCAGGGCCTTCTTCCACTTCGATGCCGAGCTTGCGCATCTCACGCGTGGGCGCGGCGATTCGGTCGCACTCCTTGACGCGCAGCGTAGCGAGGCCGGTGATGCGCGTGGCTGACTTCAGGAACGGCGCGATCATCATGAGCGTGGGCGCGACGTCGGGCATGGAAGTCATGTCGACGGGCGCATCGAACACTGCGTCGAACAGCGCCGGGCCTTCGATGACGGTATTGGCGCGACTGCGCGCGACCCTCGCGCCGAGTCTTTCGCACAGCGCGAAGAACCCGTAGTCGCCCTGGCGCGTGGCCGCGCCGAGATTCGTCAGCGTGATCCGCGCGCCGTGCAATGTAGCGAAGGCCGCGAAATAGGACGCGGCGGACGCGTCGCCTTCCACGTCGATGACGCCGGCACGATACGGCTGCCGGGCGACCGCGATCTTCTGATACCCGTGGTTGTCGACTTCGACGCCGAACTTGGCCATCTCATCGAGCGTGAGATCCACGTATGGCCTGCTGGTGAGGTCGCCATCCACCTCGATGACGAGCCCGCCGTCGATGAGCGGCGCGATGGTCAGGAGACTGGTGAGGTACTGGCTGGAGATGTTGCCCGGCACGCGCACCGGCCCACGCAGGTTTCGCGTGCCGCGCACGGCGGTCGGCAGGTGTCCGTCATTCGTCGAATGCAGCGTCGCGCCAAGAGCTCGCAATGCATCCACCAGGTCCTTGTTCGGGCGCTTCTGCATCGAGATGTGGCCATCCACCACGGTCTCGTCGGGTCGCAGCGCGGCGATGGCCAGCATGAGCCGCGTGGTCACCGCGCTTTGACCGACGTCGAGCTCGATGCGGCCGGGCGCGAAGATGCCTCCCTGCCCATTCACTCTTACTTCGTCCGCGCGCGAGTCGTCGATCGCGATGCCGAGCCGGCGCAGGCAATCCTTCATGCGCCAGTAGTCGTCCGCCTCACCGGGATAGCGGATCGTGCTCGCGCCATTGGCGAGAGCCGCCAGCGCGCAGTCCCGCAACGTCAGCGACTTGCTGCCCGGCAGCGGTGTAGCGAACTCGAAACGCCCGGGGGTCCAGGGTTCGAGGTCGAGTGAGGATGGATAGTCAGGAACAGCGTTCATATGAAAAGGCCGCGGTTCCTTGCGGAAGCCGCGGCCGGATGCATTGCAAGTTTCGAATCAATCCCGGATGGGCCGGTCCGCGCCGTCATTGACCCGCTCGCGCAGGTCCTTGCCGGGCTTGAAGTGCGGAACGTACTTGCCCGAGAGCGCGACGGCTTCACCCGTCTTGGGATTACGGCCCTGCCGCGGCGGCCGGAAGTGCAGCGAGAAGGAGCCGAAGCCCCGTATCTCGATGCGATCTCCCGCCGACAAAGCATCGCTCATGATCTCGAGGATCTGCTTGAGCGCGAGCTCCACATCCTTGGCTGGCAGGTGTTTCTGTTTCGCCGTGATGATCTCTATGAGCTCGGACTTCGTCATGGGGCCGTTTTCCTTGTTTTAGTTAACGATCGCCGATCTGTTCCTTGAGCAGGTCGCCCAGGCTGGTGCCACTGCTCGAGCCCTGCTCGGACCGGTAGTTGGACACCGCTTCCTGCTCCTCGTGCATTTCCTTGGCCTTGATCGACAGGGAGATCGTGCGGGTCTTGCGATCCACGCCCGTGAAGCGGGCTTCGATTTCCTGGCCAACCTTGAGCACGGTGCGCGCGTCTTCGACGCGGTCGCGGGAGAGGTCGCTGGCGCGCAGCTGGCCTTCGATGCCGTTGCCGAGGTCGATGACGGCGGCGCGGGCGTCGACTTCCTTCACGACACCCTTCACCACGGTGCCCTTCGGGTTCGTGGCGATGTACTCGCTGAACGGATCCTGCGCGAGCTGCTTGATGCCGAGCGAAATGCGCTCACGCTCGGGATCGATCGACAGCACCATGGCCTCGACCTGCTGGCCCTTCTGGTAGTTGCGCACGGCTTCTTCGCCGGCCACGTCCCAGGAGAGGTCGCTCAAGTGCACGAGACCGTCGATGTTGCCGGCGAGGCCGATGAACACGCCGAAGTCGGTGATCGACTTGATCTGGCCCGACACCTTGTCGCCACGGTTGAAGTTCTCGGAGAACTCCTTCCAGGGGTTCTGCTTGCACTGCTTGAGGCCGAGCGAGATGCGACGACGTTCTTCATCCACGTCGAGCACCATGACTTCGACTTCCTGGCCCGAGTGCACGACCTTGGCCGGGTTGACGTTCTTGTTGGTCCAGTCCATTTCGGAGACGTGGACGAGGCCTTCGACGCCGTCCTCGATCTCCACGAACGCGCCGTAGTCGGCGATGTTCGTGACCTTGCCGAACACACGCGTGTTGGGCGGGTAACGGCGGGCGATGTTCTCCCACGGATCCGCGCCGAGCTGCTTGAGGCCGAGCGAAACGCGCGAACGCTCGCGATCGAACTTGAGGATGCGGACGTCGATCTCGTCGCCGACCTTGACCACTTCCGACGGATGCTTGACGCGCTTCCACGCCATGTCGGTGATGTGCAGCAAGCCGTCGATGCCACCCAGGTCCACGAACGCGCCGTAGTCGGTGAGGTTCTTGACCGTGCCCTTGAGCACGGTGCCTTCCTGCAGGTTGTCCATGAGCGCGCTGCGCTCGGCGGAGAACTCCTGCTCGACGACCGCGCGACGCGAAACGACAACGTTGTTGCGCTTCTGGTCGAGCTTGATGACCTTGAACTCGAGGGACTTGCCTTCGAGGTAGGCAGTGTCACGCACCGGACGGACATCGACGAGCGAACCCGGAAGGAACGCGCGCACGTTGTCGATCTCGACGGTGAAGCCACCTTTCACGCGACCGGTAATGGTGCCGGTGACGATTTCGGACTTGTTGAAAGACTCTTCGAGACGGGTCCAGGTGCGCGCACGCTTGGCCTTCTCGCGCGACAGGCGGGTTTCGCCGGTGCCGTCTTCCATCGCGTCGAGCGCGACTTCAACGCTGTCGCCAGCCTTGACCTCGATCTCTCCGCGTTCGTTCTTGAATTGCTCGAGCGGGATGACCGCTTCGGACTTCAGGCCCACGTTGACCACGACCATGTCATCGCCAACGCTGACGATGAGGCCTGTGAGGATCATTCCGGGCTTGATTCGCTGGTTAGCGATGCTCTGTTCGAAGAGCTGGGCAAAACTTTCAGTCATTAGATTCCACTTCCACCACGTTGCGTGGTGTGCATTGACGCTCTCGGGAAATCCGTCCCCTCGAGATGGTTGAAATACGCCTCGCATCCATGCGGGGCAGCCTCGAAAATTTCTCGTCCGTCTAAACCTGGCGCCAGAGATTGCGCTCGCGCCCGAGCGAGAGAACCCGCTCTACGACGGCGTCGATACTCAAACCAGTGGAGTCGAGTAGATGCGCGTCAGGCGCGGGTTTGAGGGGCGCGACCTGGCGGGTGGAATCCCGCAGATCTCGCTCCGCGATCTCCCGCGAAAGGGCGGCAAGACTAGCAGCGGACCCCTTTTCGATCAACTGCTTATGGCGCCTTTGGGCCCGTTCTTCGGCGCTCGCGGTGAGGAAAACCTTCAGCCGGGCGTCCGGAAAGATGACCGTGCCCATGTCCCGCCCGTCGGCCACCAGGCCGGGGGGCTGGGCGAAGGCGCGCTGGCGGTCGGTCAGGGCTGCGCGAACCGCCGGCCAGGTAGCGACCCTGGACGCCCCTGCCCCCGCCTCCTCGGTGCGGATCCTGCGGGTGACATCCTGGCCGTCGAGGGTCACCAGTTCCTGGCCATCCCCGACGGATCCGAAGCGAACCTGCATGGTCCGAGCCACGGACACGTGCTGCTCCACGTCATCGGGATCGAGGTCGCGAAGAAGGCCGCCGAGCGCGACCAGGCGGTACAGGGCACCGCTGTCCAGCAGATTCCAGCCGACGCGGGCGGCGACGATGCGGCTGATGGTTCCTTTGCCGGAGCTCGAGGGTCCGTCGATGGTCGCGATGGGGACGTCGGGTGTCATTGAGCCGAACGTTAGCAAGCTTCCCACGCGCCGAGGAAACGATCGTTCTGCTCCACGGTGCCCAAGGTGACGCGCAGATGCTCGGGCAGCAGGTAGTTGCCTACAGGCCGCACGATGATGCCACGGCGGAGCAGCCGGTCGAATTTCTCGCGCGCGTTTGCACCGGCATGCAGCAGCAGGAAGTTGCCCGCGGAAGGCAGCACCGGGGTACCGAGCTGGGCGAGACGTGCGGCGACGCGCGCACGCTCGGCGACCGCCACCCGCACCGCGGCATCGAGATGCGCCGTGTCGTCGAGCGCGGCCGCCGCGCCGGCAAGCCCCACCACCGAGACGTTGAAAGCCTGCCGCACGCGGTTGAGCATGTTGGCCACGGTCGGATGGCTCACGGCATATCCCACGCGCACGCCGGCGAGTCCGTACGCCTTGGAGAAGGTGCGCACCACGACCAGGTTCGGGAAGTCGACGAGCCACGACACGCCATCCTGGATGTCGAGGACGCCACCGTGTTCATCGAATCGATACTCGAAATACGCTTCGTCGAGCACCACGAGAGCATGCTGCGGCACGCGCGCGATGAAATCGCGCAGCTCTTTCGCGGGCACCCAGGTACCCGTGGGGTTGTTAGGGTTGGCGACGAATACCAGCCGCGTGCGCGGCGTGATCGCACGCGCCATCGTGGCGAGATCATGGCCCAGCCCGCTCGTGGCCGGCGTGACCACGCCGGTCGCCCCCACCGCCTGGATGGCGATGGGGTACACGGCGAAGGCGTATTGCGAGTGGATGGCTTCGAGTCCGGGCTGGAGAAAGGCTTCCGCCAGCAGCACCAGCACGTCGTTGGACCCATTCCCCAGCGTGATCTGGGCGGCGCTCACGCCGAGCTTCGCCGCGAGCTTCTGCTTGAGAGCGTGTCCGCTGCCGTCCGGGTACAGCCAGGTGTCGTCGAGCGCGCGGCGCATGGCTTCGAGCGCGCGCGGGCTGGGGCCGAACGGATTCTCGTTGGAAGCCAGCTTGATGATGTCCTTGAGCCCGAGCTCGCGCTGCAGCTCTTCGATGGGCTTGCCGGGTACGTAGGGAGAAAGCGAGCGGACGTTGTCGACCGCGAGCTGGCCGGGGTCGGATTGCATGGGAGACATGCGTGAATCGTAGCAGGCCCACGGCGTAGCGATTGACACCGCCGCCCGCTTGCCGGAAGCATGGCGCCATGAACCTCCGCCTGCTCGGATTGCTCGTCCTGATTTGCGCGCACCGCGCCTGCTTCGCCGCCGGGCTCCCGGACTACATCCGTTATGCCGAAGACGGCACGAGCGCCCGACTGGAAGTCGCCATCAAGACCTTCACCCTGCCCTCCGGCCAGAAGGTGGATCTCGTCGGCGCGGTGCACATAGCCGACGCCTCTTACTACCAGGCCTTGAACCGTCGCTTTCCGGCTTACGACTCGGTGCTGTTCGAGCTGGTGGGTGACCCGAAGCGGCTGACCGATGGCGCGTCGATCGATGACGCGCCGACGGCCGATGCGCAGAGGGCGAGGCAGGCGGGCGGCGGCGCGGTCAGCGCCCTTCAGCAATCCGCGGCGCGAGCGCTCAAGCTGACCTTCCAACTCGGCGCCATCGACTACACGGGCAAGAACATGGTGCACGCCGATATGACGCTCGATGAGTTCGCGCAGATGCAGCAGGAGCGTGGCGAATCGATGGCCACGCTCTTCGCACGCGCCATGCAGGCCCAGATGAGCGGGTCGCTGAACGGCACGGCGAGCAACGAGCTCGACATGATCGGATTGCTGAAGATCCTGGTGAGCCCGGACTCGACCGCGGCGTTCAAGCAAGCGCTGGCGAAGACTTTCGATCAGGCGGAGGCCGTGACCGCCGCGCTCGAAGGCAATGAGAAGTCGGCGATCCTGAGCGGCCGCAACGACGTGGTGGCGAAGAAAATCGGGGAAGTGCTGGCGGACCGGAAGCAGCGCCACATCGCGGTGTTCTACGGCGGCGCCCACATGCCCGGCATCGAGGCGGCACTCACGCAGCAGATGAAGGCAAAAGCATCCGGCGAGGAATGGCTTGCCGCCTGGACGATGCTCAAGACACCGCCCGCGGATACGAGCCGAGCACCCGGAACAGCGAAGCCCGCTTCTTGAGAGCGTCCAGCGCCTTGGCGACGTTCTCGTCTTCGCAGTGTCCATCGATGTCCAGGAAGAATACGTAGTCCCACTTCTTGCGGCGCGACGGACGCGACTCGATGCGCGTCATGCTGATCTTGTGCTTGGCCAGCGGCTCGAGCAGGCGGAACAGCGCGCCGGACTCGTCCGTGTGCAGACCCGAGCAGAGGATGGTCGTACGATCCTCACCGGAAGGCTTGAACAGCTTCCGGCCCACGACAAAAAAGCGCGTCGTGTTGTCGTCGCGGTCTTCGATCTCGGTGGCCAGTAGTTTGAGGCCGTACACGTGGGCCGCGGTCTCGCCGGCGATGGCGGCGGTGCCCTCCTCGTCACGCGCGCGGCGCGCGCCCTCGGCATTGCTCGTCACCGGTACGCGCGCGACGTCGGGCAGGTGCTCGTCGAGCCAACCGCGGCACTGCGCCAGTGATTGCGGATGACTGCAGATACGCTTGATCTTGTCGAGGCGCTCCATGCCTCCCATGAGGAACTGATGGATGCGCAGCTCCACCTCGCCGCAGATTCTGAGCGGCGAGCCCATGAGCTGGTCGAGTGTGTGGTTGACCGACCCTTCCGTGGAATTCTCGACCGGCACGACGCCGAAGTCGGCGAGACCGGCTTCGACCTCGTGGAAGATTTCCTCGACCGATGACAGCGCCAGCGCGCGCACCGAGTGGCCGAAGTGCTTGAGCGTGGCGGTCTGCGAAAAGGTGCCTTCGGGGCCGAGATACCCCACCTTGAGCGGCTCTTCCTGGGCGAGGCACGCCGACATGATCTCGCGGAACAGCCGCAGGATCTCTTCGTTGCGCAGCGGCCCCTTGTTACGCTCACGGGCCATGCGCAGCACCTGCGCCTCGCGCTCGGGGCGGTAGAAGTCGACGGTGTGGCCGTCGGCATGCTTGGAAACGCCGACCTGGCGCGCGAGATGCGCGCGTTCGTTCAGAAGCCCGTGAATGCGCGTATCGACGTCATCGATCTTCGCGCGCAGGTTGGCCAGCGGATCCGGCGCCCCCACCTGGGGTGACGCCGAACCCGCCGCCGTTCCGGATTTGCTCGACTTGTTGGTCTTCTTCTTCGCCATTGACGGGAGTTATATCACCCGCGCCGCCAGCACGCCGGTGATCGCGCGGATCTTGTCCAGCACGGTGCCGTCGACGGCGCCATCGGTATCGATGACGGTGTAGGCGTACTCACCCCGGCTCTTGTTGAGCAGCTCGGAGATGTTCAGCGACGCGGCCGCCAGGATGGTCGAGATCTGACCCACCATGTTAGGCACGTTGCTGTTGGCGATGCAGATGCGCGAGGTCTTGGGCGCGCGCGGCAGCGACACTTCGGGGAAGTTGACGCTGTTCTTGATGTTGCCGTTCTCGAGATAGTCTTTCACGGTGTCGGCCACCATCACGGCGCAATTGTCTTCGGCCTCGTTGGTCGACGCGCCGAGATGCGGCAGCGTCACGATTTTCGGGTGATCCTTGGTGGCGTTGCTCGGGAAGTCGCACACATATCCTTGCAGCCGGCCGGCATCCAGCGCGGAGACGATGGCCTTCTCGTCGACGATGGGCGCGCGGGCGAAGTTGAGGATGACGCCATCCTTCTTCATGAGCTTGAGGCGCGCTTCGTTGACGAGCCCCCGAGTCTCGGGCGTGAGCGGCACGTGCACGGAGATGACGTCCGAACGCACGAACAGGTCGTCGAGCGACAGCGCCTGCTCCACGTTGGACGACAGCTGCCACGCGCGCTGCACCGTGATCTGCGGGTCGTAACCCAGGACTTTCATGCCGAGTGCCAACGCGGTGTTGGCGACTTCGACGCCAATGGCGCCGAGGCCGATGACGCCGAGCGTGCGGCCGGGCATTTCGAAGCCGACGAAGTTCTTCTTGCCCTTCTCCACGGCGACGTCGATCGCATGATCGTCGCCCTGCTGGGCGCGCGCGAAAGCCCAGGCCTGCGTGATGTTGCGCGCGGCCAGGAACATGCCGGCGAGCACCAGCTCCTTCACGGCATTGGCGTTGGCGCCGGGCGCGTTGAACACCGGGATGCCCTTCTTCGAAAGAGCCTCGACCGGGATGTTGTTGGTGCCCGCGCCGGCGCGGCCGATGGCGCGCACGGACTCGGGGATCTGGATCTTGTGCATGTCCGCCGAGCGCACCAGGACGGCGTCGGGGTTGTTGATCTCGGACGCGACTTCGAAACGGTCGCGCGGCAGGCGCTCGAGGCCCTTGATCGAGATGTTGTTGAGCGTCTGAATCTTGAATCGCATCGTCTAGCTCCTTGCCCGGACTTTCTTGCCTGGGCGTGATTGCCGCCGACTTTATTGCCGGCAGCTCTAAGCAACTTACGGACGCCGTCCCAATCCTTCAATCGAAGGGACGGCGTTTTCCGATGTGGGCGTCAGCCCTGGCGAGCCTGGAAGTCCTTCATGAACTGGATCAGCGCATCGATGCCCTCGGGCGGCATCGCGTTGTAGATGGACGCGCGCATGCCGCCCACCGAACGATGGCCTTCGAGGTTCACGAGGCCGCTCTTCTTGGCTTCGTCGCAGAACGTCTTGTCGAGCTCGGGCTTGGCCAGCGTGAACGGCACGTTCATCCACGAGCGTGCATTCTTCGCGACCGGGCTCTTGTAGAAGCCGCTGCCTTCGATGAAGTCGTACAGCTTGTGCGCCTTGGTGCGGTTGCGCTCTTCCATGGCCTTGAGGCCACCCTGCTTCTTGAGCCACTTGAACACGAGGCCCGCGAAGTACCAGCCGAAAGTCGGCGGTGTGTTGAGCATGGAGCCTTCGTCGGCCATGGCCTTGAAGTCCCAGACGGCGGGCGTGCCAGGGCGCGCCTTGCCGATGAGGTCGTCACGCACGATGACGACGACGATGCCGGCCGGGCCGATGTTCTTCTGCGCGCCGGCGTAAATGAGGCCGTACTTCGCGACATCGATGGGGCGCGACAGGATAGTGGAGCTGAAGTCCGCGACCAGCGGCACGTTGCCCACCTGGGGCACGTAGTCGAATTCGACGCCGCCGATGGTTTCATTGGGCGTGTAGTGGAAGTACGCGGCGTTCGGCGAGAGCTTGAGCGCGCCTTGCGCGGGCACCGTGGAGTAGTTGGACGCGGCTTCGTCGGCGGAGACGTTGACCGTCTTGCAGAAGCGCTTGGCTTCGCCGATGGCCTTCTTGGACCAGGCGCCGGTGTTCACGTAGTCGACCGTGGAATCAGCCGTGGCGAGGTTCATCGGTATGGCCGAGAACATGCCGGTGGCGCCGCCTTGCAGGAACAGCACCTTGTAATTCGCGGGGACGTTGAGCAGCTCGCGCAGGTCCGCTTCGGCTTCCTGGGCGACGGCGATGAACGCCTTGCTGCGGTGGGAGACTTCCATCACCGACATGCCGCTGGATTTCCAGTCGGTCATCTCGGCTTGAGCCTGCTGAAGAACTTCGAGCGGCAGCGTGGCGGGGCCAGCCGCGAAATTGAATACGCGCATCGTTTTGTCCTCTGGGAGCCGACCTTCTTGCCGGACCCGAATTGCCCCCGGACGTTATTGCCCGGGGGCGCGGACTATATCAGGACGTCGGCGTGTCGATAGGGCCACTTGTAGTCGAATCCCCGGAACTGAGATCCGTAGCACTCGGGCTCGCGCCGGGCGCTTCTTCGCCGAGGCTTTCGATGCGTTCGATGCCAGTCAGGCGCTCGCCCTCACCCAGCCGGATGAGGCGGACGCCCTGCGTATTACGTCCAACCACCGAGATCTCGCCCACGGGCGTGCGGACCAGCGTGCCCGTGGAGCTGATGAGCATGAGCTCGTGCTCGGGATTGACCTGCAGTGCGGCGACCATCTCGCCGTTGCGCTCGGTGGTTTGCAGCGCGATGACGCCCTGGCCGCCGCGGCCATGCGCCGGGAAATCCTCGAGCGGGGTGAGCTTGCCGTAACCATTGGCCGAGGCCGTGAGGATGTAACCCTCGGCCACGACGATGAGCGAGATGAGCTCCTGGCCGACGGCGAGCTTGATGCCACGAACGCCCGTGGCCTCGCGACCCATGGGACGGACTTCCTCTTCATTGAAACGGATGGACTTGCCGCCGCTCGACGAGAGAATGATGTCGCGACGGCCATCCGTCAGCGCCACGCCGACGAGTTTGTCGTCGGTATCGAGACCCACGGCAATGATGCCGCTGGCTCGCGGACGCGAGAACGCCGACAGCGGCGTCTTCTTCACCGTGCCCTGGCTCGTCGCCATGAACACGAAGTGATCGTCGTCGTACTGCTTGATGGGCAGGATGGCGTTGATCTTCTCGCCCTCCTCCAACGGCAATAGATTGACCATGGGCTTGCCGCGCGAGCCGCGCCCCGCGAGCGGCAGCTCGAACACGCGCTTCCAGTACACCTTGCCGCGATTCGAGAAGCAGAGGATGGTGTCGTGCGTATGCGCGACGAAGAGCTTCTCGACGAAGTCCTCGTCCTTGACGGAAGTCGCGGCCTTGCCTCGGCCACCGCGACGCTGCGTCTGGTACTCGGTGACGGGTTGCGACTTGGCATAGCCCGCATGCGAGAGTGTCACCACCACGTCCTGCGGCTCGATGAGGTCTTCGGTCGACAGATCGAGGTGGTCGCGATTGATCTCGGTGCGACGCGCGTCGCCGTACTGCTCGCGGATGGCGACCAGCTCTTCGCGCACCACCTGCGTGAGGCGCTCGGGCCGCGCGAGGATGTCCGTGAGGTCGACGATGAGCGTCAACAGTTCCTGGTACTCGGCGACGATCTTGTCCTGCTCGAGGCCCGTGAGGCGGTGCAGGCGCATGTCGAGGATCGCCTGCGCCTGGGTCTCCGAGAGCCTGTAGCCGCGGCCACCTTCGCCCGTGATGCCGAGGTCGGCGGACAGACCCGAAGGACGCGTCGAAATCTCGCCCGCACGCGCCAGCATCTCGGGCACTGCCCCGGAATTCCACTCGCGACCGAGCAGGCCGGCCTTGGCTTCCGGCGGCGTCGGTGAATTGCGGATCAGCGCGATGACCTCGTCGATGTTGGCGAGCGCCACGGCCAGGCCTTCCAACACGTGCGCGCGGTCGCGGGCCTTGGCCAGGTCGAAAATCGTGCGGCGCGTGACGACTTCGCGCCGATGCCGGATGAAAGCCTCCAGCATCTCCTTGAGGCCCATGAGCTTCGGCTGGCCGTCGATGAGCGCGACCATGTTGATGCCGAACACGGTCTCGAGCGGCGTCTGCGCGAACAGGTTGTTCAGCAGCACTTCGGCCACTTCGCCGCGTTTGAGCTCGATGACGATGCGCATGCCGTCCTTGTCGGACTCGTCGCGCAGGCCATCGGAAGCGATGCCATCGATCAGTTTCTCGCGCACCAGGTCCGCGATGCGTTCGATGAGTCGCGCCTTGTTGACCTGGAACGGCAGCTCGGTGACCACGATGGCCTGGCGGCCACCTTTCTCCATGTCTTCGATGTGCGTGCGCCCGCGGATCGACAGGCGGCCGCGTCCGGTGCGATAGGCGGTCGCGATCTCGGTGGCGCCGTTGATGATGCCGGCCGTCGGGAAGTCAGGACCGGGCACGTGCTGCATGAGATCGGCCAGCGTGACTTCGGGGCTGTCGAGCACCGCCAGGCACGCGTTGATGATCTCGGTGAGGTTGTGCGGCGGGATGTTGGTGGCCATGCCCACCGCGATACCCGCGGAACCATTGACCAGCAGGTTCGGGAAACGCGCCGGCATGACCGACGGCTCGGACTCGGAACCGTCGTAGTTCGGACGGAAGTCGACGGTTTCCTTATCGATGTCCGCCAGCAGGTCGCTGGTGATGCGCGTCATGCGCACTTCGGTGTAACGCATGGCGGCCGGCGCGTCGCCGTCCACCGAGCCGAAGTTGCCCTGGCCGTCCACGAGGAGATATCGCAGTGAGAAGTCCTGCGCCATGCGCACCAGCGCGTCGTACACGGCGTTGTCACCGTGCGGGTGGTACTTGCCGATGACGTCGCCGACTACGCGCGCGGATTTCTTGTAAGCCTTGTTCCAGTCGTTGCCCAGCTCACGCATGGCATGCAGGATGCGGCGATGCACGGGCTTGAGACCGTCGCGGACGTCGGGAAGCGCGCGCCCGACGATGACGCTCATGGCGTAGTCGAGATACGACTGGCGCATCTCGTCTTCGAGATTCACGGGAAGAATTTCGCGCGCGATTTCGTTCATGGAAGGTAGGTTTCGGGGCCCGAAAAAAGGTGGCGGATTCTAGCATGCGCAGTTTGCGGAAAGCCCTGTTTTCTCGCGCGTTATTGACATTTGGCGTCTATAATCCGCGCACCTCATGAGCACCATCGGATCGCCTCCTCCGTCGCCCCAGAGCGACCCCGCGGAAATCGCCAAATTCGATGCCGTGGCCCATCGCTTCTGGGACGTGAACGGCGAGTTCAAACCACTTCATCGGCTGAATCCCGTGCGCGCGCGCTACGTGCAGGAGCGCTGCGCCCTCGCGGGCGCGCGCGTGCTCGACGTGGGGTGCGGCGGCGGGCTGCTCGCCGAATCACTGGCGCGCGCCACTGCGCGCGTGACCGCGATCGATCTCGCGCCCGCCATGGTCGAGACCGCGCGTCTGCACGCGCTCGACTCGGGGCTCGATATCGATTACCGCGTCGACTCCGCGGAAATGCTGGCGGCCTCGCATTCCGGCAAGTTCGACGTGCTCACCTGCATGGAAATGCTGGAACACGTGCCCGACCCCGCGAGCATGGTCGCCGTGTTCGCGCGGCTGGTACGGCCCGGCGGCGACGTGTTCGTGTCGACCATCAACCGCAACCTCAAGTCTTTCGTCATGGCCATTGTCGGTGCTGAATACATCGCTCGGCTGGTGCCACGCGGCACTCATGAATACGACCGGCTGCTCAAGCCCTCGGAGATCGCGCGTTTCGCGCGCGCCGCAGGCCTGGACGTCCTCGACGTCAGTGGCCTGCAATACGACCCCGTGCGCGAGACCTGCACGCTCGACGCCAACCCCTCGGTGAACTACCTGATGCATCTCAAGCGACTTGCGGTGAATACGTGAGCCAGGCCCGGAAGACCTTGGAGAAGACTCCCGAGATCCGCGCCGTGCTGTTCGATCTCGACGGCACGCTGCTCGACACCGCGCGCGATTTCTGGGAATGCCTGAACCAGCTGCGCGCCGAGGAAAACCTCGGGCCGCTGTCCTTCGAGGCCGTGCGCTGCCAGGTCTCGCATGGCGGCCACGCGCTGGTACGACTGGGGTTCGGCGCACTGCCCGCTGACGCGCACGAAGCGATGCGCGTGCGGCTGCTCGACATCTATCGCCAGCGGCTGGCCAAACACACCTGCCTGTTCGAAGGCGGCGAGGAAATGCTCGGCGAGATCGAGCGACGCGGACTGCAGTGGGGCGTGGTGACCAACAAGCCGGGCTGGCTCACCGATCCGCTGATGGTCGCGGTGAACCTGCAGCAGCGCGCCCGCGTGGTGGTCAGCGGCGACACGCTGCCGGAACGCAAGCCCCACCCGCTGCCCCTTCTGCATGCGGCGAAGACGCTCGGCGTCGAGCCGCACCACTGCGTGTACGTGGGTGACGCCGAACGGGACATGCAGGCGGCGCAGGCGGCCGGCATGTACGCGCTGGTCGCGGGGTTCGGCTATCTCGGCGACGACGATCGCGCGGACACCTGGTTCTCGCATGGCTGGCTGCACACGCCGCTCGATCTCATCTGGTGGCTGGACTCATCCAACGCTGGCGGACGAGGCAACGACGTGAGCAGCGCCGTCGCCATGGTCAACGAGGCGACGTGAGCAGCGGGCTCATCATCATCCTCGCGCTCGCGGCGGCGGTCATCGGCTACCTGCTCGGCACCCTGCGGGCGGCGCGTCGCGCGGAGGCGCTGCGCGCAGAGCTCGCAGCGGCGCGCGCGAAGATTGCGAGCGAAGAGCAGGCGCTGGCGCGCAATGCGGAGCTCCTGCGCCACAGCGAAGCGCAGGTGCGCCTCGCCATCGAAAGCAGCTCGCGCGCGGCGCTGGACGCCAACAGCCAGACCTTCATCCAGCTCGCCAACGAGATCTTTGGCCGCAACCAGGAGTCCGCCTCCGCGACCCTGCTGGCGCGCGAGGAAGCCATCAAGCAGCTGGTCGAGCCGTTGAAGCTGGCACTGGCACGACAGGAAGAACAGTCTCATGCGTTGCACCGCGAACAACGCGAAACCGCGGGCAAGCTTTCCGGGCAGATCGAAAACCTCGTGAAGGTGCAGGATCTCCTGCAGCGCGAGACGCGCAATCTCTCCACGGCCCTGCGACGGCCGGAAGTGCGCGGCCGCTGGGGAGAAGTCACCCTGCGGCGCGTCGTGGAACTCGCCGGCATGTCCGAACACTGCGATTTCACCGAACAGAACCAGGTGACCACGGAAACCGGCGCGCTGCGCCCCGACCTCGTGGTGCACATGCCCGACGACCGCGAAATCGTCGTCGACGCCAAGACTCCGCTCGATGCCTACCTGGCCGCGGTCGAAGCTCCGGACGATTCCGCGCGCGACGAGGCACTGACGCGGCATGCGCGGCAGGTCGTCGAGCGCGTGCGCGAGCTGAGCCGCAAGAGCTACTGGGAGCAGTTCGAACACAGCCCCGAGTTCGCAGTACTTTTCCTGCCGGGGGATCAGTTCCTCTCGGCTGCGCTGGCCAAGAACCCGGACCTCATCGAAGATGCGCTCAAGCAGCGCATCATCGTCACCACGCCGTCCACTCTCATGGCGTTGCTCAAGGTCATCGCCTACGGTTGGCGCCAGTCGCGCGTCACCGAAAACGCGCGCGAGATCCGCGAGCTGGGGCAGGACCTGCACAAGCGTCTCAGCGTCTTCGTCAGCCACCTGCAGAAGGTGGGCCGCTCGTTCGGCTCCGCCATCGATGCCTTCAACTCCGCGGTAGGCTCCCTGGAGCGCAACGTGCTGCCGCAGGCGCGCAAGTTCACCGAGCTCGGCGCCACCAGTGACGCGCCAATCGATCCGGTGGAGCAGCTCGAAAAAGGCGTGCGATCGCTCGCCGAACCCACTCCCGACACGCCCTCCCTCGACGATCCCAACCGAAACCCGTCCTGACCCCATGAACGCCACCTTCGATCCGCGCCGGCACACACCGGTATCCCATGAATTTTCCGGCCGTGTCGTCCTGGTGACGGGTGCGGGTTCGGGCATCGGCCGCGCCGTCTCGCTGGCGCTGGCGCAGGCCGGCGCGCAAGTCATCCTGTTGGGTCGCAGCGTGAAGAAGCTCGAAGGCGTGCATGCCGAGATCGGGAAGCTGGGCGCGCCCGAAGCCAGCATCGTGCCCCTCGATCTCGAGAAGGCGCTGGCGGCAGACTACGAGGCCGTCGCGGCAGCCATCGAGCAGCGCTACGGCAGGCTCGATGCGCTGCTGCACAACGCTGCGCTGCTCGGCGCGCTCACGCCGATCGAGCAATTCGACGTGCCCATGTTCATGCGCGTCATGCATGTGAACGTCACGGCCGCATTCGTACTCACACAGTACCTGTTGCCACTGCTGCGCAAGTCGAATGACGCGTCGGTGTTGTTCACGTCGAGTGGCGTCGGCGCGCGCGGCCGCGCCTACTGGGGCGCGTATTCGGTGTCCAAGTTCGCCGTGGAAGGTCTCGCCCAGGTGCTCGCGCCCGAGCTCGAGAACACGTCGAACGTCCGCGTGAACATCATCGATCCGGGCAAGGTCCGCACTGCCATGCGACGCGCGGCCTATCCATCCGAGGACCAGCAGACGCTGCCGACGCCGGAGTCGCTGACTCCGGCCTATCTCGCGTTGTTAGGCCCGGCCAGCCGGGGCATCACTGGCCAACGATTCACCGCCCAGGGCGGTTGAGCCCGACGCGGGACGCGCTCACCGCGCGAATTGCGCGGCCTTGATCAGCGGCTCGTCATCCTCGCCGACGGCCACGCGTGCGGCCAGCACCTGGTTCACGGCGTGCAATACGCTGAAGTGATTCTTGCCCGGCACCGATACGCAATGCACCGCCGGGTTGCGCGTCAGCGCGCACAGTTCGTCGAGTTCCTGCGAGTTTCCGGGCTGATCCGCGCCTTCGATGAGGTAGGTAGGCGCGCGGATGGCCTCGAGCCAGTACTGCGGCGACCGCAGCCGCAGCTCGCGATCGGGCAGCGCGGCAAAATCCACGCCCATGAGATCCGGTGGATAGACGGCGGGCGAGCGAACGGCGCCGAAGGCGAACACGCCCGCGAACCCCGGATGGGTGCCCAGGCTCTCTGCCACCAGCAGAACCAGCGTACCGCCGGTGCTGTGTCCGCCGAGGTAGACCCGGTCGGCGTCCACGTAGGGCAGCTTCGCGAGGAAGGCGCCCGCGGCACGCACGTCGTCGACTTCACCGAAGAAGGCCTCGCGGTGCGCCCGGCTGGCGTTGCCGCCGCGCAGGGTCGCGAACATCGTGATGACTCCCGCCTTGCGCCAGGCGCTGGCCGACTGCTCGTTGTCGGGTGAACCCTCCTGCCAGAAGTCATCGAGCGAATTGCAGTCGCCGCCCGTGATCCAGAGGATGGCCGGGTGCTTTTCACCGTCGCCGGGGTCAGGCGTGACGAACGCCACGAGTCCCCGCTGCGCGTCGTACTCGTAGCGACGGAACAACGCTGCGGGGGGCGCGGGCAAGTCCAGGCTCGTGCGCGGCAGGGACACTTCGGTGGCGAATCCCTCGCGCTCGGCGGCGAGGCTGCGATCGACCTCCACCTGCCGTTGCGCCGCACGTCTCGCCGCAGCCTGTTCCGCCGCGGCGCGGTCCAGCTGCATCTCCTCCTGGCGGACCTCGTAGGAGTGGATGTCGATGCAATCGAATCGGCCATTGATCGTGTAGCCCTCTTCGAGGGCGGCATTCCGCTCTTCGACCGTGCGCAGCGGTGATCCGTGGCAGGTCCGCGCGTACTCGGGGTCGGATTGCGGATCGCGCGAACAGGCTGCCAGCAGCACCGCCAGTGGCAGCAGCCAGATCTTCATCAGTCTTCGGCCGGCTCGGCGGCGGGTGATGCCAGCAACTTCTCGATCTCGGCGTCCTCGAGCTGGCGGTACTGGCCACGCGACAATGTCTTGTCCAACACCAAACTACCCATCGAGATGCGCATCACGCGGCTGACCAGCGCGCCTTGTCGCTCGAACAGCTGGCGGATGTCCTTGCCACTGGCGCCGCGCGCCGTCACCCAGTACCAGCGGTTCGAGCCTTCGAGATCCGCCTCGCTCGTCGTCACGGTGTCGATGACCATGCGCGCGGGACGATCGAGCTTGCCGCTCTTCACGCCCTCGAGCTGATCCGGGCCCAACAGGCCCTTCACGCGCACCGAGAATTCGCTGGCCAGTTTGTGGACCGCGCGTTGCAGGCGCGTCGCGAGCGCACCATCCGAGGTTACGAGCTCGAGCCCGCCATCGATGCCAGGCATGGGACTCACGGCGACGAAGCGTCGACCGGCGGTCTTGGGCAGCCGGTCGATGAGTGGGGCGCGCAAGCCGCCCGCATCGCGCGCGGCATTCGCGGATTGCAGTGGATCGCCGGCCGAGCGGTTGAACACGAAGACCTGGGCCGACGCCGCCGCGCGCGTGCGCACCTGGCGGCCGTCGAGGCGGATGTCATCCTGGGGCGTGACCTTGAGGCCGAGCTCGGCGATGCGGCCGTTGACGGTGATCCGTTGCGCGCGGATCCATTCTTCGATGGCGCGGCGAGAACCCAGACCGCGTTGCGCCAGGTATTTCTGCAGCCGCTCCGAGCCGGCCCCACGTGCCGGACCGGCCGGCGCCGGACGGGGGCGCGGCATGCGTGCTCTCCCGGCTTACTGCTCGTCCGACGGCGGCGCCGCGACGAGACCGCTGGCCGAACTACCCGGCGCCGACAATTCTTCTTCATCGTCCTCGTCGGCCGCCGCGTCCAGGCCGCCGTCATTGCGACTCGCGACCGGCGCCTCGGCGGCGGGCTCGTCCGCGCCCGCGTTGACGATGGCGACTTCAGCCGTATCCACCGGAACCGCTCCATCGGCCGCTGCTCCCGCGGCCGCGGCTTCACCGTTCGCGCCACCCTCGCCTGCGGCCGCCCCCGCGTCGGGCTGGCCGTCGCCGTTGACCGGCAGCGGCAACTGCAGGTTGAGATCGGAGAGTGACTTGAGCTCCGCGAGCGGCGGCAGGTCATCGATGGACTTGAGCGAGAAGTAGTCGAGGAAGTCGGGCGTGGTGCCGAGCAGCTCGGGATGACCGGGCACGTCGCGATGACCGACGACGCGCACCCAGTTGCGCTCCATGAGCGTCTTGACGATTTCGGGATTCACGGCGACGCCGCGGACGTGCTCGATTTCGGCACGCGTGATGGGCTGGCGATAGGCGATCAACGCCAGCGTCTCGAGCAGCGCGCGCGAATACTTCTTGGGTCGATCGGGCCAGAGGCGCGACACTTCCTGCGCGAACTCGGTGCGCACCTGGAAACGGAAACCGTTGGCGGTTTCCTTGATGGCCACGCCGCGACCCTCGTAGTCGGCGGCGAGGGTGTCGAGGATGGCGCGCAGCTCTTTGGTGGTGGGCCGCGAGTGCTCGTCGAACATCTGCTGAAGTTCGGACACCGGCACGGGACGGCCGGCGGCCAGCAGCGCCGCCTCGATCACGTTCTTGATGTAGGCATCACTCATGCTGTTCTCCGTCCGTACTGGTGCCATCCGCATCGGCCTGGTCGGTGTCCGATGAGTCGTCGTCGAGATCGTCTATGTACGACGTGGCAGTGCCTTCGATGTCGGGCTCCATGCTCGGCTCATTGGCCGCCGCGTCGAGCTTGGCGTCGTTGTCCACCGCGAGTTTGAGACCCCGCTGCCCTTCGCCCCTGCGCACGTGGATGGGCGCGTAAGCCTCGGTCTGCACGATCTCGATGAGACCCTCGCGCACCAGCTCGAGGATCGCCACGAAGGTGACCGTGACGCCCATGCGGCCCTCTTCGGCTTTGAAGAGGTTCACGAACTCCACGAAGCTCGCGCGTTCGAGGTTCGAGAGGATATCAGACATGCGCACGCGCACCGACAGCCGCTCGCGGCGGATAAGGTGATGCGCGAACATCTCGGAGCGCTGGACCACCTCGCGGAAGGCCATGAGCATTTCCTGCATGGCGATCTGCGGCAGCGGACGCGAGCTCTTGCGTTCTACGAGGTCGGCGCTGCCCACCCAGGTATCCCGGTCCAGGCGCGGGATCCGGTCGATGCTCTCGGCGGCGCTCTTGAAGCGCTCGTATTCCTGCAGGCGGCGCACGAGGTCGGCGCGCGGGTCGCCCTCTTCGCCGGCGTTCGGGTCCACGGCGCGCGGCAGCAGCATGCGCGACTTGATCTCGGCCAGCGTGGCGGCCATGACCAGGTATTCGCCCGCGAGCTCGAGCTGCATGTCGGCCATGAGCCCGATGTATTCCATGTACTGCTTGGTGATGTCGGCGATCGGGATGTCGAGGATGTCGAGATTCTGCCGCCGGATCATGTACAGCAGCAGGTCGAGCGGCCCTTCGAACGCATCGAGGAATACTTCCAGCGCCTGCGGCGGGATGTAGAGATCCTTCGGAAGCTGCGTGATCGCTTCGCCATTCACGATGGCGAACGGCATCTCCACCTGCTCGGGGGACATCGGCTTGTCGATCGCGTCGGCGTCGGACCCCGGCCCTCCGGCGGAGTTGTCCACCACCACGCGCAGGTCCGCTTTTGATTTGGCCATCCGTTGTCTCCTGTCCAGGCCTAGCTAGTCGACGCGCAGGTTCATGGCGTGGCGCACGTCATCCATGGTGGCGCGTGCCGCGTCGCGCGCCTTTTCCGCGCCTTCGGCGATGATGTTGCGCACCAGCTCCGGGTTCTCCTCGAATTCCACCGCGCGCTTGCGGATGCCGGAGATCTCCTCGACCACCTTGTCGATCACCGGCTTCTTGCAGTCGAGGCAGCCGATGCCCGCGGTGCGGCAGCCGTTCGCGGCCCAGATACGCGTTTCTTCGCTGGAGTAGATCTTGTGCAGGTCGAACACCGGGCAGATGTCCGGATTGCCCGGGTCGGTGCGGCGCACGCGGGCCGGGTCGGTCTGCATCTGCCTGAGCTTCTTCGCGACTTCGTCCGGGTCTTCGCGCAGGCCGATCGTGTTGCCGTACGACTTGGACATCTTGCGACCGTCCAGACCCGGGACCTTGGGCGTGGCCGTGAGCAGCACCTGCGGCTCGGGCAGGATGCTGACGCTGCCGCCTTCCAGGTAACCTAACAACCGGTCGCGATCGGCGACGGTGAGCCGCGTGTTGGCGGTGACCACTTCGCGCGCTTTCTCGAGCGCCAGCTGGTCGCCGTTCTCCTGGAATTTCTTGCGCAACTGCTTGTACATGGTGCTGTTGCGCCCGCCGAGCTGCTTGACCGCTTTCTCGACCTTGGTCTCGAAGTCGGGCTCGCGTCCGTACAGGTGATTGAAGCGACGCGCGACTTCGCGCGTGATCTCCACGTGGGCGACCTGGTCCTCCCCCACGGGCACGTACGCAGGCTTGTAGAGCAGGATATCGGCGGTCTGCAGCAGTGGATAGCCGAGGAAACCGTAGGTGGCGAGATCCTTTTCCTTGAGCGCTTCCTGCTGATCCTTGTAACTCGGCACGCGTTCGAGCCAGCCGAGCGGCGTGATCATCGACAGGAGCAAGTGCAGCTCGGCGTGCTCGGGCACCTGCGATTGCACGAACAACGTGGACACGCCCGGGTTGAGACCCGCCGCGAGCCAGTCGATGAGCATCTCCTGGATGAATTTCGGCAGCTGCTTGGTGTCTTCGTAGCCCGTCGTGAGCATGTGCCAGTCGGCCACGAAGAAGTAGCACTCGTACTGGTATTGAAGGTCCACCCAGTTCTTGAGCGCGCCGTGGTAGTTGCCGAGGTGCAACTGACCCGTCGGACGCATGCCGGATAGGACTCGTTTTGCTTGCGGATGACTGCTCACGTGAAGGCGCGAAGTATAGCGGGGAAGTGGTGCCCGGCACGGGGTTCTCGGGGTCGCGGGCTGCTGCGTGAAACCCGGCGACAATTCCTCGCATCCCCCAGCACCCAACGAGAATCCCGCGCCCCGCAGCGGCGCTACAGCCCGAGCGTTTCCAGCGATCCCCGACCAATCCTCGTCACCACGGGCGGTGTCACGGCGAGGTCGACGACAGTCGTGGGCTCGATGCCGCAATGGCCACCGTCGAGCACGCAATCCACTTGATGCTCGAGCCGGTTTCTGATCTCGCGCCCGTCGGTGAGCGGCAGCTCGTCACCAGGCAGGAGCAGGGTCGAGCTCATGATGGGTTCGCCGAGCTCGGCCAGCAGCAGCCGCGGCACCTCGTGATCCGGCACGCGGATGCCGATGGTTCGACGCTTGTCATGCTGCAGCCGCCGCGGAGTTTCCTTGGTGGCTGGCAGCAGGAAGGTGTACGGGCCCGGCGTCGACGCCTTGAGCATGCGGAACTGCCAGTTCTCGACCTTCGCGTACTTCGCGATCTCGGTGAGATCGCGGCACACCAGCGTGAAGTGATGATGCCGGTCGGCGTCGCGGATGCGGCGGATTCGATCCAGCGCGTCCTTGTCGCCGATGTGACAGCCGAGCGCGTAGCAGGAATCGGTCGGATACACGATGACCCCGCCCTCGCGCACGATTTCCGCCGCACGCCGGATCAGGCGCAGCTGCGGATTCTGGAGATGGAGCTCGAAGTACTGGCTCAAAATGACGCCCGCGCTCGCGCGCGGCCCATGGAAAATAGCGCGCGCGAACTTTCGCACGGCGGGCCCGGTATCATACGCGCCCCTTCCGGCCACCCTGCCATCACGGGACAGAATCCTCCTGCATGGAAACGCTGATCGAACTGCTGCCGCTCGCCGCCTTCTTCGTCGCCTGGTTCATCGGGGGCATCTATGTGGCAACCGCGACGCTGATGGTCGCCATGGTGCTGCTGATCGGCTGGGACTGGATCCGGAAGCGCACCGTTCCCAAGATGCACCTCATCAGCGCCGTCATGGTCTGGGTGTTCGGCGCGGCGACGCTGATCCTGCACGACGTGCGCTTCATCCAGTGGAAGGCCACCGTTTTCTACTGGCTGCTCGCGGTGGTGCTGGCGGGCAGCGTCTGGATAGGACAGAAGACCCTGCTCGAACGACTGATGTCGGCCGCGATTCCCCCGGACCATGCGGTGGCACCATCCACATGGCGAGGGCTGTCGCTGTTCTCGGCGCTGTTCTACGCAGCGCTGGGCGGGGTCAATCTCTGGGTGGCATTCACCATGAGCGAGAAGACCTGGGTGTTCTTCAAGTCGTGGCTGACCATCCCGCTGCTGTTTGCATTCAACATCGGCATCGTCTTCTGGCTGCTGCGGGGATACGAGTCCAAGGACGGCCCGAAGGAATCCGCGTGACCGTTCGCGTCGACCGGTTGCGCGCGGCACTGGAAGTGGCGCTGAGCCCCACCCTGCTCGACATCCGTGACGACAGTGCGAAGCACGCGGGTCACGCGGGAGCGCGCGAAGGCGGGCATTTTCACGTCACGATCGCCGCCGCCGCCTTCTCGGGCCGCAGCGCGGTGGAACGACACCGGATGGTCTATGCTGCCGCCGCCGAATTGATGGGCCGCGACATACATGCGTTATCGATCGACGCGCGCGTGCCCGATAACAACAACTGATCACCCTTGAAAACAACGTCTTGAGAGATCAAATGAAAGTTACCCATATCCTCGCCATTGGCGCGGCGCTGGCCCTGGCGGCTTGCAGCAAGCAAGCCGAAAAGCCGGCAGCCCCGGCGGCCCCCGCCTCGCCCCCGGCCGTCACCGTCAACGGCAAGCCCATCAGCCAGCAGACGTACGAGTTCTACGCGGCCACGCTGGCGCGCAAGCCCTACGCGGACATCTCGGTCGAGGACCGCGAGCAGATTCGCGAGAACCTGGTCCGCATCGAGCTGTTCGCGCAGGAGGCCGAGAAGAACGGCATGCTCAAGGAGCCCGAGTTGGCGTCGGCCATCGAGATCTCGCGGCTGCAGCTCATCCAGCAGGCAACGGCGCAGAAGCTTGCGAAAGAAAGCGTGCCCACCGAAGCCGAGCTGCGCGCCGAGTACGAGGCGCAGCTCGCGTCGATGCCCAACGTCGAGCTGCGCGCGCGGCACATCGTCGTGAGCGGCGAGGACGTGGCGCAGAAGGTCATCGAACGCCTCAAGGGCGGCGCGGAATTCGCTGCTCTCGCGAAGCAGATGTCCATCCACAAGCAGTCCGCAGCGCAGGGCGGCGAACTTGGCTGGTTCCCGCCCAATGCCATGGGCCCGGAATTCGGCGCGGCCGTGAGCCAGCTCAAGAAAGGCGAGACCACCCCTCGCCCCGTGCAGACGCGCATGGGCTGGCACGTCGTGCAACTCGAGGACACGCGCGACGCGCAGCCGCCAGCGTTCGAGCAAGTGAAGGATCAGCTCGGCAAATTCGTGCTGACCAAGAAGCTCACCAAGCAGTCGGATGACTTGCTGCGGACCGCGAAGGTCGAGCCTGCATTGAACACGGAGACGGCCAAGGCCCTGGCAGCGGCGCCCGCCGCAGCTCCGGCGGCCGCAGCCGCGGCCGCGCCCGCCGTGGCGCCTGCTGCCGCGCCGGCTGAAACGCCCAAGGCCAACTAGCTTCCGGGGTTCCGAAAGGCCGCCGCGGACCTCAGCTGCGCGGCGGCCTTTTGTTCTGGAGGATGTCTTCGAGCGCCGCTTCGTCGAGCACGGGCACGCCGAGAGATTGCGCCTTGGCGAGTTTCGAGCCCGCGTCCGCGCCGGCGACCAGGTAGCTCGTCTTCTTCGATACGCTGCCCGACACCTTGGCCCCGAGCTCGCGCAGTGCATCTTCGGCGGCGTCGCGCTGCAGGCCGGCGAGCGTGCCCGTGATGACGAAGGTGAGACCGGCGAGCGGCGCGCCTTCGGCCTGCGCGATCTGGATGGGCTCCCACCTGACCCTCGCCTCGACGAGCTCGTCGACCACCGCCCGGTAGGCAGGGTCGGCAAAGAAGCTGGCCACCTGCTGGGACACGATCGGGCCTACGTCCGGCGTCTGCTCGATCTTCGCAGCGTCAGCCTTCATCAGCGGCTCCAGGTCGCCGAATTGTTCCGCGAGCGCGCGCGCCGTCGACTCGCCCACCTGCGGGATACCGAGCCCGAACAGCAGACGTGGCAGGGTGGTGTGCTTGCTCTTCTCGATGGCCTTGAAGAGATTGGCGGCGTTCTTCTCGCCGAAGCGGCGCTCGGCCGGCTTGCCCTCTTCTGGCTTCACGGCGACGAACTTGAGCGCTCCGAGCTCGGCCTCGGTGAGCGAATACAGATCGGCGGGCGTCTTCAGGCGCTCGTCGGTCACGAGTTGCTCGACCAGGCGTTCGCCCAGGCCTTCGATGTCCAGCGCGCGACGTCCGGCGAAGTGCAATATCCACTCGGCGCGCTGGGCCTTGCACTTGAGGTGGCCGCCCGTGCACTTGAAGACCGCCTGGTCTTCCTCGCGGACCACGGGCGAACCGCACACGGGGCAAGCCCCGGGCATGACGATGGGCCGCGCGCGCGCCGGCCGCTTGTCGGGTAGATAGCGCACTACTTCCGGGATCACGTCGCCGGCGCGGCGCACCACCACGGTGTCGCCGATCATGAAACCCTTGCGCGCCACCTCATCCATGTTGTGCAAGGTGGCGTTGCTCACGGTCACGCCGCCGACGAACACGGGCTTGAGCTTCGCGGCTGGCGTGAGCGCGCCGGTGCGGCCCACGTTGAAGATGACGTCCTCGAGCAGCGTCATCTCCTCGTCGGCAGGGAACTTGTGCGCCAGCGCCCAGCGCGGCGCGCGCGACACGAAGCCGAGCTTCTCCTGGTCGGCGCGACTGTCCACCTTGTAGACCACGCCGTCGATCTGGAACGGCAGCTTGAGACGTCGCTCGCCAATGTCGCGGTAGTAGTCGAGACAGCCTTCGACGCCGCGGACCTTCCTGCCTTCGGTGCCGGTCCGCAGCCCGAACGAATTGAGCCAGGCCGAGAGCTCGCTGTGGCGCTCGGGGACGGCTCCGCCCTCGACCACTCCCAACTCGTAGAAGTTGAGATCGAGCGGACGCTGCGCGGTGATGCGCGGATCCAATTGGCGCAGGCTGCCCGAGGCCGCGTTGCGCGGATTCACGTAGATCTTGTCGCCTCGCGCCAATGCGTCGGCGTTCATCTTCTCGAATCCCTTGTACGGCAGGAACACCTCGCCGCGAACTTCGAGCACCGCTGGCGGCTTGCCACGTAATTTCTGCGGCACCGAGCGGATGGTGGCGACGTTCGCCGTGACGTCCTCGCCGGTGACGCCATCACCGCGCGTCGCCGCGCGCGCGTACACACCATCGCGGAACAGCACCGAGATCGCGAGGCCGTCGAGCTTCGGTGTCGCCGAGTAGTCGATGGGATCACCGCTCTCGCCCGTTCCCAATCGCTCGCGGATCTTGCGGTCGAAGTCGCGCAGATCATCTGCCGAGAAACCGTTGTTCAGCGAGAGCATCGGGATCGTATGCGTCACCGCCCCGAAACCGGATGCCGCCATGCCGGACACCCGCTGCGTGGGCGAGTCGGGAGTGACGAGGGTGGGATGCGCGGTCTCGATCTCGCGCAGTTCTTTCATGAGCCGGTCGTATTCGGCGTCCGGCACCGAGGGCTCATCGAGGACGTAATAGCGGTAATCGTGCGACCGGAGCTCGTCGCGCAATTCAGCGGCGCGCCGCGCTGCCTTACCTTCGGTCGACCGGGTGGACATCGCCGAGGGTCAGGCCTGTCCGGCGCGCCCGTCGGGCGTCTCGAGTGATTGACGCAGACGCGCGATGCGCTCGGCGGTGAGTTCTTCGCCATGCTGGTCGATGATCTGCCCGTCCAGGCGCTCGGCGAGCTGACGCGCGGAATGCACCAGCTCTTCGAAGACCTCGCGCTCGGGCACGGGGCCCGGCAACACCGCGAACAGATTCAGACCCGAGAAGCGCTGTGAATCCATGATCGATGGGTCGAAGGTACCGGGCTGCGCCAGCGCCGCCGCCGACAGCATCACGCGGCCCTGCTCGTCGGGCAGATGGTAGATGTCCATCGGGCCGTGCCAGAAACCACAGCCGCTGAACGCCTGGCGCAAGGCGCGACCCGCGAATCGCGGCTCGGCTTTCGGAATCACGCGCAGCGTGACGATGCGTCGCTCTCCTTCGGAAGGCCAGGACAGCGTGAGCTTGGGGGTTTCCAGTGTCGGCACATTGTCGGGAACCACGCGCGCCGCCGAGACTCCGTCCGGGCCGAAATGTGGCTCGGCGCGGCCGACGGCGGCGGGCGCGGGCGGGAGTGCCGGCGCTTGAGCGGCAGCGCTGCCATCGTGCGAAACGTCCACGGCTACTTCATCGGAAATCGTGATGCCCAGCGCACGTCGCATACCGGATTCGGATGTGCTCGTGAGCTCGATGACGGGTAGTGATTCCTGCACGGCAACGCGCGGCTCGCGCACCACGTTGATCTCGGGGAGCGGCTTGAGCTCGCTACGGTCGCCACGTTCACCGACGCGTGGCGGCTCGCGTGCTTCGGGCTCGGCAGCTTCGCGAACGTCGAGTGTCGCGCCCCGGCGCGATGCAAAGCCCGCCATCAGTCGCTGCGCACGCGAGCGCCACCACTCGAAACCGGCGATGCCGGCGACGAACAGCACGCCAATTATGAGCAGGATGATGCGCAGCTCGGGCATCTCGTCCTTTACGCCGACGCCATGCGCACCGCCTCGTCGACGTCGACGGCCACGAGGCGCGAGCAACCGGGTTCGGTCATGGTGACGCCGAGCAGCTGCTGTGACAGCTCCATGGTCGCCTTGTTGTGCGTGATGAAGATGAACTGCACGCGTTCCGACATCTCCTTCACGATGTCGCAGAAGCGGCCGACGTTGTGCTCGTCGAGCGGCGCGTCGACTTCGTCCAGCAGGCAGAACGGCGCCGGGTTGAGATCGAAGATCGAGAACACCAGCGCCACGGCCGTGAGCGCCTTCTCGCCGCCCGACAGCTGGTGGATGCTGCTGTTGCGCTTGCCCGGCGGGCGCGCCATGACGGCCACGCCTGCCGCGAGAATGTCATCGCCCACGAGCTCGAGGTAGGCATGTCCGCCGCCGAACAACTTCGGAAATTTCGCCTTGAGACCGTCGTTGATGCGGTTGAACGTGTCCTCGAATCGCGTGCGGGTTTCCTTCTCGATCTTGTGCATGGCCTCCTCGAGCGTGGTCAGCGCCGAGGTCACGTCCGCGAACTGACGGTCGAGGTATTCCTTTCGCTCGGACTGTTCCTTGAGCTCGTCGATGGCCGCCAGGTTCACCTGGCCGAGCTTCTCGATGTCGGCGCGCGTCCCGGACAGCGATTCTTCCCAGGCCGGCACGGCCGCGTCGGCCGCGAGGCCCGCGAGTACTTCGGGTAGTTCGAAGCGCGTGGCGGCGAACTGTTCGACCAGGCCCTCGCGGCGAACGCGCGATTCCTGCGCGACCAGTCGCGCCTGCTCCATGGCTTCGCGCGCGCCGTTGACGCGCTGCTCGGCGTCGAGACGCTTTTCGTCGAGCGAACGCAGCGAACCGTCGGCTTCCTCGAGCGCGCGGCGCTCGGTGCTGAGCTCGGTCTCGATCTCGATCCGGCGCGCGAGGAAATCCTTGAGCTTGCCTTCGAGCTCGACGATGGGCAGATCGCCATCGGCAAGCGTGGTCTCCAGTTCCTGGCCTCGCGCGTGCGTTTGGGCGCGCTGGTCGGCCATGCGCTTGAGGCCCACGGTCATGGAGCTCTCGCTCGATCGCCGCGATTCGATGCGGATCAGCAGGTCGCGCGAGGCGAGCTGCGCGGACTGCCAGCGTTCGCGCGCGGACTGCACGGCCTCGCGGCGCCCTTCGCGCTCGCCTTCGAGATCGGCGCGGCGCGAGTCGAGCGCATCGAGTTGCACCAGGCCGCGGTCGAGCTCGGCACGCGCGCGAGCGAGCGTGTCCTGGCCGATGCCGACTTCACGTGTGACCTCGGCAGCCTCTTCTTCGAGACGCTCGCGACGCACGGTCGATTCTTGCGAACGCGCGCGCTCACCTTCGAGCTGGCCGAGAAGGTCGGCGTGAAAGCGATGTGCGCCCTGGATGGTGCTCTGCGCCTGGTCGCGCTCGCGCTCGGCCGCGGCCAGGTCTTCACGACACGTGGCGAGACGGGCTTCCGCTTCGCGCACCGATTCTTCGCTCGCGTTGAGCTCGACGCGCAGCTGCTTCACGCGCTGCTCGCGCTCGAGGACGCCCGAGTGCGGATCGCCCCCGCGATTGACGCGCAGCCAGTCGCGGCCCAGCCATTCGCCGGTGCGCGTGATGACCGACTCGTCGTGAGCGAGCTCGCGACGGATGGTCAACGCTTCGGTCAGCGTCTCCGCGAGCCGCACTCGCGACAGCAGGCGCACGATGGCGCCCGGTCCACTGACCACCCCGGAAAGCATGTCGGGAGTGCCGTCGGCGTCGACGTGACCGCCGGCCTGCAGCAGCGACACGCGGCCAACCGGCAGCGACGGCAGGATTTCGGCGACCTGCTCGAGCTCATCGACGCACAGCGCTTCGAGATAGTCCCCGAGCGCGGTTTCGACGGCGCGCTCCCAGCCGCCCTGCACGGACAGCTGCGCCGCGAGACGCGGCTGCTTGCCGAGCCCCGAGCTGTTCAGCCACTCGGCCGTGCGCGAATCACCGCGTTGCAACGCCGCCTTCTGCAGGGCCTCGAGCGATACCACTTCCGCGCGGCGCTTCTCCCGATCCGAGCGGGACTGCTCGAGCTTGCCTTCGGCATCGAACTGCGCGGCGCGCAATTTCTGCGAACGGTCGAGCGCCGCGCTGAGCGCGCGCGAGAGTTCGTCGGCCGTGCTGCGCGCAACGGATTCCTTCTCGGAGAGCTGCGCCAGCAGCGCCGAGGATTCCTGGGCGATGAGCGCCTCGCGTTCGACGGCGAGACGGTCGGCCTGCGCGGACAGCCGGCGCAACTGGTTTTCCAGCTGCTCGATGCGCGCGCGCTCGACCTGCGTCGTCTGGTGCGCGGCGCCCTGCTCCCGGTTGAACGCCTCCCAGCGCTGCTGCCAGTCGGCGAGCTGCTGCTCGGCCGAGCCCAGGTCTTCATTGAGCGAGGTTTCGGCGGATTGCGCACGCTCGAGCTCGGGCGTGAGCTTATCGATCTCGGAGCGCAGCGATTCGATCTGCCGCTCGTCACGTTCGATGTGGCTGTTGAGCTCGGCGAGCGTGGCGCGGGCCTGCGCAAGCTCGTTGCGCTGCTGCTCGCGCATCTGGCGCGTGTGCTGGATGCTCGACTCGGTGCGGCTGATTTCCGCGCCGATTTCGTAGTAACGCGCCTGCACCGAGCTCACGCGCTCCGACTGTTCGTGCTGGTAGACGCGCTGCGTCTCGATGGCCGCCTCGGCGGCACGCTGGTCCGCGAGCGCCTGCTGCATGGTGAGCTCGCACTCGCGCACCGCGCTGTCCTGCACTTCGGCGCCCGAGTCGATCTCGCGCAACCGCAGCGCGAGCAACTCGGCCGTGAGGCGGCGCTCGGTCTCCTTGAGGGCCTGGTATCGGCGGGCTGTCGCGGCCTGGCGCTGCAGATGGCGGATCTGCTTGTCCACTTCGTCGCGCACGTCCTGCAGGCGCTCGAGGTTCTCGCGGGTATCGGCGATGCGCGACTCGGTTTCCTTGCGGCGCTCCTTGTAGCGCGAGATGCCGGCGGCCTCTTCCACGAACATGCGCATGTCGTCGGCCTTGGCCTCGATGACGCGCGAAATCATGCCCTGCTCGATGATGGCGTAGCTGCGCGAGCCGAGACCGGTGCCGAGGAACAGCTGCGTGATGTCCTTGCGGCGGCAGCGCGCCCCATTGAGGAAATAGTTAGAGGAGCCGTCGCGCGAAACCTGGCGCTTGAGCGACACCTCGTTGTACTCGGCGTACGGACCCGAGAGCTTGCCGTCGCTGTTGTCGAACACCAGTTCGACCGAGGCCGTGCCCACGGGCTTGCGCGACGCGGAACCGTTGAAGATGACGTCCGTCATCGAATCGCCGCGCAAATGCTTGGCGGAGAGCTCGCCCATGACCCAGCGCACGGCGTCGATGATGTTCGACTTGCCGCAGCCGTTCGGACCGACGACACCGGTGAGATTGCTCGGGAAGCCCACCGAGGTCGGGTCCGCGAACGATTTGAAACCGGCAACTTTGATTTTGGTCAGACGCATCTATGTCTCGTTCGATGACTTGGGTTCGAAAGACCCGGGCGGATCAACTGGCGCCGTAGTGTAAAGTAATCGCAATCTTTTTCAGGCCGCGCGACCGAAGAAAATCGTTGCGCGCGCCACCGACAAATCCCGGACCTCAACATGTCTACGCAACCCTCCACACGACTTGAGACTTTTGCAAATCCCTCGCGCGACGTCGATTACACGATCCGCATGACGCTGCCTGAATTCACCTGTCTGTGTCCGAAGACCGGCCAGCCGGATTTCGCGACGCTCGAGCTCGAGTACGTGCCGGATGAGCTGTGCGTGGAGCTCAAGTCCCTCAAGCTCTACATCTGGTCGTTCCGCGACCAGGGCGCATTCCATGAGGCCGTGACGAACAAGATCGCGGACGACCTCGCCGGTGCCACCTCCCCGCGGTTCCTGCGCCTCACCGGCAAATTCAACGTGCGGGGTGGCATCTACACCACGGTGGTCGTCGAAAGGCGCAAGTCCGGGTGGTTGCCCGAGCCGGCGGTTCGGCTGCCCTGAGCCGGGTTCCACGGCCTCCGCCCTGATTTGCGGGTAAAAAATGCTCGAAAAAGCAGCAGCTTCGTTCCGCTGTACAGCTGAAAAGCCGCCGGTATAATCCCGCGTCCTGCAAACCGGCCCCCTTCCGGATCCGGGCCTGGAGCGACGAACCATGCCGACCAAGCGAGCGGCTGCTAAGCCCGCCAAGCCGAAGAAAGTCGAGAAACCCAAGTTGACCGTAAAGAAACCGGCCGCGAAGACCGTCGCAGCCAAGCCCGTTGCGAAACCCACGCCTGCCAAGGGTGCGTCGCACGCCGCCGCCAAACCCGTGGCTCAGCCGAAGACCGCCGCGAAGTCCGCACCTGCCGCTACCGCGAGCCCGGCTCCTGCCACGAGCGTCGTGCAGGCAGTGCGCAAAACGCCGCCGCCCGCCGACCGCATCGTCGTCACGGCCACGGGCGTACCGTCGAACCATGGCAATTCCTCGGCAATGACGCGCGCCGCCTCCGGCGCTGACGACGCCGACGATTCGATGGAAGCCGGCAGCCTGCTCGCCGGTCCGCGCAACGTAACGCCTTACATCACCAAGCGTGGTGAGGCGTACATGAACAAGGAGCAGCTCGAGCACTTCCGCAACATCCTCAACGGCTGGAAGCGCGATCTCATGGAAGAAGTGGATCGCACCGTGTCGCACATGAAGGATGAGGCCGCGAACTTCCCGGATCCGAACGATCGCGCTACCCAGGAAGAAGAGTTCAGCCTCGAGCTGCGCACCCGCGACCGCGAGCGCAAGCTGATCCGCAAGATCGACGAAGCGTTGAAGCGGGTCGAGGACGGCAGCTACGGCTACTGCCTGGAGACGGGCGAAGAAATCGGCGTGAAGCGTCTCGAAGCGCGCCCCGTCGCCACGCTCACCATCGAAGCGCAGGAGCGTCGCGAAAGGCGCGAGCGCCAATATGGCGACCGGGACGATCGTTACCGCTGACCAATCCGAAGTGATCCCCGAAACTTCACGGACGCCGCCCTTTCGGGGCGGCGTTTTCGTTTGTGGGGCGTGAGCCCCTGAGAAACACGGGCCGGTTCGCTCCCTCGCCCACGGGCCCTCTGCACCTGGGCTCGCTGCTGGCCGCCATGGGCAGTTATCTCGACGCTCGAGCCACGGGCGGCCGCTGGCTGGTTCGCATCGAGGACCTGGATACACCGCGCGTGATCCCGGGCTGCGCGGACGAGCAGCTGCGCATGCTCGAACGGTTCGGCTTCGAATGGGATGGCGAGATCCTGCACCAGAGCGCCCGTCGCGAAGCGTATCGCGACGCGATCGCGCGGCTCGGCGCGATGGGTCGCACATTCCGCTGCAGCTGTTCGCGCAAGGACCTGGCGGGCGCGGCGCTGACCGGAGACGAGGCGCAGGGATACCCCGGCACCTGCCGCGACGGTCCGACCAGGCCCGGCCCGACATCGCTGCGCTTCCGCGTTGCCGCAGCGCCTATCCACTTCGACGACCTGTACCTGGGACGGCGGACGTTCGAGCGCGTGGGCGACGTGGTGATCGAGCGGCGCGACGGCCTGGCTACCTACCAGCTGGCGGTGGTGGTCGACGACGCTCACCAGTCGGTCACGCGCGTGGTGCGCGGCGCCGACCTGCTCGCGAGTACTCCGTGGCAGATCGAGCTGCAGCAGGCGCTGCACCTGCCCCGTCCTATCTATGGACACCTGCCGCTCGTGACGGAGCCCGATGGCGCGAAGCTGTCCAAGTCCAGGCGATCGCTTCCGCTCGATCTAACAGCAGTCGCCGAAGCCCTGACCCTGACCCTTACGCATTTATACCAAGACCCGCCCCCCGAACTCGCCCGTGCTTCCGTCAAAGACGTGTGGAATTGGGCATTTGCGCACTGGAACCCGCAAGCGCTTGCGGGCAAGACTGAGACCAGGCTGTCCGCGCGCACCGACAGTCAAGCAGATTTCACGCATTGAATTGTGGGGTCTGGCGAAGTGGACTAAGGTATCTGCCCACATGGAGGGTGTAGGCATGAGTGAACCACGCGTCATCAAGAAATATCCGAATCGGCGCCTCTACGACACGGTTCAGAGCAAGTACATCACGCTCAGCGATATCCGTTCCCTGGTCCTCGAGCGCATCGACTTCGTAGTCATCGACAAGAAGTCGCAGGACGACATCACGCGCAGCATCCTGCTGCAGGTGATCGCCGAGCAGGAACACGGTGTCGACCCGGTGATGAGCCGCGATTTCCTGTCGCAGGTCATCCGCTCTTACGGCGGCAATCTTCAGAACATGCTCAGCAGCTACCTCGAGCAGAGCATGAAGCTCTTCAGCTCGCAGCAACGTGAGCTGCGCGAGAAGGTGAAGTCCGTCGTAGGCGTCGACCCGGTGGAAACCGTCGCGGGCGTCGCGCAGCGCAACTACCAGCGCTGGCGTTCGGTCCAGGACGAGATCTTCCGCACTCTCATGAACGCCACGGGTCGTGGCGCGCGTGACGGTACCGAAGAAAAGTCGTCCTCCGAGACCGCCAGCCACCAGTAGGCAGGCTGCACCCATTCCCCCCGCGCTCCAATCGGACGCGGGGGTCTCCAACTCTTATCCGGAGCCTTCATGGCGCAGTGCCCGCAATGCGCGGACTCCACACTCGTCCATACTTTGCTGACCGAGAACCTGGCGGCCTACAGTTGCGGCCAGTGCCTCGGCACGCTGGTGAGCCTGGTGAGCTATCGGGCATGGCGGGAAAGCGCCACCGGAAAGCATGCGATGCACGACGTTCCGGTCGCCCAGGCCGACATGGAGGCGCCAGACAGTGTCGGCGCCAAGAACTGCCCCAAGTGCCGTGCGCTCATGAGCAAGTACCGCGTCAGCAGCGAGCAGGCCAATCGCCTCGACTATTGCGCTCATTGCGAAGAGATCTGGCTGGACGACGGCGAATGGCAGCTCGTCGAAAGCCTCGCGGTCTCCGGCGAGCTCACCAAGGTTTTCACGCAGGCCTGGCAACAGAACGTGCGAGCGGGCGTGAGCCATGCCATGGAAGAGCAGCGACTGCACGAGCTGCTGGGTCCCGATCATGATCGCGTCGTCGAGTTTGCGGATTGGCTGGCCAACCAGCCGGCAAGGCAGGAAATCCTCGCGAGGTTGATCCGACGCAAACAATGACGACGCCGCGTCTGCGCCGTACCCATCAACGGCTGCGGTAGCATCGCCGCATGGCCTTCACATCAGACGAGCTGCGAACGGGCTTCCGCATCGGCGACAGCTTGATCGAGCCGCGACTGAACCGCATCGTGCGCGACGGACACGAGGTGCGACTGGAGCCCCGGGTCATGGACGTCCTGGTCTGCCTCGCGGAACGCGCGGAAGAAGTCGTCTCGCGCGACGCGCTCAATCGGCAGGTGTGGGCGAACGTCGTCGTCACCGATCAGGCGGTGACGAATTGCATCTCCGAGTTACGCCACCACCTCGGCGACAACCGCCCGGCACAAAGAATCATCGAGACGATCTCCAAGCGTGGCTACAAGCTCGCCGCGCCGGTGCATCTGGTGCGGCCCGAGCTGTCGCCGGCGTCGGACCCGAGTCCTGCGCCGCCACCTTCGCCGCGCGGGCCTGGGCCTGGCGTCACGTTAGGCGGCGCGCTGCTGATCACGCTGGCGGCCGCCATCGCCGGGTGGTGGTGGTGGAAAGCCGACGCAGCGCCCAATCTGACCAGCATCGCCGTGCTGCGCTTCGAGAACGCCGCCGGTGACGCATCGCTGGACTATCTATCCCTGGCGTTGCCCGATGAGATCGCGACGCTGCTCACGAAGTCTCCGGGCATCGCCGTGCGCCCGTTCGGCTACGTCGATGGCAAGGACCCTCTCGCGAGGGCGCATGAGCGCGGCGTCGGACACATCGTGACGGGCCGCTTCTACCGGGAGAAGGATGGTCAGTTGAGCCTCGCGGTCGAAGCCCAGCATGTGGCGCAGGAACGCGTCGTCTGGAGAACGCGGATCACGGCACCGGCGGGAGACCTCGTCGCCATGCGCAACCGGATCAGCGAGGGACTGCGGAACGGCATGTTGCCGGCGCTCGGCGTATCCGTTGTCCCGGCGCCCGGCTCCACGCCTGCCCACGACGATGCCTACCAGCTCTATCTACGCAGTCTGGCGATTCCGCAGCAGCCGCATACCGGCGTGCAGGCCATCGAGATGCTGGAACGGGCGGTAGCCATCGAACCGCAGTTCGCTCCGGCATGGCAGGCGCTGGGTACTCGCTACTATGCGTACGGCACATGGTGGGAAGGCGGAGAGGAAGCGCGGAAAAAATCGCTGGCCGCGCACCGGCGCGCATTGGAGGCCGATCCGGACCTGATCGATGCCGCGCGCAATATCGTGACGCACCGCGCCGAATCCGGAGACCTCGAGGGCGCCTACCAGGATGCGCGCCGCCTGCTCGACCGTTTTGGTCCGGCCTCGGAGACACATTTCTCGCTGAGCTATGTGTATCGCTACGGCGGCCTCCTCGAGGAATCGCAACGCCACTGCGAGCTGGCGCGCGAGCATGACCCGCAGGATCCACGGTTGCGTTCCTGCGGATACGCCTATCTCTATGCCGGCAAGCTCGATCGCGCCATGGAGTTCTTCGAATTGGACGCCGGTTCGTACTTCGTCCAGTGGGCAACGGTGCTCTATCAACTGAGACGCCACGATAGCGCGGCAGCGCTGCAGGCCACGCGTCAGGCCGCGGACGATGCCACCCGGCGTTTCATGGAACCCTGCCTTCAAGGCGTTCGCGGCCAGGCCCTCGACCAGGTGGCCTCCGGGTTCTTCGACAACTGGTTCAAGCGTGGGGATCCTGAAACCGGTTACGCGCTGGCGGCCATGCTGGTGTACTGCGACCGGCCCCAGCAGGCCATGCCCCTCATCGAGTGGGGCGTCGACGGCAACTACTGCTCATATCCCCTCTTCGACCAGGATCCGATCTGGGCCGGCATCCGCGACGACCCGCAGTTCCAGCGCATCCGCGTCAAGGCGATCGCCTGCCACGAGCGGTTCCGGCGCGCCGTCGACGCGTTCGACCGGTCTAACCACTGAACCGCCTGCCCGGTCTCGGCAGCAAGGCCGGCACCTGTTGCCGATAGCGCCGATACGGTTCACCGATGTGCCGAACCAGGTCCCGCTCCTCGAAGCGCAACGCCACGAGGATGTAACCGCTCATCACGGCGGAGAACACCAGGTGGCCGGCGCTCATGGTGGGCGCACCCCAGAAGATCAACAGCCAGCCCGCGTACAGCGGATGCCGCACCAGCTTGTATAGATAGGGCGTGACGAACGCCGGGCCCGGCAGCTCGCGGCCGCGCAGGCTGAACCAACCCTGCTTGAGCCCGAACAGTTCGAAATGATCGATGAGGAACGTCGCCCACAGCAGCACGGCGACGCCGAGCCCCATGATCGACCAGCCGAGAACCGCAGCCCAGGTCGTGCTCGCATGCCATAGCACCGGGGCCGGGATGGGCCGCCACTGCCACAGCAACACGGCAAGTACCACGCTCGACAGGAGCACATATGTACTTCGTTCGAGTTCCTTCGGTACCACGTAGGTCCACGCCCGCTTGAACGCGGGTCTCGCCATGACGGAATGCTGCAGCCCGAAAAGCAGCAGCAGACCGATGTCCACCGCGAGAGCGCCTGGCAGCGATCCCCTGTCGCGCCCGAGATCGACCGAGAGGGGCACCAGCTCCCGGAGGACAGGCGCCGCATCTCCCAGCGGCGTTGCCTGCAGGTTGGCCAGGAACGCCAGCAGATACAGGAACACCACGAGGAATACGCCGTAGCACGCGATGCTGAACAGGAAGGCGCCCGTGCCGAAGACACCACCGCGGTGGACAGCAGTCGTCATGACTATGGCTCCTGCCCATTGAACGATTCGCAGGACACGTCCTGATGCCAGTTGACGAAGGCACCGGTGGGGCTCGGCTTCCACGCCCAGACGTGCAGCGTGTAGAAGGCCGGCAGCCCGTAGCGGTTCGGACTCTCGATGAGATGCATCAGCTGGCCGCCGAGCTGGGGAGTGCCCGTGTTGCTCGCATGCCAGTGCTCATAGAACACCAGGAAGTCAGCACCGATCAGCTTGCGACCGCCATTCGGCAATGGCTCGTAGATGATGATCTCGGGTTTTGCCGGGTCGAGCACGCCATCGCCGACCAGCGACAGATTCACGTAGTGCAACCCCATGGCGCCGTCGTCCGGACCACTGACGCAACCGAACATCAGCAGGTAGCCCTCGGCCTTCGCCTGGTTGACGTCACGGAAGCGTCGCGTGGAATCTCGCACCGCGTTTACCAGGTCGCCGGTGTGGGGTTTCAGTCTCTCCTGACCCCGCGGGTCGCCGTGGTCGTGATCGCCCAGCGCCTGCCCCGTCAATGCGACCCCCAGCGCCAATGCCGCCACAGACGCGGATATCAACCTTTTGATTTTCATGAGCCTGTTCCTCGTGTTCACCGTTGGGCAACGATCCATTCGTTTCCCTTCGACGGCGATTACGAGGCGCGGGGGCGTTTGCAGTCCTCAGGGATTGCTACGGATTGGCTCCAGAAAATGAAAAGCTTCCAGCGCCGGTGCCCCACAACGAAAAACGCCGCCCCTTCGGGCGGCGTTTTCGTTTATCGAGGCAGGGAGCCCGGCGAACTAGTTCGCGGCGGGAACATCCCTCATCGACAGGCGCACGCGACCCTGGCGGTCGACTTCGAGCACCTTCACGCGCACGTTGTCGCCTTCCTTGAGCTTGTCCGACACCTTCTCGACGCGCTCCTCGCTGATCTGCGAGATGTGCACGAGACCGTCGCGGCCCGGGAGGATGGTGACGAACGCGCCGAAGTCCATGAGGCGGACGACTTTGCCTTCGTAGATTCGACCGACTTCCACGTCGGCCGTGATCAACTCGATGCGCGCCAGGGCTTCACGGCCCGCGGCGCCCGAGACGCTCGCGATCTTGACCGTGCCATCGTTCTCGATGTCGATCGTGGTGCCGGTCTCTTCGGTGATCTGGCGGATGACCGCGCCACCCTTGCCGATGACGTCGCGGATCTTCTCCGGGTCGATCTTGAGCGTGATGATCGACGGCGCCCACTCCGACATCTTGTCCTTGCTCGAAGAGATGACCTTGTTCATCTCGCCGAGGATGTGCAGACGGCCGGTCTTCGCCTGCGCGAGCGCGACCTTCATGATCTCGGGCGAGATGCCCTCGACCTTGATGTCCATCTGCAGCGCGGTGATGCCGTCTTTGGAACCTGCGACCTTGAAGTCCATGTCGCCGAGGTGATCTTCGTCACCGAGGATGTCGGTGATGACCTTGAAGCGTTCGCCTTCGAGCACGAGGCCCATGGCGACACCGGCCACCGGCGCCTTGATCGGCACGCCCGCGTCCATGAGCGACAGCGAGGCGCCACACACCGAGGCCATCGACGACGAACCGTTCGACTCGAGGATTTCCGAGACGATGCGAATGACGTACGGGAATTTCTCCATGTCCGGCATCATCGCGGCGATACCACGGCGGGCCAGGTTGCCGTGGCCGATTTCGCGGCGCTTCGGCGAACCCATCATGCCGGTCTCGCCCACCGAGAACGGAGGGAAGTTGTAGTGGAACATGAACGGCTCGCGGCGCTCGCCTTCGAGCGCATCGATGATCTGCGCATCGCGGCCGGTGCCGAGCGTCGTGACCACGAGAGCCTGCGTTTCGCCGCGCGTGAACAGCGCGGAACCGTGGGTACGCGGCAGCACGCCGACCTTCACGTTGATCGGGCGCACGGTGACGGCGTCGCGGCCGTCGATGCGCGGCTCACCATTGAGGATGCGCTGGCGGACGATGTTGCTCTCGAGCTTGAACAGCGCAGTGTCCACGTCGTCGGCGGTGTACTTCGGCGAATCGCCGCCTGACAGCGCGAGCGTCACGGCGGCCTTGATCTCGCCGACCTTGGCGTAGCGATCCTGCTTCACGGTGATGAGGTAGGCATCCGACAGCGCCTTCTGCGCCTGGGCGGCAACGGCGGCGTCGAGCTCGGCGCTGGCGGCGCTCGGCTTCCAGTCCCACTTCGGCTTGCCGACCGCGGCCACCATCTCGTTGATGGTCTTGATGGCGACCTGCATCTGCTCGTGGCCGAACACCACGGCGCCCAGCATCTGTTCTTCGGACAGACCGGCAGCTTCGGATTCGACCATGAGCACCGACTTCGCGGTGCCGGCAACCACGAGGTGCAGCTGCGACTCGGCGAGTTCCTTGCGGGTCGGGTTCAGGAGGTACTTGCCGTCCTTGAAGCCCACGCGCGTAGCGCCGATGGGGCCGGCGAACGGCACGCCCGCCAGCGACAGGGCCGCGGAGGCGCCGATGAGCGCGGGGATGTCGGCGTCGATGTCCGGGTCCATGGAGACCACCTGCGCCACGACCTGCACTTCATTGAAGAAGCCATCGGGGAACAGCGGGCGGATCGGGCGATCGATGAGGCGCGAGTTCAGCGTTTCTTTTTCGGTCGGACGGCCTTCGCGTTTGAAGAAGCCGCCGGGGATGCGGCCCGCGGCGTAGGTCTTCTCGATGTAGTTGACCGTCAGCGGGAAGAAGTCCTTGCCCGGCACGGCCTTCTTGGCGGCGACGGCAGTGACGAGGACGACGGTGTCACCCATGGAGACCACCACCGAGGCCGAAGCCTGGCGGGCGACTTCGCCGGTCTCTATGGATACGGTGTGCTGACCAAATTGAAATGATTTCTTTAAAGCGCTCACGCTTCGATCCTTCAAGGGGCACCTGCCCCCAGTACTGGTGATCTAGGAAACGAAGAAGGCCGCGCTGGTGCGCGGCCTTCGGATTCGGACTTAGCGGCGGAGACCCAGCCGCTCGACGACTTCCTGGTACTTCGAAGGCTTGGTCGCCTTGAGGTAGTCGAGGAGCTTGCGACGCTGGTTCACGAGCTTGACGAGACCGCGACGCGACGCATGGTCACGCTTGTGGGCGCCGAAGTGGTCGCCGAGGCCGTTGATACGCTCGGAGAGCAGCGCGATCTGGACTTCCGGCGAGCCGGTATCGTTGGCGGCGCGCTGGAATTGCGCGACGACGCCGGACTTCTTTTCAGTGGCAAGAGACATCAGGTTCATTCCTCAAGACGTAAAATTTCTGCCGTATTTTGCGGGCGCGAATTCTACCGAAAAGGTTCCGCAAAGCATAGATTTAGGTGGCGTCGATTCGTAAAAGCCTTCGGGGCTGCAGCTGACCTTCCGCCAAAGCCTCGGCCAGACCCAGAAACTCGCCTCTAGGGCCATAAAGGCGCACCCGACTCCCGGGTTCGGTCGCCGGACGCGTTGCCGAGCGTACGGTCTGGCCATTTCTCACGAGCGTCACCTGTTCCGCGGTCAACCCGGCCTCGGGCAACCCCTGAAGGGCGGCGTCGGGCTGCAAGAGGTTCCGCTGTTCGTTCCGTGCACCCTCCAGGGCCGCGTCCAGCGAGACCATGGGCATATCGCGGAACGGCGCCACCCAGGTACGACGCAGCCGGCTCAGATGACCGACAGTCCCCAGCGCCCTGGCGATGTCCTCACCCAGCACGCGGATATAGGTGCCCTTGGCGCACTCGCACGACAGGCTCAGGAAGTCGGCGCCCTGATCCCGCAGATCGAGGCGATGGAGTTCGATGGTGCGCGCCGGGCGGTCCACCTCGATGCCCTTGCGCGCCAGCTCGTACAACGGCCGCCCGTCGCGCTTGAGCGCCGAATACATGGGTGGCACCTGCTGCTGCACTCCCCGGAAACGGGCGAGCACGGCCTCGAGGCTCGCGGCATCGGGCACGGAAACGGGTCGGGTCTCGACGACCTCGCCTTCCGCGTCGCCGGTGTCGGTGCGCGCCCCGAGCTGGATGGTGAAGTCATAGGCCTTGGCGCCGGATTCGATCTCGGCGATGACCTTGGTGGCCTCGTCGAGGCAGATGGGCAGCATGCCGGTGGCCATGGGGTCGAGAGTCCCGACATGGCCGGCGCTCTTTGCCCCGAAAGCCTTGCGCACGCGCTGCAGCGCGCCGTTCGACGTCAGCCCTTGCGGCTTGTCGAGCAGGAGGATGCCGTTCGGCATGGAGGGGCTATTCGGGCTTGCGCTGGTCCGACTTCACCGCCCCGTCGATGAGGCGCGTGAGCTTGTCGGCATTCTCGATCTGCTGGTCGTACACGAACTCGAGCTTGGGCGCATGCCGCAGCGAGAGCGCGCGGCCGATCTCACCGCGCAGGAAGCCGGCGGCGCGGCTCAGCCCCTCGCCCACTTCTTCGGGCGGGTGCTTGTCACCGAAAGGCATGAAGAAGACGCGCGCGGTGGACAGGTCCGGCGCCACGCTCACCGCCGTGAACGTGACGCTGCCCACGCGCGGATCGCGCACTTCGCGCGACACCAGCGTGGACAGGACGCGCTGCATCTCGCCTTCTATGCGCGCAAGGCGCTGGGATTTACCGGCCATGTCTGACTACCGCCGCAGCTACTGGATGCTGCGCGCGACCTCGACGCGGGAGTAGCACTCGATCTGATCGCCGACGCGCACGTCCTGGTAGTTCTTCACGCCGATGCCGCACTCGGTGCCGGCACGCACTTCGCCAGCCTCGTCCTTGAAGCGTCGCAGGGATTCCAGCGCGCCCTCGAAGATGACCACGCTGTCGCGCAGAACACGGATCGGGTTGTTGCGCTTGACCGAGCCTTCCGTGACCAGGCAGCCGGCGACCACGCCGAACTTGCTCGAACGGAACACCTCGCGCACCTGCGCCGTGCCGACGATCGATTCCTTGATCTCCGGGGCGAGCAGGCCGCTCATCAGCTGCTTCACGTAGTCGATGGCTTCGTAAATGATGCTGAAGTACTGCGGCTCGAGCCCGGCGTCCTTCATCGCATCGCGCGCCGCGCCATCGGCGCGGACATTGAAGCCGATGATGCGGGCCTGCGAGGCAGCGGCGAGCTGCACATCGGAGATGGTGATGCCGCCGACGCCACTGGCGATGATCTTGACGGCGACTTCGTCGGTGGACAGCTTGTTCAGCGCATCGCGCAATGCCTCGGCACTGCCCTGCACGTCGGTCTTCAGCAGGATGGCGATGCTGCCGATCTTCTGTTCTTCGAGCTGGCCGAGCACGTCCTGCATCTTCGAAGCCTGCTTGGCGAGCTTGACGTCACGGAACTTGCCCTGGCGATACAACGCGACTTCACGAGCCTTGCGCTCGTTTTCCACCGCAAGGATTTCGTCGCCGGCATTCGGCGTGCCCTGCAAGCCGAGCACCTGCACGGGCATCGAGGGCGCCGCGCTATCTACCGGCTTGCCGTTCTCGTCGAACATGGCGCGTACGCGGCCGAACTCGTTGCCCGCGATGATGGGGTCACCGAGCTTCAGCGTGCCTTTCTTGACGAGGACCGTGGCGACGGCGCCGCGACCCTTTTCGATCGAAGCTTCGATGACGAACCCGGTGGCGAGGCCATCGGCGGCGGCCGTGAGCTCGAGCACTTCGGCCTGCAGCAGGATGGCGTCGAGCAACTGATCGATACCCTGGCCGGTCCGGGCCGACACCTGCACGAACATGTTGCTACCGCCCCATTCCTCGGCGATGACCTCATGTTTCGAGAGTTCGGTGCGCACGCGATCCGGGTCCGCATCGCCCTTGTCGATCTTGTTGACCGCTACAACGATCGGAACACCCGCGGCCTTCGCATGCTGGATGGCTTCGATGGTCTGGGGCATCACGCCGTCGTCCGCCGCCACCACCAGAACCACCACGTCGGTGGCCTTGGCACCGCGCGCGCGCATGGCGGTGAAGGCCGCGTGGCCCGGCGTGTCGAGGAAGGTGATCATGCCCTTCTCGGTTTCCACGTGGTACGCGCCGATGTGCTGCGTGATGCCGCCGGCCTCACCCGCGGCGACTTTCGCCTTGCGGATGTAGTCGAGCAACGACGTCTTGCCGTGATCGACGTGGCCCATGACGGTGACGACCGGAGGACGCGACGTTTCGGTCTCCGGTGCGCTCTCGCCCTGCAGATCCTCTTCGACCTGGTCGGCCTTGAGTGCCTTGGCTGTGTGTCCCATCTCTTCGACGATCAGGATCGCGGTGTCCTGGTCGATGGGCTGATTGATCGTGGCCATCACGCCCATGTTCAGCATGGTCTTGATGACTTCGGTGGCCTTCACGGCCATTTTCTGCGCGATTTCCTGCGGCGTGATGGTCTCGCCGATGGTCACCTCGCGCTTCACCGGCGCGGTCGGCATCTCGAAGGCGTGCCTCGTTTCACCGCTCACGCCGCCCGTGCCCGTGCGCTCACGCACGCGCTTCTTCTTCTTGTTGCGCGCGCTCGCGCCGCTCGCCACGTGCAGCTCCTGGCGGCCGTAGCGAGTGTCCTTGGACGGGTCGACGACCACCGGGGTCGCGGCCTTCTGCGGTGCGTGCCGCTCGGGGCGCACCGGTTGCACATGCGCGGCTGCGGCTTCGGCCGCGGCCCGGCGCTGGGCTTCCTGTTCCTGTTTGACGCGCGCCTCTTCCTGGACGCGACGGGATTCCTCGGCCTGCTTTTTCTTCGCGGCCTCGTCTTCGATGCGGCGGCGGTTCTCGGCCTCCATGCGCTCGCTTTCGCGGCGCACGGCTTCCTGACGGTCGCGTTCGGCGGCCTCGGCGGCCTCGACTTCCTTGCGCTTGGTGTCCGCTTCGTCCTGGTGCTGCTTGTTCTGCTCTTCGAGGACGTCGCGCTTGATGTACGTCTTCTTGTGGCGGACTTCGACGTTCACCGTGCGGGCACGGCCCTGGGTACTCGCCTGCCTGAGCTCGCTCTGGGTCTTGCGGGCCAGCGTGATCTTGCGCGGCGCGGCGGCGCCTACTTGCGTCTTGCTGGTGGGCTCGCTCGCGCCATGCGAGCGGCGCAGATGCGTGAGCAACTCGAGTTTGGCCTCGTCGCTGATCAACGCCTGGGGGCCGGCGACCTGGATGCCCGCGGATTCCAGCTGCAACAGCAGCCGGTCGACGGGGACCTTAAGGACTTCGGCAAATTGCGCTACGGTTACGTCAGACATTCACTCTCCTCAAGCGCGCCCGGCCTCGAACCAGATTTCACGCGCCTTCATGATGAGCTTGCCGGCCTCGTCGGCCGTCAGCCCGTCAATATCCAGCAGATCATCGACCGCCTGGTCGGCCAGGTCCTCACGCGTGCGCACACCGCGCCGCGCCAGTGCCAGGGCCAGGTCGGGCTTCATGCCTTCGAGCAGCAGGAGGTCGTCGGCCGGCATGCCGGATTCGAGCGTCTCCTCACTGGCGATGGCCTGGGTCAGCAGCACGTCACGCGCGCGGTTGCGCAGCTCCTTGACCATGTCATCGTCGAATTCCTCGATGCTCGCAAGCTCGGACTGCGGCAGATAGGCGACCTCCTCCACCGTCGAGAAGCCTTCCTGCACCAGGATGGTGGCCACGTCCTCGTCGACGTCCAGCTGCTTCATGAACGCTTCGACCAGCGTCTTTGCCTCGGTCTCGCTCTTGGCCTCGGCGTCCGACTCGGTCATGACGTTGAGGTCCCAGCCCGTGAGCTGGCTCGCGAGGCGGATGTTCTGGCCGCCGCGGCCGATGGCCTGCGACAGCTTGTCCTCGGCCACTGCGATGTCCATGGAATGCGCGTCCTCGTCGACGACGATGGACAGCACTTCCGCGGGCGACATCGCGTTGATCACGAACTGCGCATGGTTGTCGTCATGCGGGATGATGTCGACCCGCTCGCCGGCGATCTCGTTCGACACCGCCTGCACGCGCGAACCGCGCATGCCGACGCACGCGCCGACGGGATCGACGCGCGGCTCGAGGCTCTTCACCGCGATCTTGGCGCGAACGCCGGGATCGCGGGCCGCGCCGAGGATCTGGATGAGACCCTGGCCGACTTCCGGCACCTCGAGCTTGAACAGCTCGATGAGGAAATTGCGGTCGGTGCGCGACAGGAACAGCAGCGGGCCGCGCTGCGTCTCGGTGGCGCTCTTCACTTCCTTGAGCAGGGCCTTGATGCGGTCCTGGCTCTTCACGATTTCGCGCGGGATCATGTCGGTGCGCGGCACGAAACCTTCGGCGTTGCCGCCGAGGTCGACATAGATGCCGTTGCGGTCGACGCGCTTCACGACGCCCGACACCAGCTGGTTGACGCGGTCCTTGTAGGCTTCGACGACCTGTGACCGCTCGGCCTCGCGCACCTTCTGCACGATGACCTGCTTGGCCTGCTGCGCGGCGATGCGGCCGAAGGCGACCGATTCCATGGGCTCCTCGACGAAGCCACCGACCACGGCGGCCTTGTCCATGTCGAGGGCGTCCTCGAGGCGCAGCTCGCGCTGCGGCACTTCCATCTCGCGAGAGTCGTCGGCGAACACCTTCCAGCGGCGGAACGTGTCGTAATCGCCGGTCTTGCGATTGATCTGGACGCGGACGTCCCACTCCTCGCCGTGTTTCTTGCGGGTAGCAGAAGCCAGCGCCGCTTCGAGCGCGCCGAAGATGATCTCCTTGTCGACGCTCTTCTCGTTGGAGACGGCATCCACTACCAACAGAATCTCTTTATTCATCTTGTGGCCTCCGGCCAGAACGCGGAGCCTTCGGCTCCTGATCAACCGTCGTTCGCTGCGCGAACGCCGTTACTTTTAGCTCAGACTAACTATCAATCTCACAGCGGCGCCAGTCGCGCCCTGCTGATCTCGGCGAGCCTTATGCTCACCGAAAAATTGTCCACATCCATCTCGATGCTCTCGCCGTCGGCCCGGCGCAGCACGCCGGTGTAGCGCTTGCGTCCGTCGCGCGCGGCCAGCAGCTCGACCTTCACGCGGTTGTCGACGAACCGGGCGAAATGCTCCGGCGTGCGCAACACGCGATCCAGACCCGGTGAGGACACCTCGATCGCGTAGTCACCCGGGAGCGGATCATCGGCCTCGATCGAATCCAACAGCGCATGACTCACGATCGCGCAGTCTTCCGCATCGATGCCTTCGCTCTTGTCGATGTAGAAGCGCAGCGTGCCGCCACCCGGCCCCGGCGCGAACTCCACTTCGACGAGCTCATAACCCAGGCCCTGCAATTCCGGCTCGAAACGGGCGATGAGACGGTCGTGCACTGCCGTTTCCATGCGCCCTCCAACAAAAAAGGGCCTCATCGGCCCCTCCAAAACACCGGCTCACCTAAATTGCGCCGGTCCAAAAAAACAAAAGCCCCGACGGGGCCTTGCAATCGCGCGGGTCACTCGCGGGCCGAAACGCCCTACCCCTTCGAGGGCGCGGATTGTACGGCACAGCAGATTTTTTGACAGCCCCCATTGACGGCCATGCCTGAGTCAAGTACCTTGCGTGCACAAGGTAGCTGTCTGAACCCATGAACATCAGTGAAAAACTCGCGCCGATCCGCAAGGGCCTGCTCGAATTCGTGATCCTCAAGATCGTGGCCGGCGACAAGGTCTATGTCGCCGACATCCTGAAGCTCCTGGGCCCGACCGAGTTCGCCACACAGGAAGGGACCCTCTATCCCCTCCTGAGCAAGCTGCGCCGCGAAGAGCTGGTGGATTACGAGTGGCAGGAGTCCGAAGCCGGGCCCCCGCGCAAGTACTACAAGCTCACGCAAAAGGGCCGTACGCAGCTGTCGACGCTCAACGACTACTGGAAAGATTTGAACCGTACCCTCGCCGAATTTGGGAATTAAGCCATGAAAAAAGTGGTCAGCATCAGCCTCAATGGCAACGCCTTTCAGCTCGAAGAACCTGCCTACGAAGAGCTGCGTGTCTACCTGGAACGCGCCGACGCGCGTCTCAAGGACAGCCCCGATCGCGCCGAAGTCATGGCGGACCTGGAGCAGGCCATCGGCGAGAAATGCACGCGCGCGACCGGGCCCCACAAGACCGTCGTGAGTTCAGCCGAGATCAGCAACATCCTGGCGGAAATGGGCCCGGTGCAGTCCGCCGAGGACAAGCCGGCCGAAGCGCCAGCCGATGCCGGCTTCACCGGCGGGGCGGCGGCTTCATCCGACGCGGATCTGCAGCCGCGCAAGCGCCTCTTCAAGATCCGCGAAGGCCAGATGTGGGCTGGCGTCTGCAATGGCATCGCCGCTTATCTCGGCCTCGACGTCACCTGGGTGCGCATTGCTGTCGTGGTGCTCACGTTGATCACGACGGGCTTCGTGGTGCTCGCCTACTTCGCCCTGGCCATCATCGTGCCCTACGCGGACACCTCCGAGGACCGCGCCGCCGCGTTCGGCGCGCCTTTCAGCACCGAGGAGTTCATCGGCCGCGCTAAAAAAAAGTTTGGCGATAGCAGCGAGCATCAGCGGTGGCGCCGTGAATGGCGGCGGCAGCAGCGACATTGGCAGCGCCAGTGGGATCACATGAACGCGCAGGTGCGCCAGGCCACCTCGCAGATGGGCCCGCAGATGACGCACGGGCGCAGCGCGATATTCGCGGTGCTCGTGCCCGTCGCCGCCATCATGGGCGCAGCGCTCTTCGTGGTGTTCATACTCTCGCTGCTGTCGCTGATCGCGCAGCACACCGTATTCGGCTGGGGGCTCCCGAACCACATGCCGATGTGGGTCGGCATCGTCCTCTTGATCGTGCTGTACTCCTTTGCCACGACCATCGTGCGCGCGTTCCGTCATGGCGGCGGATATTCCGGCCAGTACCATCCGGGGTGGGCGGCGCTGCACACCATCGTGTGGATAGGCTGCGCGCTGCTGCTCTTCTGGGTTGCGTACATGTTCTTCCCCGGCGTACGTGAGGTGATCGACCAGCTCACGTGGGCCGCGGACCTGACGATCGAAAATCTTTCCGCGACTATTGTTTGATTTCTTGGCCTGAAGGACCCCGACTTGAATCCCCTCGAATGCGTCATCGTCGAAACCGGACCGAACCCCACCTTCTCGATCATCTGGATGCATGGCCTCGGCGCCGACGGCCACGACTTCGAGCCGCTCGTGCCCGAGCTCCTCGAGAGCGGCATGCCGAGCTTGCGATTCGTGTTCCCGCACGCTCCGGTGCGCCCCGTGACGATCAACAACGGCTACCGCATGCGCGCCTGGTACGACATCCTCGGCATCGATCGCCGCTCGGCCGAGGATTTCGAGGGCGTTCGTGGTTCCGCCGAGGCCATCGGCGCGCTCATCAAGCGTGAGAACGACGCCGGCATCCGATCGTCGCGCATCGCGATCGCCGGCTTCTCCCAGGGCGGTGCGATGGCGCTGCACATTGCCACGCGGGCGACCGAAAAGTTCGCGGGCGTCATCGCCCTCTCCTGCTACCTGCCATTCGCGAGGCAATTCGCCACCGAGCGCGGCAATGCCAACCTGGCCACTCCCTTCTACATGGCGCACGGCACGCAGGACCCGGTGGTGCCTTTCCAGCTCGGCGAGGACTCGAAGCGTGTACTCGAGGGCACGGGCTACAAGGTGGAGTGGCATGCGTACGCCATGCCGCATTCCCTCTGCCAGGAGGAAGTCGCCGACCTCCGCGCCTTCCTGAAGCGCATCGTCTAGCTAGCGCTGCCCCGGCAGGATGCTGGGCAGCATGTCGTCGGGCGCAGCCACCTGGATGACTGTGCTGTAGGCGCTCGAAGCGATGGCGAGATGCGCGGCGCGACGCAGCTCGTGCACCAGCGCGTTCACTTCGGTCTTGAGCTTCTCGGCGGAAGCCATGAAGGCCTGTTCCGAGAACGCGCCATCCGCGGTGACGGGGCGTTCGAGGTTCAGCGTGAACTCGATGCGCTCGTCGAACTTCTTCATGTCGGCCACCACCTGGGCGGCGATGCGATCGGCGCGATTCCAGCGCTCGGGGTACAGCTGGTCGAGCTTGGCCTGGATGCGCTTGGACAACACGCCATGGACGTTCGCCGAGTACTGCACCTCGCCGAAATTGACGTGAATGACTTCACCCATGTGGGCCCACCGATTGGTTCGACCCGGTGTTAACGGCAGCGGGCGACCTTCCCTTCAGGACTTCACGGGATGCCCGTGATCCGCATCACAGGTTCAGTTGAGCGCGCGGTTCAGCTCGTACAGGGCGATGTTGACAGTGGCCGCGACGTTCAGCGATTCGATGGCGCCCGCGCCCGGGATCGTGAATGCGCGCGCGCTCGAGCTCGCCACGGCCTCGCGCGGCAGACCGCGGGCCTCGTTGCCGAACAGGTAGCAGTCGAACTCGCGGAATTCGCGCGAGGCCACGGCCGCGCCACGCAGATCCAGCGCGGCGACCCGCCGGTACCTTTGCGCGAGAGCGGCCAGCGGTACGTCGACTTCGACCGGCACGTGGAAAACGGCGCCCATGCTGGCGCGCACCACCTTGCCGTTGTGCACGTCCACGCTGTCGGGGCTCAGGAGGCAACGGAAGCCGCCGAACCAGGCGAGCGTGCGCAGGATGGTGCCGAGATTGCCCGGGTCCTGTATCTCATGTAGATAGACCGCGCGCTCGCCGGCCTGCGGCGCGGGCGCAACCAGCAGCGGCACCACCGCGGCGACGCCCTGCGGCGAACGCGTCTCGGTGATCTGCGCCATCTGCCGCGCGTTGATGACGTGCGTCGGCAGCCTGCCACCGCGCTTTTCGTACTCGTGCGTCACATAGACTTCGCTCGTCCGCAGGCGTGCGTCGCGCGCCGCGGCCTTCTCGAGCTCCTGCACCAGGTGTTCGCCTTCGACGAAGAAGAACCCGAGCTCCTCGCGGAATTTCTTCTGGTGCAGCTTCTTGATGTCTTCGAACTTCATGCCATGTCCCGCGCCAGGGCTTCGGCGACCTTGATGCCGTCGACACCGGCCGAGAGTATCCCGCCCGCGTATCCCGCGCCCTCACCGCAAGGGTACAGGCCGCGCGTGTTGAGGCTCTGCAGTGTTTCGGCGTCACGCGTAATGCGCACCGGCGACGAGGTGCGGGTCTCGACGCCCGTGAGCACGGCGTCCGCGCGATCGAAGCCGATGATCTGACGGCCGAACACCGGCAGCGCCTCGCGGATCGCCTCGATGGCATAGGCCGGCAGGGAGCTCGCGAGATCGCCGAGCAACACTCCCGGCTTGTACGACGGCTCGACTTCGCCGAGCCGGGTGGAAGGAGTGGCGCGCAGGAAGTCGCCGACCAGCTGGCCCGGCGCGCAGTAGTCGCGGCCACCGAGCTCGAAGGCCTTCGACTCCAACGCCTCCTGCAAAGCCACACCGGCCAGCACTCCGCCCGGAAAATCCCGTTCGGGTTCGATGCCCACGACGATGCCGGCGTTCGCGTTGCGTTCGTTGCGCGAGTACTGGCTCATGCCATTGGTGACGACGCGCCCGGGCTCGGAGGTCGCGGCGACGACCGTGCCGCCCGGGCACATGCAGAAGCTGTACACCGAGCGTCCGTTGGTCGCGTGATGCACGAGCTTGTAGTCCGCCGCGCCGAGGCCGGGGTGCCCGGCGAATTTTCCGAGCCGCGCGCGATCGATGAGCGATTGCGGGTGCTCGATGCGAAAGCCGATGGCGAACGGCTTCGGCTCGACGAAGACGCCGCGGCGCTCGAGCATGCGGAAGGTGTCGCGCGAACTGTGGCCCAGCGCCAGCACGACGTGCCGGCTCTCGAGCGTCTCGCCGTTTTCGAGCGCGATGCCCTCAACCTGGCCGCCATCGATGGCGAGATCGGTGACCCTGCTGTCGAAGCGCACATCGCCGCCGAGCGCCACGATCTCCGCGCGCATGCGTTCGACGATGCCCGTGAGCCGGAACGTGCCGATGTGCGGCTTGCTCACGTACAGGATTTCTTCGGGCGCGCCCGCTTTCACGAACTCGCGCATGACCTTGCGGCCGTAGAACTTCGGGTCCTTGATCTGGCTGTAGAGCTTGCCGTCCGAGAACAGCCCCGCCCCGCCCTCACCGAACTGAACGGTGGATTCGGGCGTGAGGATCTTGCGACGCCACAGCCCCCAGGTGTCCTGCGTGCGCTGACGCACGTCGCGGCCGCGCTCGAGGACGATGGGTCGGAAGCCCATCTGCGCGAGCAGCAGTGCGGCGAACAAGCCGCCGGGACCAAACCCCACGACCAGGGGACGCTCGGCAAGACCGGCTGGCGCTTTCGCCACCGGGTGGTAGTCGGTGTCGGGCGCCAAACCCACCTGCCGGTCGTTCGCGAAGCGTTTCAGCACTGCGGCTTCGTCGCTGACTTTCACATCGACGATGCAGATGAACAGGATGCCGGTGTTCTTCTTGCGCGCGTCGTAACTGCGCTTGAAGAGCGTGAGCTCCAGGAGATCCGCGCCGCGGATCCTCAGACGTTTGACGACGGCGGCGCGCAGCGCCTCGGGCGAGTAGTCGAGCGGCAGCGCCAGCTCGGTGATGCGGATCAACGGTCTTTGTCCTGGCCGGTGTACCCGGCAGAGGTAGAATGCGCGCCATTCTATGCCCCGTTCCAAGAGCAGCAACAGCTGGCTGAGCCGCCATCTCAGCGACCCCTTCGTGAAGAAGGCGCAGATCGACGGCTATCGTTCGCGTTCCGCGTACAAGCTCATCGAGCTCAATACCAAGGACCGGCTCATCAAGCCTGGCATGCGCATCATGGACCTGGGCTCGGCGCCCGGCGGCTGGTCACAGGTCGCGGGCAAGCTCGTCGGCGCCAAGGGGCGCGTGCTGGCCACGGACATCCTGCCCATGGCGTCGCTCGCCAACGTCGATTTCATCCAGGGTGATTTCACGGAACAAGCGACCGTCGATCAGCTGCTCGCCTGGCTCGGCGGCGGCAAGTTCGATCTCATCATCTCGGACATCGCGCCCAACATCACCGGCATCGACTCAGCGGACCAGGCTTCGTCGATGTACTTCCTCGAGCTCGCGCTGGACACGGTGAGGCAGACGCTCAAGCCGGGCGCGATGTTCGTGGCGAAGATGTTCCAGGGTGCGGGGTCCGATGAATACCTAAAGGAACTGCGCAAGACCTTCGAGAAGGTGCTGATCCGCAAACCCGAGGCTTCGCGAAAGGAATCGCGCGAGGTGTACGTCGTGGCGAAGGGGTTCAAGGCCGCCTAGCAACACGAAGCGGTTCGGCAGATTTGGCGCGGTACGTCGCGCCCGCGATCCGTTCTCAACGGCTTCCAAACTGCCCCGCCTCAACGCCAGTCGACCCTATCGCGTCGGTTCGAGTCGCACTCTCGGCCTGGACAGGAACATGCAAACCAAGCCACCCGCGAGCAGTGCCCAGGGAGCTGGTTCCGGCACGTCGGTGGCACTGCGCAGATCCGCGAGAAACCCGCCGCCTCTGCCGAGACCTGCCACGTCCTGCAATCCGAAGCCGAAGACGCCCGTCAGTCCGCTGCCGCAGTCCAGGCTCTGCAGGACGTGGGTCGAGTTGCTCCAGTCTGCGCAACCGAATCCGAAATTGATTTCATCTACCAGCAGGCCGTTCGACAGGCATTCCGTGCCCGCCATGGCGCCCTGCACGAATCGGCAGGTTGGCTCCCAATCTTCGACTCGCGTGGTGGTGCTGCCCGATTGGCGGATGTACAGGAAATTGTTCGGCACGGTTTCATAGAACGAGAAGTTGCCGAAGGAGGTGTTGTACGACCCCATGCCGGTCGAGATCGTGCGGTTATCCGCATCGGGGGAACCGCGGGCGGAATCCCAGTCCCACGCGAAATTCACGTGGAAGATGTCGCCGCTCGAGATGTTGCCGATGACCGAGGTGGGGGATGCGGAACGGACCTGGTATTCGAGATCGTAGATGATCGGCGTGGCCATGGCCGGCCACGACAGACAAAGTAGTAAGACGATGGTGAGCTTGCGCACTTCGATTCCTTTCATTGAGGCGTTTGCAATCTGCAGCGATCACGTGCCAGTTCGAGGCGTCATGAGTTTTGCAGTGGGTTACAGCATCGCCATCCATGGCGGAAATGCCATTGAGCAAATGTCCTCGACACCGAAAAGCGCGATGCATTTCTCGTTTGAAAAAATTGCCAACGGCGGCATCTGAATCGTCGCGTCGCGCTCGATGAAAGACGCGGAGAAAGTAGCAGCCGCGAAACCAGACAGCGAATCGACGAGACGCTGCCGCGCAACTCGATCGAACCGCGGCGCAGCTCGAGTCGGATCGCCCGACGTGCGATGGATGACACGCCGCAGCGCTCGAGGGACGAAGTGGGTAGCAGGCTCGGGATGCGAACCGGCGTTATTCACCGGCTTCGGCGCGATCCAGCCTGGCGGGCGCGATGCGCGGTCAGGCTTTCGTGGAGCAGTGCGGTGGGAAGTTGGTAGCGGGGGCAGGATTTGAACCTGCGACCTTCGGGTTATGAGCCCGACGAGCTGCCAGACTGCTCCACCCCGCAACCGATCCCCTCATCGAGGGGGCGCGCATTCTGGTCGAAGCGCGCGTTCATTGCAAACTTGTTTAACCGATGACGCGGGCGCAGAGCTGAATCAATGCGTTGGGCACGATTCCGAGCGCCAGGACGGCCAATGCGTTGAGCGCGAGCACGGCGCGCACGCCGAACGACGTGGCGGGGCCCACGGGCAGATCGCCCGGCGCGTCGAAGTACATGAGCTTCACGACGCGCAGGTAATAGAACACGCCGATCACCGAGGCGGCGGCGCCGATGACGATGAGCCATACGTGGCCGGAGAGCCACAGCGCCTGGAAGATGTTGAACTTCGCCCAGAAGCCGACGAAGGGCGGAATGCCGGCCGTGGAGAACATCAGGAACATCATGGCCAGTGCGAGCAGCGGATCGCGCTTGTACAGACCCTTGTAGTGATCGAGCTCGTCGGCCTCGAAGCCCTGGCGAGCGGCGAGCGTGATCACGCCGAACGAGCCGAGCGTCATGATGACGTAGACCACGGTGTAGTACAGCGCTGCCTCGTAGCCCGCGGCGGTGCCGGACACGAAACCGAGCAGGATGAAACCGACGTTGCCGATGGCGGAGTACGCCAGCAGGCGCTTGAGGTTCGTCTGCGCGATGGCGACGACGTTGCCGAAAACCATCGAGAGCACGGCCAGCGGCGCCAGCATGTCCTGCCACGCGGGCCCCACCGGCCCCATGCCATGCGCCAGCAGGCGGAACGCGAACGCGAACGACGCGATCTTCGGCACGGTGGACAGGAACAACGTCACGCCCGTGGGCGCGCCGTGGTACACGTCTGGCACCCACATGTGGAAGGGCACGGCGCCGAACTTGAACGCCACGCCGATCACCAGGAACACGAGACCCAGGATGATGCCGAGGCTGGGCTCGCCCGCCGCCACGGCAGCCAGGTCGTCGAGCTTGAGAGTGCCGCTGAGTCCGTACACCAGCGACATGCCGTACAACAGCATGCCGGAGGCAATGGCGCCGAGCAGGAAGTACTTCATGGCGGACTCGGCGGCGATGCCGGAGTCGCGATCGAACGCGACCATCGCATACAGCGACAGCGACATGAGCTCGACGCCGATATAGACGGTGAGCAGGCTGTTGGCGGAGCACAGCACGAAGATGCCGAGCAGCGCGGTCAGCGAGAGCACGTAGTACTCGCCGCGCATCATGCCGCGGCGCTCGAGGTATTCACGCGAATACAGCAGCGCCAGCGCGATGGTCAGGAATCCGAACAGCTTGAGCACCACCGCCAGCGGATCCGCCACATAGCTGTCGCCGAACAGCACGATGCGCTCATCGACGTTGGCGAACAGCCAGGTGACCACGGCGCCGCCCGCCAGCAGCAGCAACGTGAGCGTCGGCGTGAAGCGCTTGCTCTTGTGGCCGAAGAACACGTCGGCCATCAGCAGGAAGCAGATCGCACCCGTGAGATAGATTTCGGGCAGCGCCGGCTGCAGCGAGGCCCAGGTCATGACGGGGGCGAGTTCGGTAGTTGGGTTCATAGCGGCAGCTTGCTCGTGGCGATCTGCTGGACGAGATGCTGCACCGTGGCCTGCATGACATCAGTCAGCGGCGCCGGCCACAATCCGACGAACAGCACGGCGAGAGCCAGCACGCCAAGGATGATGAATTCGCGATAGTTGAGATCCTGCAGCTCCGCCACGTGGTGGTTGGCCACGGCGCCGAAGATCACGCGTTTGACCAGCCACAGCGTGTACGCCGCGCCAAGGATGAGCGTCATGCCGGCGAGGAAGGCGTACCAGAAGTTCGCCTTGAACGACGCGAGGATCACGAGGAACTCGCCGACGAAACCCGAAGTGCCCGGCAAGCCGGAATTGGCCAGCGCGAACAGCACGAAGAACGCGGCGAACTTCGGCATGGTGTTGATGACCCCGCCATACGCGGATATCTCGCGCGAGTGCACGCGGTCGTACATGACACCGACGCACAGGAACAGCGCGCCGGAGATCAGCCCGTGCGACACCATCTGCACCATGGCGCCGTCGATGCCCATGCCCGCGCCTTCGTAGTTGCCGGTGTTGGCGTGGATGTCGAAGGCGATGAACGAACCCAGCGTGACGAAGCCCATGTGCGCGATCGACGAATAGGCGATCAGCTTCTTCATGTCGCTCTGCACGAGCGCGACGAGGCCGATGTACACGACCGCGACCAGCGACAGGCCGATGAGCAGCCAGTCGAATTCACGCGCCGCATCGGGCGTGATGGGCAGCGCGAAGCGCAGGAAACCGTAGCCGCCCATCTTCAGCATGATGGCCGCCAGCACCACCGAGCCGCCGGTGGGCGCTTCGACGTGCGCATCCGGCAACCAGGTGTGTACCGGCACCATCGGGATCTTCACGGCGAACGCCGCGAGGAACGCGAAGAAGATCCACATCTGTTCCTGCGCCGTCAGCGGCAGGTCGTGGAATTTCGCGATGCTGAAGTCGCCGGTCTTGACCACCATGTAGATGAGCGCGACCAGCATGAACACCGAACCGAGGAACGTGTACAAGAAGAACTTGAGCGTCGCGTACACGCGCCGCGGACCGCCCCACACGCCGATGATGAGGAACATCGGGATGAGCATGGCTTCCCAGAAGAAGTAGAACAGCAGGCCATCCATCGCGGAGAACACGCCGATCATCAGGCCTTCCATGATCAGGAAGGCGGCGTAGTACTGCGCCGGCCGCTGCTCGATGACCGTCCACGCGGCGACGATGACCGGGATGGTGATGAACGTGGTGAGCAGGATCAGCGGCAGCGAGATGCCGTCGATACCCATGGCGTAAGTCGCGTTGAACGCCGGGATCCAGGGGAGTTGCTCCGTCAACTGGAAGGCCGCGGTGCCCGCGTTGAAATGCGCGTACAGCGGGATCGACGCGAGGAATACCGCTATGGAGGTGATTAGCGCGAGCCAGCGCCCGGCCTGGATGCGCTTGTCGCCGAACAACAGCACCAGCAGGCCGCCCGCGATGGGCAGCCAGGTCAGAAGCGAAAGGATCGGAAAGCCCTGCATGTGTGTCGTTGCTTTTTGTTAGACCGAGCGCGTCAGGAACCAGCCGAGCATGAGCGCCAGGCCGATCATCATCCAGAACGCATACGAATAGAGGAAGCCGCTCTGCACGCGGCGGACCACGCCCGCGACGAAGCCGACGGTGTTGGCCGAGCCGTTCACCGCCAGCCCGTCGATGATCCCCTGATCACCGACTTTCCAGAAGAGCTTGCCGAGCAGCGTCGAGCCGCGCGCGAGGATGTTTTCGTTGATCCAGTCGAACCAGTACTTGTTCTCGAGCACGACGCGCAAAGGCTTGAGCTTCGCGTCGATGAGGCCGGGAATTTGCGGCCACTGGATGTAGAACGCCCAGGCGGTGAACACACCCGCGGCCATGATCCAGAACACCGGGTTCATGAACGCGTGCAGCCCGAACTGCAGCCAGTCGCCGACGCTTTCCCCGATCTCGTGGAGCATCTCGTGGTTTTCGGCGCTGAAGTGGATGGACTCGCCGAAACCCCCGCCGAACAGCAGGTGTTCGAACGTGAGCAGGCCGATGAGCACCGACGGAATCGCAAGCGCGACCAGCGGGCCCAGCACCACCCAGCCCGGCTCGTGCGGCGGACCGCCGTGGTGGCCGTGGTCGGGTTCGTCGTGCGTCTCGTGCTGGTCGTCATGCGCACCATGCGACTCGTGCGCATGGATCACGGGATGCGTGACCGCGTGCGCATCGGCGTGGTCGTGTGCGCCCTCTTGCCATCGCGGCTTGCCGTGGAAGGTCATGAACAGCAGGCGGAACGAATAGAACGCCGTCACGAACACGCCGATCATCACGCACCAGTAGGCATAGGTGGCGATGCCGTTGCCGGGATGCAGATGATGCTGGTGCTTCACCGCGTCGATGATCAGGTCCTTCGAGTAGTAGCCCGAGAAGAACGGCGTGCCGATCAGCGCCAGGGACCCGATCCAGCAGGTGATGGCCGTGATGGGCATGACCTTCGCGAGGCCACCCATCTTCCGCATGTCCTGCTCGTGGTGCATGCCGATGATGACCGAGCCCGCCGCGAGGAACAGCAGCGCCTTGAAGAACGCGTGCGTCATCAAGTGGAAGATGCCGAAGCTGTAGGCCGAAGCGCCCAGTGCGACCGTCATGTACCCGAGCTGCGACAGCGTCGAGTACGCCACGACGCGCTTGATGTCGTTGTTGATGATGCCGAGGAAGCCCATGAACAGCGCCGTGGTGGCGCCGATGAACAACACGAAGTTGAGCGCCGTCTCGGACAGCTCGAACAGCGGCGACATGCGCGCCACCATGAAGATGCCGGCGGTCACCATGGTTGCGGCGTGGATCAGCGCCGAGATGGGCGTCGGGCCTTCCATCGAATCCGGCAGCCACACGTGCAGTGGCACCTGCGCCGATTTGCCCATGGCGCCGATGAAGAGGCAGATGCAGATGAAGGTCATCGCCGCGACGTTGCCGATGCCGGCGATCGGGAAGGATTCCTTCGCGATGTCCGGCGCCATGCGAAAAGCGTCCGCGTACAACAGCGACGCATCGCCGATCTTCGCCGTGTAGAACAGCACGCCGGCGATGCCGAGCACGAAACCGAAGTCGCCCACGCGGTTCACGAGGAAGGCCTTCATGTTCGCGAAGATCGCCGTCGGCCGCTTGTACCAGAAGCCGATCAGCAGGTACGAGACCACGCCCACCGCTTCCCAGCCGAAGAACAGCTGCATGAAGTTGTTGCTCATGACGAGCATCAACATCGAGAAGGTGAACAGCGAGATGTAGCTGAAGAAGCGCTGGTAGCCGTCGTCATCGGCCATGTAGCCGATGGTGTACACGTGCACGCACAGCGATACGAACGTGACGACGACCATCATCAGCGCGGTGAGCTGGTCGACCAGGAAGCCCACCTGCATGCCCACCCCGTCGCTGACCAGCCACTGGTAGACAGGCGCGTTGAAGGTCTCGGCGCCGTGCAGGAAGATCGAGCCGGCGACGTGCGCCGACAGGCCGAACGACACCGCGACACCGATGATGGTGACCCAGTGCGAAGCGGCGCGGCCGATCACCCGCCCGAACAAGCCGGCGATGATGGCCGCCACCAACGGCAGCAGTGGAATGGCGAGCAGCAGATTCGGATTCAGGGTCTCTTTCACTGGCTCAGCCCTTCAAGGTGCTCAGATCTTCGACGTTGATGCTGCGGCGTTCGCGGAACAGCACTACCAGGATGGCGAGGCCGATGGCGGACTCCGCCGCGGCCACGGTCAGCACGAAGAACACGAAGATCTGCCCGTTGATGTCATCGAGGTAGCGCGAGAACGCCACGAAGTTGAAATTGACCGCGAGCAGCAGCAGTTCCACGCACATCAGCAGCAGGATGAGGTTCTTGCGGTTGATGAACATGCCCGCGACGGACACGGCGAACAGCACGCCCGAGATGATCAGCAGCCAGTTGAGCTGAATCACTTGCTTGGTCCCATTGAAGACGGCTCCTGCGCCGGGGCCGCGGGTGGCGCGGGCCTCTCGGCCGCGACCTGCACGAGACGCACGCGGTCCTCGCGACGAACGGCGACCTGCTTGGCGACGTCCTGTTGTTTGAGGTTGGCGCGCTTGCGCATGGTCAGCGAGATGGCAGCGACAATGGCGATGAGCAGGAGAACGGCCGCGAGCTCGAAGGCATACACGTAGTCGGTGTAGAGCACCCGGCCGAGCTCGGCGGTGTTGCTGTACTCGGCGGCCTTGCCGGCGGCGCCCGTGGTCACGTCCACGCCCAGGGCCCGCGTCCAGACGACGCTCACGATCTGGAATACGACGACACCGGCCACCACACCACCGAAGAGCGCGTAACGCGTGACGCGGGCACGTACTTCCTCGATGTTGATGTCGAGCATCATGACGACGAACAGGAACAGCACCATGACCGCGCCCACGTAGACCAGTATGAGCACGACCGCCAGGAATTCCGCCTCGATGAGCAGCCAGATGGACGCACTGGTGAAGAAGCACAGCACCAGCAGCAGCGCCGCATGCACGGGATTCTTCACCGTGATCATTGCAAGCGCGGATACCGTCAGTATCGACGCGAACAACCAGAAGAGAATTTCGACCAGCACCGTGCTCCCCTAACCTTGTCTTATATCAACGGTAGGCTGCGTCGGCGGCCTTGTCGGCCGAGATCAGCGCGTCGTAACGCTCGCCAACCGCGAGTAGTTTGTCCTTGGACATGATGTTCTCGCCACGATGTTCCATGTGGTACTCGTGGATGCGCGTGAGCACGATGGCGTCCACGGGGCAGGCCTCTTCGCAATAGCCGCAGTAGATGCACTTGAAGAGGTCGATGTCATAGCGCGTGGTCCGGCGCGTGCCGTCCTGCGCCACGTCCGAATCGATGGTGATGCACATGGCGGGACACACCGCTTCGCAGAGCTTGCAGGCGATGCAGCGCTCTTCGCCGTTCTGGTAGCGGCGCAGCGCGTGCAGGCCGCGAAAGCGCGGCGACATCGGGGTCTTCTCTTCCGGGTAGTTCACCGTGAACTTGCGGGTGAAGAACTTCTTCAGCGTGATCCGCATGCCACCGAGCAGCTCGGTCAGTAAAAATGTCTTGAGAATGTTTCGCATGAGTCAACCCGCCACGGCCTTCCAGGGCCCGACTTTCAAATACGCCAGCACGCCTTCGACCGCGATCCAGACGATGGTCACCGGGATCAGGATCTTCCAGCCGAGACGCATGATCTGGTCGTACCGGTAGCGCGGGAACGTGGCGCGGAACCAGAGAAACAGGAAAAGGATCAGGAACAGCTTGAAGAACAGCCACTGGAAACCGTCGCTGACGATGAACGCGAGCGCGGGCCCGATGACCCCAAGGCCCGCGACAGCCTCCGGCTCGACGAACCCGTCGAACGGGCTCAGCCAGCCGCCGAAGAAGAACACGGCGGTCAGCGCGGAGATCAGGATCATGTTGGCGTATTCGGCCAGGAAGAACAGCGCGAACGCGATGCCCGAATATTCCACGTGGAAGCCGGCGACGATCTCCGACTCGCCTTCGGCGACGTCGAAGGGCGCCCGGTTGGTCTCCGCCACTCCCGAGATGAAATACACGACGAACAGCGGGAACAGCCAGAACCAGTTCCAGGACAGCGCGCCGCCCTGCTGCTGCAGGACGATGTCCCCGAGGTTCAAACTACCCGCGGCCATGATCACGCCGACCAGCGCGAAGCCCATGGCGATTTCGTAGGCGACGATCTGCGCCGCCGAGCGCATGGCGCCAAGGAACGCGTACTTGGAATTCGATGCCCAGCCCGCGAGGATGACGCCGTAGACGCCCACCGACGTGAGCGCGAGCACGTACAGCAGACCGGCGTTGACGTTGGCGATGGTGAGGTTGGGGCTGAGCGGGATCACCGCCCAGATCGCGAACGCCGGGATCAACGTGATCATGGGCGCGATGCGGAACAGCACCTTGTTCGAGGCGCTGGGGATGACCACTTCCTTGAGCAGCAGCTTGATGACGTCGGCGAACGGCTGAAAGATGCCCGGCACGAACCCGAAGATGCTGCCGACCCGGTTCGGGCCCTTGCGCAGCTGCATCCAGCCGATGACCTTGCGTTCCCACAGCGTGGTGAACGCGACCGAAAGGATGAGCGCCACCGTGACACCCACGATCCAGAACAGCGACTGGAACGGACCCGGCCAGGCGGGGTAACGGATCAGCTCACCTATCCACTGCACCAGCGGGTTCATGCGCCGGTACCCCCGTACACCGCGGCCGCGAGCTTGCCTTCGCGGGTTCGCTGCAACGACGGAGCGCGGCGCAGGACGGCATCGACCGAGTACATGGGCAGGTCGACCACGCGCTGTTCGGCGGACGAACCGGCTGCGGCCTTGGCCTCGTGAGTACCCTGGTAAGTCGACGCGGCCACGTCACCACACAATGCGCGCAGTTCTTCGCGCACTTCTTCGGACGAGTTGTAGTCGAACTGCGCGGCACCGACGAGATTGCCGAGCACGCGCAACACCTTCCAGCCGGGGCGCGATTCACCCAGCGGCTTGGCGGCACCGGCGAAGCTCTGCCAGAGGCCTTCGAGGTTCACGTACGTGCCGGAGCTCTCCGCGAAGGTGCCCATGGGCAGCAGTACGTGCGCCACGGACTTGAGGGTCTCATCGGCGTACGGCGTGATCGCGACGACCAGCTCCGACGCGGACAGCGCCTTCAATGAATCCGCATTGATCGCATCAGCCCAGGGTTCGGTGGCGCCGAACAACAGGCAGGCCTTGCTCGGGCCGGTCAGCAGCTCGCGGGCATTGCGGCCCGGACTGGCGCTGCGGATACCGGCGGGGTCGCGATGCGGCACGGCGCCGGCCAGGTAGGCGCCGGCGGCGTTGCCGCCTTCGGCCAGCGTGCCGAGCGTCGCACCGGTGGCCGTCGCAATCGCCGCGGCCAGCGCACGGATGTCCGCATAGGCGGGATGACGCAGCGCGAGCGCGCCGAGCCACACGGCGCGCTTCGAGCCGACCTTGAGCGCGGCGGCGATGGAGCGGTGCGCGGTGTTCACCTGGGCGCTTGCGACCAGCCCGGCGAGGTGCCCGGGCGCGGCTGCGCCATCGAGCGCCGCCGACAGCACCCCCGCGAGATCCGCCACCTGCTTCGACGGCGCGGATTCCAGGTACGCGGCCACCGGGAACAGGTAGTCGAAGCGCGTGGGATTCAGGAACGCGACTCTGGCGCCGCGGCGCGCCGCGGCCTGGCGCACGCGATGCGCAAGCAGCGGCACCTCACGGCGCAGGTTGGAACCCACCACCAGCAACGCATCGAGCTTGTCGATGTCGGCGATGGCGAGGCCACCGAGCCCGGGCGCAGCCGGGTCGGCATCCTGATCGCGGAAATCCTGCTGACGCAGTCGATGATCGATGTTGTTCGACCCGAGCGCGCGAGTCAGCCTGGCGAGTAGATAGAGTTCCTCGACCGTGGAGCTCGCACTCGCGAGCGTCGCGAGCTGCTGGCCCGCCGCCTTGAGACCCCGGGCGGCGGTCTCGAGCGCCACCTCCCAGGAAACGCGCTGCCACTCGCCGTTCTCGCGCACCATCGGTGCGGCGAGACGATCGGCCGAATAAAGGCCTTCGTAGCTGAAGCGGTCGCGATCGGAGATCCACGTCTCGTTGATCGCTTCGTTCGTGCGCGGGACGACGCGCATGAGCCTGCCCCGCAGCACGTGCCCGAAGATGTTCGTGCCGGTGCCGTCGTGCGGCGAAACCAGCGGCGCCTGGACCATCTCCCAGGAACGCGCGCGGTACCGGAACGGCTTGGAGTTGAGCGCACCCACGGGGCAAAGATCGATGATGTTCCCCGACAGCTCGTGCTCGACGGCGCGCTCGATGTACGTGCCGATTTCCATGTGCTCGCCGCGACCCGTGGTGCCGAGCTCCTGCATGCCGGCGATCTCGGCCGTGAAGCGCACGCAGCGCGTGCAGTGGATGCAACGCGTCATGTCCGTGGACACCAGCGGACCCAGGTTCTTGTCCTTGATGATGCGCTTGCGTTCGCTGTATCGAGCGGCATCGCGCCCGAAGCCCATGGCAAGGTCCTGCAATTCGCATTCGCCGCCCTGGTCGCAGATCGGGCAGTCGAGCGGATGATTGATGAGCAGGAACTCCATCGTCGCCTTCTGCGCGCCGAGCGCCTTCGCGCTCTTCGTGAAGACCTTCATGCCTTCGGCAATGGGCGTGGCACAGGCCGGCAATGGCTTCGGCGCCTTCTCGACTTCCACGAGGCACATGCGGCAATTGGCCGCGACCGCGAGTTTGTCGTGATAGCAGAAGCGCGGCACGTACGCGTTCTGCGCATCCGTGACGTGGATGATCATCTGGCCTTTCTTGCCCTGGCAGGGCTTGCCGTCGATCTCGACGTTGACGACGTCGGACGGCGGGGCAGCCGGCGGCGCGGCCTTGTCGGCGGGAGTGCTCATGCCGCCCTCCGCGCGGGATCGTCGACGATGCTTCGGCCACCGTTGTCGACCATGTATTCGAACTCGTGGCGGAAGTGCTTGAGGAAACTCTGCACCGGCCATGCGGCGGCATCGCCCAGCGCACAGATGGTGTGTCCTTCGATGCGGCCCGCGACATCTACGAGCAACTGCAGGTCGCTGCGCGTGCCCTGCCCGGCCATGATCCGGCGGATCACGCGATTCATCCAGCCCGTGCCTTCGCGGCAAGGCGTGCACTGGCCGCAGGATTCACTCTTATAGAAGCGGCTCAGGCGCTCGAGCACCTTCACCATGCAGGTGGTCTCGTCCATGACGATGACCGCCGCCGAACCGACCGAAGAGCCGGCCGCTTTCAGCGAGTCGTAGTCCATGTTCGCGGCCATGATCTTTTCTGCGGGCAATACATAGACCGACGAACCACCGGGGATCACGGCCTTCAACTTGCGGCCGCCTTTCACGCCACCGGCAATTTCGAGCAGCTCGGCGAACGGGATTCCCATGGGCAACTCGAAGTTGCCGGGTTTGTTCACGTGGCCGGATACCGAGAAGATCGCCGTGCCGCCGGCATTCGCCACGCCCAGCTTCGCGAACCACTCCGGACCCTTGCGCAGGATCGTCGGCACCGACGCATAGCTTTGCGTGTTGTTGATGGTCGTGGGCGCGCCGTACAGGCCGTACGCAGCCGGGAACGGCGGCTTGAAGCGCGGCTTGCCCTGCTTGCCTTCGAGCGAGTCGAGCAGCGCGGTTTCCTCGCCGCAGATGTAGGCGCCGGCGCCCACCGCGGTGAACAGATCGAAGTCGATGCCAGACCCCAGGATGTTCTTGCCGAGGAGACCCGCGGCGTACGCCTCTTTCACCGCCGCTTCGAAGCGCGGCACGGGCTCACCGAGGAACTCGCCGCGGATGTAGTTGTAGCCCACGGTGGCGTTCATGCAGTAGCCGCCGATGGCCATGCCCTCGATGAGCGAATGCGGATTGAAGCGCAGGATGTCGCGGTCGTGGCAGGTGCCGGGCTCGGATTCATCCGAGTTGCACACGGCATATTTCTGCATCGTGGCGTCGCGCGGCATGAAGCTCCACTTCGTGCCGGTGGGGAAGCCGGCGCCGCCGCGGCCACGCAGGCCCGAAGCCTTTACCTGGTCCACGACCGAGATGCGGGTCGGCTTCTCGGCGAGGATCTTCTTCCACGCGTCGTAGCCACCGATCTTGAGATAGTTCTCGAGCTTCCAGGATTCTTCGAACTTCAACGGCTCGAACACCGTGAGATTCATCTTGTCCTGCCACTTTTCGAGTGCGCCTGGCATGTCTAGCTAGTTCCTACTTCAGCTCGTCCAGCACCTGGTCCACCTTCTCGGGCGTCAGGTACTCGTGGAAAACGTGATCGACCATCATCATCGGGGCGCCCGTGCAGGCCGCGAGGCACTCCTCTTCCTGCTTGAGGAAGATGCGGCCATCGGGCGTGCTCTCGCCGAGCTTGATCTTGAGCTTCCTCTCGCAATGCGCGACCAGGTCCTCGGCGCCATTCAGCATGCAGCTGATATTCGTGCAGATGGACACGTGATGCCGTCCGCAAGGGTGCGTCTCGAACATCGAATAGAAGGTGGCCACTTCGAAGACCTGGATGGCCGGCAATCGCAGGTACTCGGCCACGGCCTCCATGAGCTCGGGCGTGAGGAAACCCTTGTTCTGTTCCTGCGCGAACCGCAGCGCCGAGAGCACCGCCGAACGCTGGCGGCCGGTGGGAAATCGGCCGATCCACTCGTCGATCTCGTGCCGCGTGTGTTCATTGAGCAGTCGGGCCTTTTCGCCGAGCACCGGCTCGAACGCGCCGCCATCCGCAGTCCTGACGACGTGCGTCATCTATCCACCTCACCGAAAACGATGTCCTGCGTGCCGATCACCGCGACCACGTCCGCGAGCATGTGCCCCTTGGTCATCTCTTCGAGTGCCGACAGGTGCGCAAAGCCCGGCGCGCGGACCTTCAGGCGATACGGCTTGTTGGCGCCGTCGGAGATCAGATAGACCCCCATCTCACCTTTGGGCGCCTCGATGGCGGTGTAGGTCTCGCCTTCGGGCACGAGCACGCCTTCGGTGAACAGCTTGAAGTGGTGGATCAGCGATTCCATGTCGCCTTTCATGTGCTCGCGGCTTGGCGGGCGCACCTTGCGGTCGTCGACCATCACCGGGCCGGGATTGCGCTTCAGCCAATCGATGCATTGCTTGACGATGTGTGTGCTCTGGCGGAATTCCTCCATGCGCACGAGGTAACGGTCGTAGCAGTCGCCGTTCACACCCACCGGAATGTCGAAGTCGAGGTCGGCATACACCTCGTAAGGCTGCTTCTTGCGCAGGTCCCAGGCGATGCCCGATCCGCGCAGCATGGGGCCCGTGAAGCCCAGCGCCATTGCGCGTTCCGGACCGACCACGCCGATGTTCACGGTGCGCTGCTTCCAGATGCGATTGTCAGTGAGCAGCGTCTCGTACTCGTCCACGGCCTTGGGAAAGCGCTCGATGAAGTCAGCGAGGAAATCGAGCAATGAACCCTGGCGCGCCTCGTTCATCGCCTGCGCATTGCGCTGCGAACGCCACTTGGAAGCCTGGTACTTGGGCATGGCATCGGGCAGGTCACGATAGACGCCGCCCGGCCGGTAGTACGCCGCATGCAAGCGAGAGCCGGAGACGGCCTCGTAGCAATCCATGAGGTCTTCGCGCTCCTTGAAAGCCAGCAGGAAGACCGTCATCGCGCCGATGTCGAGCGCGTGCGCGCCCAACCACATCAGGTGATTCAGGATGCGCGTGACTTCATCGAACATCACGCGGATGTACTGCGCGCGCACGGGCGGGGTGATGCCGAGCAGCCGTTCGATGGCCATGACGTACACGTGCTCGTTGCACATGTTGGAGACATAGTCGAGACGATCCATGTAGGGAATCGTCTGGTTGTACGGCTTCGTTTCCGCGAACTTCTCGGTGCCACGATGCAGCAGGCCGATATGCGGATCCGCTTTCTGCACCACCTCGCCGTCCATCTCCAGCACCAGGCGCAACACGCCGTGCGCGGCGGGATGCTGCGGCCCGAAGTTCATCGTGAAATTGCGGATCTCGTTCATCTTGTCGGACTACTTGGTTGACTTGATCGCCGGATCGTACCGGCGGTCGTCACGGATCACCTTGGGAACGAGCGTGCGAGACTCGATCGACACGGGCTCGTACACCACGCGCTGCTTCTCGGCGTCGTAGCGCACTTCGACGTTGCCGATCATCGGGAAATCCTTGCGGAAGGGATGACCGATGAATCCGTAGTCCGTCAGGATGCGGCGCAGGTCCGGATGTCCCTTGAAGAGGATGCCGAACAGATCGAAAGCCTCGCGCTCGAACCAGTTGGCACCGGGCCAGACCTCGACCACGGAGTCGATGGTGGGATCTTCTGCATCGAGGCAGCGCGAACGCAACCGCAGGCGCACGTTGTGCGAGATCGACAGCAGGTTGTAAGCCACCGCGAAACGGGCGCCGTCGTGCGGCACACGCGGGCCCAATCGATTCACGCCACGGCTGAAGCCGGAACGCGTCGCCGAGTATGTCTTCCACTCGTCGCGGCCATAATCCAGATAGTCGATGCCCGCGAGGTCGACGAGCATCTCGAACTTGAGCTCGGGAGAGTCGCGCAGCGCGAGGCAGACATCACGGATGTCGTCGGGCTGCACTTCGTAGCAGAGCTCGTCCGACAACGACGGCGCGCGCAGCAGCTTGTCGGCGAGTCGCGCTTCGACCTTCGCTGCCAGCGCGCCAATTCTTTCGTTTGGAACCGCGCTCATGCTTTCGCCAACTTCGGACCTGTCGCCCGGGTGCTGGCAAAGGAACTCGAGCGCTCGATCTTTTTCTGCAGCTGGATGATGCCGTACATGAGCGCTTCGGCCGTCGGCGGGCAACCGGGCACGTAGATGTCCACGGGCACGATGCGATCGCAGCCCCGCACCACCGCATAGGAATAGTGGTAGTAGCCGCCGCCATTGGCGCACGAACCCATCGAGATGACCCAGCGAGGCTCGGGCATCTGGTCGTAGACCTTGCGCAACGCGGGAGCCATTTTGTTGACCAGCGTGCCAGCGACGATCATGACGTCGGACTGGCGCGGGCTCGGGCGGAACACCACGCCGAAACGGTCGAGGTCATAGCGCGACGCGCCCGCATGCATCATCTCGACCGCGCAACAGGCGAGACCAAAGGTCATGGGCCACAACGAACCGGTACGCGCCCAGTTCATGACCGTGTCCACGGTCGTGGTCACGAAGCCGCGTTCGGCGAAGCCCTGCGGCTCGTTGTCAGGCGCGTTGTCAGCTAATCCCACTCGAGCGCCCCTTTCTTCCACTCGTAGATGAAACCCACCACCAGGATGAACAGGAAAATGCCCATGGCGATGAGGCCGAAGGCGCCGATGCTCTCGAGCACCACGGCCCACGGAAACAGGAATGCGATTTCCAGATCGAAGACGATGAACAGGATGGCGACCAGGTAGTACCGCACGTCGAACTTCATGCGGCTGTCTTCGAAGGCTTCGAAGCCGCACTCGTAGGGCGAGAGCTTCTGCTTGTCGCCGTGCGCCTTGGCGCCGAGTCGCCCGAACAGGAGGCCGAGGCTCATGAGCACCAGCGCCAGACCCGTGGCGACGGTTAGGAAAATCAATACCGGCAGGTAATTCGCAAGCATGTCCGACTGATCCGCGTCATCACGAAAAGGGGCAGTACCTCTCGTGGTGAGAGACGACCGCCCCCGGAAAAATTCGGGCGCGATTGTATCAGGGATAAAGAAAATGATGGTGCCGACGGGGAGACTCGAACTCCCACGGATCGCTCCGCTAGCCCCTCAAGCTAGTGTGTCTACCAATTCCACCACGTCGGCGTTTCGAGAACTTCAGGGCTTCTCGGGACCCTGCTCCGGTTGCGCCGGAGTCGGTACGGTATCGGCGCCCGCTGGCGCGGGAGCCGGAGCAGCAGCAGGCGCCGTCGCTGGCGGTACCACTGGCGCAGGAGCCGCGGCGCCTTGCTGAGCACGCTCGATCAGCGACTGCGGCGCGGTCTGCACCTGCTGCTGGCGCTGGAACATGTAAGTAAGCACGAGGCTGTTGATCATGAACACCGCGGCAAAAATCGCGGTCATGCGTGACAGGCCGGTGGTCGCGCCGCGAGCACCGAACACCGTGCCCGACGCGCCCGCGCCGAAACCGGCGCCCGCATCGGCGCCCTTGCCCCTCTGCAGCAGCACCAGGCCGACGATCGCGAGAGCCGAAATGACCTGCACTATCGTGAGAATTGTTCGCAACATCTGCTGTACCTGGCTCAGCCGCGTGCAGCGGCGATGATCGCGAGGAAATCTTCGGCCTTCAATGAAGCGCCGCCAATGAGTCCGCCATCCACGTTCGGCTGCGAGAACAGTTCCGCGGCATTGGCGCCCTTGACGCTGCCGCCGTACTGGATGCGCACGAGGGCGGCGATCTTAGCATCGCGACTCGCAATGCGCGCGCGGATGTGGGCATGCACCTCTTCCGCCTGCTGCGGCGAAGCAGTCTTGCCCGTACCGATGGCCCACACCGGCTCGTATGCAATGACGGCGCGTGTGAACGCGCTCACGCCCGAAAGTTCGAGCACCGCATCGAGCTGACGATCGACCACCTCGAACGTACGCCCCGCCTCACGCTCTGCCAACGACTCGCCGACGCAGAGAATCGGCGTGAGACCGGCGGCGAGCACCGCCGCAAACTTGCGCGCGACCAGCTGGTCGGACTCGCCGAACAGTGCGCGACGCTCCGAGTGACCGACGATGCAACCCGCGCAACCCACGTCGCGCAGCATGGCAGCCGATACTTCGCCGGTGAACGCGCCCTGGGTCTCGGCGCACACGTCCTGCGCGCCCAGCAGCACGCGTGACCCGGACAGCGCCCGACTCACTTCGGCCAGGTAAACGAACGGGGGACACACCCACACCTCGCCGCTCGTATCCGGCAGCTTGTGCACGATGGATTCGACCAGCCCGGCGTTCTCCGCGCGCGAGCCGTGCATTTTCCAGTTGCCTGCGATGATCTGCCGACGCATGTATCTGACTTATATGTGAAGAGGGACCGGGAACGACGCCCAGGGGGACGGGCCCAAAAAAGGGCGGCGGACCAAAAGGGCGGCGGATGATAGCCGCGCCTACCTCATGAAGCAACGCGCCGCACGACCGCGGCAATTTCCTCGGCGCAACGCACCGTATCGGTCTCCTCCCGGGCCTCGACCATCACCCGGATGACGGGCTCGGTGCCGGACGGGCGCAAGACGACGCGGCCGTCGTCACCCAGGCGCTGGGAGACCTTGTTCACCGCTTCCTGCACCTCCGGAACGCTCTGCGGATCGAAGCGCTTCGCGACTTTCACGTTGATCATGGTCTGCGGGAAGCGGGGCATGCCGCCCACGAGCTCGGCGAGGCTCTGCCCCGTCTCGCGTATGACGGCCAGAACCTGCAGGGCGGCCATGAGGGCGTCGCCCGTGGTGGTCTTGTCGAGCAGCAGGATGTGACCCGAGCTTTCACCGCCCACCTCGCCGCCGTGCTCCCGAAGCATCGCGAGCACGTAGCGGTCGCCTACCGCGGCTCGTTTGAACTCGATGCCCTGCTCACGCAGCGCCACTTCGAGACCGAGATTGCTCATGACGGTGCCCACGACGGGACCCTTGAGCGTGCCCAATCGCTTGCGCGCCTTGGCGATGATGTAGATGAGCTGGTCACCGTCCACTTTGCGGCCGAGCCCGTCGACCATGACGAGCCGGTCGCCGTCACCGTCGAGCGCGATGCCCGCCCCGGCACGCACGCCAGGCACCGTGAGCTGCAGGAGCTCGGGCGCCGTGGAGCCACAACCGTCATTGATGTTGCGGCCGTTGGGCGAACATCCGAGCGGAATGATTTCGGCGCCGAGGTCGGCGAGCGTGCGTGGCACCACCTTGTAACCGGCGCCGTTCGCGCAGTCGACCACGAGCTTCATTCCCTCGAGGGTCATTCCCTTGGGCAGCGATTCCGCGCAGAACTCCTGGTAGAAGCGGCGCGACTTGTCGACGCGCGACGCGCGGCCGAGATCCTTGGAGGCGCGCGTGATGGGGCCGCGGTCGAGCTCGGCTTCGATGGCGAGTTCGACTTCATCGGACAGCTTGCCGCCCTCCGAATCGAAGAACTTGATGCCGTTGTCATCGTAGGCATTGTGCGAGGCGCTGATGACCACGCCGAAACTGCATTCGAACCGACGCGTCAGATAGGCGATGCCGGGCGTGGGCAAAGGGCCGATCAGTTGAACGTTGACGCCAGCGGCGACGAAACCCGCTTCGAGGGCCGCTTCGAACATGTAACCCGAGAGACGCGTGTCCTTGCCGATGAGCACCGTACCGCCGTTCGGCGCGAGCACTCTCGCCGCCGCACTGGCGAGGCGCAGCGCGAAGTCCACGGTCAGCGGGTTCTCGCCGACCTTGCCGCGAACGCCATCGGTGCCGAAATACTTACGTCCCATCGAATGCATCTCCCTGTTCAATTGCCGCCGCCACACGCACCGCGTCGACGGTGGGCGCCACGTCGTGGGCGCGCACGATACGCGCTCCGTTGAGAACCGCAATGGCGGCCAGCGCGACACTGCCCGCGACCCTTTCCGCGACCGGCCGCCCCGTGATCGTTGCGAGCATCGATTTTCGCGACAGACCCACGAGCACCGGCGCGTGCAGCGGCGCGAGCTCCGCGAGACGTTTGAGCAGCGCGAGGTTGTGCCGCGCACGCTTGCCGAAACCGAAACCCGGGTCGATGGTGATGCGCTCGCGATCGATGCCCGCCTCATGCGCGGCGCGGATTCGCGAGATGAGGAAGTCGCGCACTTCGGCGAGCACGTCGGAGTAGCTTGGGTCGTCCTGCATGGTGCGCGGCTCGCCCTTCATGTGCATGAGGCAGACACCCGCGCGCGTCGCGGCCGCGGCTTCGATCGCGCCCGGCTCCTGCAGCGCGCGCACGTCGTTGATGATGTCCGCGCCAGCGGCGACCGCGGCGCGCATGACCTCGGGCTTGCTGGTGTCGACTGAAATGAAAACCGATGACTCGCGGCGTACCGCTTCGATGACCGGTATTACGCGCGCCAGTTCTTCCTCGAGGCTCGCAGCCAGGGCGCCCGGCCGAGTGGATTCGCCGCCCACGTCGATGATGCGCGCCCCCTCCTCGATCATGCGCCGTGCCTGTGCCAGCGCCGTATCGCGATTGCCGAATCGACCACCGTCGGAGAATGAATCAGGCGTCACGTTGAGGACGCCCATCACGACGGGCGCGCGCAGGTCGAGCGCGCGATCGACGCACTGCCAGAGAGGCGCGGCTGGGATCATGTTGGCATTCTTGTTCGTGCAAAAGGAAAGGCCGCTGCGCGTTCGCGAGCGGCCTTGCCCATCAACATCGTCTGGCGGACTGTTAGTGTTGTCCGGCCGGGGTGCCGATGGCGCCACCGCCCTCGGCCTCTCCACCTTCCGGACGCTTCACTTTCGGGGTGCCCACCGAGTCGTCCCAATCCGCGGGCGGCTTCGGCTGCCTGCCGTTCATGATGTCCTTGATCTGCGTCTCATCGATGGTCTCGTACTTGACCAGCGCGTCGGCCATCGTGTGCAGCTTGTCCAGATTGTTCTCGAGGATTTCCTTGGCGCGCTTGTAGTTCACGTCGATGAGGCGGCGGATCTCCTCGTCGATGGTGTGCGCGGTCTCGTCGGACACCTGCTTGTGCTGCGTGACCTGACGGCCCAGGAACACTTCGCCGTCGTCCTCGGAGTAAGTGAGCGGTCCAAGCTTGTCCGAGAGACCCCACTTCGTGACCATGTTGCGCGCCAGATCGGTGGCGTGCTCGATGTCGCTCGAAGCACCGGTGGTGATGCCGTCATTGCCGAAGATGATCTGCTCGGCCACGCGGCCACCGAAGGCCGACGAGATCTTGCTCTCGAGACGACGCTTGCTGGTGCTGTACCGGTCGCCCTCCGGCAGGTACCAGGTGAGACCCAGCGCGCGACCGCGCGGGATGATCGTGACCTTGTAGACCGGATCGTGCTCGGGCACGAGGTAACCGACGATGGCGTGCCCCGCCTCGTGGTACGCGGTCATCTTCTTCTCGTCATCGGACATGACCATGGAGCGGCGCTCGGCACCCATGTAGATCTTGTCCTTGGCGCGTTCGAACTCGTCCATGCCGACGATGCGTTTATTGGCTCTGGCGGCGAACAACGCGGCTTCGTTCACGAGATTCGCGAGGTCGGCGCCCGAGAAGCCGGGCGTGCCGCGCGCGATGTACGCGGGCTTCACGTCCTCACTCAGAGGAACCTTGCGCATGTGCACGCGCAGGATCTGCTCGCGGCCACGAACATCCGGCAGCGGCACCACGACCTGGCGGTCGAAACGGCCCGGACGCAGCAGCGCGGGATCGAGCACGTCGGGGCGGTTGGTGGCGGCGATGACGATGATGCCCTCGTTGCCTTCGAAGCCGTCCATTTCCACCAGCAACTGGTTCAGAGTCTGCTCGCGCTCGTCATGACCGCCGCCCAGACCGGCGCCACGATGGCGGCCGACCGCGTCGATTTCGTCGATGAAGATGATGCAGGGCGCGTGCTTCTTGGCCTGCTCGAACATGTCACGAACGCGTGACGCGCCGACGCCGACGAACATCTCGACGAAATCGGAACCCGAAATCGTGAAGAACGGCACCTTGGCTTCGCCGGCGATGGCGCGGGCCAGCAGCGTCTTGCCGGTACCGGGCGAACCCACCATGAGCACGCCCTTCGGAATCTTGCCGCCGAGCTTCTGGAACTTGGACGGGTCCTTGAGGAAGTCGACGATCTCGCCTACTTCCTGCTTGGCTTCGTCGACGCCCGCGACGTCCGCGAAGGTGACGTTGACCTGGTCCTCGCCCAACAGCCGCGCGCGGCTCTTGCCGAAGGACATGGCGCCGCGGCCGCCGGCGGAACCCTGCATCTGCCGCAGCATGTACACGAACACCAGTATCAGGAGCAGCGCCGGTGCCAGCTGCAGCAGCAGCTGCATGAAGAAATTGGGCGCCTTCGGCGGCTCACCACGGAAATCCACATTGGCCTTCACCATCGCGGAGATCAGCGCGGTGTTATCCGTCTCGGGGTTGTAGGCCTTGAATTTGGTCTTGTCCTTGCGCACGCCGGCGATCTCGTCACCACGCAGGGTGACGGACTCGATGCGGTTGTTTCGCAGGTCGGAGAGCACGGCCGAGTAATCGGCGGGCTGCGCCTCGGGGCTGCTGGGCACGTATCGGCTGAACACCACTACCATGACCATCACGATGACGACCCATAGCAGGATGTTTTTCGTCAAATCATTCAAAGGTTTACCCTCGGGAGGCGACCGACTCGAGACAGGATTGACAGCACGCTACACCATCCGAAAACCACTCGCCAGCAGGTAAAGCTCAGAACTGAGGGCTCGCGTGTACGGAGATTGGCGAAGAGGTTGTGCGATTTGATGAGGCCCGGACCAATTGGTTTCAAGGTTCAGCAGCAGAAATCCAGTGCCAATTCCGCGAGATACAGGGTTTCCACCATCCTTGCGTCCGGCGCGGGGTTTTGTGCGCGCTGTCGGACAACTCCATGTCGGGCGGGGGACGAAACCATAGAATGCCGACATGGAACTGTCCGAACGCCAACGCAAGTATCTACGCGGCCTGGGGCACGCGTTGAATCCCGTGCTCCTGATCGGCTCGAATGGCCTGACCCCCGGTGTGATCGCCGAAGCGACGCGAGCACTGCACGATCACGAGCTCATCAAGGTGAAGTTCCGTGGCGCGGAGCGCGACCAGCGCGACGCCGGCCTGGCCGAACTAGCCACTTCCACCGAAAGCATCCTGGTGCATCGGATCGGCCATACGGCCCTCTACTACAAACGCCGAAATGACCGCCCCGGAATTGTGATCCCGGACGCATAAAGCGACACCATTGCTGGCCGATCTACTCTCACAGGGGCGAGGATCGCCCCGACGGGAGTTAATGCCGAGTTCCAGTGGCAACTTGCTGGAATAAGTCGTATATCAGTCACACATGGCGGCTCAACACACAAGAGCGTCTGGGCGCGAAGCGGTGGCGGTCTATCTAGCCGCCGCGCTGATCGTTTTCGGCACCTGGGCCGCATCCCGCTACCTCATTCTCAGCAAGTTCGAGAACATCGAACAGAACGACATCTCGCGGAACATCGAGGTGATGCGCAAGGCGCTCATCGCGAAAAACACCGAGATCGAGCAGACGTCGCGCGACTACGCGCGCTGGGATGACATGTACAAGTACACGAAGTCGCTCGACGCGACCTTCGAGTACGAAAACTTCTCGGAAGCCGGCCTCGACGAGATGAACGTTGACGTCGTGTGGGTGCTCGACCCGCAGGAGAAACTGCTCTCCTCGTTCGAGAACGACACCGACGATGCGCGCTACAACCATCCGGCCAGCGCTCCCGTGGTGGCCGAGATCAATCGGCTGACGCCCATCGTGCGCTCGGTACTCGACCAGGAAGGCACCCTACGCCTGGTGCTCATCAACGGCGTCCCGCACGTGATCGCCGCGCATACCATTCTTCATACGGACCGCAGCGGCCCTGCTGCAGGCGTGCTCGTGCTCGCCCGCCGCATCGCCGCGCCGGAAATCGCGAGCATTGGCGCCGACGCGCAGCTCGACGTGCGCTTCCTCGGCATCGATGACAAGTCGCTGGGTGCGGAGAAGGCGGAGATCCTGGTCGCGCCGGATGGTCGCCGCGTCGTGCGCCGCTCCGAGACCGCGATCGAAGGCCAGTTGCGCCTCGACACCATCGCGAACCGGCCCATCGCGTTGTTGACCACCACGCAGCCGCGCACCGTCATGCAAAGCGGCCAGCAAGGCGTGCGTTACCTGGTCGGGTGGGTCGCGCTTCTGATCGCCATCGTCGTTGCCGCCTGGCACGCGTACAGCGGCCGCCTGCGTCGCACCTCGGAAGCCGCTGCGATCTCCGAGACGCGCTACCGCGCGATCTTCGATCGGGCCGCCTCCGGCATCATTCTGTTCGACCCCACGAGCCGCCGCGTGCTCGACGCCAATCCACAGGCCCAACGGCTGGTCGGCGCCTCGCTGGAGGAGCTGCGCCGCCGCGATGTCGCCACGGTCTTCGACACACCGGTCTCGCTCGTGCCCCGCACCCATGACGAGCCCGTGCAGAATCGTCCCGCGCAGCTGGTGCGTGGCGACGATGAGCGTCGTGACGTCGAGTTCTCCATCGTCGATCTCGACCCCGCCACGGGCCGCGTGCACGCGATGCTGCTGCAGGACATTTCGCACCGCCGCGAGGCTGAGCGGCGCGCGCAGGAACACCAGCTGTCGCTGCAGCACCTGGCGACGCACGATGCGCTGACCGGTCTGCCGAATCGCGCTTTCCTCAACGAGGAACTGCCGCGTCTCATCGACGAAGCCGCACGCCGCGGCGATTCGCTGTCGATCCTCTACATCGACTGCGACAACTTCAAGAACATCAACGATTCGCGCGGACATTCGATCGGCGACGACTATCTACGCTCGGTCGCGCGCCGCCTGCGCGATTCGATCGCCAGCCCCGACCTCGTGGTACGCATGGGCGGCGACGAGTTCCTCGTGGTCACGCGCCACTACGGCCTCGAGCCCGACAGCGCCGCCATCGCGGAGCGCGTGGCCGCGGCGCTCAAGAAGCCGGTGCGCCTCGGCGAGGCCACCTATTCCGCGACCACGAGCATCGGCATGTCCGTGTATCCGCGCGACGCCACGACCATGAGCGAGCTGCTGCGCTCGGCCGACATCGCGCTGTACGAGGCCAAGGCGCGCGGACGCGACAACGTACAGATGTTCGACGCCGCCATGAACAAGCGCGTGCACACGCGGCTCGCGCTCGAGCAGGACCTGCGCAGCGCCGTGAACCGCGACGCCATCGAGATTCACCTGCAGCCCATCGTCGACATCCGCAGTGGGCGGCTGGTGTCGTTCGAAGCATTGGCGCGCTGGAACGATCCGCGTCACGGCGCGGTGCCGCCGCTGGCTTTCATCGAGGTGGCCGAAGCTTCGGATCTCATCGTCGAGCTGGGCGAATGCGTCATCCGCAACGTGGCGCGCCAGATCGCCGCCTGGACACGCGCCGGTCTGAAGCCCGTGCCCGTCGCGGTCAATGTATCGGCCAAGCAGCTCAAGCGCTCCAACCTGCCCGAGCGCATCGTGGCGATCGCGCACGAATTCGACATCGCGCCGCACCAGCTCGAAGTCGAGCTCACCGAGTCCGTGGCCATGCAGGATTCGGAACAGCACGTGACCAAGCTGCATGCGCTGCGCGACCTGGGCGTGCGCGTGTCGGTGGACGATTTCGGCACCGGCTACTCGAGCCTCGCCTATCTGCGCAACCTGCCGATCGACGCCTTGAAGATCGACCGCACCTTCGTGCGCGACATGAACGTCGACCGCAACGACGCGGCCATCGTGCGCGCGATCATCAGCATGGCGCAGAGCCTGCATCTCGGCACGGTGGCGGAAGGCATCGAGACCCGCGAACACGCTTCGCAGCTGCTCGCGCTCGGCTGCTCAACCGGCCAGGGCTATTTCTTCAGCAAGCCCATGCCGGCGCACGAGACCAACGAGCTGCTGCGCACGATGCGCGGCGCGGCTCCCATGGCCACGGGCCCGAGCCTGGAGATCGTCCGGGTTTCGTGATCTATCCCGCTAGGGCTTGCCGGGCACCCAGAAATCCTTCCAGTCGAGCTTCGCTTCCTTGATCGCGGCGAGCCGCGCGGCGAGCCGGCCCTCGTCGACGCTGTTCGCGCCGCCGGAGCTGAAGGCGATCTTCACGCCCGCGGCCTTCGCCGCCACGAGCAGCGCCACGTCCGGCGCCTTTTCCTTGTCGACCACGACCAGCACGCTGCCGGGTATGCGTAGATAGTCGCTGGTGCTGAAGCTGCTGCCCGGCGTCATGCCGAGGCGGCGCACCTGGCTCCAGAATGCGGACGCATCACCCTGGGGTGGGGCGAGGCCGACGTCGATGAGCGGGATGTTGTCGTTCGACGCCTGGGTCACTAGTTTGTCGAGCGCAGCATCGGCGACCGGCACGAGGCCCGCCGGCGGCGGGGCGTCGTTGGGCAGTATCTTCACCTTCATGTTGCGGTACTTCACCACGCTGCTCGGGTCGTGGGCCTGCAATGCGAAGGTGCCCGAACCGAGCAGACGCGCCGCCTTGTCAGCCGGCCTGTAGGCCGAGGCGGGTTCGGCGTATTCGCAGACCAGCTGGTCGTTGATGAAGGTCTGGATGGTCTTGCCGACGACGCGGATGCGGTAGTTGAACCACTCGTTGTCCTTTGCCGGCGCGATCCAGGTATTGCGTACCGCGTAGACGCTGCCGGTCATCTTGTGTTCGATGTAGCCGTTCATCTTCTCCGCGGGAGGGTTCGAATTGATGACCTGCAACTCGTAGCCCGCGGCGGGCCAGTCTTCGTTCGCCAGCTTCGTATGGACGTAAATGCCGCTGTTCGCACCCGGCGAGGTCATCACCTCGGCGGAGAATTCGAAATTCCGGAAGTCGCCGGGATGATTACGAGGGCCGACCTTGCCGATATAGAAGAGATGGGACGGCCCGCCGTGAGTGACGAACACCCCGTCTTCCACTGCCCATGATTCGGCGCGCTTGCTCGCCTTCCAGCCTGCGAGACTCTTGCCGTCCTGCAACGGAACCCAGTCCTGGGCCAGTGCCGGCAGCGTCGCGCACAGCGCGGCGGCCACGAAAATCGATCTGGTGAATCGCTTCATGAGACCTCCTCCCCAGGAGACGCGCGCCCCGCGAAAAGACGTTAGCCGCAGCCAGCGGTCAGACGTACCGGACCTTGACTACTTCATAGCTGTGCGTGCCACCGGGCGCGGCCACGTCGACCACGTCGCCCGCGGACTTACCCACCAGCGCGCGCGCGATGGGCGACGTGATGGAGATGCGGCCCGATTTGATGTCGGCCTCATCCTCGCCGACGATCTGGTAACGCATGCTCTTGCCGCCATCCTGGTCCTCGAGATCGACGGTGGCGCCGAAGATGACCTTGCCGGTATCCGGCACGGAGGTGGGATCGATGATCTCCGCCGTCGACAGCTTGGCCTCGATTTCGCCGATGCGACCTTCGATGAACCCCTGCTGCTCGCGCGCGGCGTGATATTCCGCGTTTTCGGACAGATCGCCATGGCTGCGCGCCTCGGCGATGGCCTTGATGACCCGCGGACGATCCTCGGTCTTGAGCCGCTTGAGTTCATTGCGCAGCGCTTCCGCGCCACGCAGGGTCATCGGGTTCCGTTTCATGACCTTGCCTCTTTGTGCAGGTCCTGGAGCCGGTTCACTTCGACGGCGTCCAGGTGATCCAGAGCTTCGCAGGTTGCGAGCGCGCCTGCGAGCGTCGTGTAGTAGGTCACGCGTTTGTGGACCGCCTCGCGCCGGATGGAATTCGACTCGAGGATCGCGGTCTTGCCCTCGGTCGTGTTCACGATCATGGTGAATTCATCGTTCTTGATCATGTCGACGATGTGCGGCCGGCCCTCGCGCACCTTGTTGGCGCGTTTCACGGGGAGGCCCGCCTCGCTGATGACCTTGGCCGTGCCGTCCGTCGCCGCGATCTCGAAGCCTTTCTCGACGAGCTTTCGGGCCAGCACCACGGCGCCCGGCTTGTCGCGCTCGCGCACGCTGATCAGTACCACGCCCATGCGCGGCAGGGTCACGCCCGAGGCGGCCTGCGCCTTCGCATAGGCCTCGCCGAACGTGCGGCCCGTGCCCATGACTTCGCCGGTGCTCTTCATTTCCGGCCCGAGGATGGGATCGGCTTCCGGGAATTTGGTGAACGGGAACACCGCCTCCTTCACCGAGTAGTAAGGGGGCACGACCTCGGTCGCGCCTTCCATTGACTTGAGTTTGCGGCCCGTCATGACGCGTGCACCGATCTTCGCCAGCGGCACGCCGGTGGCCTTGGAAACGAACGGAGCGGTGCGCGAGGCGCGCGGATTCACTTCCAGCACGTAGATGATGCCGTTCTGGATGGCGAACTGGATGTTCATGAGACCGATGACGTTGAGGGCCTTGGCCAGCTTGCGCGTCTGCTCGCGCAATTCCGCCTGGATCTCGGGCGACAAACTGTTCGGCGGCAGCGAGCAGCCCGAGTCGCCCGAATGCACGCCGGCCTGCTCCACGTGTTCCATGATGCCGCCGATGAGCACGTCCTCCCCGTCGCAGCAGGCGTCCACGTCGACTTCGATGGCGACGTCGAGGAAACGATCGAGCAGCACCGGGCTGTCATTCGAGACACTGACCGCCGTGTTCATGTAGTGGCGCAGGTCTTCTTCGTTGAACACCACTTCCATGGCGCGGCCCCCCAGTACGTACGAGGGGCGGACCACCAGCGGGAACCCGACTTCGCGCGCCAGCTTCACCGCCTGGTCTTCGGTACGCGCCGTGGCATTGGCGGGTTGCTTGAGGCCCAGCTGCTTCACCAGCGCCTGGAAACGCTCGCGATCCTCGGCCACGTCGATGGAATCGGGCGTGGTGCCGATGATCGGCGCACCCGCCGCCTCGAGCGCGCGCGAGAGCTTGAGCGGCGTCTGTCCGCCGTACTGCACGATGACACCCTCGGGCTTCTCCTTGTGGATGACCTCGAGCACGTCCTCGAGCGTGAGCGGCTCGAAGTACAGGCGATCGGAAGTGTCGTAGTCCGTGGATACGGTTTCCGGATTGCAGTTCACCATGATGGTCTCGAAACCATCTTCGCGAAGCTGCAGCGCGGCATGCACGCAGCAGTAGTCGAACTCGATGCCCTGGCCGATGCGGTTGGGGCCGCCGCCCAGGATCATGATCTTGCGCTTGTCGGTCGGCGTGGCCTCGCACTCTTCCTCATAGGTCGAATACAGATAGGCCGTGGACGTCGCGAACTCCGCCGCGCAGGTGTCGACGCGCTTGAACACCGGGCGCACGTTGAGGGCATGGCGCTTCTCGCGCATGCCCTGCTCCTTGATACCGGTCAGCCGCGCGAGGCGGCTGTCCGAGAAACCCTTGCGCTTGAGCTCGAGCATGCGCGCCGCATCGAGCGAGGAAAGACCCTCGTCGCGCACGCGCACTTCTTCGCGGACCAGGTCTTCGATCTGCGCGAGGAACCACGGGTCGACGTATGAGAGCTCCTGGATGCGCTCGCTGGACCAGCCCGCGCGGAACGCGTCGGCGAGATACAGCAGCCGGTTCGGGCCGGGCGCGCGCAGCTCGTAAGCCAGCTTGTCGCGGTCTTCCTCGCTGAGCTCGCCGCCCTTGAGGATTTCGTTGAGGCCGTCGAGACCGGTTTCGAGACCCCGCAGCGCCTTCTGCAACGACTCCTGGAAGGTGCGGCCGATGGCCATGACCTCACCCACCGACTTCATCTGGGTAGTGAGGCGCGAATTGGCGGCCGGGAACTTCTCGAACGTGAACCGCGGAATCTTGGTGACCACGTAGTCGATCGAAGGCTCGAAGGAAGCCGGGGTCGAACCACCGGTGATGTCGTTCTTGAGCTCGTCGAGCGTGTAGCCCACGGCGAGCTTTGCCGCGATCTTAGCGATCGGGAAGCCCGTGGCCTTGGACGCGAGCGCCGACGAGCGCGACACGCGCGGATTCATCTCGATGACCAGCAGCCGGCCATCGTCGGGATTCACGGCGAATTGCACGTTCGAGCCGCCGGTGTCCACGCCGATCTTGCGCAGCACCGCAACCGACGCGTTGCGCATGCGCTGGTATTCCTTGTCGGTCAGCGTCTGCGCGGGAGCGACGGTGATCGAGTCGCCGGTGTGCACGCCCATCGGGTCGAGGTTCTCGATGGAGCAGACGATGATGCAGTTGTCGTTCTTGTCGCGAACGACCTCCATCTCGAATTCCTTCCAGCCGATCACCGATTCTTCGATGAGCACTTCGGAAGTGGGCGACGCATCGAGGCCGCGTTCGACGATCTGCTCGAACTCTTCGCGGTTGTAGGCGATGCCGCCGCCCGAGCCACCCATGGTGAACGAGGGGCGGATCACGCAGGGAAAGCCCAACCCTTGCTGGATCTCGACAGCCTGCGCGAGCGTATGCGCGACCGCGGCGCGCGGGCACTCGAGCCCGATTTCCTTCATCGCGTTCTTGAAGAGCTCGCGGTCTTCCGCCATGTCGATGGCTTCGCGCGAAGCTGCGATCAGCTCGACACCGTGGCGCGCGAGCACGCCTTCGCGCACGAGATCGAGCGCGGTGTTGAGCGCCGTCTGGCCACCCATGGTGGGCAGCAGCGCATCCGGCTCTTCCTTTTCGATGATGCGCGCCAGGGTTCGCCAGTTGATGGGCTCGATGTAGATCGAATCGGCCATCTCCGGGTCGGTCATGATGGTCGCGGGGTTGGAGTTCACGAGGATGACCCGGTAGCCCTCCTCTCGCAGCGCCTTGCAGGCCTGCGCGCCGGAATAGTCGAACTCACAAGCCTGGCCGATGACGATGGGGCCGGCGCCGATGATCAGGATGCTCTTGATGTCTGTACGTTTTGGCATGAGTCGTTGTGCTTCAGGCGGCCTTGTCCGGCGGCGTCTTGCCGGACGAACGGGCCCGGAGCTTGTGTTGGAGGCGCCGCAGCATGAGGTGCACGAAGCGGTCGAACAGCGCGCCCATCTCCTGCGGACCCGGGCTGGCTTCCGGGTGGCCCTGGAAACTGAAGGCCGGCTTGTCGATGCGCGCGATGCCTTGCAGCGATCCGTCGAATAGCGAGCGGTGCGTGGCCTTGAGCGTCGACGGCATGTCGCTCTCGTCGACGGCGAAGCCGTGATTCTGGCTGGTGATGAACACCTTGCCCGTCTCGACATCCTGCACCGGGTGGTTGGCGCCGTGATGCCCGAATTTCATCTTCATGGTGCGCGCGCCACTGGCGAGACCCAGCAGCTGGTGACCGAGGCAGATGCCGAAGGTGGGAAGGTCCGCCACGACCAGCGCGCGGATCGCCTCGATAGCGTAGTCGCAGGGCTCCGGATCACCGGGGCCGTTTGAAAGAAACACGCCATCCGGCTCGAGCGCGAGCACTTCCTCGGCGGTGGTCTGCGCCGGCACCACCGTCATGCGGCAGCCGCGATCGGCGAGCATGCGCAGGATGTTGCGCTTCACGCCGAAGTCATAGGCAACCACGTGGAGGCGTTGGTGCGCGCGCATGACCGGCCGGTTCTCCGGCTGCCAGAGCGTGCCCTCGTTCCACTGGTACGAGCGCTTGGTGGTGACCACCTTGGCGAGATCCATGCCCTTGAGCCCGGGAAATTTCTTCGCGAGGCGGATGGCCGCGTTCGCGTCGATCTTGTCGCCCGCCATGATGCAGCCGGCCTGGGCGCCCTTCTCGCGCAGGATGCGCGTGAGCTTGCGGGTATCGACGCCGGTGATGGCGACCACCTTGTGGCGTGCGAGGAAGTCGCGCAGGTCCTCGGACTTGCGCCAATTGCTCGACAGCGGCGGCACGTCCCTAACTACCAAGCCGGCCGCGTAGGCCGTGGGTGACTCGAGATCCTCGGGCGTGGTGCCCGTGTTGCCGATGTGGGGATAGGTGAGCGTGACGATCTGTCGGGAATACGACGGATCGGTGAGGATTTCCTGATAACCGGTGAGAGCGGTATTGAAAACGACTTCGCCAGTGGTGTTGCCTTTGGCGCCGATAGACTGGCCGTTGAAGATCGTTCCATCTTCCAGAGCCAGAACCGCGGTTATCGTCACGCGGAAACTCCCCTCGGGCTGTTTCTAGCCCGCGTAAATAGATGATTGAGTGGATTCTCTCCGCGCGGAGCGTACATGCACAAAGCGGGAGGAGTTCTCTCGAACATCCTCCCGCCCTGCGTTGGACTAACCCGTTTCGGATTAGGCGGCAATTTTACGAAGCGCACCCCGGGGTGTCCACGAAACTTCTTGTTCGTTTCGAGAATAAATTGCCGGAAAAGTTCTAAAGACCAGCTTGGGATAATGCGCTAAGTGGTTGTTTTCAATCCAAGTACGTTGGCCATGTAATACCGGCCAGGGTTTTGGGACGCGAGCCAGGCCGCCGCCCGGATCGCTCCGCGGGCAAAGATCGATCGATCCGTGGCCTCGTGGGTGACCATGAGCCGCTCGCCAGAACCGGCAAACCACACTGTATGGGTACCCACGACATCCCCCGCCCGGATGGAGGCGATGCCGATTTCGCCGTCGCGGCGGGCGCCCTGCCCCACGCGTCCCGCCTTCGTGTCTGCATGCGGGTCGAGGCCGCGCGCCTTGGCGGCGCTCTCGGCCAGGATCAGCGCGGTGCCCGATGGCGCATCGAGCTTGTGCTTGTGATGCGCCTCGACGATCTCGATGTCGAAGCTCGCGGGCAGCGCCTGCGCCGCGATGCGCACCAGCTCCTGCGCGACCGCGACGCCGATGGAAGTGTTAGGCGCGACCAGCACCGCGACCTCGCGCGCCGCCGCGGACACGCGCGCTTCGAACTCCGCGCCATGCCCGGTCGTGCCGATGACGATGGGGACGCGCGCGGTCCGACACACCTCGAGCGTGCGCAGGCTGAGCTCCGGTCGCGAGAAGTCGATGACCACCTGCGCACCGGCGAGATCCGGCGGCAGCTCTTCGAGCACGCACACGCCGATCGGCGCCACGCCGGCAATCTCGCCGACGTCCCGCCCGGCGGACTTGCTACCCGCAGACGCAACGGCGGCGACGACGACCAGGGACTGGTCCGCGACACCGGCGCGCACGATGGCCTGGCCCATGCGCCCCGTCGCGCCGATCAAAGCTGCTCTCGTCACATTCGTTCCTCGTCAGGTTGCGGGCGGTCACATCGCGAGCCGACAGTGTGCCGCAGCGGCGGCAGTCGTGCGAGACTGCGCGCCCATGATACGCATCGGCATCCTGGGCGCGGCACGGGTCGCGCCCCGCGGGATCATCACTCCCGCCAACGAAACTCTCGGCGCCGAGGTCGTGGCCATCGCGTCCCGCGACCTGGACCGCGCCCGCGACTTCGCCGCCCGGCATTCCATCCCGATGGCCTTCGGTAGTTATGCCGAGCTCCTGCTGCGCGACGACGTCGACCTGGTGTACTGCGCCCTGCCGCCGTCCGCGCATCGCGAGTGGTGTACGGCGGCGCTCGAGAGCGGCAAGCACGTGCTCGTCGAGAAACCCTTCGCGAACAACGCGCAGGACGCCGCGCAGATGGTCGCGGCCGCTCGTACCGCCGGCAAGCACGTTTTCGAAGGCTTCCACTACCGCTATCACCCGCTGTTCGAGCGCGCGCTGTCGATGATCCATTCGGGCGCCATCGGCCGCGTACGCAGCATCGAAGCGCTGTTCAACGCCGATCTGCCGGACACGCCCGGCGAGCTGCGTTACATCGAGGCGCTCGGCGGCGGCGCGCTCATGGATCTCGGCTGCTACTGCATGCACTGGATCCGCTCGGTCGCGGGCGATGAGCCCACCATCACGCGCGCGAGCGCGCGCTGCGGCACGCCTGGCGTGGATCTCGACGTCGAGGCGGAGATGGCCTTCACCAGCGGCCCGACCGCGACGCTCAAGTGCTCGATGCAGCCGCCCGACGGCCAGCTCCACCGCCGGTTGCGCGTGCATGGCGACGCCGGCATGCTCGAGATCGAGAACCCGGTGTCGCCGCATTCCGGCGCCACGCTTTCGATCGATGCGCCGGATGCGCCCATGCCGCAGATCGTTTCGGGCGGCGATACCACCTTCCACTACCAGCTGCGCCATATCGTCGAAGTCATCGAAGGGCGCGCCGAACCGCTGACCGGCGGCGAGGATGCCCTCGGCAACATGCGGGCCATCGACGCCGTCTACCGGGCCGCGGGAATGCGCCCGCGCGGGCTCGCGGGCTGACGAGCGCGCGCAATGGCCGCCGCGCGGGCACCTTCGAAGCGATACATCCTCGCGCTCGACCAGGGCACCACGAGCTCACGCAGCCTGCTGTTCGACGAACGCGGCACCGTCATCGCGCTCGCGCAGAAGGAATTCACGCAGCATTTCCCGCAGCCGGGCTGGGTGGAACATGACGCGTGCGAGATCTTCTCCTCGCAGCGCGCGACCATGGTCGAAGTGCTCCGCGAGGCGAAAGTCCCGTCGCGCGACATCGCGGCTGTCGGTATCACCAACCAACGCGAGACCACCGTGCTCTGGGATCGCGCGACCGGCGAACCCGTGGCACCCGCCATCGTCTGGCAGGATCGCCGCACGGCCGCAGCCTGCGACGCGTTGCGCGCCGCGGGACACGAACCCGAGGTGGCGAGGCGCACAGGCTTGCTGTTCGACCCGTATTTTTCCGGCACCAAACTCGCGTGGCTGCTCGACCATGTGCCCGGCGCGCGGACCCGCGCCGAACGCGGCGAGCTGGCCTTCGGCACGATCGACAGCTGGCTGTTGTTCAAGCTCAGCGGACACCGGCGACACGTCACGGATGCCACCAATGCCAGCCGCACGTTGCTGTTCAACCTGCGGACCGGCGCGTGGGACGAGGAACTGCTGGCGCTGCTGAACATTCCGCGCGCCTGCCTCCCTGAGATCGTCGACACCTGCCTCGCGCGTGCGGACGCCATCGACATCGACCTGGACGGCGTCAAACTACCTGTCACCGGCATCGCGGGCGACCAGCAGGCGGCGCTGTTCGGCCAGGGCTGCTGTGCACCCGGCATGGCCAAGAACACTTATGGCACGGGGTGCTTCGCACTCACATACACGGGCCGCGAGCCACATGCCTCGAAGCACCGGCTGCTGACCACGGTCGCCTGGCGCCGGGGCGAGTGCCACTACGCGCTCGAGGGCGGTGTATTCATGGGCGGCGCCACGGTGCAGTGGCTGCGCGACGGATTGGGAATCATCAGGGATTCGGCCGAAGTGGAGTCGCTGGCCGCGAGCGTGCCCGATTGCGGCGACGTCTACCTGGTGCCCGCGTTCGCCGGACTCGGCGCGCCCCAGTGGGACGCTGCCGCGCGTGGCACCATCATCGGCCTGACGCGCGGCTCGACGCGCGCACACATCGCGCGAGCGGCGGTCGAGAGCATCGCGTTCCAGAGCGCGGATCTCATCGAAGCCATGCAGCGCGATTGCGGCCAGCCGCTCGCGGAACTGCGCGTCGACGGCGGCGCCGCGCGCAATGACCTGCTCATGCAGTTCCAGGCGGACCTGCTGGGCGTGCCCGTGCTCCGTCCGGTGAACACCGAGACCACCGCGTTCGGCGCGGCAGCCTTCGCCGGCCTGGGCGTCGGCCTGTGGAACACCGAAGCGGAGCTCGCTTCACTGTGGAAGCTCGATCGACGCTTCGAACCTCGAGCCGCGCGGGATTCCATTTCCGCGCGACGCACCCGATGGCGGCAGGCCGTCGAACGCTCCCGCAGCTGGGCGAGCTGACTACTCCGACAGCGCGCCGTAACGGCCTTCGTATTCCTTGATGAGCTGCTGCAGCAGCGCCGAGAGGCGCTTCGCCGCGAACGGCGACAGCATGATGCGGTGATTCAGCTCGATGTCCGGCGCCCCCGCAACCCCGCGATCCCAATTCTTGTTGACGCCGAAATTCAGCACCACCTCTTCCCGGGTGCTGTTGGCATTGCAGAAGTTCGCGTAGCTGCTCGTGAGCTTGCTGACGTCGAATTTGAGCGGCATGCCGTTGGGCGATGCCGCGCCGTTGCGACCATGCGCCGCGGCTGGCGACGGCTTGGCGGCCGGTGCGGGGGTGCGGTCCGGGGTGGATTTGGCCATTTTGATCACTCCTTATATGTATAGGTTCAAAAGCGGGTCCCGAGCTACCGGTGCGGCAGCCGGATGTTCAGACCGGTCAGCTTGCCGAGGTCGGCCTTGCGCGGCTTCTTCACGCCCAGCACGTCGCCCAGCCACTCGGCTTCCCTGCTCGAAGCGGGGGAAAGCGAATCGGGGATGGCGTCGGTGAATTGCTGCGCACGCCAGTCGATGGTCGGCTCCCCGGGCAAGGCGCGCGGATCGAGCTTGGGACTGGAACGCGGGCCGGCGCCACCGTCCTTGGTGCTGACGCCCGGCGGACTCTTCGGGCTCGACGTCGTCACGTCGCCGGTCTGCTTGATATCGGCATCGACCTGCGGCGGCGGCTTCGGGCTCGACCGGGCGACGTCTTCCGCCGCACGGGCTGACTGGGCCGTCTTGAGCAACGGTGCCCCAGGCAGCTTCATGTCCACGGTTGCGCGGGTAGCCGGCGCGAACGAGTTGAGCATGCGCTCGATCAGCCGGGTGCTCTTCGCCGAATCCGGCTCGTTGCGCAACGCCGACTGCACGATGATGCGCGCCGCCTTGTTCTTCGGCTCGTGCCAACCCGGACCCACGGCGGTGCCGAGCGTTTGGGCAGCCTCGGCCGGGAAGTACACGTCGCTCATCTCCATGCGCGAACCGTCGGCGCGCGTGGCATGGCTGCGCTCGATGAAGCGGTTACCGTTCTGCCACTCCTCGCGCACCTCGTAGTCGACGTCCAGCGACTTCACGCCCGCCTTCTTGAGCGTCTTGAGCTCGCCCTTGTCGGTACGGTGGTTGCCGTTCAGGTCCTGCCAGATGCGCAGGTCCTTGAAGCGCGCGTCGCGCTTGTCGATCACGTGATCGCCGTTGGAGTCGTAAGTGGCAAGCTTGGCAAAGCCTGCGCCGACGTCACCGCCGAACAACTCGCCGCGATCGTCGATGACGCCATTGCGATCGAGATCGACCGCGAGGAAGGCATCGCCACTCGAGATCCAGCCCGAGCGCACGGGCGAGCCCGTGTTCAGCAGGTCGAAGGTACCGACTGAGTCGTCGAGCGACACGGTCTGGATGCCGTTGCCATCCAGGTCGAGCACGAGCGGGCTGGTCTGGTTCAACACTTGCACGCGCAACGCCCGCGTCTTCGTCGACGTGGTGCTGGTCGCCGTGTCGGTGCTCACCGCGCGCGCCGTCATCTCGAAGTTGCCGAAGTAGTTGTTAGGACCCTTGACGCACATGTCGCCGAGAGCCCAGCCCGCCAGATTCAGCGTGGTGTTCCCCGCGGTGGCCGTGAACGTGTGCGTGCCGTCGTGCAGCGACACGCCCACCGGCACGTTGTCGATATAGAGCTGCAGGGTCTCCGAGCCGTCTTCGTCCTCGAGCCAGGCCACGATCTGCTGCAGGCCGATCCAGGAGTTCTTGGCTCCGAGGTTCGGCGTGTGCTCGTCGAGGCAGATGTTGTCGAGCATCACGCCGCGGCCGCCGGGCGCGAAATCGAGGGCCGCGGCGATGAAGCGGATGGTCATCGGCGCGCCCGTGCCTTCGAACTGCACGTGGCGCTGGTCCCAGCCGAGGCCCGTGTCATTGCTGCCCACGTAACGGCACTCGAGTTCGACGCCATCGACTTCGACGCGATATCCGCCGTAGCGGCCATCGAAGCCGGGCTCGCCCGCCACGTCGAAGTACAGCGAGTACACCGCGCCGAACACGCTGTTGAACGTGCGCTCGATACCGAGGGTCTGCGTCCCGCTTCCCGAGGCATCGGCCAGCGAGATCCAGTAGTGGTCGCCGGGACTGGTCTGGCTCGAAGCCAGCGCGACCGTGACGCCATCGTCGTTCGTGGTCTGGTCACCGTCATGCCAGACCTCGAAGGCGTTCGTGCCACCGGCGGAGTGCTCACCCGTGGTGATCAGCGTCCAGCCTTCGAGCGTGCTCGCGTTGACGATGCTCGGTGCCGGGCCCGTATCGAGCACGGATTCGAACCCCGTGTCGAAGATCTCCGCGCCGTTGTTGGTATCGCCCGTGCCCCAGAGGTTGAGATACGGCGCATCGGCCACCGGCGTGACGTTGAAGTGCATGGAGTACTCGGCGCTGTAGCGGCGACCGTCGAACACCGTGAACACCAGCGTATCGGGGCCCGACCGGTTGTGGTCCGGCATGTAACGCAGCCGACCCGCCTCGATGTCGGCGCGTGTGATCACACCCGAGTATTCGTTGGTCCAGACGCCGTTCACGAGCATCTCGATGTCGCCGATGGTCGGCAGGCATTCGCGATAGATGCCCAGGTCGTCGCCGTCGGCGTCGCTCGCACCGAAGTCCGACCACTGGAACACGTACGGAGTGTCTTCGGCGGTCGTGATGTTCACCGGGGCAGCCGTCGGCAGTGCCAGCACGTGCACGTGCAAGGCTCGCGTCGTGGTCGCCGATGCACCCGTCGCGATCTCGGTGGCCTTCGCTCGCACGATGAGGTCGAAGGTGCCGTGATAGCCCGCGGGCGGCATGACCTCGATGTTCCAGAGCTCCCAGTCCTCGATGCTCACGGAGCGGTTGCCCGCCGTGGCGGTGAACGAGAACTCGCCATCGGTGATCGTCGCGCCCACCGGGATGTCATCGATGAAGAGATCGAATGTCTCGGAACCATCGTCGTCGACCAGCCAGCTGCCGACGTCCTGCAGCTCGATGCAGGAGTCCTGGTACCCCGTGTTCGGGGTCTGCTCCGTGACATTGAGGTTGTCGACGAACACGCCGCGACCGCCGGCGGCGAAGGTCTCCGCCTGCGCCAGTACGCGGAGGGTCATCGGCGAGCCGGTGCCCTCGAAGGTCCACGAATATTGCTCCCAGGTCAGCTCGTCGCCGTCGCTCTCGGGGTAGCGCGTGTCGAGCTCGACACCGTCCACCTCGAAGCGCACACCGGTGTAGTCGCAATCGAATCCGGGCTCGCCCGCCGCGTCCACGGTGAAGCGATAGACCTTGCCCGCGACCGTATTGATGGTGCGCTCGATGCCCAGCGTCTGCGTGCCGGTTCCCGCGGCATCGGCCAGCGAGATCCAGTTGTGATCGCCCGGATGCGACCAGCTCGGCAACAACGAGACCGTCTCGCCGGCCGCGTTGGTGAACGCGTCGCCCTCGCTCCACACCTCGAACGCGTTGGTGCCGCCCGGCGCGCGATCGGGCGCCGTGACGATGGTCCAGCCTTCGAGCGTGCTCGCGTTCACGACGGTCGGGCCCGTGCCGGTGTTCGCCACCGACTCGAAGCCGATGCAGAACATCTCTTCGGGATATCCGCTGCCTGCGCCCCAGAGCTCGAGCAGCGGCGCATCGGCCACCGGAGTGATCGTGACGTTGACGGTCACTTCCTGGCTGAGCTGCTGTCCGTCGAACAGCTTGAAGCTGAACGAGTCCGTGCCCGAGAAGTTTTCCCAGGCGGTGTATCGCAGCATCCCCGCCTCGATCTGTGCGCGGGTCACGTCGTTCTCGTACGCCTTGATCCACTTGGTGCCGTCGAAGAACTGGAACTGCCCGTGCGTGGGGCTGTCTTCGAAACGCACGATGAGATCGGTGGAATCCGCATCCGACGCGCCTATGTCCGACCACCGGATCACGTACGGCGTGTCTTCCGCCGTCGTGATGTTCAGTGGCGCCGCCACCGGCGCCGCCAGCACGCGCACTGTGAGCGTCTTCGATGTGCTCGCCGCCGAGGTGCTGAAGGTCTCGCTGGCCTTCGCCGTCACCGTGAGATCGAACGTGCCGTGATAATCCAGCGGCGGCTTGATGTAGATCTCCCACTTCGACCACGTGGAGATGTCAGCCACCTGGTTGCCGGCCGTCGACGTGAACGTATGGTTGCCGTCGCTCAATATCGCGCCGACCGGGATGCCGCCGATGGTCAGCTGCCAGGTCTCCGAATCGTCGTCATCGACGAGATAGCTCTCGGCGGCCTGCAGGTAGATGTTGCCATTCACCGGGCCGGTGTTCGGAGTGCTCTCGTAAAGCGAGATGTTGTCGATGAACGCCATGCGTCCGGGCGGCGAGCCGCTCGCCGGTTCCAGCATCAGCCGGACGGTCATGGGCGAACCCGTGCCCTGGAAGGTCTGGTAGACGTTGTTCCAGACGAGATCGTCCGACTCGCTCATGAATTCGACGGTGTCGATCTTGACGCCGTTGACGTACACGCCCACCGCGCAGGTGCCGAGCGCGAAGCCCGGCGCCGCGGCGTAGCTCCAGTCGATCTCGTATTCCACGCCCGCCAGGGTGTCGATGGTGCGTTCGACACCCAGCGTCTGCGATGCCGTACCCGCGGCATCGTTGAGGCTGAGCCAGCCGCCATTGCCCGACCAGGTGCCATCGAGCTCGACCGGGGTGCCCGCCTGGTTGGCGACCACGTCGTCCTCGTGCCAGACCTGGAAGACGTTGCTGCCGCCCGCGACCTGGTCTCCCGAGGTGACCAGTGTCCAGCCATCGAAGGTGGGCTGGTTCAGGACGGTCGCATTCGTATCCGGGTTTGCCAGCGAATCGAGCCAGCTCTGGGACATCGTGCGGTACAGCATGCTGCCGTAGCCCCTGATCTCCAGCGTCGGCGCATCCGCCACTGGCGCGATGTCCACGGTCATGTTGCGCGTCGCGCTCTGCAGCGTTCCGTCGTAGCCGCGGAAGGTCCAGACCGCGTAGTCCTTCTTGCGATTACCCGTACCCGAGGTCGGGTACGCGTCGATGCCGGACTGGTTGGTCGCCGGCACGTAGCGCAGTCGACCCGCGTCGATGTCCGCCTTCGAGATGTTGGTGGACGCCGCCGCCGCGACCCAGGCCGTGCCGTTGAAGTACTGCAGCGCCCCCTTGGACGGGAGGGCAATGATGCGCATCCACAACGTGGACGAATCCGGATCCGTGATGTGGAAGTCGGCCCACGTATACACGTAGGGCGTGTCTTCCAGGCCCGTCACCGTCGAGTTCGTGGCCGAGGGCGCCACGTTCGCGGCCACGGTGATGTTCACCGTCGCCGTGTTCGAATTCGCCGTGCCGTCGTTCAGGCGATACGTGATGGTGTCGGAGCCCGTGTAACCCGTGGTCGGCGTGTATTGCAGGCTGCCGTCCGCATTGACGGTGGCCGTGCCGTGCGCCGGGCCGGAGAGTTTGATGGTGGTCAACGTCGCGCTGTCGACATCGCTATCGTTGGCGCGCACGTCGATGCGCGTGGAGGTGTTGAGGATGACGGTGATCGTGTCGTTGCCCGCGATCGGGGCGTCGTTGATCGAGTTGATGGTGATGGACACCGTCGCGGGAGCCGAATCCTGCGCTCCGTCGTTCACACGATAGGTGAAGGAGTCCGTGCCGTTGTAGTTGGCCGTGGGCGTGTAGACATAGGAGCTATTGGTCAGCGTCAGCGTGCCGTGCGCGGGCCCGGACACAACGTTGAGTATCAGTGCCGCCCTCGCCGTCTCGACATCCAGGTCGTTGGCGCGCACATCGATCGTGACCGCCGTATCCTCGTTGGTGGTCGCCGAATCGTTGACCGCCATGGGCACGTCATCGACCGCCGTGATGGTGATGCTCACCGTCGCCACGCTGGAGAAAGCCGTGCCGTCGAACACGCGGTACTGGAACGAGTCCGTGCCGCTGTAGTTGAGCACCGGCGCGTAGTAGTACGAACCATTCGTCAGCGTCAGAGTGCCATGCAGCGGATTCGTGACCACCGACGGGATCAGCGACGTTGGCGCCGTCTCGACGTCGGAATCATTCGCCCGCACGTCGATGGTGATCGGCGTGTCCTCGAAGATCGTCACGCTGTCATCGACCGCCACCGGCAGATCGTTCTGCGGTGCCACCGAGATGTCGACCGTGACCACGTTGGAGAGGTCGCCGTTGTCGTTGACGCGATACGTGAAGCTGTCCGCGCCGCTGGTGTTCGCGTTCGGCGCGTAGGTGATCGTGCCATCGGCGTTGACCGTCAGCGTGCCCTTCGTCGGGCCCGACACCACCACCGGTACTAGCGCCGACTTCGGCGTGTCGATGTCCGTGTCGTTGTCGAGCACGTGGATGATGATCGGTGTGTCTTCGTCGGTGGTCACCGTGTCGCCGAGAGCGACTGTCACGTCGTTGACCGCGGTCACGGTGATGCTCACCGTGGCCTCGTTGGACTGCAACGAACCGTCCGTCACGCGATAGGTAAACGAGTCGGTGCCGCTGTAGTTGGCCACCGGCGTGTACGAGAAGGTACCGTTGCCGTTCAGCGTGACGTGGCCGTGCGCCGCGTCGGTCACGAGCACCGGCGTGAGCGTGTCGAGGTTGGCGTCCGTGTCGTTGGTGAGGACGGTGATCGTGGCGGCGAGTGCGTCTTCGTTGACCGTTGCGGTGTCGTTGTTCGCGACTGGTGCCACGTTGACGACGCCCGTCACCGTGACGGTGACCGTGGCGATATTGGAATTCGCCTGGCCATCGCTCACGCGATAGGTGAACGTGTCCGTGCCACTGAAGCCCGCGTTCGGTGTGTAGCTGAACGTGCCGTCCCCATTGACGACCACCGCGCCGTTCGCCGGCTGCGTCATCACCGAGGGCAGCAATGCGCTGGTTGCCGTCTCGACGTCCGAGTCGTTGTCGCGTGCATGGATCACGACCGTCGAGCCAAAACTTGTGCTGGCCGTGTCGTCCACTGCCACCGGCACATCGTTCTGCGCGATCACGGTGATGGTCACCGTCGCCGGGCCCGAATCCAGCTGGCTGTCGCTAACCTGGTAGGTGAAGGAATCCGTGCCGTTGAAGTTCGCGTCAGGCGTGTAGGTGAACGAGCCGTTGGCGTTGAGCGTCAATGTGCCGTGAGCCACGTTGGAGACGAGAGTCGCGTTGAGCGCACTGCCCTCCACGTCCGTGTCGTTGAACAACACTCCGTTGGCTGCGGTACGCGTCAGCGTGCCGTCCTCGTCGACCGAGAACGCGTCGTTTCCAGCCACCGGCGCGTCGTTGACCGGGGTCACCGTGATGCTCACCGTGGCCAGGTTCGACTGCAACGACCCATCCGAGACGCGGTAAGTGAAGGAATCGGTGCCGTTGTAGTTGGCGAACGGCGTGTACGTGAAACGGCCGTCGCTGCCCAAGGTCACGGTGCCATGCAGCGGATTGGTGTCGATCACCGGCGCGAGCGTGTCGTTGTTGGCGTCCGTGTCGTTCGCCAGCACCGAGATCGCGAGCGACGCGTCTTCCGCGAGCGTCGCCGTGTCGATGGCGGCCACCGGCGCCACATTCACCATGCCAGCCACCGTGACGGTGACCGTGGCGGTGTTGGAATTCGCCTGGCCATCGGTCACGCGATAGGTGAACGAGTCCGTGCCGCTGAAGCCGGCGTTCGGCGTGTAGCTGATCGTGCCGTCACCGTTGACAGTGGCCGTGCCGTTTACGGGCTGCGCCATCACCGAGGGCAGCAATGCACTTGTCGCCGTCTCGATGTCCGAGTCGTTGTCGCGCGCGTGGATCACGACGGTCGAGCCGTATGCCGTACTGGCGATGTCGTCCACCGCCACCGGCGCGTCGTTCACCGGGGTCACCGTGATGCTGACCGTCGCCACGTTCGACTGCAGCGAACCATCCGTCACGCGATAGGTGAAGACGTCCGTGCCGTTGGAGTTGGCGAACGGCGTGTACGTGATGCGGCCGTCGCCGTCCACGGTCACCGTGCCATGCAGTGGACCGGTCTCGATCACCGGCACGAGCGTGTCATCGTTGGCGTCCGTGTCGTTTGCCAGCACCGAGATCGGGAGAGCGTTGTCTTCCGCGAGCGTCGCCGTGTCATTGACCGCCACCGGCGCCACGTTGATCACGCCCTCGATCACCGTGATGGTAACCGTCGCCGTGTTCGACTCCGCCGCGCCATCGGTGACGCGATAGGTGAATGTGTCGGCGCCCGTGAAGCCCGCATTTGGCACGTAGTGGAAGCTACCGTCCGGCCCGATGCTCACCACGCCATTCGCCGGCTGGGTAACGAGTGCCAGCGACGTCGACAACGGATCGCCTTCGGTGTCCGAATCATTGGCGAGCGCGGCGATGTTCACCGCCACGTCGCGCGAGGTGGTGGCCGAGTCGTTCTGCACCACCGGCGCCTGGTTGGGGCCGATGAGCAGGCGCACGTCGTCGATAGTGACGTGACTGCCCGCCGCGCCCAAGCCCAGCAGGTCGAAGAACAGCTGCACGGGCGTGCCGGCCGAGATTCCGCTGAGATCCAGCGTCACCGTCATCGTACCGTCGGCGGCCGTGAAGGTGCTCACGCGGCTCGAGGTCGAGCGCGTGCCGTTGGTCTGCAGGTTGAAGAAGCTGTCGGTGAGCGACAGCACGTTCGCGCCCGCAAGAGATGCGTCGCTGACCGCGTCGAGCAGCGCTACTTCGAACGCATCCGGCGGAATTCCCGCCGCGTTCGCCGCGAGCGCCACGTCGCGCAGCGTGAACCGCAGCGCGCGAGCGTTGTTGGGCACCAGGAAGGCCTGCGAGACGCCCGACATGGAGGTCGAGTTCTCGCTGAGCACCATCGCGCCCGAGGGAACCGCCGCGCTGCCCTTCGCCGCCCAGCCGAAGCCTAACTGCTCCGGCGTGAGGCTGAAGCCGCCGTTGGTGATTCCTTCGGTCAGCTGGGCCAGGTTGACGTTGCCGTGGAGCGCGTGGGTTTCTTCGTTCGCCTCGTTGCCGAGGTTCGCCTGCGCGACATCATCCGAGCTGATGGAGCGACGCGTGCCTTCCGACAGCATCACGCTCATCAACTGGTTGTCGATGAAGACGTCTTCGAGGCCGAGAGCATGGCCGAGCTCGTGCGCAAGGACGGTGAGCAGGTCGTAGCGGCCCTCGGCGGCGGCGCCGACGAGCGCGTGACCGGAAGAGTCGAATTCCTCGTTGGAGAGAGGTGTTTCGTCGATGAACCAGCCGCGGCCGGCGGCGTCGGAGTCGATGGTGATGAGCGCACTGCCGTCATCAGGCCGTTCCACCCATGCCAGCGTGTTGGAAGGCAGATCAGCCAGCTGATAGCGGGCACTGAGCAGACGCTGGCGCCATTCGGCCTGCAAGCCGGTGTTGAGCCACCCATTTGCCGCGACCCGCAACAGAGTCTCGACGTCGTGCTCTGAGATCTGAGCAGCGCTTGGCGGGAATCCGGTGTGCACAGTCTCGACGCCCACCTCGACCGCATTGCTCTCAGCGAGCTGGGTGTTGCCGCTGGTCGAATGCAGGTACTCGGTGTAGCCACCATCCTTGTCGGTGATCCTGACTCGCATGAGCGTCGGGATCGGGTCGCCGCCGAAATTGTGAGAGAACTGCAGGGACGTAGAGTGGTCACTGGCCGCCAGGTCCCTGACGTCTGCCGGGATGCCGACTCCCCAGAACACCTCGACCTTCGTTGAATCAGCGATGCCCGGATCATTGGCGACAGCCGACAAGGTCAACGTGGAGCCGACACGGGTCATCGGATTCAGCGTGAGAGTCGGCTTCGCATTGATGACGGTGAGCGTGAGCTGCTGTTCGATCTCTCCGCCGTCATCGTCGACGATCCTGATCGTCACCGGACGCATCTTCGCCTGCGCCGTTCCATCCTTGTACTTATGTGTGAACGCCGTCGCACGATCGGTGACATTGAACTGGAATTGCCTTGGCTCGTCGTCACCCCAGTCGACGCTGACGGTGTAGGTTTCTCGCTGACTGGCGTGGCCGGCGTCGTTCCAGTTGATGAACAGTACGGCGTCCTGGCCTTCCTCGACGGTGGACATGGCGAACCACGCACGCTCCACCACCGGCGGAAGGTTCTTGACCGTTGCATTGACGGTCAGTTGTTCCTGGGCCGTGGTTATCGTGACGGTATAGGTGTCGGTATCGAATCCGGCCGGATCGTCCTTGTAGAGGTGCTCTCTAACATCGGACTGCTGAGTAGCGCCAACCGTATATGTATTGCTGGTTCCATCGCCCCAGTTCACGAGGTAGTGGCCACTCGGCGAGATCGCAACGCCGCTTTCGATAGTCAGCTTGGCGATGCCGCCCTCGTTCACGGAAGTAATCTTCGCCCGTGTCGTCTGCCCAGCGTACGAGAAGCGGAAATTGTCGACGAACACCGGGAGTGTCCCGCTCAGATAGCGAACACCGAACACGACTTGGTGTCCTTCGAATCCGGCCAGACTCAACTGCCTCGGCACTTCCGGCGTCGAGGCGCTGAATTCCCATTCCACGGCCCGCTCGGGTCCCAGAACTCCGTTGTCATAGGTGGCCACCCACGCCTGGATCCGGCCGGTAGCGGAGGACATGCTTGGATCCACCGGCTGTACGCTTGCATCGAAGTACAGCGTGCTCGCATTGCTGGGGACGAACAGACGATTGTGGGTCAATGCCGGACCCTCGGGCTCCAGTGTGAACCACTGGTCCTGGAGGTCCTGCATTGCCGCCGCCAGATCTCCGATGATCTCGGTGAAGAATCCGAACGAGCCCTTCAGGATGCGAGAGCCGACTGACGTCGAAATGCTCAGGAAGGCCTGCTTTCCTGTCATGGCCGCGAGCTTGCTGAAGACCGTCTTGAGCTTCTCGGGGCCGGTCGTGAAGATGTCTAGCCACTTGAAGCTTGCCGCGGTGTCGCTCGCCGCCTCGGTGATGTATTCGCTCACCTTCTCGTAATAAGCCTCCGAGCCAACTTCGCCCGCGACGGTGGCGATCTTCACCTTGGCTCCTTGGACGAACTCCTTGGTGATATCCCAAAGTTTCTCGGCTATCGCGCCCAGGCCCTCGCCTTCCTCGTTGAGTTCGGCGACGAGCATGTTGAAGACACCCGTCGGCCTCGCTTCCAGATTGCGATCGTTGGAAGAAGTCTTGGCGGACGCCCCCTGGAAAGACCAACCAGGCATTTCAAAAGCCGTGTCGAGGCTGATGAAAGGCCAGCGTCCAAGGAATCCGCGATCGCTGACTTCGAAATGCCCATTGAATACGTCGGGTACCGCCTTGAGGTCGGTTCCGCTCCCGGGATCGTTGTTGTCGATCGCCACATTGACGCGCGTCGCGTCGTCCGATTTCGGCAGCATGCCCGGAGTCGTGCCGGCGAGCGCGGAGTAGAACCAGCCCGTGCCGGTACCTTCCGAAGGTGCGCCGTTGTAGCTGCCGGACATGTCTGGTGGGTTTTGCTCACCCTCCCTCGCGATGTACCAGCGGGTCCCGTCGCTGTATTCCTGGTTGTTGAGCAGGAAGGTCTTGAACAGGCTCGGTCCGGTGGTGACGTAGTTCCTGTCGAGTTGGCTGCGCCAGATTCGATCACCGACGGTGGCCACCGTATCCCACGTCGTTAGATCGAAGTTTGCAGTACCTGCGTACCAGCCCGTGAGGCGCAAGTCCGGATTGCCCACGCCGCCAGTGACCTGGTAGACCTCATCCGACACGAATCCCGCGCGACCATCCAGTTTGATGTTGATCGCGGCACCATCGATCTCGCGTCCATTCGGCGTGAAATGCATCGCCGAAAAGAGATCCGCCTTTTCGTACCCGAGTTCCTGGTAGTAGTTGTCCGCAAACAGGACGTCGCTCCAGACCTTCACGTCCGGATCGTGATAATCGCCATAGGTCACGACATCGATGTTCAACAGGTTCGCGATGTTGCCAAGGGCGTCCGCGATGCGGCTCGTCAACAATGCGTACCTTGCGACCTGCGCCTGTCCGAAGGAGGCGGCAACGCCGGCTCCGGCGATCAGGCCCCACTTGGTGAGGGTCGCGCCGGCGCCAAGATTCCAGTTGAGCGCCTCCTGCTCCTGGTCGTGCGGATCCAGCGTCGTCATCCGCAGATCGGCAATCGGCGGGAGATAAGTTCCAATCCTCTGGATGATCTCGCTGTTCACCACAGCGCCGCGGCCGTGGCCGATGAAATGCAGCGGAGAACCGGCGCCAAAGACGCGATTGCCCGTTGTCTGGTTCAGGTCGACGAGGCCGGCAAAGATGGCATCGGCGGCGGCTTCGGCAAACCCCGTGTCAACGATGTCCGCCTCCACCGACCAGCTGGGAACGAGGACCAGCGACTTGCCATATGCGTCTTCGATCGTGAAATCGGCCGTGTTCGAAGCGCCTTTGTCGTAGCGAGCTTTGGGAACCCACTTACCGGTGATGGGATCCTGCGCGAAGACGAACCCACCGCTGCCCTTCGCGATCTCCAGCGCCAATTGATAAGTGTTCAGCGCATCCACGCCAGGCGCGCGCGGAACGACACCGTGGGTAACCACGGTAACCGCCGCGAATCTCGAGCCATCTTCGACTTCCGGTGTCTTTACCGTGAAGCTGCGCGACACCCTCTGTATCTGGCCGTTTTCGCCAACCGCCTCGACGCCCCAGTAGTAAGTCTGACCCGCGGTCAGCCGGAACCCATCCGGCAGTATCTTGGAGAGATCGAGCACGCCATCTGCCGGTGGCAGCATCGCGAACTCGAATATGCGATTGCCATTGGCGTCTCCCACCCAGCGCTTGTCTTCTGGCGGAGTGTCACTCGGGAACAAACCCTCGCCAGGCGGGAAGCTGCTCACGTACAAGGTGCTCGGCACCTTCTTCCCCGACAATGACCACTGGAAGGTCGGCGTTCCGATGGTGAGCTCTTCACCACCGTTCGGGCCAATGAGCTTGATGAAACTCTCTTGCGTGGCCAGCTTCCGTACATAGCCTTGCGTGGCAATCGGATCGTTGGCATTGGCTGCCTGTCCAGGGACCTGGACTCCCGGTCCATACAGAACAGTTCCATCGCCGGTCACACCGAGGCGAATGTAGTCCGCCTTGATGTCGATCGTCTGATCGAACTTCAGCTCCTTGCTGGAACCGACGACGAGATCATCCAGAGCCCACTCCTCCAGGAGCTGGCTGTCACCCATGGCGTTGAGCTTGTCGATGATGGCGTCGACGCTGAAAGCGAACACCGACTGCCTGAAGAAGTACGCGCCATAGAGGGTCTTGCCGTCACTCGACAAGGACACGCCGTCAGGGAATGAGTCCGGAATCGGCCGCAGCGCGGCTACCAACTTGGGCGGCCCCTTCAGGCCCAGCGGATCGCGGATGATCCCGATGTTTCCGCCACCGGGGTACGAGGGTACGGTCGCGGAATTGTGAGAATACGAATCGAGGTAGAACGCGTTGGTTCCAGCGACGAATGCGTACTGAAGGTCCTTGGTGATCGCGATGCCCGCCGCGTTGTTGACGTCGAAGGAATCCGGGCTGTCGCCGAGATTCAATTCGATCTGCGAGTCAACGCTCCATTTCTGTTTTCCGGGCTCTCCGTTCCGGACCAGCACAACCACGCCGTCGGTGTCGGTCATGTGGTTTGTCAGGAGAATCCTGTTCTTGTCCGAAGTCAGCTCGAGGGCGTACGGACTGCCACCGGCAAGAATCGAGTAGGTGTTCGCGCCCAGCTCCTGCTTCGTCGACCATCCGCCAGTCTTCTGGTCGATGGGTGAAGCAAGATCCACGACCACCACACGCCCACTCGGCGCGGTGGGGCGATGGACCGTGAACAACATTCGCACCGGGCTCACGGTGGCGAGCAATTGCGCACCATCGCTGCTGATCGCGATGCCGGCGATGCCCTGCCCGAAGCCTTCACTCAGATTGAAGCTGCGGGACTTGTGGAAGAATGACGAATTCGGATCTATGCCGATGACGTACACCACGTCGCTCTGGCTATCCGCGACGTACATCCATTTGTTCTCCGGATCCATGGTGATGGCGCCGGGATGGGCGTCCGCACCGAGATCGATGTAGTCGTAGGTCGCGGAGGTGGATCCGTCCGCGTGCGGCAGCTCGGCCTCGCGCAACGCAATGGTGTCGATGACCGCCACCCTGTGCGCGAGGTGTTCGGACACATACAGACGAGTGTTGTCGGCAGTGACCGCGATATCGAACGCGCCCGGATTGACTCCGGACAAGGTGATTCGGGCGACAACCGAATTCGCCGGGATGGTCGTCGTGGTTGGCGGTTGTCCCTGCGGCCCGGGAGTCGTCGCAGTCAATGCTGTCGAGCTGATGACAGAGATGGTGGACCCGGCGCCGCCGGACGCCGCGAACGTATAGTTTCCCTCCGACGGAAGTCTCGCGGCCTTGCTGGTCAGGATGTCTTCACGCCAGCCGCTCGGCTCGCCGTTGGCGTCGAGCCCCTGCACCTTCGTCTTCCGGGAAACCGTGATGTTCGAAAGACCGATGATGGTGCCGGACGGAATCTGCTGGATCACGATCGTCTGCAATTCTCCGGGTGCACCCGATACCTCGGTCGGCACGTAACGCGCCACGCGACCGCCCATGGTGAAGTTCACCGAGATATCGCCAGGTACATTCCCGGTGGAATCGGGCGCACCTGGGGTCGGCTGCATCAGGTTCCAGCCCCGGATGGTCAGTGTGGGTCCGAGATCGGAATACGTGAGGAGTACATCCCGGATCTGGGGATCCGGCAGCGAGACGTTCTCATGAATGTTCAGGTACGCGTGCACGCTGGTATCGCCGAGGTTCAGCTGGCGACTGTCCATGTAACGCTGTCCGTCGGGGTGCAGCTGTGAGAAGTGCACAACGGGCACGTCGAGGCTGCGCGTCAGCAGGTCCGAGTCGCCCAGCAGGATGGCGCCAATGGCAACGGATACGCCGTCACGCTGCCACAGTGAGTACGCGATCGTCGAATAGGCGTTACCCACCGGTCCGATGGGCGAAATCTTGATGTTGGTCTGTGCCGTCAGCGCGGGATCCGCCGCGAAGACCATGTACTGGCCGGACTTGAGCACGCCGTGATACGGCGGAGAGGTCGTGCGTGCCACACCATCGGCGCCGACCACGCCCGACTCCTGCTGCAGCCATCCCGCGACCATCTGGCCGGACGCAGGATCCAGGAACTCATATTCGCGATAAAACAGAACCGTGGTTCCGGCGGCGAAAGCGGTCTGGATGGCTAACTGCGCCGGGACCTGCATCGACTGCTCGCCGACGTCCAGCGCAAAAGCGGGACCCGCAGTGAATCCAGACGAAGCCGGCAAGAGCGGGGTATGCAGTTCACCATTCGCCAGCGGGCGAATGGAAACGGTGACGTCCTGAGTGAACGCGCCCGGCGCCACGGAAACCGACATCCCCTGCATCGCGACGATTCCGCCGTCGGCTCCGATGGCCGTCGGCGCGTTGAAAGGAACGACTACCTTGACCGGCACGAGTATTTCACGCATCTGATTCACGACCGTAATGGTCGCTTCGCCCGCCGCGTGAGCGACAATCAACCCATCCGCAGTGACCTCGGCCACGGCCGTATTGCTCGAGAAGTAGCGGGTTCCCTTGGCAGCGCTACCAATGTCCTTGGCTGGTGAGTCTCCCGAGATGACCAGCTTGATCTGACGGCTACCCGTGTTCGCGGCCAGCGTCACCGAATCCGGATACGCGTCGAGGCCAAGTACCGAAAGATCAATCTGATCCGCCGTTGGCGCACCACTCAGGAATGCAGTCGCCGCGGTGATCTGCCCGCGCATCGCCACGATCGCGCCGGATCCCTGAGCGACGCCGCGCAGGACTCCGCCCGCGTCGACCGCGCCCGCCGCGGCGTTGGTGGAGCTCCAGGTCAGATAGCTAGAAGGGAGCAATACACCAATCTGATCCGCGAAATCGCCGATCAACTGCATCTGGATCGCGCCGCCCACGCCCACCGCCGGATTGCGCGCCACGAAGTCCACGTTCGTCAGCGCCTCATTGCTCACATTCACCGTGAGCTTCTGCACCGACTGCGAATATCCATCATCCGCCGCGAACCAGATCTCCGTCTCGCCGTAGTACCCCGCATCCGGGGTGAACACCACGCTCTTTCCATCGCCACTCATCTTCGCCAGGCCATGCGTCGCACTGACGATGCGATAGAAAGTCTTGTCGCCCTCCAGATCCGACACCAAGCCTGAAATCGGCACGCGCACTTCGAGATCCACGTGCGTCTTCGCGGGGTCCCCCACCGTGATCACCGGCGCGGCGTTCGCGCGGAATCCGAACACCTTGAACAGCATCTGCTGATCTGCGCTGCTGACCGCGCCATCGCCGTTGAAGTCCGCGCGCACGTCATAGCCCGCGTCGCCCGGCGCCTTGCCGAACGCGCCCGCGAGAATGGCCGAGTCGGCCCCATCCACCACGAAGTCTCGGTTCACATCGCCGGCCGCGAAGAAGGTCAGGTTGTACGCACCGCTGCTGCCGTTCGTGCCGCGGATTTCAAGCGTATTGAGTCCGGCATGATCGATGCGATACAGACCGAACGCGCGGCTCCCGGACAAACTACCGCCGACACGAGTGGCTCCGGCGATCACTGGATACGCAGGCAGCAAGCTGCTGTCCGGCGCAGCGTCGACCACCACGCAAAGGTACATCGCACCGTCGGCATACAGGATTTCGCTGGGACGGACCGCGAAGCTGTAACGCTCCACGCTTCCCGCGGACACACTGCCACTGTAGATCTGGCCGGGCGCCATGTAGCTGCGCGAGCCGCCGAGGTTGCCGTCGAGCACGGTCTCGCTGGGCGCGCCATCGCCGTACACCACGGCGGTGCCGCCACCACTGGATCCGGGCGTGACGAGATTGAGCACATGCGCGGCGTAGCCGTACAGCTGCGACGTGGCGGCCGCGAGATCGCGCCGCAGCTCGAGGTTGCCGTCCGCGTCGTAGCCGTAGGCGAACTGCCGCCCATCCGGCAACACCACGCGATCGATGTGGCCGTCGCCATTCGTGAAGAAGCTCACGCGCTCGCCGCTGGACGCGACGATGCCGGAGTCGCCGATGTTCCAGGTGACGCCATCGGCGAAGCGCACTTGCGTGGCGCCGCTGCCGAAGGTCAGCGAGTACTTCGTGTTGGCCGAAGTCTCGGTGAGAACGAACTGCTCGCCGGCATGCGTCTCGGGGCTGTAGGGCTGACCGCTCTCGAGCACGTAGAAGCGATCGCCACTGCGCTGCAGCTTCGTGTCGTAGGACTCGAGCGTCCAGCTCGCACCGGACGCGCTCACCCACTTCGGCGAGTAGTAAGTCAGGCCGGCGACGCTGTGCGCCTCGGGGGCGAACGTGAACGCGACGCGCTCGCCGGTGGGAAGGGTCGCGTAAACGCGCGTACCCACTTGGTACGCTGGCAGACCGCTGATCGCGCCGATGGCGACATCGCTGGTGAGCGCGAAATCGCGGATGGGCAGGCGCCAGCCGAAGCCCAGCGAACCGTCTTCCGCGTTGCGCAGCGAGTCGTACTGCCGCTCGAGCACGAAGGTGTGTCCGCCCAGCGAGACCGCGGCGTCGGTATCATTGCGCAGATAGCGGGCGTCCTTGTTGGCCGACGCCACCTGTATATAAGTGTCCTCGACCGCCACCCGGCCGGCGACGTCCACCGCAGTCAATCGCATCTTGTAGACGCCATTGGTCCACACGGACGGATCGAGGGTGTAGAGGGTTCCACTGACGGGTGCGAGGCCACGTGCGACCTCGATGTAGTCGTCCGAACCGTTGGCCGCGATCTCGAGCGTCCAGAAGTCGAGGTTCAGGTCGGCAACGGACCCCGCGATGCTCATCGTGGATTCCACGATGGCGCCACCAGTGCCGGTGGCGAACGAGGCGGTCGGCGCCGCGGTGTCCGCCGGATTGCGCACCTTGATCACGTGCGTCAGCGTTTTCGAGAAACCGTCGACGTCGGTGGCCGTGGCTTCGAGGTTGATCGCACCCGGAGTCGTGGCACGAACGGTGGCACGACCGTCCTCATCCAACGTGACGACTTGTCCATTGACGGCAAGTGTGAGATTGGCGATGGCGCCGTACGAAGCCGCGAGCACATGGATGCGCACGTCCTGCCCCGGCACCGCCGGGAAGCTGGGCGTGGTTTCGAACGTGATCGTGGGCTCGAGTTCGAGCGCTACGGCGCGTATCACCACGGGCTTGGTCACGGTGATGAAGCCGTCCGACACCGTGAACCGGATCAGGTGATCGCCAGCCTGGCCGGGTCCCGGCGTCCATGTGAAGACGCCGCTGGGCGAGAAGTGCGCGTCCACGGGCAAATCGCCTTCGTAACCATAGATCAACGTGGTGTTCGAATCCGGATCCGAACCCGTCACGTTGAATTGCAGCGGCGCACCGAGCAGCACGGCATGGCGCTGCACCTCGATGGCCGGCGCACGGTTCACGTTTGACACGCCGAGGACGATGCTGATGGTGTCGCTCGCGCCGTTCGAATCGGTGACGCGGAACTGCATCGTGTATTCGTCCGCCTGCTCGTAGGTCGGCGTCCACTCGAAGTAGCCGGTCTTCTCGTCGAAGAAGGCGCCAGCGGGCAGCTGATTCACCGCGGCATAGCGCACGGCATCGCCGTCCACGTCACCGCCCAGCACCTTGAATCCGATGGTGGACCCTTCATTCACGCCCTGGCGCGGCACATACAGCAGCACCGGCGCCTGGTTCACATTGTTGACCGTGAGATGCACGACCTCGGTGACCGGCTTGTTGCCGTCGGACACCGTGAACTTCACGTCGTATTCGCCCGCGGTGAAGTAGTTTGGCGTCCACTGGAACAGGCCGGTCTGCGAGTTGAACGTCGCGCCGGGCGGCAGGCCTTCCACCTGGTAGCCGAGCATGTCGCCATCGGCGTCCGCGGCCGCGAGTTGCAGCTGGAACGCCTGGTTCTCGTTGAGGGTCTTCGCGCCGATGGGCTGCAAGGTGGGCGCCTGGTTGGAGGCGCGCACATTGATCTGCACCGTGTGGGTAACCGTCTGGCCCGCGGAATCCTCCGCGGAGAAGGTCACCGACTTGAGGCCGATGTCACCCGCGACTGGGGTCCAGCTGAACCGCGCGCGGTTCGAGCCGATGACCGCGAACGTCGCGCCCGCCGGCAGGACCGGCGGGAGGAAGTTGATGTTGGTTTGCGTCGGCGACTGTTCGAAATCGAACACGTCGATGTCGAAGGTCAGCAACTGGCCCGGCACCGCCACCTTGTTCGGAATGAAGGCCATCTCGGGCCGTTCATCCGGCGTCTGCACCTGCACGATGAAAGTCTTGGTCGCGGTGACGCGCGCATGCGCGCCGCCGCCATCGCCATCGTCGGTCGCGGTGAACGTGACCGTGTACGTACCGCGATGCCCGGCACCCGCCTGGAAGGTGAACGTCGGCTTGCCCGTGGACGGATTGATCGCGAACGTGCCGAACGGCGGCAGGCCCGTGACCTTGAACGTGAGAGCGTTGCCCTCGGGGTCCACCACGTCCACCGGGACGACGGTGGCCAGCGGGGCGTCACGCACCACGGTCACGTCGGCGATGTTGCTGATCACCGGCGAGCGGTTGGTGTTGTGCACCGTGATCGGGATGCTCAACGTCGCATGCCCGATGTGGGATGTGCCGTTGCCGTCATCCGTCGCGACCACTTCGATCGTGTAGTCGCCCGCGGCCGACTTGCCCGGCACCCAGTGCAGGGTCTGCGTATCGGCGTCGTAGGTCATGCCATCCGGCAGTTGGCTCGTGATGGAATACGTGACCGTCGGCGCGGTCTGCTCGTAGTCGCGCAACGCGCCGTTGGCGCCGCGCGTGCGCGGCACGAACTGCGGGTTGTCCGCGTCGAACGCATACAACTGGATGTCGAGAGGCTGATCCTCGTAGATTTCCCAGCGGCCAATCGGGTCGAAGACCGGGTCGGCGTTGGCATTGGCCACGGTGAAGCGCACGGTGCGCTCCGAACTCGAGTTGCCATCCGTGACGCCGAAGACCACGTCGTAGACGCCGGCATGCGAATAGCCCGGCGTCCAGTTGAACTGGCCCGTCACCGGGTCCAGCGTCGCGGTCACTGGCAGGTTGGTGCTGTAGAAACGCAGCTCATCGCCTTCGAAGTCCTGCGCGCTGAGACGCATGGCCATCGACTCGCCTTCGTTCAGCGAGAAGTTGGCGATCGGCACGAGCATGGGCGTGGAGTCGCCCGGCTCGACGATGATGCGCAGCGAACGGCTGGTCACCTGGTCGCCATCGCTGGCGTAGAGAGTCACGTTCTCGTACACGCCCGCGGCATCGAAGCCCGGCACCCAGACGATGGCGCCGATGCTCGAGTCATACACGGCGCCGGGCGGCAGATGGTCGGCCCAGATCGAAAGCGCGTGGCCCTCGGGGTCGAAGGCGCTGACCGGGATCACCAGCCCCTGCCCTTCGCGCGTGGTCACATCGCCAGTGATCGTTGAAAGCACGGGCGCGAAGTTGCCGCCCGCGACTTCGATGGCGAAGGCCTGCGTCGCGTAGCCACCGCGGCCGTCGTACACGCGCAAGACCACCGAAGTCTGCGCGGCGCTGTGCGCCGTCGGCGTCCAGCTCACGAGGCCAGTCGCACTCACGATCATTCCCGTGGGCGCGCTCAGCAACACATAACTGAGCGTCGTACTATCCGGATCGCTCGCGACGACCTGGTACGAGTAGGCGGTTCCCGCGGTGGCCGCGGTGACCGGCTCCGAGCTGATCACCGGCGGCACGTTCACCGTCGGCAGCGCGTACACGCCATTGCCGATGTCGGCGCGCTGGCCGTAACCCACGTTGAGCGTGATGGTCTGCACGGCGGTGGACTGGCCCGACTGCAGGCGGCCGTTGGCCACGGAGGCGCCGAGATCGATGAGCCACAGGCCTGCGTTGGTCGAGAACTGACCGGCGAGCGAGCCCGTGAAGTACTGGCTGGGATCGAGCACCAGGGTCAGAGGCGCCAGCACGTCGTACTCGCCGGAGTTGGTAACCACCACGTCGTACGAGATCGTGCCGTCGGCGCGATTCGAACGCGTATTGGTCAGCGACACCGTGAGGTTGTCACTGTAGTTGAGCAGCGCGGTGAAGCCGGCGAAGTAGTCCTGCGCCATCGCCGCGAGCTGGGTCGTCTTGATGCCCGCCTTCACCTGCAACAGGAAGTCGCCGGCGGTGAGCGGGTCATAGTGCAGCGTCGCCGTGCGCGTCGCCGCGTCGTAGCTCACCGAATTGATGGAGAGAGTGCCACCACCGGCCTTGAGCAGTGCGTAGTTGGCCGGGTTGATCACCGAGGCGACGTCGTTCGCCGCGCCAACGAACATGTCCTTGTCGAAGGTCACGGTGATCGACGGCAGCGGCAGCGGCATCAGCGAGCCCGCGGCCGGCGTGGTCGAGACCACGGTCGGCGCGACCACGGGGCTGAGAACGTCGACGTGATGAGACTGCGTGACCAGCACGCGTCCATCGGCGGTGGTGCGCAACACCTCACCGCGCGTACCGCCCCGGGCGACGGTCACGCGCTGCAGGGTCGCGAGCTCGACCATCTCGATGGTCGAACCCGAGGTCTTGCCTTCGGGCACACCGGTCGAGACGAACAGCAACCCTTCGATGAGCGTGTCATCGCGTCCGAAGGCGATGGAATCCACCCGGCCGTCGAACTTGAGCATGGCCGCCGCGCGGCCGCTGTCATTGAACTTGTAGATGGTCCCGCGATCCGGCCAGCTCGTGCCCCAGAGCTCGCCCACCGGCGAGAACTGCAGGTCGTCGACGCGGATGTCGCTGAAGTGTTCGAACACACCGGTGGCGGCGTTGAACGTCTTGATGCCGTCGCCCGTGGAGACGTACAGCAGCCCATCGGCCGGATTGACGGCCAACGCCTGCGTGATGCCGTCACCGTAACGCGCGATGACACTGCCGCTGAACGCATCGAGCTGCAACAGCGCGCCGCCGCCCGTGGTTGCCCAGAGGCGACCCTGACCATCGAGCGCGAGGTTGAAGATGGGTTCGTCGAACTCCGCCCACGCGCTGGTGACCTTTCCGCCCTCTTCGCTGAAGCGATAGATCCAGCCGCGATTGGTGCCGCCGCTGACGAGAACTTCGCCGTTCGGGAGCTCGAGCACGGCCAGTGCGCCCACCAGCCCGCTGCCGGCCGTGAAGCCGGTCGCGAACGCCTCCATGGAGAATGGCGCGATCACCGTGGAGAACTCTGCGGCCTGCGTGACCGGCGGCGTCTGCGGCACGGCCGCCTGGGCCTGCGCGAAGAAGGCGTTGGTCGGCGGTGTCGGCAGCGGCGCGGGCGGCGTGCCCGTGTCCACAGTCGTCGGCAGAGTAGACAGATCGCCGAGATCCACCTGGCTGCCGTCACTGGGCGCGCTGGCACCTAGTGGCGGACGCTCGCGATTGCCCGCGTTGTCGGTGGCGAGCGCGAGAAACTCATAGCTGTGTCCCGCGCGGCCCGAGAAAACCTGCGTGGTCAGGTCCGTCTGATTCAACCAGATCTTGAAGTCGCCGCCGTCTTCGGCCACATAAACGGTGACGTGCCTGACGCCGGAACCGCCGAGGTCGTCATTCGCCTCCCAGCTCACCTGGTAGTTATCGGTGACGCCGAGGCGCTGCACCTCGAGCTCGGTGGTCGGCGCTTGCGCGTCTAGCTTCTGTTCGAGGCCCACCGCATCGAACGGCGGCAGCGTGTTGAAGATGATTCGCGCCGACGTGTTTAGTTTGGCACCGGTGACGGTGTCCACCTTCGGCGAAACGGTATAACTCACGCTGCCGGACTGGCCCGGAGCCATCAAGCCAAGCGTGTCGCTCTTCATGACTTCGCCGGTCTTCGGATCGATGGCCTGTATCAGCCAGGTTGCCGTCTGGGAGGCCGGATCGATGCCGCCGGATACGCGCAGGATGAATCCCTTACTGAGGCGGAAATCGAAGTCGCCCTGGAATACTGCGCGATCGGTCGGCACGTTGACGTTGATGTCGCCGATCTTGAGACTGGCCAGACGGAAGCTGCGGTAGTCGAGATCCGTGTCGAGCTGCGTCACGATGCGCACTTCACTCACCGGCTTGCTCGCGCCTTCCGGGTTCGAGAAACGGATGGTGTACGGCAGCGCATAACCCCCGGGCAGGAACTGATCCGCGCCATAGGCCTGCGGGCCAATGATCGACCCCTGCTGGCCCTGCGCGGCCACCTCCTGCAGATAGCGTGAAAGTTCCAGCGGCGAGAGCTCGCTGGATGCCGCGACCGAGGCAGGCCCGATGCCGCCGTCCGCGGTCCACGCGAACACGTTCAAGTTCTGGAAATACGTGCGGTGTGATAGTTCGAGGTCGTAGTCCGCGAAATCCGCGAGCTTCGGCACCGGTATCGAAACTTCGCCTCCGCGATATTGCCGGACCTCGTAGTGATCGATGGGCGCTTTCTTCGAAGCGTCGTGGCCATACCACTCGCGTATCTTGTCGAAGAACCCCAGCAAGTCCGCCTGCGTGCGGTATTCACCGGCGCCCGAACCAAGCAGCACGCCCGTGGAGAGCACGGACATCATGCTCATCACCTTCGGGTTGGCTTGCACCGCCGGGGCCTGGTCGAGCGGGCGGATCAGACCCGCCTGCTCCAACGCCGCGAGATACGAGGCTTCCCACGCATCGGCATCCGCGGCCAGCGCCAGCAGCGCGGGCTTCGCTGCAACGTCTGCCAGGATGGCGTCCCGCAGGCGCGCGGCCTCCGCCTTCTGCATGGCGATGAATTCGTCGCGCGTCAGCGTGGTGGCGGCGGCCAGCACGTTGAAGCGGAACGGAATCGCGGTCGCCTCCTCTTCGTTCGGCAAGGGGTCAGGTGACAGACCCAGGAACCGTGCCGCGAGGCCGGGCTCGAGCTTGTCGAGATCCTGGATGCCGTTGTCGAGAGCACCTTGAACCGCCAGGTCTGGGCGCGCCGCATAGATGCGCGTACGGAATTCCTCGAACCGCCGATCGAGCAATTCAACGAGCCCCGGATAGGTCTGCACGTTGAATGTAAGGCCGACGTAACCACGCGCAGCCACGTCGAAGGCATAGCCCGGCGCCAAGTCGTAGCCGTTGGTATCGAGCTCGGAATCGAGTGCCGCCCAGGGCACCTCGGGGCGCAGACCATTCGGAGCGCCTGATAGATTGGACGAGAAAGTCAGGAACGGCAGGCTGAAAACATAGCTGTTCAAGCCCATTTCGGTCGCGCCATACGTGAGATACACGTATGGCGTGTCGACGTTGGTGAGGCTCTGCAGCGTGACGCCATAGGTACCCACGTCACCCGCGGTAAGCACGCGCGGACCGCCAAGGCCCATGGTCACCTCGGGCTCGATGGCACGTTCCACCAGATAGCGATACGCCTCGGTCACCGAGTTGCCGTCGGGATTGATGACCTTCAGGTCATAGAGACCATGCGGCACACCGGTGAAATCGAAGATCGCGCGGATGTGCGTGGAATCCAGCACTTCGTATCGCGTGGGCTCTACTTCGGCCACACCAGGGCGCGAGACTTTTATGAGCGCGTGCGGATCGAAGCGCGCACCGTACACATCGAGCGTAACCCAGCGACTGTCACCACCCTGGTCCGGCGTTACCCGTGTGATGGCCAGAGGCACCGTCTCGACGACGATTCGTGCCGGCGTGTTGGCCTGCGGCTCATCGAAGCCGCGCACCATGATGTAGTACTCGCCGGGCTTGGTGCTCGGCACCACCGCCGTCTGGTTGGGCTGCAGCGGATCACTGTAGGCAGCGTCGAACTGATAGCTGTTAGGTACGTCGTTCCAGCGCACGAAGACTTCATTGGCGGCGCCCGCCGCGCTGCTGGTGAGCTTGACGCGCAAGGTCTCGCCCTCGGGCACGGTCACGCGATACACGCGCACCTGTCCCCTGGAGAGCGTGAGATCCTGGGCGACGCCGAGCTGCAGCTGCGGCACGCTGACGGTGTACGCGTTCTGCGATGCGGCGACATTGTTGTCATCGCCTGGCCCCTGTTCATAGACCTCGTTGAAGATGTCCGGACGCACGATGGCGTGATAGCTGCCCGCCTTGAGCGGCGGCAGCGCAGCGCCATTGAGCACCCCGTCGTACCGGGAGCCGTTGTTCGGCGCACCGGTGGCGAGCAATCCGCCACCGTGACTCACACGGCCGATGAGGATGTCGTCGATGCCCCAGATCTCATCTGCCGACAGGAAGATCGCGTCGGTCCACGACCCGATGGCCGGCGCTGTGGCGTTGTTCGCCACCGACCAGCTCACGTTTATCTTCCCTGCCTCCGCGGAAGTGACGACGACGTTGCTCACTATCAGGTCCGCCGGCGGCGGCAGGTCGATGATCAGCGGCAGCGTGCCGTGCGCCGCGTTGTTCCCTTCATTCGAAGCCTCGAACACATTGCCGCGATCGTGGTTCGGACGCTTGGGATCCGTTACGACGAATACATGGTACGAGCCCGGCAGATCCGTCGGCAGCCGCAAATCGACGGCATTCGAGTACAGCTCGTTCGCGTCCAGACCGCCGATGTGATCCAGCCGACCCAGATAAGTGTCCGCGTTGAGATCGAGCACGTCATCGCGCGATAGATAGAAGAGATCCTCCCACATCCCCTGGTCTGGCGGGGTGCCGCCCGTTCCCACGTTGCGCACCGAATATTCCAGGCGGAACGGCTGTCCCACCTGGCCATGCTCGGGGATCACAATGCTGGCTTGCACCACCTGCAGATCCGGCGGAGCCGCCGGGCCGATGGGCATGGTGCGCGTGGCGACGTTGTTGCCTTCGCCTTGGAATTCATCGACGTTGTCGACGATGTAATTGGTGTCGATCGAACCTGTGGCGTCACCCGCCTCGCGGCTGGCGCTGCCAAACAGATCGTCGTCCGTCTTCGCGATCAGATAGAACGGCCCCTGGATCGAATCCGGCAGGCGCACTTGTACCGTGCGCGTATAGCTGGCGCCGATCGCGAGCACGCCCTCCGCCTCGCGGTGGGGGATCTCGAGCAGCGGACGGTCGCGAACGTCCAGCGACGGATCCGATGACAGATAGAGCGCATCGGTCCAGCTCTTCACGCGAGTCGCGCGCGAGCCGTTGTTGGTTACCGTGTAGGTGACGTCCACGAGCTGGCCCGCAACGGGATTGGGCGTGACGATGGTGAAAGTGGTTACCTGCAGGTCGGCCTCGCGATACACCACCTGCGCCGTGCCCTGGCCGATGTTGTTGTCGCGGCGTGCCTGTTCGAAGACCGTATGGGTGTACAAGTCCCGCGCCTGCGACGAGTAGCCGCCGCCGTACTGTTCCTGCTCCGCAGCGGTCTTCTGGTAGTCGTCCGCATCGGTGATGACGTAGACGTAGTAACTGCCGCTTGCGCCGGGCGGCATGTTGACCTGCATCGATTCGGTGTACGTGCCATTGGCCAACAGCGTCGTGGCATTGCTGTGCGCCTTGACACCCAGGCGGGTGGCGCGACTGGCATTGAACACCGGGTCCTTCGAGATCCAGACGGCGTCGAGCCAGTAGTTGGTACCCGACCAGACGCTGGCACCCGCGTTCCTCACCGTCCAGGTGACAGTCGTCTGCTCGCCCGAATTGGTCGGACCCTGCGTAGAAACGGAGGTGACCTGCAGGTCGCTGGGCGCGCGAGTGACGGTAGCCGCGTCGGAGCGATTGTTGTTGGCCTCGTCGCTCTCGTCGACCGACCCGCGTTCGTAGCTCGCGCGGCCGGTCTCGGCCCCGAACTGATCCGTGCGCACGATCACGTACAGGCCTTGCAGCGATGGCGCGAGGTCGAACGTCTGCGTGACGTTGTACCGCTCGTTGGTGCCCAGCCCCGAGTGTCGCACCGAGCCGAGTACCCAGCTCTGGTTGCCCGTGGCGTTCAGGTCTTCCATGGTCGATAGATAGACCGTGTCATTCCAGGAGCCCGTGGCCGTGTCGCCCTGGTTCCAGACCTCCCAGTTCACGGTCATCTGACCACCGGCCACCGCATTGTCCGCCGTCACCTGCGCGACGGTGAGATCCGGTTTGTCACGGCCCAGAACCTGGATCTGACGCGCCTTGTAATTGTTGCTGTCGAACTCGTTGGGGTCGTCGGTATTGACATTGGTCGACAGGGAATTCTCGTAGGCCGCGTCGAAGGTGTCGGACCAGGCGGTGATGTAGTAAGTACCCGAGGCCAGGTTGTCCGGCAGGGTGACGTTGACCACGCGCTCGTAGTCGGCATTCAACTGCAGCCGGCCGTCATGGGTGAACGTGCCGAGCTTGATGTCACCCTTGGAAGGACTCGGTCGCGTCTTGTCCTTGGTCAGCCAGATCGTATCCTGCCAGGTGGCGGCATCGGTCGCGGCCGAGCCGCGGTTCGCGACCTTGTAGCGCACCTCGAGGCTGCTGCCGTAGACGCCCTGCGAAGGCGCCACGACCGTATCCACGACCAGGTCCGAGAGCAGCACCGGTTTCACGTAGAAGCGCGACGCGTAAGCGTTGTTGCCCTCGTTCGGGAATTCCTCGATGGTGTTGTTGCCATCGGGCACCACGATCAGGTATGCGTCACCCGAGAAGCGGATCGGCACCGTGACGCTGGTGGATTGGGTGGTGTACTCCTGCCCCGGTTCGAGAGCCGAACCGTTCAGGAAGCCGCTGCCCAGGCGGATGTCATCCGCCGTGAGCTGCGCATCCAGCGATAGATAGACCTGGTCCGTCCATTTACCCGTGGCTGCGACGCTGCCGAAGTTCTTGACGGTGAATTTTATCGAGGTGGTGCCGCCAGCCGACACCGCATCCGGGAGTTCCGTGGCGGTGACGCGCAGGTCCGGGCGGGGTTGCTGACCTACGATGATCGGCTGATCGTCAATCGTCGAATTGTTGCTGGCCGCCGCCCCGTACTCATAGAGCCGCGGCGTGTGGTTGTTGGTAGTGACGACGATGGCGTAGACACCCGGCTTGCGCGGCGGCGCCTGGAAGCGCTCGGTGCGCGTGTACGTCGTGCCCGTCAGCAGCCCGGCGTCATAGGTAACCTCGCCGAGACGGATCAGGGGCGCGGTTGGATCGTCGAGCCGTTTGAGCTCGATCTTGTCCGTCCAGCTGCCCGTGGCGTTGCCCTGGCCGTTGTTGCGTATGGTCCAGCTGACGTCGATGAACTCGCCCTCCAGCGCGGTTGCCGGCGCGGTGATGTCAGTGACGACTAGATCGGGAGAGTTGGACAAGGCCACCGTGATGGGAATAACGCGTTTGTTCGAGCCGTCGTTCTTGTAGAGGAATTCGTACGGTCCGTTGCCCGATGCCGTCTCCACCACGAGGAAGTAGTTGCCGCTGATGCCGTTCGGCAACACCAGGTCGACGGCACGCTGGTAGTCGAGCGTCGGGGCGATGCGGCCGATGTGCGAGAACGAGCCGAGTTCGTACGCGGAAGTCGCGCCATTCGGGTCATTGGAAAGGTAGATGCGATCGGACCACACGTCCTGGTCCGTCGTGCCGATGCCGCGGTTGCGCACCGTCCAGTTCACGTTGAGTGGCTTGCCGCTCGCCGGTGTGCCGGTGCGGCCCAGCGCCGTCACTTCGAGATCCGCGTACGGCGTATGCATGACGTCAAATGTCGTCGACATGCCGGTGTTGTTGTTGCCGCCGGGCAGCGCGGCGGTCTCGTCGTGATGATTCTCGAAGACTTCCTTGTCGTAGTCCGTCTGCACGAAAATGCGGAAGCGGCCGGACGTCGCATTCCCCAGCAGGAAAGTCTGCGTGTTCGTATAGCTTGCATCTTTCGCGAGCGCCGAGTTGCGATCGAACGTGCCCAGCAGGGTGTCGCCGCCCAGCTGGTCGTCAGTCGACAGCCAGACGCGATCCACCCAATGCGACATGCCTCCGGGGCCAGTGCCCTGGTTGGTGACTTCCCAGGAAACCGTAACGCTCGCCGGGTCGGCGATCGTCGGCTGCGCGGGAACGGAGACGCGAGTCACCGCCAGATCGGCGTGCTCGGTCAGATTGACATGAGTCAGCTTGCTGCCGAGGTTGTCCTCTACGTTCGGCTCCGAGATCACGCCGCTGTAATTGGTCTTGACCAGCACGTAGTAGTCGCCGGTGGCGTCCATCGGCAGCGTGAAGGTTGCAGAGTTGCCGTACGAGCCATTGGTGGGTAGGGCGGTGTTGTGCACGAACTTGCCGATTTCGATGTCGTCAGTACCCCCATAGTTGGGGTCGCGCGACAGGACCACGTGGTCGGTCCAGGTACCCATCGCCGGGTTGCCGGTGTTGGTCACCTGCCAGCTCACGTTGATCGGGTTGCCCGAGACGATAGGGTCGGCGGGCTGCGCACCCGGCAGCCCCGACACGACATTTACGGAGGTGACCGAGAGGTTCGGCCGCGCGACTGTGACCGTGGCCGCCGAGTCCGCCTTGTTGTTGTTCTCGTTGTTGCGTTCGTAGATGTCGCCCTGCACGTCCAGCTCGACGCGCCAGTTGAACACCCCTTCCGTACCGATGTTGCCCATGTTGAATGTGGCGGTACGTGGAGCCTGCGTGGTCTTGGCCGCGATCGACTCGTTGACCACCAGGTCACCGGCATAGATCTCGAACGGCCCGTTTGCATTGGTGCCGATCACGTAGAAACGGTCGTGACGCGGCCCGTTCAGAGCACCGTCGCCATCGTTGCGTACTGTGTACGTAATTGAGACGGATTGACCCGGCACCACCTGGCTCGGGCCCACGACGTTGCTGACCTGCAGGTCTGGAACCTTCAGCTGCGTGATGGTGATGGGCGTGCTGAGCGTGGTGACGTTGTTGTTCTCGCCCTGGTCCTCGAATACGGAGTTGTCGGCATCCGTTTGTACCCGCACCTGGAAAGTACCCTGCAGGTCGCGTGGGACGGTGAAAGATTGCGTGACGGTGTATGAACCATCCGCCTGCAATGTGCCGACGTGCGAGAGATAGCCCGAGCTACCCACCAGCGGTACTTCCTGCGAACTGGTCGTGCTCTTGAGCACCGCGCGATCGCGCCATTGCGCCTTGTCCGTGGGCAGCAGGCCCGCGTTACGGACGCGCCAGACAACCTCGATGGTGTCCAGACCCGACACATTGGTCTGCGACACGGTCACCGCTTCGACCTTGAGATCGGCGGCGTTGGTGGTGACGTTGATCGTGTTTGACGCGGCGGTGTTGTTGCCGCGTGTGTCGGGCTCGACGATCTGCTGGTTGACGTCGGTCTCGACCTGGATCGTGTACGTACCCTGGATGAACTGCGGCAGCGTCACCTGCCCCGAATAATCGTAGTACGCATCGACGCCCGTGCCGAGCGTCCCGACATGCTGAATGTTGGCCAGCACGCTGCGAGTGCCGGTCGATGTGACCAGGTATACGCGGTCCACCCACGCCACCGGAGCGTTGGCCGAGCCGAGATTGCGCACCCGGAATGACAGATTGACGGCCTGCCCAGCGATCGCTGCATTGGGCGCGGCCGGGTTGGTCGAAGTGACGACCACATTCTCGGCCTTCAAGTCGGCGTAGTTGAGCCCCACCGATTCGAGGATGATGTTAGACGAGTTGTTGTCGTCGGCAGGGCCGGTCGCCGTGCGCTCCATTATCACACCGACATTTGAGGTGTTCGAATCGGCGGTGACGATGAACTGCAGCTCGCCGGCGCCGTCGAGTCCGTCCGGCAGACGGAGTGAGATTGCGCGCGTGCGCGACCTCCCGGGCTCGATCGGGCCCGCGCCGAGCTGCGCCGGGTCATAGGCCAGCGTCTTGTTGAAGATGATCTTCGAGCGGTCCAGGTTGTACACGACGACGTGATCGACGAAGCCGATCGGCGTTGGCGCGGTACCGCCGTTGTGATCGTCCCAAATGACCGTGATCTCACGACCCGCCTCGAGCACTCCCTGCACATGGAGGTTTTCGACCGTTAGGTCGGGTGCCGACACCTTCGTTATCGACGAAAGATTGTTGTCGAGTGCGTTCTCGAAGTGATCGTCATTGAAATCGGTCCGTACCTCAAAGGTGAAACTGCCCACGCCGGCGCCGCCGGTGGGCCAGTTGAACGAGATGGCGCGATCCACCGAGCTACCGTCATTCTTGAGGTCGGTGGTGGGTGTGTAGCGCCTCACCTCGTCGAACAACACCGCGCCCGTGGCGCTGTTGCGCACGACGATGTGGTCGTCCCAGTACGTGCTCACGGAACCGGGACCGGTGTTGATAACCGACCAGTGCACGGTGACGTTGCTGCCGGGCGTCCAGCCGTTGCCGGGCACCACGTCGATCGCGGAAACGCGGAGGTTCGGATAATCCGCCAGCGCCGAATGAACATTCTCGAGCACAACGATGTTGTTGAGCTTCGCCTGGGAATTCGAGCCCTCGGTCACCTTCTTGTCGAAGTTGGTCTCGACCTCGAAACTCAGAGAGCCCGCGGCCACGTTGCCGTCCTGCAGGCGGAACTGCACGCTACGCGTGCGCGGCGGGTCACCCGGGTTGAGCGGCGCCTCGCCTGCTGGGGCCGGAACGTCCAACGTGACCAGCTGGTTCGCACCATTGCGCACGATGACGTGGTCAGTCCACGGCTGCTGCGTCGGCTGGTTGCCGTAGTTGCGCACCTGCCAGCTCACTGTCACGAGGCCGCCAGTCACCACGCTGGAGGGAGTGACCGCGAGATTTTCGACGCGCAGGTCCGGGCCCGGCGACACCGTACCAATTCCGGGGATGGTGATGACGGCACTCGACGCGATCGCGTACGCATTGAATTGGTAGTCAACGGGATTGGTAGAAACGCCTTCGATGATCAGCGTGTAGTCACCTTCGCTCGTCAACGTGACGGGTTCATTGGTCGAGGACATCGGCTGGCGTGAGAACACCACTTCGCCGAACGGATCCACCAGGTGCCACACCGCGCCGTTGCCCGGCGCGGATTGGTCGTCGAAGAAGAATCGGGAGTTCGCTGCGGCATGAAAGCGATACAGGTCGGACTCGCTTCCAGAAAGCGATCCGATCTGCAACAAGCCCGGCTGGATGAGCGGCGCTGCGGCGAGATCGGCAATGCGGAAAGAATATGACTGCGATTGTCCGTTGCTCACTTTGAGCGTGTAGACACCTTTTGTCAGCGTCTGCAGCTCCGTGAGCGCGCTGTAGCTCGCGTCCATGAAACCGCCCTGCGCGACCTTGCCGCGCGGGCCGATGAGCTCCCAACCGATGTCATTGCGCGCGGTGATTTCGTCGAGCCAGATTTTCTTCGTGCCGTCGAGCTCGAACACGTATTCCTGGTAGCCACGCGAACTGTTGACCACCTGGTTCAGGTCGATGTCTGTCGGTGGCGAAACTTCCAGCAGGCTGAACGCATAGTTGGCTTCAGCCCAGCTGTAGGGCTGCTCCAGTACCAGCGTGTATTCACCAGTGTCCGGGAGCGTGAACGGTTCCTCGTTCGAACCGAGCGTGCCATCGCCGACTGCTTCTCCAGCCTTGCTGATCACTCGCCATCTGATGGTCGAACCCCCATCGGGAATCCCGTCGAGGAGCATTCGCTGCCCGGCCGTGCCATGGAATCGGTACGAAAGCGCCGCGGTCAGCGGACTGAGCACGCCATCCTGGCGCTCGTTCGGGTTCAGTACCGGAGGATTGGTCAAATCCAGCAGACGGAATTGGAGCGCCGTCGGCGAACCTCGGTTAACGACCTCTACCGTGTACGGTACGGTCGGGCTCGCAGGAAGATCGAAGAATGACTGCGTGGGGAGGTACTGAATGATGAGTCCGTTCGGACCACGCAATGTGAACTGGCTGCCATAAACGGCATCCGACAGCAGGTCGAAGAACACACGGCGCGGCGTGTCGAGCGTGAAGCTGTACGTCTCGATGCCTGCCTGCGCGCTCATCGTGGCGCCGAGTGGCAGCGCGGTCGGCGCGGCGCCGCTGCGCTTCCACATTTCGAATTGATAGGTAAAGGTGGAGCTGCTGGTGTCGGTGCCGTAGACCACGACGTAGTAAGTCCCGGCGGTGCTCACCTCGACCGGCCCGACGGCGTCCATGAGCCACGCATCGCCAGAAACGGAACGTCCGGCAGAATCGAGCACCAGCCAACGGAGCGAAGTACTCGAGGGCAGCGTTGCGACGCCATCCAGGTAGAGAAGGTCATTTGCTGCCGCGGTGAATCGGAACACCTGGGCTTCATTGGCCGCGAGCTGATGCGGCGCGGTCGGGGTTCCCGAAGTTATGGTCTCGACCAGAGGATCGTTCAGATCCACCACGCGGAACTTGTAGTTGCCGACGGAATTGCCCGTTGCGTAAATCGTGAGTGTGTACTTGCCCTCGGGGAGTTCGTAGGCGCCCTGGTTGTTGCCGCCCATGCTCTGCGCATTGAGGAGCGACTTGGCGTCGACGATGACGCCACGCGGGCCGGTAAGACGCCAACGTACCGTGCTCGACGACACGGCCATTTGCCCATCGAACAGCACCATGCGGCGCTGCCCGCCGCCGACCGTGAACGTGTAGTGATCCTGCTCACCGGATAGACCAATCGCCGAATCGTAAACCGTTCCGAACTGCAGCTCGGTTCCTACCAATGGTGGCGGCAAGGCGCCGGTGCCATCACTGGCCACGCGGAAGCTATAGCTCACATCCGCGGTATTCCCGATGTCGCCCTCGATGAGCAATGTGTAGTCGCCATCGTTCGGCAAGAGCACGGATGTGCTGGAACCGAAATTTGTGCGCGCCACCTGATTGCCGTATTTGTCGACCAGGCGCCAATAGAGCGCGGCCTCCAGTGGAGCCGTCGCCAGGACCTTGAGCTTGGTGCCTGCTGCGGCGCTTGGGATGCGATAGGTCTGAGTCGCCGTCCCCGGCGTCAGTGTGTTAGCCGTCGGGCCCGCGGCATCGACCGAGATGCTTTGCGACGCGGCCAGGTCGAGAACCCGGAATCGGTACGTATCTTCATCCATGTTGCGGATTCGGATGGAGTACGTGCCCTCGATGAGATTGAAGACCGCGGGTGAGTTCGAATCGACGCCAGACAGCGATGTATCCGTGACCGTGCCGCGCGGACCCGTGACGACGAAGTCCGTGCTCGAGCTCCGATCACGCGAGTCGAAGTAGATCTGCGTCGGCGAGTTCAGCGTGAACGTGAAATCGGAGAATCCCGGCGGCGCGACGTCGCCATCGGCATCCGCAAAGTCAATGACTTTCGGCGTCAGGGTGTGCAGGTTGAAGGTGTACGGGTACTGGGGTTCGGCGAAGCTGTTGTAGTTGCCGTCGATGATCAGCGTGTAGCTGCCGCCCTTGAGCAACTGGAACGGCGTCTGCGTATCGACCAGCGTGTTGTTCTCATATGCGACCTGGCCACGGTCATCCAGGATCGTCCACGACACGCCCGGGTAGGCGTAGGTGGGGATGTCCATGAAGACCAATTGGCCCGGCGTTGCCGTGAACCTGTAGATTTGCGCGCCAGAGCCCGGCTGCAACGTGGCTGGCTGATCTGCGTTCAGGTTGTAAGGCAGCGGATGTCCGGCATCGAGCAACCGGAAGGCATAGGCGCCCGCGCCCGACGATTGCCAGGACGGGGTCTGGATGTCCAGGTAGTAAGGACCATCGTCCGGAAGATCCAGCAGCACACTGCCGTCCCAACCGCTGTATCTCAGATCCTGTGAGGTGACGACGGCCCCGCTCGGGCCTGTCAGGGTCCACTCGGCATAGCCGGTTAGGCCGTCGAAGTAAACCGAGGTGCGGCCGTCGAGATCGAATGTGTACCGATCCCGCTGCCCGACAGTTGCGAGGTTTCCCGACTTCGTCTGGTTGAGATCGAGGGGCGTGCCGACCGTGTCGAGCTGCGTCACGCGGTAGTGATAGAGGGTCGTTTCCTCGGCAGTGGTCTCGATGACCAATAGATAGGTGCCCCCGGTCAGGACCTGTCGGCCGGACTGGCGGTTGTAGTCGTGCGCGAATACCGTCTGTCCCTGCGGGTCGATGAGCCGCCAACCGGCGTCATTCAATGCTCCGTAGTCGAAGAAGAATGTGTCGCCCTGGCTAGCTTCCAGCCGGTAGACCACCACCGAACCCGGGTCCACGTCGCCGATGAGATCGGTGTCGAGGGGGAGCTCGGGCGTATCGGCGATATCGGCCAGCAGGATGGAATAGTCGCCGGAGGCGCCGCCGCGCCCCGACACGGTCAATGTGTACTCAACATCAGCCGCGAGGCGAACGGTGTATTGCGCATTTTGGCTGAGCGATGGAAAGAAGTCCCCGCGGGCAACTACGCCCGTGGCATCGCGCAGCGTCCAGAGCCGCTGCATGCCATCGAGATCAGGGAACGCACCGGGCGATACGTAGATGGTCGTGTCCTGAGGCACGGAGAAGGCATACGTGTCGGTCTGCCCGGCGAATTCGAGAGAGGCCTCGACCGGCTCGCCCAATGTGAGCGCGCCCAGCTCTACACTGGTGCGCGACGCAGTGATCGCATACTGCAGCTCGCCGAGACCGGCAGTCTGGCCGCCGTCGACCACGACATAAAAATCGGCGTCTTCGGTCAGCGGACCGAGGCTCAGGATGGGTGATTCCCAGCCGTTCTGTACGGGCGCGCCATTGGCGTCCAGCAGATGAAGCGTCGGAGCTCCGTCTCCCGAGATGCGCTGCGCTTCGAAGAAGTAGCGCTGTCCCGCCTCGGCATGGAAGCGGTAGACGGCCGCCTTTCCCGCGGCCACCAAGGTATCAGTGTGTTCCTCGTTGATGGTGAGCGATGGAAGGTCGCCCGCGAGATCGAGCAAGCGCACATTCGCATGGGCGCCCAAGAACACGGTGTAAGTGCCCGGCTGGAGATTCAGGACTGGCGCCAGCAGCTGACCAGAGCTGCGCTCGATCTGCGAATAGATCGGCCAAACCGTGTAACCCGAATTCGCGATCACGAACTCGGAGGACTGCCCAGTCTGATACGTGATGTAGTCGATCAGCAGTCGTCTGGGCGAATCCAGGGTAAGCGTGTACTCGCCCGGAGGTGTCGCGGCTGACTGGCCGTCGAGGATCTGCCCTACCTGCACCGCGGGGAGCGCCACGGGAATTTCACGCCACGCGATCATGCCAACCCGGCTCGAGGGAATGTCCGCGCGGATGTCGGTGATGAACAGGGTGTAGTCGCCGCTCTGCGTGAGCGCGAGCGACTGGCCATACCAATAGCCCTTGTCCCGGATCAGCACCTCGCCGTCCGGGGCCACCAACGTGTAGCGGTTCTCATAGGCCCAGCCCGTGAGATCGACATGGAGGGTCTCGCCCGCCTCGGCGTGAAAAGTGAACGCCCCCATGGGCTGGGCGTTGCTCATGTCGGCGTAGGAGGAGCTCGGGTCGTCCTCTTCCAGATCGGGATTCAGTATCACTTCGACGGGTTGCGGAACCGCGCGCATGAGTCGGAAGGCGTAATCCGAGGCGCCCGAGCCATCCGCGGCATCGACGATCAGCGTGTAGTTCCCGGCACCGAGAGAGAAAACTTGTGGTGAGCCGCTGTTCCAGACGGTGGCCCCGGCTTCGTTCTGTATCTCGAAATACAGCGAATACGAGTCGCTGTACCGAAGCATGAATGACGCTGGCGCGGCGAGCGAAAAATCGTACCGCTGCTGCTGATTGACCGCGTTGATCGATCCCGACACGTTCTGACCCAACGAGATGGGTGTTGGCGTGTTGGCCGGCACATTGACGTGGCTCTCGAGCACCGCGTTGAAGGAGTAGTTGGCGGGAGCTTCGGAATCGGACGTGCCCTCGATGACCAGGTAGTAGTCGTCAGTCCGCTCGAGCGTGACCGGGCCCAGGACCGCAAGGTCGCTCGCCGAAGTGAGGACGTGTCCGCGACCGTCGACCAGCGCCCAATAGACGCCCGGCGCCGCGACGGACTCGAATGAATAACGGTCTCCCTTCGTCGCATGGAATTTGTAGCTGGCCGCGGAGTTGACCGGGTTCAGCGAGCCGCTGACCGGATTCGCGGGCAGTGTTGCCGCACTGGCGAGATTTGACAGACGGAAGCTGTAACCGTCGGTAAATCCAAGCTCGCTCCAGATCCTCAGTCGGTAGTTGCCCGCCGCAAGTGACATGACCGTGAGCGGGTCATCGATCCATCCGCTTTCTACCCCGGCGTCCAGTTCATCAACAATGCTGTAGCGGTACCCCCCACCTTCCAGGCCATCGAAGCGCAACGCCGTGAACGAGCCCAGCTGAAAACTGAATTCATCCGTTTCACCTGGCGTGGCGAGCGCACCCGTCTGGAGCGCGCCCGTCGAGATGTCCGCTGCGCTGATGACGCCGGCAGCGGAGACCGTGAGCGGTGAATACCGGATCGAATACGGAAGCGTAGCGGTCTTGAGCGCGGCGGAGTCGCCACCCTGGACCAGCAGCGTGTAGTCCTCGGTAGTTTCCGGCGTGATGAAGTCGCCGCTCTCGAAGAAGACTTTCTGGCCGCGTCCATCGACCAGCGTGAAATTGATCCCCGTCGGGAAAGTGGTCGACTGGTTCTGCACGCTGAGGAAGAACGTCTTCCCTTGCTCCGCAGGGATGCGGTACGCAACGGTGCGCGAGCCTGGATTGGTTAGAGATCCGGTGGTCGCGTTCGCCGAATCCAACGTCGCCGCACTGCTCAGGTCGAGCAGCTGGAAGTCATAACCTTGCGTTCCAGTCTCGGCCACCGATCGCAGCAGCAATGTGTACGTGCCATCCGGCAGCCATAACGGCGCGAAATTTCCGGACGGACCTGTGTTGACCTTCTGGACGCGATTGTCCCCGTAAAGTTGCCAAAGCAAGCTTCCCTGGAAGCCGTTGAAGTTGTCTAGATAGACCAGCTTGCCGGTGTGTGCAGCCGTAGTCACCTCGAACTGGTAGGCCCGCAGGCCGTTGCCCGGAATCGTCGACGTGCCATTGCCCGGCCGCTCGTTGAAACCGATCACCGTAGGCGTCGGCACAGTTCGCGTTTCATTGTTGTAGAGGGTCAGCGCCAGGTTGTAGGGCACGCCCTCTTCGATGACGCCCGTATTGGTCACGACGACGACGTACGTTCCAGCGGCATCGACCGTGAACCGGCGCGTTGCGCCGTCCGCGATTTTCATCCCTGTCGGGCCGTAGATCTTCACCTCGCTGTACAGCCCGTGTTCCGTGTCGGTATAGCCCACCCAATCGAGGGTGTCGCCGGGCTGTGCCTGCACACGGTAGGCGTGGTACGGCTCATCGCTTTCGAACTCGCCCTTGACCATCGCGGCAACGGAAACGACGGGTGCCTGCGACAGATCGCGCAAGTCGAAGCTGTAATCGGTGCTTTCGATGCTCGAAGCACCGGCGGCGAGCGCGACGCTCAACTCATAGTCGCCAGCCACCAGCAGCATAGGTGCTTGAAGACTGAAAGGACTCGGGTCCGAGTTCAGCGTCACCGTGCCGCGTGGCCCCTTGAGATTCGCCTGCATGCCCTGGAGGTTCGTTCCTCCCACGAACTGGTAAAGCCCGTCCTGATTTGCGTGGAAGGTGTGCACATCGCGTTCGCCCGGCACGGCGAGAGCTCCGGTCGCCGGCTGCTGGGCGAAGTCCAGCGACCGCACATCCCTGGTTTCCGTGAACAGACGGAAATCGAGTGTCTGACCGGGACCGATCCAACTATCGATCAGGAGGAAATACTGGTCGGTCGTGGCCAATGGTTGGGTGGTATCGACCTCACGACCCTGCGAATCAAAGACAAGAAAGGCGTCGGTGGTCTGGTTGAGCCCGGACTGCAAGCCGATTTTCTGGCCCGCCGTCGCGTTGAAGCGGTAGACCATGGTCGCGTACGAGTCGATGTAAGGATCGGTTACATCGGTGTCCAAGGCGATGAGCCGCGCCTGATTCACGTCCACCAGGCGAAACGCGTGAGCGGCGGACGGCGCGCTCTCTATAGCTGGCGCAAAGCCGACTTCCAGCGTGTAGCTGCCCGCCGCCAAGTCCAGAAAGCGGTATTGATCGAACGATTCGTCAACCGCCACGGTGCCACTCGGCCCTTCCAGGCTCCAGAGGTGGGCTGGGTAGCTTTCGAGCGAGTCGAAGAAGACCCTTTTGGGTTGCGTGAGCGTGAAGCTGTACAGCGCATTCGAGATCGTGAACATCTCGATCTCGCCCGACTCAGCCGCATTTGGCGTGTAGTCATGTTCGACGACGACGTCAGGCAGCGATACCGTGCCATCGGGGACGATGGTGAACGAAAAGTCGTTGTCCGCCGCACCGTTGTGCGCGCCCGACACCACCACCGTATACCAGCCATCGCGCGCCAGCACGCGTGACTGGCCGCCACTCATGGAATTGGGAGCCATCACGGGCTGACCGAACGGATCGAGCAAGGTCCAGTTCAGGGGTGCATCGGAGGAGCCCGCCTGCAGACGGATCTGTTGGCCAACGCTGCCTTGAAAACGAAAGGCGCGCGCCTCATTGCCATTCGTGAGCTCGCCGACTACCGGAGTGTTCAGCGGGATGGCCGTCGCCACGGAAAAATCGAGGAGACGAAACGAGTAGGCCTCATTCGCATTTCCATTGATCAACAACTGGTAATCGCCGATCGCGAGGTTCATCCCGAGGCCGCCATCGGCCGAAAAGGATCCGGAACCGCCGCCCGGACCACCGCCTTCACCATTCAATGTCCAGCCGACGGCTGAAGTGCCCGACAGTGCGTCTAGGAACACTCGCTGTGGGGCTTCGACGTGCAGCGAGTACACGTGCGTCTGGCTGGCGTCCGAAATGATCCCCGACACTTGCTGACCCAGCGCCAGCGGCGCATGGAAGTCCTGCACCGTGCGCATGCGAAAGCTGTACTGATAGTCGTCGGGCGTGTCGGCGGAGCCACCGATGAGCAACGTGTAAGTGCCGCCCTCCAGATCGGTGTTGAAGTCAGCAAGCGAAGAATTCAGAACGCAATTGCCGCTCGCATTGAATAGACTCACCCGCACATCGGGGCTCGCGCCCTGCAGCGCCTCCAGGAAAAAATGCTGTTCGCCGGTGACGCTGAAACTGTAAGCGTGAATTTCCGAACCCGGCATGTTGACGGCCGGATTGGTGCGGTCGGTCCCGAGCGTGGCGGAGTACTGCGTACCGGACTGGATGGCGGTGGCATCGTCGAAGCTGACGAGCCGAAAGCCGTAGTTGCCCTTGGCGTCACCCGCACCGTCGACTTTGAGCTCGTAGGCTCCTGCCGGAAGGTCTAACGCGCTGTAGCCCTGAACGCCATCCACCGATTCAAAAGCACTCTTATCGATCACTGTCCCGTTCGGCCCGGTGAGCGACCAGTTGATACCAGGCGTAGCCGCCAGCGAGTCGAACACCATCTTGGTACCGACATTCAGCTCGAACCCGTAGCGATCCGTTTCGCCCGGTGTGCTGATGGACCCGAATACCGGATCCGCCGCCATCAACACCCTCGGCTCCAGCGATTCGAACTTCACGCGGCTCGGCGGCGGGCGATGACTCACCCCCTTCGTCGCCGGCTTTGCCGCCACTCCTCTCGCACACAAACTGCGCACTGCGCGCGCCAGTGGCGAGGTAGTGAAGGTGCGGGCGATATCGCGGACACGCTCAGAACGGGTTTTCACGTGCGGTTTCCTTCGCTGACGTTATGTTCGAAAAGATGGATGAATTGAAAACGGGCCGCTGAACGCGGCCCGTAAAACGAAATGCAATAGCTGGACGCGCGCTGAAAGCGCTTGCGCCGAAAAGAAACAGAAGAAATTACGCAGATCGGCTGCGAGCTGGCTCGCCAAGGGGTCAGCGATCCCTGCCGTCTGCACTAGGTCCCTTCCCTGAATGAATCTTCTTGTTGTTGTTGCTCTTTTTCGTCACGCGCTTCGTCGGCGCAACGATCAGAGAGTTCTTTTCTTGTCTGCGTCGACTATATAAGCTTCTGTCACGACGCGCACAAGAATGACAACGAGCGCGCGTCTTCACGATCAAACTACGCGTCTAGCTTCTTCGACCCCTGTGCTGTCACGCCGGAGCGTGTCGCCACAGAAGAGGAGTCGACGCGCAGGGATGCAGACTGCGCCGGGCGCATTACAGGAATATGGAGAGAAAGCTTTCGTTCGCACGCCGCGTGACCTCGTCACTCGCGCTTTCATTTCTCTTCGCAGGCGTCTGTGCCGCCGACGATTTTTCCATCCACGAGGCCTTGCTGCTCGCCCGCCGCAACGATCCTATCTACCTCGCGGCGCGTGCCAGGCTGGATGCGGCGATGGCGCGAAAATCCCAGGCCCGGTCCTACCTGCTGCCGCAGTTCGGGCTCAAGGGCACGGCCAACCGTTCGGATCGTCGCTACGAAACGCTCAATTCGATCTTCGGCGACCCGGTGTCGAACACCGTCTACGACGGCTACTCGGCGACGGTGACGTTTACGCAAACCCTTTACCGGCGGGCGAATTTTCTCGGCATCGGCCAAGCCAACTCGTCGCTGCACCAGGCCCAGGAAGAAGCGCTCGCGGCCGAGCAGGACATGCTGATCCGCCTCGCGCAGGCCTGGCTGCACACGATGGCGGTCGAAGACCAGCAGGCGCACGCGGAAAGCCGGCAGCAGGCCGCGCGCCGACAGTGGGACCAGCTCGCCCGCGCCGGCAACATCGACCTGGCTGCCGCGCCGGCGGTCGCGGAAGCCCGCGCGAAGTTCGAGCAATCCTCGGCCGAACGCATCGCCGCCGCGAGTGATCGCGAGGCCAGACTATCCGAGCTGGAACAGATAGTTGGGCCATTGCCACCGGTGGACTTCCCCACCCTCTCGTTCTCCTTCGTGCCACCGGCGCCGGAAGGTCGCACGCTCGAGCGATGGCTCGAAGTGGCCGATGAAGACAATCCGACGGTCAACGCGGCGCGCGCGGCGCTGCTGGCGGCGAACTCGGAGGTGCGGCGACAGCGCGCCGGTCATGAACCCACGCTCGACCTGGTCGGCAACTATTCATTCAACCGGCAGGAAGAGGGCAACTTTCCGGGGCAGTCGGGCTATGAAATCCTGCAGAACTCCATCGGCATCGAGATCAACGTGCCCATCTACTCGGGCGGCATGCAGTCCGCCAAGGTACGCGAGGCGCTCGCGGCGCGGTCACAGGCGGAACAGGAATTGCACGGGGCCATGCGAACGGCCCGCTCCGTGACGCGTACGGCGTGGTTCGCATGGCAGGCGGGCAAGGCGCGGCAATCTGCCGGCGCGCAGAGCGTGCGCGCAGCCGCGCTCGCGCTGCGGGCCGCGACCGTGGGGCTCGCCGAGGAAGTCAATTTCGATCTCGAGGTCCTCGAAGCGCGCGAGAAGCTGCTGGACGAATGGACTCGCGCCCAGCAGGCGCGCTACGACATGGTGCTCGAGAGCCTGAAGCTCAAGGCGGTCTGCGGCGTGCTGCGCGACGAGGATCTCTTCGAAATGGATGGTCATCGCGCGGCGCGCGCGCGCGAAATCGAATACCTGAGCGAACTCCAGGAGAAGGGATCCTGATGGCCACCAGCACTCCCGCAGTCGAGGTGCGCTTACCGCAACCGCGCGATCTCGACCTGTGGCAGCACCTGGTGGGCGCCAACACGGATGAAGCCTTCTGTGTCGCGTGGCTCGCGCTGCTCTGCCGTCAGATGGGCGACGTGACCGCCGGTGTGGTGCTGCTGCGCAGTCCCAGCGCAAACACGTTCACTCCAGTAGCCTTGTGGCCGCTGGCACCGCGCGACATGTCGCACCTCGGTCCGGTCGCCGAAATCGCGCTCAAGGAAAACCGCGGCGTCGTGCAACGCGCGCCAGAAGCGAGCGGTCAGCGCGCCCCGGATGCGAAGGACGGGAAGGAACCGCGCGAATGCCCCTGGCACATCGCCTATCCACTGGGCACCGAAACACAGGTGCTGGGCACGGTGACGCTCGAAGTGCCGCCCTGCCCCGAACCGCGCGTCCACGACTATGTGCGCCAGCTCCACTGGGGCCTCGGCCTGTTGCGCGAACGGCTGGTCAAACGCGCGGCAACAGCCGAAAGCGAGCAACTGCAGCGCCTGGGCTCGGTCATGGAAGTCATCGCGACGTCGGTCAGCCAGGCGCCGCTGCAGGAGACGCTGTTCTCCATAACCAACCTCATCGCCCGCGAGCTCGGGCTGTCACGCGCGGTACTGGGCCTCGTCGATCACGGCGCTGTGCGCGTAGCCTCCCTGTCGGACGCCGCGTGGTTCGAGCGCAATACCGAGGTGATCAAGCGCTACACCGCGGCCATGGAAGAATCGCTGGACCAGTTTGCCCCCGTGAGATTCGACGCGCCGGCCGAGGAAATGGATGGCGCGGTCAACGCGGAGCATGCGGCTCTGGCCCGCGTGACCTCGGCGGATTCCATCATGACGCTGCCGCTGCTGGTGGGCACCCGATGTGTCGGGCTGCTGACCGTGCAGCAGTCGGCGCCACGGCGCATCACCGATGCGGACATCGCCTGGCTCGAGGCATTGGCCGGCTTGCTGCCGTCGGTCATCGAGCACAAGCGCAACGCCGAACGCGGCTTCCTCGCGCGACTCGTGGACGATGTACGCGCCTTGCTCACGCGGTTTTTCGGTCCGCGTCATCTCGTCTGGAAGTTCTTCGGCTCGCTGTCGCTGCTGTTGGTGGCGGTACTGGTGTTCATCGAAACCGACTACCAGGTACGTGCCAAGACCATCATCGAAGGCGAGATCCAGCGCGCCGCGGTCGCGCCATTCGAGGGCTTCGTGGCGCAGAGCTACGTGCGCGCCGGCGACATCGTGCGCAAGGGTCAACCGCTGTGCCTGCTCGAAGATCGCGACCTCAGGCTCGAACGCGATCGCTGGAACGCCGAGCGCGAACAGCATCTGCGTGAATTGCGCGAAGCCATGGCGACGCACGAGCTCACGCAGGTGCAGATCGTCCGCGCGCAGGTCGAGGAGGCACAGGCCGAGCTCGCGCTGGTCGAGGAGAAGCTGGCGCGCGCGCGCGTGCTGGCCCCGTTCGACGGCATCGTGATCTCCGGCGATCTCAGCCAGCTCATCGGCTCGCCGGTGGAGCTCGGCAAGAAACTGTTCGAGATCGCGCCGCTCGACGACTACCGCGTGGTGCTGCAGGTGGACGAGACGGACATCGGCAATGTGCACACCGGGCAGACCGGCCACCTGCTCATATCGGGCATCGCGGGAGACGCGTTGCCCTTCAAGGTCACCAAGGTGACGCCGGTGGCCACCGCCACCGACGGCCAGAACTACTTCCGCGTCGAGGCGCAACTTTCCCGGTTGCCGCCCAACCTGCGACCGGGCATGCAGGGAGTGGGCAAAGTGAGCGTCGGCGAACGGCGCCTCTGGTGGATCCTCACGCACGGCTTCACCGACTGGCTGCGCCTCTCCCTGTGGAAGTGGATGCCGTAGGCCGGCAGCGGAATGGCACGCTCCATATTCAGTCCCTCGTGGCACAACGTGGCGCAGCTGCGGCCCAAACTACTGGCGCAGGTGCGCTTCACGCGCCACCTGTACCGCGGGCAACCCTGGCACGTGGTGCAGGACGTGAGCGGCGGCAAGTTCCATCGACTGACGCCCGGCGCCTACTCGCTGGTACGTGGCATGGACGGCGTGCACACCGTGCAGGAGCTCTGGGACCGTGCTTGCCGCGCGGGCGGCGACGACACGCCCACGCAGAACGAAGTGGTGGAGTTGCTGTCGCAGCTGCACGCCAACGACCTGCTCCACTGTGACGTCCCGCCCGACGCCACGCAGGTATTCGAGCGATTCCGCAAGCAGCGGCGCGGATGGTGGAAGCAGCGGGTGGGCAATCCGATGTCCATCCGCATCCCGCTGCTGAACCCGGATGCGCTGCTCACACGGTGGTCGCCGTGGTTGAGCCGCGTGTTCGGCCGCACGGGCGCAGTTGTCTGGCTCGCCATGGTCTTACCGGCGATCGCGCTGGCCGCGCAACACTGGTCCGCGCTGTCGGAGAACATGTCGGACCGCCTGCTGTCGGCGCAGAATCTGACGCTGATCGCGCTGCTCTACGTTCCGATCAAGATACTGCACGAGCTTGGCCATGGCGCCGCGACCAAGCGTTGGGGCGGCGCCGTCACCGACATGGGCGTGATGTTCCTGGTGTTTGCGCCCGTGCCCTACGTGGACAGCTCGTCATCCTCGGCGTTTGCGAGCCGGACGCAGCGTGGTGTCGTGGCCGCCGCGGGCATGCTGGTGGAAACTTTCATAGCGGCCATCGCGCTCTACTTCTGGATACTGCTCGAGCCGGGGTTCGCGCGCGCGATTTGCTTCAACATCATGCTGGTCGCGGGTGTCTCGACGGTGCTCGTGAATGGCAACCCGTTGCTGCGATTCGACGGCTACTACATCTTCTGCGACCTCATCGACATGCCGAACCTCGCCCAGCGCGGCCAGCGTTACTGCACCTGGCTGGTCGACCGCTACCTCTTCCGTGCACACGGCCTCGACGACCCTGCGGACACCCCGGCCGAGAAGCGCTGGATGGCGGGCTACACCGTGGCCTCGTGGTTTTATCGCATCCTCGTCACGATCGGCATCATCCTGTTCATCGCGGATCAGTTCTTCATCTTCGGTGTGCTGCTGGCGCTCTGGGCGCTGTTCCAGTTTCTCGGCATGCCCATCTACAAGGCCGCGAAGCACATCCGCACGAGCCCGTCACTGGCGCGTGTCCGCGCACGCGCCACGCGCTTCGCTCTCGGAGCCGCGGCGGCCATGGTCGCCATCGCGGTGTTCGTACCCCTGCCGCTGCGCACACAGGCGCAGGGCGTGGTGTGGTTGCCGGAGAGATCGCTGCTGCGCGCCGGAGTCGAAGGTGAATTCCAGGAATGGCTGGTGCCGCCGGGCACACGCGTGTCGCGCGGCGCGCCCCTAGCGCTGCTCGCCGACTCGAAGCTGGACGCCGAGCTCGCGGCGGCGCGCGCGTCGGTCGATGAATACCAGGCCCGCTACGACGCACAGGCATTTACCGAACCTGCGGCCGCGCAAGTGGTCCTGCAACAGCTGGGCCAGTACCGGCGGCGGCTGCGCCATGCCGAGGAACAGCACTCGCGATTGATCGTGGTGGCGGAAAGCGATGGCGTGCTGGTCGCACCGCGCGACACCGACATGCCCGGCACGCGCTACAAGAAGGGCGAACTGCTCGGTTACCTGCTCGACCGCGCGCAACTCATCGCGCGCGTGGCCGTGACCCAGGAAGACATCGACCTCGTGCGCAGCCAGCTGACGCGCGCCGAGCTGCGGGTGGCCGACGACATCGACTCCATCCATCGCGTGCCGACGGTGCGCGCCATGCCGGGCGCCGTGGACGAATTGCCTTCCGCCGCGCTCGGCACCACGGGCGGCGGCGCGATCGCCGTCGATCCGCAGGACCAGAACGGCACCAAACTACTGCAACGTGTCTTCCTGTTCGACCTGGACCTCGGCGGCGAGATACGGCCGGAACGGTTCGGCACGCACGTCCACGTCCGGTTCGAGCACCAGTACGAGCCGCTGGCGCACCAGTGGTATCGCCGCATCCGCCAGCTCTTCCTGAGCCGCTTCGATGTCTAGCGTCCACGCGGGAGCCGCGGTATTGCTTCGCCGCAGCGGCATCGAGCTGGGCGACGGCCTGTACCTCGAGCGCAGCGATCCGCGCGAGGGCAAGTTCGAGGACTTCCTGCGTGGCCTGGTATCGAAGCTTCCGCGGCCCGAGCTCGCGCACTGGCGGCTGAAGAAGTTCGTCGCCGCAGTCAACTCGCAGGAGCCGGAAGTCCGGGCGCTCGATGACGCTGGCCTGCTCGCGCGGTTCCAGGCGGCGTGCCGCGACATGCGTCGGCACGGCTTCGAGGACGCGCTCGTCGCCCGCGCGTTCGCGGTCGTACGTGAATCGTCGCGCCGCATCTTCGGAATGCGTCATCACGACGTGCAGCTCATCGGCGGCTGGGCGCTGCTGCAGGGTCGCATCGCCGAAATGGCGACCGGCGAAGGCAAGACGCTCGTGGCAACGCTTGCCGCCTGCACCGCGGCCGGCGCCGGCGCCGCGGTGCACGTGATCACGGTGAATGACTACCTGGCCACGCGCGACGCCGGGAGCAATCTGCCGCTGTACACCTCTCTGGGTCTGTCGGTAGGCGCGATTTCTGCCGATGTGAAGCCCGAGCAACGCCGCGAGCAGTACGCGCGCGACATCGTGTACGTCTCCAACAAGGAGGTGGTGTTCGACTACCTCAAGGATCGTCTCGCGGCCGGCGGCCTGGCGCAGTCGCGCCTGCGCATCCGCAAATTGCGCGGCGCACGTGCCGCGCCGCCCATGCTGCTGCGTGGTCTGCACGTGGCCATCGTCGACGAGGCCGACAGCGTGCTCATCGACGAGGCGCGAACGCCGCTGATCCTCTCCGAGACCGAGGAACCGGGCGAGGAGGAAGCCGCGCTGTTCAGCTCCGCCGTGCGCGTGGCGCGCGAACTCGAACAGGGGCGCGACTTCGAATTGTCGTCGCATCGCGAGATACGCATCACCGACCACGGCAGCCTGCGGGTGGCCGAGGCCACGCGCGATCTTGCGGGCGTCTGGCGTTCGGCCACGTGGCGGCATGAGCTCATCGAGAAGGCGCTGAGCGCGCTTCACGCATTCCATCGCGACCAGCAGTACATCGTCGCCGACGACAAGGTGCAGATCGTCGACGAATCCACGGGACGCGTGATGCCCGACCGCTCCTGGGAGCGCGGGCTGCACCAGATGATCGAAGCCAAGGAAGGCTGCAAGGCCTCGGGTCAGCGCCGCACGTTGTCACGCATGACCTATCAGCGCTTCTTCCGCCGTTACCTGTTGTTGGGCGGCATGACGGGCACGGCCGCCGAAGTGCGCACCGAGCTGCGCCGCGTTTACTCGCTGGACGTGTTGAAGATTCCCACGCACAAGCCCAGCCGGCGCCGGCGGCTCGCCGATCGTTGCCTCGCGACGGTAGAGGCGCGCTGGGAAGCGGTGGCGGAGCGCGCGCTTGCCGTCAGTCGTGAAGGACGCGCGGTGCTCGTCGGCACGCGCTCGGTGGAGGCATCGGAGCAGCTCGCGGGTTATCTCGAGAAGCGTGGCGCCACCTTTCGCGTGCTCAATGCGCGGCAGGATGGCGAGGAAGCCGCCATCGTCGCCGACGCCGGCCAGGCCGGACGCATCACCGTGGCCACGAACATGGCGGGCCGCGGCACCGACATCAAGCTCGCCGCGTCGGTCAGCGAACTCGGCGGATTGCACGTGATCCTCACCGAGTTCCATGACACCGCGCGCGTCGACCGGCAGCTCTTCGGCCGCAGTGCCCGCCAGGGAGAAGCCGGCACGGTCGAAGCAGTGTTCTGTCTCGAGGACGAGGTGTTCTCGCGCTACGTGCCCACCGCGAAGGCGGCCGTCGCGAAGCTCGTGCGAGGTGGCGAGCTGCCGCCGCGGCTGGCGCGCTGGCTGGTGCGGCTCGCGCAATCGGTAGCCGAGCGTCACAATGCGCGCATCCGTCTCGATACGCTCGCGCAGGACAAGAGACTCCAGGCGCAGCTGGCGTTCGCGGGTGATCCCAATTGACCAGATTCGAAATGAAAACACTGCTCACGCTCTCGCTCATCGGTCTCGCCGGCGGCGCGCAGGCGGCCGCGACCTTCGATTGCCTCATCGAGCCGACGCAAACCATCGAATTGCGCAGCACCGTGGGCGGCCGCATCGAGAAGATCGCGGCGCGGCGCGGCGACAAGGTGCAGAAGGGACAGGTGCTGGTGCTGCTCGAGTCCAGCGCAGAACGCGCCACGGCGGAGTCGGCGCGCTACCGCGCCATCATGGAAGGCGAGGAAGCCGTCGCGCAGACGAAGTACGAGTACGCCAAGCGCAAGTACGAGCGCAAGCGCGACATGCATGCCGACAAGCTCATGTCGGGGCAGGAGCGCGACGACGCCGAGGGCGAGATGCGCTCCGCCAAGGCGGAAGTGCAGCTGGCGCAGGACAACCGACACGTCGCCTCGCTCGAAGCGGACGAGCAGTCCGCCCTGCTCGCGCGCCGCTCGATCCGCGCTCCTTTCAACGGCGTGGTCGCCGATCAGCTCATGTACGTGGGTGAGGTCATCGAGCCCGGCGATCCCAAGAAACCGATCCTCAAACTCGCGCAGCTGGACCCGCTGCGCGTTCACCTCATCATGCCGCGCACTGCGTTCGGCAAGGTGAAGAAGGGGATGAATGTGCAGGTCGTGCCGGAACTTCCCGCGGTACCGCGCGTGCAAGGCACCGTGGTGGTCATCGACTCGCTCATCGACGCCGCCAGCGGCACCTTTGGCGTGTTCGTCGAAGTACCGAACCCGGAAACCAAGGTGCCCGCGGGCGTCAAGTGCCGCGCGACCGTGCCCATCGACGCCGCCACGGCGCGACTGCCCGCGGAAGGCGGCTGACGTATTCTGCGCGGATGAAGATCCGCGCACGTTGGGCCTCGGGAGTTGTCGCGCTGGCGGTCGCCGCGGGCGCGTCCTGGCGCTGGCACGACGAATACGCAACGCGCTTCCTGCCGCCGGTCCCGGCGGAATTCGTCGCGCGCTTCGCCGCGCCGCCGGCGCCTGACTCCGCCAGGACCCGCCGTGAGCTCGATGATTTGCTGGCGCTGCAGAGCGCACGCACCCCGGCCGAGGTGGCTGCGGCACAGGCCGATCGCAAGACGAAAATCGTGCGCTTTTATGACGCGCTCGGCTTCGATGCGAGCGATCCTCCCGAACTACCGCACGTCGAAAAGCTCGCGCAGCGCGTCGAGGACGACGTGCGCATCTACGTGCGGGCTGTCAAGGATCACTTCCGCCGGCTGCGTCCCTACGAGATCGAGCCGCGTTTGCAACCCTGTATCGAGAACGTGAGGGGCGATCTCTCGTACCCCAGCGGCCATTCGGCGTACGGCTGGGCGATGGCCTATCTGCTCGAAAGCATGGTGCCGGAGCGTGGGCTCGACCTCGAAGCGCGCGCCGAAGCATTCGCGCGCCAGCGCATGGTCTGCGGCGTGCATTTCCCGAGCGACCTCGCGGCCGGAAAGTTCGCGGCCCGCTGGGTCCTCGATGCGCTGTCGGGGTCGCCGCAATTCAACGAGGAGCTCGCGGAGGCCCGGTCGGAATTGCGCGCGGCGCTCGGCCTTCGGCTGGAACAATGAGGGACGATAAGGGGACAGATTTATTTGGGCTGGATGCCAGCTGGCCCAAATAAATCTGTCCCCATTCAGCTGTCCCCATTCAGCTGGGTTCGCTCGAGAAGAACCGCTTGACGCCTTCGAAGAAGCTATCGCCACGCGGTGCATGCTTCTTGCCGCCCTTCTGCAAGGATTCCTCGAATTGACGCAGCAGGTCTTTCTGCTCGCCATTGAGATTCACCGGCGTCTCGACGACCACGGTGCAGAAGAGATCGCCACGCGCGCCACCGCGCACGGGTTTGACGCCCTTGTCGCGCAGCCGGAACACACGGCCCGACTGCGTCTCCGCCGGAATCTTGAGCGACACGGCTCCATCGAGTGTGGGCACCTCGACGCTGCCGCCGAGCACCGCCGTGGCGAAGGTCACGGGCACCTGGCAAGAAAGATTTTCGCCGTCGCGCTCGAAGATCTCGTGCTCGCGCACGTGGATCTCGACGTACAGGTCACCTGGCGGACCGCCGTTGCGGCCCGCCTCGCCTTCGCCCGACAGCCGGATGCGGTCGCCCGTGTCCACACCCGCGGGAATCTTTACCGACAGGCGCTTCGACCGACGCACGCGACCCTGCCCGAGGCAGGTGTCGCAGGGATTCTTGATGATGTTGCCGGTGCCGCGGCAATGCGGACACGGCTGCTGCAGCTGGAAGAAGCCCTGGGAAATGCGCACCTGGCCCGCGCCATTGCAGGTCTCGCAGGTGGTTGGCTTGTGGCCTTTGGCTGCGCCGCTGCCGCCGCAGGTGTCGCACTCCGTGAGCTTGGCAACGTCGATCTCGGACGAATGCCCGAACACCGCCTGCCCGAGCTCGAGCTCGAGCTCGTACTTGAGGTCGGCGCCGCGAAACACCTGGCGGCCACCGGCGCCACGCCGGCCCCCGCCGAAGATGTCGCCGAACATCTCGCCGAACATCTCACCGAAAGCATCGGAACCCTGGAACCCGCCGCGGCCGCCGGCATTGCGCTGGGCATCGATGCCCGCGTGACCGTGCTGATCGTAGACCGCGCGCTTGTCGGCCTCGCAGAGAACTTCGTAAGCCTCCTTGGCTTCCTTGAAGTTCTCTTCGGCCTCCTTGTCACCGGGATTGCGGTCCGGGTGGTATTTCATGGCCAAGCGACGATAAGCCTTCTTGATGTCGGCTTCCGTCGCGGTGCGTGGAACGTCCAGCACCTTGTAGTAGTCACGCTTCGCCATGTGGGCTGTTGCCTCTCCCGGAAAGAGCCCCTCGCGAGGAGGGGCTCCTGACTATCAGCCCTTCTTCTTGTCCTTCACTTCCTCGAACTCGGCATCCACCGCGTCGTCGTTGGGCTTGCCCGAAGAAGAACCGCCGGCACTGGCGCCATCGCCTGCCGACGCATCCGGACCCGCGCCACCGCCTTGAGCGGCCTGCGCCTGCTGCATGAGGCTGCCAGCCGCGCCGACCAGCGCCTCGAACTTCTTGTCGATGGCCGCCTTGTCGTCGCCCTTGAGGGCGCTGCGCAGATCCGAGATCGCGGATTCCACCTTGCCGCGCTCGCCGCCGTCCACCTTGTCGCCGAGATCCTTGAGCGACTTCTCGACCGAGTGGATGACCTGCTCGCCGCGATTGCGCGACTCGACCAGCTCCTTGACCTTCTTGTCTTCCTCGGCGTGCGCCTCGGCGTCGGCCACCATGCGCTTGATCTCGTCCTCGGACAGACCCGAAGACGCCTTGATGATGATCTTCTGTTCCTTGCCCGTGGTCTTCTCTTTCGCGGACACGTGCATGATGCCGTTGGCATCGATGTCGAACGTCACCTCGATCTGCGGCTGACCGCGCGGCATCGGCGGAATGTCCGTGAGGTCGAACTTGCCCAGCGACTTGTTGTCGGCGGCGCGCGTGCGCTCGCCCTGCAACACGTGGATGGTCACGGCCGGCTGGCCGTCCGACGCCGTCGAGTACACCTTGGTCGCCTTGGTCGGGATGGTGGTGTTCTTCTCGATGATCTTGTCGACCACCGCGCCTTCGGTCTCGATGCCGAGGGACAGCGGCGTCACGTCGAGCAGCAGCACGTCCTTGACGTCACCGGCGAGTACGCCCGCCTGGATCGCGGCGCCCACGGCGACCGCCTCGTCGGGGTTCACGTCTTTGCGCGGATCCTTGCCGAAGAACTCCTTCACGTATTTCTGCACGAGTGGCATGCGCGTCTGGCCACCGACGAGAATGACCTCGGCGATGTCCTGCGTGCCCACACCGGCATCCTTGAGCGCAATACGACAGGGCTCGATGGTCTTCTTGACCAGGTCCTCGACCAGCGACTCGAGCTTGGCGCGCGTCATCTTGATGTTGAGATGCTTCGGGCCCGACGCATCGGCCGTGATGTACGGCAGGTTCACATCGGTCTGCTGGCTCGAAGACAGCTCGATCTTGGTCTTCTCGGCGGCTTCCTTCAGGCGCTGCACGGCGAGCGGATCCTTGCGTACGTCGACGCCGGACTCCTTGAGGAATTCATCCGCGAGGAAGTTGATGATGCGGTTGTCGAAGTCTTCACCGCCCAGGAACGTATCGCCGTTCGTGGACAGCACTTCGAACTGGCGCTCACCGTCGATCTCCGCGATCTCGATGACCGACACGTCGAACGTGCCGCCACCCAGGTCGTACACCACGATCTTGCGATCCTTGCCGGCCTTGTCGAGGCCGTAGGCCAACGCGGCCGCGGTGGGCTCGTTGATGATGCGCTTCACTTCGAGGCCGGCGATGCGGCCCGCGTCCTTGGTCGCCTGGCGCTGCGAGTCGTTGAAGTAGGCAGGCACGGTGATGACGGCCTCGGTGACTTCCTCGCCGAGGAAATCCTCCGCCGTTTTCTTCATCTTCATGAGCACGCGCGCGGAAATTTCCGGCGGCGCTTTCTTCTCACCCTGGGCCTCGACCCAGGCGTCGCCGTTGTCGGCCCTGGAAATCTTGTAGGACACCATGTTGATGTCCTTCTGCACGACGGCGTCATCGAACTTGCGGCCGATGAGGCGCTTCACCGCAAATAGTGTGTTTTGCGGATTGGTAACTGCCTGTCGTTTAGCGGACTGACCGACCAGCACCTCGTTGTCCTTTGTGAACGCGACGATCGACGGCGTGGTGCGATCACCTTCGCTGTTCTCGATGACGCGCGGCTTGCCGCTGTCCATGATGGCGACGCAGGAATTGGTGGTTCCCAGATCGATGCCGATTACCTTGCCCATACGAAATCTCCAC
>DATLDQ010000118.1:0-16884 GCA_035525785.1 Steroidobacteraceae bacterium | reverse complement strand
ACGGAACGCGCGCACCAGCCGGTATCCGGTCGAGTCGGGCCTGGCCTGCGCCACCCACTCGCTCACTACGGCGCGGAAGGCGCGACGCTGTTCGTTGCCCTGCATGGCGTCCTCGTCGATGAGGCCGAGCACCAGGTCGCGCCAGCGCGCGAGGAAGAGCGCGCGCGAGTCGAGCTGGATGCCCAGCATGTCGGCTTCGGTCGCGGGCTTCGTGAGACCCAGCAGGTCGTCGCGTATCTGGCGCGCGCGCGCGCCGATGTCATAGCCGCCCGCGCCGACGTCCACTTCGTCGTCGCCCATGACGGCCTCGAGATCGCCCGCGACCACGCGCTGATTCGCCGTCCACAATCGGCCCACGGGCGGGTCGGCGATGCGCGGATGGTCGGTGGCGTCGCGATATTCCTGCGGGCCGAACAGGCGGTCGGGACCCGTGCCGCGCGGCACGCGGCCCAACAGTGTCCACGCGATGCGGCCACCGGCGTCGCCGACGACCATGTTCTGACCGGGGATGCCGATGCCGGGCGCCATGCCCAGCGCATCGTCGATGCCACGCGCGTGTTCCAGCGAGAGCAGCCCGAAGTTGGTGGCCTCCGGACGCGTCGCGAGCCACGCGGCCTGCAGGCAGTCGCCGCTTTTCACGTCGTCGGCGTAGTCTTCGCCGTCGAGCACCACGCCATCCGCCGGTCCACCGTTCTTCAGGTCATGGTAATCGACCTGCACGTCGTCCCCGCCCTTCACCTTGATCGTCTCGGTGCGCGTCACGTAGTCGGCACCATTGTCCGCGCCTGGGCATTTGCCCCAGCGCGCATCGGAGAAATCGCCATAGCTGTTGGTGAAGCCCCAGGCGATCTGGCCATTCGAGCCTGCCGCGACGGCCGGCGTACCGGGCAGTGTCACACCCGTGATGTCCAGCCCCTCACTACTCATCTTCAATCGCGCGGGATACCAGACCGCGGGCACGCCCAGGTCGAGGTGCATGTCGTTCGCGATCAGCGCCACGCCCGACCGTGAGTGCGGGCCTGCGACCGCCCAGCTGTTGCTGCCAGGCTTGGCCTCCTCGTCCGCGGCGATCTTCACGGGGCCGGAAAATTTCAGGAGCGCCGGGAACGGCTGCGTGAGTACGCGCGCGGAGTCCGTGCACGCGGCCAACACGCATTGCGCCTCCTTGCCGTAGTTGGGCGAGTCCCAGTCGGAGTGACCGGCGAACACGAAGGTGATCAACGCATGAGCGTCCTCGGCGCCCTGCTTCGACAGCGCGCGTTCGAACCGGCGCCGGTCGAGCTCGTCGCGCAGCGGGCCCCATTGCAACTGCCACCACATGGAGTGCACCACGAGCACCGAATCCTCCGGCAGCCACTCGCGCGGCTGCGCACGCAGGAGCAGGTATTCCCAGGGACGGGCTTCGAGGCTGGCGACGCCGGCATTCACGCCGCGCGCGTACGCCGCGACGATCTCGCGTTCGGCGGCGGGCGTGGTCTCGATCACGCGGCGCGCCACGGCGCGGAAACCGAAGCGTCGTTTCTGCCGGTCGGTCTTGAGCGCGACGTCGCCGAAGAGCTCACTGAGCTCGCCGGCGGCGAGGCGACGCGAGAGATCCATCTGGAAGAAGCGATCCTGGCCATGCGCGTAACCAGTCGCGAAGGCAAGATCGGCACGCGACGAAGCGCTGATGACGGGGATGCCGCGCGAATCACGCTCGATGAGCGTTTGCGCCGCGAGGCCTTCGACGGAGACGACCCCGTCGATCCGCGGCAGGCTCTGGTGCATCACCCACCAAGCGGCACCGAAACCCAGTACCGCGACGACTACGATGACGATCAAGGTCCATCGCAGCCAGCGCAGCCACTTCATTCGGGTTCGCTCAGTCCTTGGGCACGCGCAGGATGGTCAGCGCGTTGGTGCCACCGGTAATGCCGGCGAGCTCGCCCTTGGTGACTATGACCATGTCGCCCTTGTCCACCAGCTCGAGCTGCAGCATCAGCGTGAGGATGGCGCGGAACAACTCGGCGGTGCGCACTTCCGGAATGTCGAAAGGCACCGGATACACACCGCGATACAGCGTGACGCGTCGGCGCGTCGACTCATGCCGCGTGAACGCGTAGATGGGGATGTCAGCGCGCGAACGCGACATCCACAACGGAGTCGTGCCGGACTCGGTGAGCGCCACGATGGCGCGCACCTTCATGTGGTTGGCCGTGTACATCACCGCCATCGCGATCGCCTCTTCGGTGCGATCGACCATGCCTTCGACGCGATGACGCACGCGGTTGTGCGTGAGCTGGTATTTCTCGGCGGCGTTGATGATTTCTTCCATCGCCTGCACGGCCTTGACGGGGTACTTGCCCACCGCGCTTTCGGCGGAGAGCATCACCGCGTCCGTGCCGTCCATCACCGCGTTCGCAACGTCGGAGACTTCGGCACGCGTGGGCACGGGCGCGGAGATCATGGACTCCATCATCTGCGTGGCCGTGATCACCACCTTATTGCGCGTGCGCGACTCGTGGATGATGGTTTTCTGCAGGCCGGTGATTTCGGCGTAGCCCATCTCCACCGCGAGATCGCCGCGGGCGACCATGAGCGCATCGGAGGCTTCAATGATCTCGGTGAGATTCCGGATGGCTTCGTGCCGTTCGATCTTGGCGCACAGGTGCGCGTGACCGCCGGCCTTGCGCACGAGGTCGCGCGCATCGTTCATGTCCTTGGCATCGCGCGCGAACGACACGGCGACGTAATCCACGCCACGGCCCACGGCGAACTTGATGTCCTCGAGATCCTTGTCCGTCAACGCCGGCGCGGAAATGCCGCCGCCTTTCAGGTTGACGCCCTTGCGGTTCGAGAGCTCACCGCCCGCGATCACCTTGGTGTCGATGCGCGTGCCCGAGACCTGGGTGACCTCGAGAGTGATGAGTCCGTCGTTGAGCAGCAGGATGTTGCCCGGCTTCACGTCCTTCGGCAGGTCTTTGTACGCGCAGCCGACGACGGTCTCATCGCCGGCATTGATGTCGTGCGCGGTGTCGAGCGCAAAGGCCTGGCCGTCCTTGAGGTCCACCTTCTTGTTGACGAAGTTCTCGATGCGGATCTTCGGCCCGCCGAGATCGGCGAGGATGCCCACGTAGCGGCCGGCGCGGCGCGCGGCTTCGTGCACGAGGTCGATGCGGCGACCGTGCTCTTCGTGCTTGCCGTGGGAGAAGTTGACGCGCGCGACGTCGAGGCCCGCGCGGACCATCTCGGTCAGTACATCGATGGAATCTGTGGCGGGGCCCAAGGTCGCGACGATCTTGGTGCGTGAGTGCATCTGGCGTTCTGGCATGGGACGCGCATTCTGCCATGTGAAAACGTCGCGTGGCGCATAATCCCGGCCGTATTTTCACTCGAAGGGGATGTTCGGATGTTCAAGTCTCGCTGGAATTTCCTGGTTGTCGGAATCGTGCTGGGCGCCGGCCTGGTGTTCGCGAATGGGGCATTGCGCGCGGCCGACGCGCCACCGAAGCGCGTCTTCGAAATGCGCACGTATCACACTTTTCCGGGCCGCCTCGACGCCCTGCACAAGCGCTTCCGCGACCACACGCGACGGGTCTTCGAGAAACATGGCATGACGAACGTCGGCTACTGGGTGCCGCAGGATGCCCCGGCCAGCGAGAACACCCTGATCTACATCATCTCGCACGCCAGCCGCGAGCAGGCCAAGGTGAACTGGGCCGAGTTCGGCGCCGACCCGGAGTGGAAGAAGATCTCCGAGGATTCACAGAAGGACGGCAAGATCGTCGAGAAGGTGGACTCGGTGTTCATGGACGCGACGGACTATTCGGCGATCAAGTAGTCATGCAGAAGTTCGAGAAGGTCCTGACCGCCGGCTGGCGCGACATGGACTACAACTCGCACATGGCCAACACGTCGTATCTCGATCGTGCCGCCGACGTGCGCATGATGTACTTCTCGGAAAGCGGCTTCACCGCCGATGACATGCTGCGCATGCGCATCGGGCCGGTGGTGATGAAGGACGAGATCGAGTACTTCCGCGAGGTGAAGCTGCTGCAGGAAATCCGCGTCAGCTTCGCCTGCGCGGGGCTCGCGCCCGACGGCAGCCGGTTCATGATCCGCAACGAGTTCGCACACGCCGACGGCAAGCGTTGCGCGGTGGTCACGAGCACGGGCGGTTGGCTGGATCTCAACACCCGCAAGCTGATCGCGCCGCCCGAGCCGCTGCGGCTGGCGATGGACAAGCTGGTGAAGGTGGAAGGATTTCGCGAGCTGAGGTCGAGCGTCGGCCGCTAGTCGGCTCAGAACGCGGAGCCGCCGACGTCGTGGTGGCCGCCACCGGGAGCAACACGGCCAACGCGACGCGACGGTCCATGCGGCGCTATCTACTATCTCGCGCGGGACTCGAGCATCGCCACGGCCGGCAGCGTCTTGCCCTCGACGAACTCGAGGAATGCGCCGCCGCCGGTCGAGATGTACGAAATGCCTTCTTCGACGCCGTACTTCTCGATTGCCGCGAGCGTGTCACCGCCACCCGCCAACGAGAACGCCGGCGACTGCGCAATGGCCTGCGCGATGGCCTTGGTGCCTTCGCCGAACTGATCGAATTCGAACACGCCCACGGGGCCGTTCCAGACGATGGTGCCCGCGGTTTGCAGGATCTTTCCGAGGCGCTCCGCGGTATCCGGACCGATGTCGAGGATCATCTCGTCGGCCCGCACTTCGTGGATGCTGCGCACGTCGGCATGCGCCGTGGCCGCAAACTCCTTCGCCACCACCACGTCGGTGGGCAGCGGGATCTCGGCGCCACGCGCCTTCGCCTGTTCGAGCAGTTTGCGCGCGATGTCGTGCATCTCCGCTTCCTGCAGTGACTTGCCGACGTTCACGCCAGTGGCCGCCAGGAACGTATTCGCGATGCCACCGCCGACGATGAGCTTGTCGACCTTGCCCAGCAGCGACTCGAGCACCGTGAGCTTGGTCGAGACTTTGCTGCCCGCGACGATGGCCACCATGGGACGCGCCGGCTTGGCCAGCGCACGTTCGAGCGCTTCGAGCTCACCGACGAGCAACGGTCCTGCGCACGCGACCTTGGCGAACTTGCCGACGCCGTGCGTGGAAGCCTCGGCGCGGTGCGCGGTGCCGAACGCGTCCATGACGAACACGTCGCACAGCGCGGCCATCTGCTTCGCGAGGTCTTCCTTGTCTTTCTTCTCGCCCTTGTTGAAGCGCACGTTTTCGAGCAGCACGGCAGTGCCGGGCTCGGTGTCGACGCCCGCGAGCCAGTCCTTGCGAAGCGGGACGTTCTTGCCGAGGAGTTCCGACAGCCGTGTCGCCACGGGCGCCAGCGAGAACTCGTCCGCGTAGACACCCTCTTCCGGCCGGCCGAGATGCGAGGTGAGGAACACCTTCGCGCCTTTCTCGAGCGCCAGCTTGATGGTGGGCAGCGACGCGCGGATGCGCGCGTCGCTGGTGACCCTGCCGTCATCCACCGGGACGTTCAGATCCTCACGGATCAGCACCCGCTTGCCGCGGAGGTCCTGGTCCGCCATGCGCAACACGTTCATGTCGCGACTCAGGACGCTTTCGACCAGGCGATCGTGGTGTCGAGCATGCGGTTCGAGAAACCCCACTCGTTGTCGTACCACGAGCACACCTTGACCAGCGTGCCTTCGCTGACGCGCGTCATGGTGGCGTCGTACGTGGACGAAGCCGGATCGTGGTTGTAGTCGATCGAGACCAGCTGCTTCTCGGTGTACGCGAGCACGCCCTTCATGGCGCCCTCAGCGGCTTCCTTGATGACCTTGTTGATCTCTTCCACCGTCGTGGCGCGCTTGGCGACGAACGACAGGTCGACCAGCGACACGTTGATGGTCGGGATGCGCACGGCGAAGCCGTCGAGCTTGCCCTTGAGCTCGGGCAGCACCAGGCCCACGGCCGCGGCGGCGCCGGTCTTGGCCGGGATCATGCTCATCGTGGCCGAACGCGCGCGACGGATGTCCTCGTGATAGACGTCGGTCAGGCGCTGGTCATTGGTGTACGCGTGGATCGTGGTCATGAGGCCATTCACGATGCCGATCTTGTCGTTCAGCACCTTCGCGAGCGGCGCGAGGCAGTTCGTGGTGCACGAGGCATTGGAGATGACCGTGTGCTCTTTCTTCAGCACGTTGTGGTTCACGCCGTAGACGACCGTGGCATCGACATCCTTGCCGCCCGGGGCCGAGATCACGACCTTCTTCGCGCCGCCAGCCAGGTGCTTGCCCGCATCGGCCTTGGTGGTGAAGAAGCCGGTGGACTCGAACACGTACTCGGCGCCGACCGATGCCCAATCGATCTTCGACGGATCGCGCTGCGCGAATACCTTGATCTTGTCGCCGTTGACGACGATGGAGTCGCCTTCGACGCTCACGGTGCCGGGGAACTTGCCGTGCGCAGTGTCGTACTGCGTCAGGTGCGCATTGGTCTGCGCGTCGCCGAGGTCATTGACCGCGACGATCTGGATTTCGTTGTTGCGCTTCGCTTCATAGAGCGCGCGCAGGATGTTGCGGCCGATACGTCCGTAACCGTTGATACCTACTTTAATGGCCATCTGTCCCGTTCCTTTCGTAAACAAACTGAAAATCAGGAAATGAGTGTCGCGTCGTCAGGCGAGCAATTTCTCGCGCTTTCTTACGCGAGCACGCTGTCTTTTTTGCGCGAGCAATTGCCGTGGTTTTACCCGAGCAACTGCTCGACCTGCGCCTTCACGTCGGTGGCTGTCAGACCGAAATGCTTGAAAAGATCCGGGCCCTTGCCGGAGATGCCGTACACGTCGATGCCCATGACTCGACCTTGCGAGCCGACGTAACGCCACCAGGATTGCGTCGCGCCGGCTTCGATGGCGAGGCGTCGCGTCACGGCCGCAGGCAACACGCTCTCACGGTACGGCGCGGGCTGCGCATCGAACGCTTCGGTACACGGCATGGACACCAGGCGCACACGCTTGCCGGCCGCCTGGAGTTCTTTGACGGCATCGGCCGCCGGTCCGACTTCGGACCCGGTGGCGATGACGATGGCTTCCGGCGGGCCATTGCAATCGATGAGCACGTATCCGCCCTTGCGCAAGGCAACCAGCTGCTCGGGCGTGCGCGACTGCTGCGGCAGCCCCTGGCGCGTGAACACGAGCGCCGTCGGGCCGTTCTTGCGTTCGAGCGCGGCAACCCAGGACGCGGCTGATTCGACCGCATCGCAGGGACGCCACAGGTACAGGTTGGGCATCGCACGCAGCGAAGCCAGGTGTTCGATCGGTTGATGCGTCGGGCCGTCTTCGCCCAACCCGATGGAGTCGTGCGTGTACACCAGCGTGGTCGGGCAGTGCATGAGCGCCGCGACGCGCACGGCATTGCGCGCGTAGTCGGAGAACACCAGGAAGGTGCCGCCGTACGGACGGAACCCACCGTGCACGGTGAGGCCGTTCATGATGGCGGTCATGCCGAATTCGCGCACGCCGTAGTACGCGTAGTTGCCTTTGAAATTGTCGACGGTGAGATCGACCGAATCCTTGCGCTTGGTGTTCACCGAACCGGTGAGATCGGCCGAGCCGCCCAGCATCTCGGGCATCTTCGGGCCGAGCACGTTGAGCGCCACCTGCGATGACGCACGCGTAGCTTGGGAACCCGTGACCGCGGCGCCCGCCGCCATGACAGCCTGCGTGAGCTCGGCCCAGTCGGCCGGCAGGTCGCCCTTCATGCGACGTTCGAGTTCGGCGGCTTCGTTCGCGTGCTCGCGCTTGTAGCGGCGCCAGACGCGCAGCCACTTCTTTTCGGAGGCCGCGCCCGCTTCACGGTGATCCCACGCCCTCGCGATGTCTTCGGGAATCACGAAGGGCGGAGCATCCCAGCCCAGCGTCTTGCGCGCCAACGCGACTTCATCGGGACCCAGCGCCTCGCCGTGCGCAGACTTGGTGCCCTGCTTGTTAGGCGCGCCCCAACCGATGGTGGTCTTGCAGATGATGAGCGAGGGCTGATCCTTGCGATTGCGCGCCTTCTTGATGGCCGCGGCGACCGCGTCGGAATCGTGGCCGTCCACATTGCGGATCACGTGCCAGCCGTATGCTTCGAAGCGCTTCGGCGTGTCGTCGGTGAACCAGCCCTGCACCTTGCCGTCGATCGAGATGCCGTTGTCGTCGTAGAACACCACGAGCTTGCCGAGCTTCAACGTGCCCGCGAGCGAAGCCACCTCGTGCGAGATGCCTTCCATGAGGCACCCGTCGCCGACGAAGCAGTAGGTGTGGTGATCGATGACCGCCAGGCCATCCTTGTTGTATTGCGTGGCCAGCAACTTCTCGGCGAGCGCCATGCCCACCGCATTGCCGAGGCCTTGGCCCAGGGGGCCCGTGCTCGTTTCGATGCCGAGCCTGACATCGCGCTCCGGATGACCGGCCGTGTGCGCGCCGAGCTGGCGGAAGCTCTTGATGTCGTCGATGGTCAGTGGATAGCCGGTCAGATGCAGCAGCGAGTACAGCAGCATCGAGGCGTGGCCGTTCGACAGCACGAAGCGGTCTCGATTCCACCAGTTCGGGTTGCCCGGGTTGTGCTTGAGCACGTCACGCCAGAGCACCTCGGCAATATCGGCCATGCCCATGGGCGCGCCCGGGTGTCCCGAGTTCGCGGCCTGGACGGCATCCATGGAGAGCGCGCGGATCGCGTTGGCGAGCGTGCGGCGGGTGGGGGTACTGGCGGGGGTATCCATAAAGGGCGCGCATTGTCCGACAGGCGGGGGTCCCCGGCAACCGAAAACGGGCTATGAAACCATTCCCGCCGGAGCATGAATGTCTCGTCAGCTGTCCTGCCGACAGGCTGGCCAGGCGTTGCGCGCCAAATGGTCGGGTGCCTGTGGGCCGCCCTAGCGACCGCGGATGCGGAATTTCCGCGAATCCGGGGGAGAACGGCCCCGCCTACGCCCGTTCGGCGAGCACCACCCATTTGTCCGACAGCAACGGCGTCGACACCCGGATCACACTCCGGATCGCGAACCCCGCGTCGCGGAACTCCTGTTCGAGATCCTCGCGCGACACGCGGGACAACGGCGTTCGGCCCAGACCGAGCTTGCCGAAGGTGTGCGTGAGCACGTAGCGGAAGGTGTACTTGTGTCGGTAGTCGACGATCACCCACCGTCTGGAAACCCGATGGAACTCGCGCAGCATGCGCACGCGGGTCGCGGGATCGACGTGCATCATGAAGCGGATGCACACCACGCAATCGAGCGAGTCCCCGCGCAACGGCAGGTGTTCCGCATTGGCCTGCAGATAGCCGAGGACCGCGCGCTGTTGGCCATCGGGGATGGTCGCCGCCTTCTTGAGCATCTCGAGCGATATGTCGCTGCCCACCACTTCGAAACCCTCGCGCGCCAGCGCGCCGGTGAACCGGCCCGTGCCACAAGGCAGATCGAGGATGGTGCGCACGCCCGTGGTCTGCGCCAGCGCCTTGCGTATGGCGGCCCACTTGCGAGCATTGCGCTTCTGGCGTTCCGGCGTGCTGAAGCGGTGGAAATCATAGTCTTCCGCGACGCTGTCGCTGCGGTAGAAGTCGCGCTTGTAGTCGTAGCCATCCTCGCGCGGTCGGCTGGGATCGGCCTTGCCCGGTCGTTTCATGGCGCGAACTTTAACGCAGTAGCGGCGCCGGGGAAGGGTTGGCGGGGTTCGCGAGCGCGATGTTTGAAAAGTGTGCTCGCGTGAAACACCGCCCGGTTCCCGTTGCGGGAGGGCGGTGCACGGCACCAATCACGATGTTAGTGGTCCAATTTCGGGCATGGATTTACCAATGTTCGTGTCGCGGTTTTCAGTCGCCATATACCGACGCGGCTTCACATTTTCGCCGGGTAGTTTGCGACCTGGTTCACCCCGTCGCAGGGACATGAATCGGGCCGTGAAGTACATCACCCGGAACGCTCCGGCTTGTTTGTAGAGTTCGATCGAATGAGTGCAATTCGAGTCATCCAGTTCACCGATCCGCATCTGTTCGGCGACGTCAAAGCCACGCTGCGCGGCGTGAACAGCTACGAGACGCTGCAGCGGACCCTCGCGGACGCGTCGGGTCATCTCGCCATCGCGGACGCCATCCTGGTCACGGGCGATCTCGTTCAGGATGATGCGGCGGGCTACGAACATTTTCGCCGGCTGTTCGCGCGCTTCGGCAAGCCGGTGCTGTGCATTCCCGGCAACCATGATTTCGTGCCGCCGATGCGCAGCGCCCTCGCGGGCGCGCCCTTCGATCTAGATGGTCCGGCGGACATCGGCGCCTGGCGCATCGTGCTGCTCGACAGCGTGGTCCCCGAACAGGCCGGCGGCCGCATCTCGGTGGAGCAGCTCACCAAGCTCGACGAGGAACTCGGCATGGCACGCCAGCGCCACGCCATGGTGTGTCTGCATCATCATCCGGTCGCCATGCACAGCCGCTGGCTCGACACGGTCGGTCTCGCCAATGCCGATGAATTCTGGTCCGTCATCGACAGCCACCCGCAGGTGAAGGCGGTGGTCTGGGGCCATGTACACCAGGCTTTCGAAGGCGCGCGTCGCGGCGTGCGCCTACTCGCGACGCCTTCCACTTGCGCGCAGTTCCAGCCGCGGTCGAACGATTTCGTCATCGACACGCTGCCGCCCGCCTACCGCCTGCTCACGCTCCACTCCAACGGCGCCATCGACACTGGCGTGCACTTCCTGACTGCCGCAGAATCGGTGGCATGACCTTCCCTGAAGCGCTGCGGCGAGGCCTGACGCGCGGCCTCGCTGGCCTGCTGTTGCTCGCGTGCGTACCGGACTCGGCCCTCGCGCGCGGCGAGGCCTCGGTCTGGACGGTCAAGGGCAAGACCAACACCGTGTACTTCGCAGGCTCCGTGCACGCTCTGCCCAAGGCGCACGCGGAATTCCCCGAGCAGCTCGAGCGTGCCTACCAGGCCGCCAAGGTCGTGGTGCTCGAGGTCGATCTCGACGACATGAATCCGCTCGAGGCCGTGCAGTTCATCACCTCGAACGGCACTCTGCCCGCCGAAAAGACACTGGTCGACGTGGTCGGCCAGAAAGATTACGCGCGCGTCTCCAAGCTGGCCGCCGATCTCGGCGTGCCCGAGGCCGCGATCACCAAGCTCGAGCCCTGGGCGGCGGCTCTGGTGCTCACGCAGTTCGCACTCACGCGGACGGGATTCGACGCGAACCTCGGCATCGACATGCAGATCACCGAGCGGGCCAAGACCGATGGCAAACCCATCGACGGTCTCGAGACCGTGATCGACCAGCTCAGCGTGTTCGATGCGCGCACGTTTCCCGAGCAGACACGCTTCCTGCTCGATTCCGCAGACGACGCGCCGGATCTCGAAGAAGACCTCGGCAAGCTCATCGCGGCCTGGCGTACCGCCGACCTCCAGGCGCTCGAGAAGGAATTCGTCAAGGAGCGAGCCAAGTCCCCGGCCCTCTACGACGCGTTGTTAGGCGTGCGCAACCGCAAGTGGATGCCGAAGATCGAAGCGTTGCTCGAGGAAGACCAGGATTACCTGGTCGTGGTGGGCACGCTGCACTTCGTGGGCAAGGACGGCCTGCTCGCGCTGCTGAAGCAGCAGGGCCACAAGCCCGTACCCATGCCCGCCGCCGACCCGCCCGCCGCCGACAGAAAATAGCGCCCGCATGCGCAGCTTCGCGATCTTCCTCGGCCTGATCGCGCTGGCGCTGGCCGGTATCGCGCTGTTCACCTACCCGGCCTGGCTGCTGCTGCAGTCGGCCGGACTGGAAGTGAAGTTCCATCGAGTGGCGAGCCGTATCGCCATGCTCACTTTCCTCGCCGGGTTCGTGTTCCTCGCGCGACGTTTGCAAGTGACCGATCGAGCGAGCCTGGGATACACCCTGTCGCCCCGCCAGTTCTTCGGCGAGCTCGCCAAGGCGCTGCTGCTAGGCGCGGTTCTCATGCTGCCCGTGCTCGCGACCATGGTGCTGCTCGACATGCGCGAGCTCAAGCCGGGGCTGGTGCCCGGTGCCGCGGACTGGGCGAAGCTCATCCTCATGGCCTGCGTCAGCGGTCTCGTGGTCGCACTCATCGAGGAGACCGCGATGCGCGGCATCATGCACAGTGCCATCGCGCGCGAGTCGGGCGCGGTTGCCGCCATCGTGCTGGTGTCGCTGATCTATGCCGCGACGCATTTCTTCGCGAAGACGCGCATCTCGCCCGAACAGGTAGGCCCAGGCAGTGGGTTGACGATGCTGTCCGGCATCCTCGAGAGCTTTGCGAACCCGCTGGGGATCATCGATGCGTTCCTGTGCCTGTTCATGGTGGGCGTGCTGCTCGGGCTCGTGCGGCATCTCACCGGCAACATCGCGGCGTGCGTCGGGCTGCACGCGAGCTGGGTCGCCATCATCACCGTGGTGCGCGAGACCTCGGAACGTCGCGAGGCCGCGCCGGCGGCCTGGCTCATGAGCGACTACGACGGATTCATCGGCTGGATGGTGCTGGCGTGGACCTTCGTGCTCGGTGCCGTGCTGTGGCGTTGGTACACGGTGTCCCGGGCGGTGCCGGGTGAAGATTCTCGTGGTTAGCGGCGATCCGCCACCCTAGTCCGCGACGTTCTCGCTGACCACGAGAACCTTCGCCTGGCACCACTCCAGCCGCGCGATGGGATCACTCATCTCCAACAGCAACTGCTTGTCGAGAAGCTGCAGCGGCAGCAGTTCGGCCAGGCGCGAGCCCACCCAGGCGGCATCGCCCGGCATTTTCTCGACGTGTGCGTAGTGTTCTGCGAGCTCGTCCATCGCGCGGCGCACGGCGGCGCCCAGCGGCGCGAAGCTTTCGGGGAGCGCAACTCCGGGCTCCGGCGACAGGAGCTCCACCTCCGCCATGTTGAGACCATCCGCCTCGCGCCAGACGCGCAGCACGCGGAACTTGCGCTCGCCGACGCAGCTGATCCCTAACAACCCGTCCTCGAGCGTGCTGAAATCGGCGATGCGCGCCGTGCAACCGATCGTGGCGGTGGTCGCGACCGCCCCCGCCTCGTCACCGTCCTGGATGAGCACCACGCCGAACGGCGCCTGTTCGCGCGAGCAGCGCCCCACCATGTCGATATAGCGCGCCTCGAAGATGCGCAACGGCAGCGGACCACCGGGAAACAGCACGGTGTGCAGCGGAAACAACGGTATGACGTTGCCTGCCGCCACCGCTAAACGCTCGCGAGCGCCTCGAGTAGTTTGCCGTGCAGGCCGCCGAACCCGCCGTTGCTCATGATGAGCACCTGGTCACCGGCGCGCACGCTGCCGAGGAGGCCCTGCAGCAGGTCATCGAGATTGGGGGCCGCGTGAGCCTTGTCACCGAGCGCGCGGGCCACCGCGGCCGCGTCCCAGCCGAGATCCGGCGGCGCGAACATCCACACCGCGTCCGCACCGGCGAGCGACGGCGCCAGGGTGTCGCGATGCACGCCCATCCGCATGGTCGCGGAGCGCGCTTCCAGCACCGCGACGATGCGCTTGCCGCCCACCTTGCGGCGCAGGCCATCGAGCGTGGTCGCAATCGCCGTGGGGTGATGCGCAAAATCGTCATACACCGCGATGCCGCGCACCTCGCCGCGCAGCTCCATGCGGCGTTTCACGCCCTTGAATTGCGCGAGTGCCGCGATCGCCTGCGCCACGGGCACGCCGGCATGGCGCGCGGCGCCAATGGCGGCCAGCGCGTTCTCCGCGTTGTGCGCGCCTACCATCTCCCATTGCACCGTGCCCACGGACTTGCCGCTTTCGACGACGACGAACTTGGAGAAGTCGCCGCCCTCGGGTACGTCGAGTGACCAGGCCACCTGCGGGCCCGCGTCGCGCGCGAACGCTTCGCGCGGCGTCCACGCGCCCATGTCGAGCGTGGCGCGCAGGTTCTGATCCGCGCCGTTCCAGAGGATGCGGCCGCTGCCAGGAACGGTGCGCACCAGGTGATGGAACTGCTTCTGTATGGCGGCGAGATTCTCGTAGATGTCAGCGTGGTCGAACTCGAGGTTGTTGAGGACGACGGTGCGCGGGTGGTAGTGGACGAACTTGGCGCGCTTGTCGAAAAAGGCGGTGTCGTATTCGTCGGCCTCGATGACGAAATACTTCCGGCCGCCGAGGCGCGCGCTCACGGAAAAATTCCCTGGCACGCCACCGATGAGGAACCCCGGGTTGAGTCCCGCGTACTCGAGGATCCACGCGAGAATGCTCGACGTCGTGGTCTTGCCATGCGTACCCGAGACGCCGAGAACGTGCAGGCCATTCAGTACCTCGCGTGCCAGCCACTCGGGCCCCGAGGTGTACGGGATGTCGCTCTCGATCAGCGCCTCGATGACGGGCGCACCGCGCGTCATCACGTTGCCGACGACCACGACATCGGGACGCGGCTTGAGCTGCGCGGCGTCGAATCCCTGGATGAGCTCGATGCCCAGCGCTTCGAGCTGCGTGCTCATGGGTGGATAGACGTTCTTGTCCGAGCCGGTGACGCGATGGCCCGCGGCCTTGGCGATGGCGGCGATGCCGCCCATGAAAGTGCCGCAGATTCCCAGGATGTGGACGTGCATGCTGAAACGAATCCTCAGGCGGGCTTGCCGCCGCCGAACAAAATCATGCCGACGATGTTGGACACGAAGATCTCGCTGAGCACCAGCATGATGGCCACCACCCAGGGACACTCGAATGCCGCGCGCACGATGCGTATCTCGAGCAGCAACGCCCAGAAGCCGATCGCCGCGCCGATGAGCATCGGCAGCGCCGGCGGCGGCTCCGCGGGCTGCGGATTCTCGAAGTACGGCGCCAGCGGCGGCAACACCGGGATGAGCAACGGCAGGAAGAGCGCGCTGATGCTGAACAACGCGGTCAGCGTCTGCAGGAAACGCTCGCGCTTGTTGGCCATGGAGAGAAGGAAGCGGAACCACGCGACCATGACCACCGACGCCACCGCGCACATGAGGAGTGCCGGCCCGATCCCCACACCCAGCGCGACGACCAGCAGCGCGTTGGCCACGGTGCTCACCACGGCCATGACCACCAGCAATGCCTGCGAGGCGGGCAGATGCTCCGGTCCGCGGCGCAACAGCACGATGTCTATGACGACGCCGAACAACGCACGGAGATTCGCAAGCATAATGGGCGGCGGATTGTACACGTCACCCGGAGTACGGCGACCTTGATGATCGATTCTGCCGATGCGCTGACAACGTTCGTTGCCGGCGCGAAGAACGCGCCAGCGCTCGCGCTCGATACCGAGTTCATGCGAGAGAAGACCTACCGTGCGGAGTTGTGCCTGCTGCAGATCTCGGTGGGCCCCGAGGGTGAAGGACAATCGGCGGTGTGCATCGACCCCCTGCGCGTCACCGACCTGTCGCCGCTCACGCCGCTGCTCGCTTCCGGCGCCGTCAAGATCATGCATGCCGCCCGCCAGGACCTCGAGGTGCTGCTGCCGGCCGTCGGCCTGGTCCAGCCGGTGTTCGACACGCAGATCGCCGCGGCGCTCGCCGGCCATCCATCCCAGGTGGGTTATGCCGAGCTCACCCGCCGGCTGCTCGGCGTCGATCTGCCCAAGGCGCACACGCGCGCCGACTGGTCGCGCCGGCCGCTGGGTGCCGAGCAGCAGGAGTACGCGCTCGACGATGTGCGGCATCTCGGCGCCCTGCGTGCGAGCTTGTTAGACACGCTCGCCACGCAAGGTCGCATCGCCTGGCTCGAGGAAGAGCTCGCGACGCTCGCGAACGCCGACGCGCTGCGCGTCGAACCCGAAGAAGCCTGGCGCAAGGTCAAGGGATTGCCCTCCCTGGACGCCGGTCGCCAGAAACTCGCCCAGGCCATCGCCGCCTGGCGCGAGCGCCGCGCGGCCGAACGCAACCGCCCACGCGGGTGGATACTCGACGACGCGGTGCTGCGCGAAATCGTGGTGCGGCTGCCACGCGATGCGGCCGCGCTGACGGCGTTGCCCGAGATGCAGGAGTCGGTGGTGCGCAAATGCGGCGAGGAGTTGCTCGAGTTAGTGCGCCAGGCGGGCATCAGCGATCCGCCGCCGCCGCTGCCGCGGCGTGAGAAGCCGGACCCGGCGCAGCTCGCGCTGGTGAAGCGTCTCGCGGATATCGCCGCCGAGGTCGCCAAGGAGTTGGAGATCAGCCCGGAAGTGCTGGCCACGCGGCGCGAGCTCGAGAAGCTCGCGGCGGGCAAGCGCGACGTCAGCCTGTTGCGCGGCTGGCGCGCGGACGTCGTCGGCCAGAAGCTGTCGTCGGCTATTGCGAACTAGGGAGTCGTATCAGCGGTGGCGACGCGGCTGACGCTTCGCGGCCCGCGCGCTCTTGCGCGTTGGCGCGGCGGTGCGGCCGCGCTTCGCGGCTGACTTACTGGCGCGCTTCGCTGCTGGCTTACCCGCACGCTTCGCGGCTGACTTACTGACGCGCTTCGCGGCTGGCTTACCCGCACGCTTCGCGGCTGGCTTGCTGGCGCGCTTCACCGCGACCTTGCCGCCGCGCTTCGCGGCTTTCTTGCTCGCGCGCTTCGCGCTCAGGGATTTCTTGCGCGTCACCGCGCGGCCTACCACGCGCTTGCGGGACGCGGTCTTCTTTCCAGCGGGTTTCGACACGCGAGTCTTGCTCGCACCGGCCGACGCAGGGGCGACCGCATCGGCCACGGCCGTCAGCAGGCGCTCGGTGATTTCTTCGAGCGAGCCTTCGGCGCGCACGGTGCGCAGCAGGCCCGAGCTCGAGTAGTAAGACAACACCGGGCGCGTCTTTTCCTCGTACACGCGCAGGCGTTCCTTCACGGTTGCCTCTTCATCATCCTTGCGCTGGAACAGCTGGTGCTCACTGCTGCCGGCGACGCAATCGCCGGCGGGCGAAGCCGGCGGGGCGGTATAGATATTGAACACCTTGTTGCACAACGAGCAGGTACGACGGCCGGAGATGCGG
>DATLDQ010000115.1:0-47330 GCA_035525785.1 Steroidobacteraceae bacterium | reverse complement strand
TCACCGGCACTCCGGCCACCGAGCGGATGACATCACCCGATTCCAGGTCGAGCGAAGCCAGTTTCGAAGCACGGGTACCGGTCAGGACCATGAGGCCCGATAGCTGGTCGTTATCGAACACCGGTTGCGGACGCAGGTAGTCAGACAGGTCTTCGCGAGAGCTCGGCTCGCGCGCGAGCGAAGCGCCGGCGTCGGCGGCCGCGCCCACGCCGGCAGGGTCGCCGTCTGCGATAAGGGGGCCGGCTCGAGGAGCGCCGTGGGTTGCCGACATCAGCGCAGCCCGACTTGCCGCGCCCGGGTCGACTTCCAGCGTCGAAACACGCCCGCGCAACGAGAGCGTGATGCGATCAGCCTGAATATCGACGATGCGCGCGCCGTTCGAAAGGACGGCGCCGCCTGCATAGACCTGAGGATTGCGTGGATCGGTGCCAAGCGCCGCCGTGCGGTCAGCCAGCTTGCCTCCCGGAGTGGTAGCCACCAGCACCAGCTTGAGTCGCTTCGCCACGGAGGCATCGGTGCCGAGCAGCGACGCCTGTTTATCCGGCGCAGGAGAAGGCTGGTGGACGGGCATGGGCAGGGCCGGCCTTTCGCGAACCACCGACCGATGCGCCCTCGCCGCGGTCCAGTGTGGCCACACGAGCGTGCTCAACCACGCTCCCAGCAGCAGCGCACCTGCGACGCTTGCGCCGCGGATGAGCCATGCCCTGCTCCAGCTCGTATGCTCCATCGGATTCACTCGAAGGCCGTGACGTCCCTGTCACGCATTCCTTATGAACCTCGCCGCCATCGGCGGCGACTGCTCTAACTAATGGCTTCGCGCAATAACGACGCCGCGATTAACTGGAGATTCACGCACGAAATCGCATGGTCGGTTTGCGGTGGACACGCGCGCCGAAACTCGCCGCGGCTCGCGCGCCATCAACCGCCGTGTTGGCGGAGCTCGCGCGTGCTCACGAGCCGAAGCGCGATCAGCAGTAGTGCCGCTGCGAACACCAGCATCACCGCGATCGACAAGGCCACGGGCGCTTCCGCCGCGCCGCCGATGCCGCTGCGGACCGCGCTGACCATGTAGAAGACCGGGTTCGCATGGGAGACGAACCGGGCCCACTCGGGCAATGCCGACACCGGCACGAATACTCCGCCGAGAAATGCCATGGGCACGAGTATCAACCCCTGCGTCATGCTCACGCGCTCGAAGGATTTGGCGAGCATCCCCGTGATGAATCCGCCCGTGGCCGAGATCGTCGCTGCCAGCAGCACGGCCACCAGGGTCAAACCCGGCGAGACGCCGTGGAAGCCCGAAAACAGCAATGCAACCAACGCGGCCATGGACGCCACCACGAGCCCGCGCATCACTCCACCAGCGACGTATCCCGCCAGCACGATCCATCGAGGCTGCGGTGCGACCAATACCTCTTCGATGTACCCGATGAACCGCGCCCCCAGCATTCCGGCGGCGCTATGCATGAACGCGGACGGGATCGCGGTGAGCGCGATGAGCCCGGGTGCCATGTACTCGATGTACGGCACGCCTACGATCGTGCCGATACGGCCGCCGAGCACCTTGCCGAATATCCCGAAGTACAACGCCATCGAAATGGCGGGCGGCGCGAGCGTGACCAGCCAGTAGCGAGCGATCACCGCGCACTCGCGACGGAACAGGGTCGTGAACGCGATCCACCTCAACGCGGGGGCTCCTGAAATGAAAAGGGCGCGGCCACTTTCGCGGCCGCGCCCTTGATGGCTTGGAAGCGCGACTTACTTGGCCGCGGCGGCCTTCGTGATGTCGAGCAGCTCGACGTCGAACACCAGTGTCGCCTGCGGCGGGATGGTCGGCGGCGAACCGTTGGGGCCGTACGCCAGGTTGGCGGGGCAGACGAACTGCGCTTTGCCGCCTACCTTCATGGTCTGCACGCCTTCGGTCCAGCACGCGATCACGCCGTTCAGCGGGAACGTGGCGGGCTCGCCGCGCTTGATCGAGCTGTCGAACACCTTGCCGTCGATGAGGCGGCCTTCGTAGTGCACCTTCACTTCATCGGTGGCCGTGGGCGAAGCGCCCGTGCCGGGCGTGGTGTGCTTGACGAGCATGCCGCTCGCGGTCTTGGTGAAGCCGGCTTCCTTCGACTTGGTGTCGAGGAAGGCGACGCCGGCGGCGGCGGCCTTTTCACCGGCCTTGGCCATGCGACCCTTCTGCAGCTCCTGGATCTTCTGCACGTCGGCCTGGGCTTCTTCGACGGACTTCTTGCCCGCGAGGCCATCGGCCAGACCCTTCTGCACCACCGCCACTTCTTCGGCCGAGAGGTCGAAGCTCGAGATGGATTGGCTCATGAGGACGCCGAGTGAGTAGAGAGACTTCTGTTCTTCGGTCAAAGGGGCCTCCGTTTTCGGCTTGTCTTTGGCCGCGTCAGCACAGGCAGGAAGGGCAAGGGCACAGATGATCGCCGCAATGGCTGTCAGGGTTTTCATAGGGGGCGAGAGCTTAGCGCGGCGGACCTGCAGGTGCCCGGGTTTTTGGCGCGGGTTCGTCCCGCGTCAGACAATCTCCGACGTCTGCAGCTGCTGAATGATTGCGAGGGCATCGGCCACGGACCAGTGCTCGGCGATCTTGCCGTCGGTCATGCGAACCATGACGAACTCCTCGTAGTGCACCTTGCGGCCGCTGCCCGGCATGCCGAGGAATGGGCCGCGATGCGTGCCGGTGACCTCGAACCTGCCCATGACGAGGTCCCCTTCGGCCACGGCGTGCGTGAGATTCGCGCGCAGATCGGGGAAGGCGCCATGGAACGCCTTGAGCGCCGCGACGAAACCATCGAGCCCCGGCTCCTGGTCCGGGAACGCGTTGTGCGTCTGCACGTCGGGCGCGAGGTAGGTAGCCGCCACCGAGAAGTTGCCGGCATTCAGCACCTCCTCGATGAACTTCAGGTAGATGGCCTTGTTGTCGGGCGATGCCGGTTTGGCGGTCTTGGGCGGCTTCGCGGCTTGCGCCGGTTTCGGCGCTGGTACCGGCTTCGTCGGTTTGGCCGGTTTGGCCGGTTTGGCGGCGAGCTTCGGCTTGGTCGCAGCTTTGGCAGGCGACGGTCTGGGTTTTTTTGGCGGTTTCGTGGGCATCAGTTCTTTTCCCAGACCTCGAAGGTCATGGGCCATGCGTGGCGCTCATCGGCGGGGTGTGATTCGCTCGCGACGACGCGCCAGATATCCGTGTCCAGATCCGGCCATTTGATGTCCCCGGCCACGTCACCATGGACACGCGTCAGGTGCACGCGTCCCGCGCGCGGCAGGAACAGCCGGAACAGTTCGGCGCCGCCGATGATCATGATCTCCGTCGCGTCGCCGGCGGCTCGCGCCGCCGCATCGACGTCGTGCGCCACGGTGACGCCATCGCGCCGGTAGTTAGCATCGCGCGTCACCACGATGTTCTGCCGTCCGGGAAGCGGCTTGCCGATGGACTCGAAGGTCTTGCGGCCCATGACGATGGGCTTGCCCAGGGTCAGCTGCTTGAAGCGCTTGAGATCGTCGGGCAGGTGCCAGGGGAGCTGGTTGTCCCGGCCGATGGTGCCGTTGTCCGCGGCCGCAACCACGAGCGTGATGATCGGTTGATTCATGAGGTCAGACGAAACCATCGAGCGAACGCCGGCGGAACCAGCCGGTGAAGCTCATGCGCTCGCGGCGTGCGGGCAGCACCTCGTGCTCGAAACGGTCGGAGAGGAAGGCGACGAGGCGCCCGCCTTTCGGGATCACGTCCTCGCTGCGGCCGCCGCCGAGATACATGCGCAGCTGGCCGCCGTCCTCGACCGTCCACGCGTCGTTGAGATACAGCGCGGCGGAGATCGCGCGCAGGTCGCTGCCGTGCAGGCGATCGAAGTGGCGCGCGTATCCGGCGCCCGGTGGATAGACGGCGAAGTGTCCCTGGTAGTCCTCGAGCCCGGTCATGAGCGAACGATTGAGGTCGACGCGCAGCGCGTCGAACTTCGCGAGCAGAACCTGCTCGGCGTCGCGCGTGGGCTGCTGCAGCCAGGAGATGAAGTCGCCACGCACTTCGGGCTCGAGGCGTTCATGAGCACCCCGGCCCACGCGCGCCGGACGCAGCGCGCCCGACGCCTGAAGCTCCGAACACCGCCAGCGCAATTGGGTGAGCAGCGCCGCATCGACGAAGTCATCGACCACGCCGAACCCGCGTTCGGCGAGCTGGTCGATCAGGCCCGACGCCGGGCCTTTTCCTTGGGTCGGCGGCTCTTGCGAGCCTGGCTCTTGGGTTTGGGCTTCTTGCGGCTGTTCTTCTTTGCTGAACGGGGGGTTGCTTTCTTCGGCGGCCATAGCATGGTGCCCCGACACTGCGGCGAGCCGCAGCGGCAGGCGTAAATCTCGTCGACGTTCGGCGGGTCATCCTTTTCGCGGCCGATCTCGTAGTCGTATCCCAGCTCCTGCCCGGGTTCGATATCGCGCACCGCGTCGATGAACACGCGGCGGTTTTCGATGACCGACTCGCAGTTGCCCGAACACTGGTGGTTGATGAAACGCGCGTCATTGCCGCCGACGCCGGCGTCGATGACGGTGTGCTTGTCCACGATGAAGAGGAACGTGTGATTGTCGCTCTCGTCGTGATCTTCGTAGCGCTTGTCGGCGGCGTCGTGCGACACGCGGTCACCGAGATACTCGAGGATGCGCGCGCCTTTCTTGATGGGCTTCACCGCGAAGACGCCGCGCCCGTGCACCGGCGAGTTGCGTACTTCGATGAGCGGTGAGCTGGCGATCGGCGGTCCGCCCTTGGTGGGCTGCGGCTGCGACGACATGTCTATCTTCTTTTTCGGCATATTCCTCTAGATGGCGACTGGCGCCTTGATCGCCGGATGGTGCTGATAATTCACGAGCTGAAAGTCCTCGAACGCGTAATCGAAAATGGTCGGTGGGCGCCGGTTGATCGCGAGCTTCGGCAGCACCAGCGGCACGCGCGCGAGCTGCTCGTCCACCTGCTCGAGGTGGTTGGAGTACAGGTGGCAGTCGCCACCGGTCCACACGAAATCACCGACCTCGAGGTCGCATTGCTGCGCGAGCATGTGCGTGAGCAGCGCGTACGAGGCGATGTTAAAGGGCACGCCGAGGAAGATGTCGGCGCTGCGTTGATAGAGCTGACAGCTCAGCTTCTTGTCTGACACGTAGAACTGGAAGAACGCGTGACAGGGCATGAGCTTCATCTGGTCCAGCTCGCCCACGTTCCAGGCGCTGACGATGATGCGGCGAGAGTCCGGATTGGTGCGCAGCTGCTTCACGACTTCGGAAATCTGGTCGATGTGCCGGCCGTCGGGCGTGGGCCAGTTGCGCCACTGCTTGCCGTACACCGGGCCGAGCTCGCCGTTCGGATCCGCCCATTCGTCCCAGATGGTGACGCCGTGGTCGCGCAGGAACTGCGTGTTGGTGTCGCCGCGCAGGAACCACAGCAGCTCGTACGCGATCGACTTGAAGTGCACGCGCTTGGTGGTCACCAGCGGGAAACCGGCGCCGAGATCGAAGCGCATCTGGTAGCCGAACACGCTGAGCGTGCCCGTGCCGGTGCGATCGGCCTTGGCCGTGCCGTTGCGGCGCACGTGGCGCATGAAGTCGAGAAACTGCTTCATTTCGCGATGTAATTGCCCGAGGGCTCGCGGCGCCGGTAGGCCATGAACATGAGCGTGAGGCCGACGAGCAGCATGGGGATGGTGAGCAGCATTCCCATCGTGAACCAGCCGCCGAACAGGTAACCGTGTTCGGTGACGTTCAGGTGTTCGTCGGGCAGTCGCCAGAATTCGACCGTGAATCGGGCGATGCCGTACAAGATGAGGAACAGCCCGGCGGGCGCCATGCGTGGCCTGGGTTTCGCCGTGTAGATCCACAGCACGATGAACAGCAGCAGGCCTTCGAGCGCGGCCTCGTAGAGCTGCGTGGCATGGCGCACGACACCATCGACCTTGAAGCCCCAGGCCACGTCCGTCGGCTTGCCCCACAGCTCGCCGTTGATGAAGTTGCCGATGCGCACGGCGAGGATGCCGATGCCCGGCAGCGGCGCGGCGAAGTCGAACACGTCGGCGACACGGCGCTTCCGACGTATGGCGAAGATCGCGAATGCCAGCATCACGCCTAACAACCCGCCGTGGAACGACATGCCGCCGTCCCAGACCTTGAACGGGTACCACGGGTCCTTGGCCCAGAACGAGGTGCCGTAGAACAGCACGTAGCCGATGCGGCCGCCGAGAATGGTGCCGAGCATACCGAAGAACATGAAGTCGTCGATGTCCGCGGGCTTCCACGTGGAGCCGGGACGGTTCGCGCGCACTCGACCGAGCCACCAGGCCGCGGCGAAGGCCACCAGATACATGATTCCGTACCAGTGGATTTTCAGCGGGCCGATTCCACCGAAAGGGCCAATCTCGAGCGCGATCTTGTCGAAGCCGGGGTACTGGATCATGTCGGGCTTAGTTTAGTTATTCCCGCGTGACGCGGCAGAAAAAACTCTTGAGATAGCGGGTTTCGGGGATGGCCGGGTGCACCGGGTGATCGGGCGATTGCCCGCCCAACTCCAGGATCTGCACGAAACGGCTCGCGTGCCGCGCGGCGCCCTGTATGGCCATCACCAGGTCTTCCGACGGCATGTGGTACGAGCACGAGCAGGACACCAGGACGCCGTCGCGATCGATGAGCGGCAGCGCGAGCTGGTTGAGTTTTCGATAGGCGGCCTGCGCCTGTGGCACGTCTTTCTTGCGCTTCGCGAAGGCCGGCGGGTCGAGGATCACCACGTCGAAGCGCGCGCCGGATTCCTGCAGGGATTTGAGGGCGTCGAATGCATCGCCTTTGTACGTCGTCACTTCGGCGCCATTGGCCCGCGCGTTGCGGCTGACGTAGTCGAGCGCCATGGCCGAGGAATCCACGCAGGTCGCGCTGCCCGCGCCGGCCTTCAGCGCGGTGACGGCCCAGGCGCCCACGTAGCTGCACACGTCGAGCACGCGCGCACCGGCCGGCAGGTATCGGCGTAGCCGCTCGCGGTTCGCCGCCTGGTCGTAGAACCAGCCGGTCTTCTGGCCGTCGGCGAGCGGCGCGACGAAATCGACGCCCTGCTCCCGCACCGTGATCTCGGCGGGCAGCGCCGCGTCACCCACGACCGCCACTTCCTGCGCCAGGCCTTCGAGCTCGCGCGCACCCGAGTCGTTCTTCCAGACCAGCGTCCCGGCACCCACCACTTTCAGGACGGCGGCTTCGATCTCGCCGCGCAGGCGATCGATGCCGGCCGTTCCGCTCTGCGCCACCACGACGTCGCCATAGCGGTCGAGCACGAGGCCCGGCAGCCCGTCTGATTCGCCGAACACCAGGCGGTAGTACGGCTCGCGATACAGGTTTTCACGCAGCGCCAGCGCTACACGCAGCCGGTGCACGATGAGGCTTGCGTCGAGTGGATAGGCCGCGTCGCGCCCGACGATGCGCGCCGCGATCAGCGTGCGCGGATTGACGTAGGCGAAGCCCAGGAACTGATCGCGGTCGGAATGCACCTGCACCGCGGCACCAGGCTCGAATTTCGTCAGCGGTGTCGCCGCGGTGTCCACCTCGTTGCTGAAAATCCAGAGGTGGCCGGCGCGCAGGCGGCGATCTTCGCCGCGCTTGAGTTTGAGGACGGGAAACGACATGGCGCGTATTCTAGCGGGCCATGCGCAATCGTCTCGCGAAAGAAACCAGCCCCTACCTGCAACAGCACGCGACGAATCCCGTCGAGTGGTATCCCTGGGGCCCCGAAGCATTCGCGGAAGCGCGCAAAACCGGCAAACCGGTGCTGCTGTCGGTGGGTTATTCCGCCTGCCACTGGTGCCACGTGATGGCGCATGAATCCTTCGAGGACGCCGCCACCGCGAAGGTGATGAACGAGCTCTTCGTCAACATCAAGGTGGACCGCGAAGAGCGCCCGGACATCGACAAGATCTACCAGTTCGCGCACCAGGTGCTCACGCAGCGCGGCGGTGGGTGGCCACTCACCATGTTCCTCACGCACGATGACCAGAAGCCGTTCTTCGGCGGCACTTACTTCCCCAATACCGCGCGTTACGGCATGCCGGCGTTCACGTCGCTGCTGCAACGCGTATCCGAGTACTACCGCGAACAGGGCCAGGAGCTGCGCGCACAGAACGACACGCTCATGGACGTGTTCGGCGACCTCACACCCGTGCCGGTCAGCGGCGACGTGCCGCTGGACCCGACGCCGCTCGAAAGCGCGCGGCGGCAATTGCACGAGACCTTCGACCAGAAGTACGGCGGGTTCGGCGGTGCGCCCAAGTTTCCACATCCCGCGTCCATCGACCGGCTGCTGCATCAGTGGCACTCGACCGCGGTGACGCAGGAACCCGACCTGCACGCGCTGTACATGGCCACGCTCACGCTCACGCGCATGGCCGAGGGAGGCCTCTACGACCAGCTGGGCGGCGGCTTCGCGCGCTACTCGGTGGATCAGTTCTGGATGATCCCGCACTTCGAAAAAATGCTGTACGACAATGGCGCGCTGCTCGCGTCGTACGCCGAAGCCGCACTCGCCACGGGCGAGCCGCTGTTCCGCCGCGTGGCGCTCGAGACCGGCGAGTGGCTGCTGCGCGAGATGCAGGATGACGGCGGCGGCTTCTATTCCGCCTACGACGCCGACTCCGAAGGCCACGAAGGCAAGTTCTATGTGTGGTCGCGCGAAGAGGCGCAGGCCGCGCTGACGCCGCTCGAATGGACTGTGTTCTCGCGACGGTTCGGTTTCGACCAGGAGGCCAACTTCGAAAGCGCCTGGCACTGCCACGTGTACGTCTCGGTGGACGAAATCGCGAAGGAGTTGCAGCTCGAGCCAGCCCTGGTCGGCAAGGAGCTGGATTCGGCGCGGTCGAAGTTGCTCGCCATCCGCAGCAAGCGCGTGTGGCCGGGGCTCGACGACAAGATCCTCACGAGCTGGAATGCGCTGGCGATCCGCGGTCTCGCCATCGCCGCGCGCAGCCTGCAGGAGACTCGGTTCGCCGACGCCGCCGAGCATGCGCTCGCGTTCGTGCGCGCGAACCTGTGGCAGGACGGCCGCCTGCTCGCGACGTCCAAGGACGGTGTCTCGCATCTCAACGCCTATCTCGACGATTACGCGTATCTCGCCAACGCGCTGCTCGAGATGCTGCAGCTGCGCTGGCGCAACGAGGACGTGGCGTGGCTGCGCGAAATCCTCGATGGCGTGCTCGCGCATTTCGAAGATCCGAAGCTCGGCGGGTTCTTCTTCACGTCCGACGACCATGAAACGCTCATCCACCGCAGCAAGAGTTTCAGTGACGATGCGATTCCGGCGGGCAACGGCATCGCCGCGCGCGTGCTGATCCGCGCGGGTTATCTGCTGGGTGAGACTCGATGGCTCGAAGCCGGCGAACGCACGTTGCGCGCGGGATGGCTGGCCATCAATCGTTTCCCGCATGGGCACATGAGCCTGCTCGAGGCGCTCGACGAATACCTCAATCCGCCCGAGATCGTGATCGTGCGCGGCGCCGAGGCGGACTCGTGGCGCGACGAGTTGAACAAGCTGTACGCGCCGCACCGGTTGACGTTCGCCATTCCGGCGGACAGCGCCGGGCTCGACCCTGCCCTTGTCGATAAAGTGGCGGACAAGAAGGCCGGCGCCGGCACGCGCGCGTATGTGTGCCGTGGCAACACATGCTCGCCGCCGGTGGAGACATTGGCGGACCTGGTGCGCGCCGCACGCGTTCGCGTTTAACGCTTATTTCTTTCGCGCCGTTTTGCGCGCCGGCATTGCGTTGGGTTTCGCCTTGGCATTGGCTTTTGACTTGCGAGGCGTGACCGACTTTCTCTTCGCCTTTGCCGCCTTTGCCGCCTTTGCCGCCTGGGAGCCGAGCGCGATGGCAACCGACTTCCTCGCCCACTCGACCAGCCGCTCCGGTTCCTCGATCACGTCCGCCGGCACCTGGTGATAGCCCATCACCGCGCCGGTCTTGTCGGGGAAGGGCATGAACTTCGGCATCTTGCGCGAAAGATAGTCCTGGACGTTGACCGGGCTGGTCTTGAAATACAGCGTGTCGTCGTCGATGAGCCCGAAGAAGAGTCCGTCGCTGTACAGACCGATGCCGCCGAACATGCGGTTCGAGCGCACGGCGGGCAGCGCGGCGAGCTGCTCGAGGATGTAAGCGAGATACTGCGGCTGGACCGACATCGTCCGAGTCTAGTCGGGGACGCGCAGCGCGCCCAGCAGCGCGAGCTCGACCCGCAGCGACTTGAACAGGGGAGCGGCCGCGGCCGGGTCGAAGGCCGGCGCCGCATTCCAGTCGTAGGCCCACGGGTGCTGCGTCTGCATGGCCTCGGGTTCGGTACGGTAACGCGGGATCACGTGCGCGTGCAGCGCCGGCTCGACGTTGCCGAAGATGGCGTAGTTGATGCGCACCGGCGAGGTGGCGCGCACGAGCGCATCGCCCAGGCGCGACATGTCGAGCAGGAATTGCGAGCGGCGCTCGGGCGTCAGTGAGTTCAGGTCGGGCACCACCGGGTCCGGCAGCAACAGCAAGTAGCCCGGGACGATCTGCTGGTGTCCGAACACCGCCCATCCGGACGCGCAGCGACCCAGCACGGACATATCGCGGCCGGCGCGTGCGTCGGCGACGCGCCGGTGAATGGCTGTGGGCAAGGAATTCTCTTCTGAATGTTCTTTCACTGTATGTGTCGCGAGCGCGGGGATTCTCCCACCCGAAATTTTTTCACGGTCAGCCAACCCAGGTACGGAAATTGCCGGTGTCGATGTGCACGAAATCGGATTTCTCGTAGTACCCGACGCCACCGCGCTTCGCCGCGAGCGCGAGATCGCGCAGTCTCGCGCAGCTGCAGCCCTTGAGGCGCACGTCCATGGCGCGCCCCTGCATGTGCAGGGATTTCTTCGACACGCCGCTGCCCGGTCGCGACGCCATCTTCTCGTTGCTCTCGGGCGAGCGATAACCCGAGATGATCTCGTAACGCGGCTCGACCTGGGCCGCGTGCGCGAGATCGAAGAGCTGGTCGAAGAGACGTGGATCCATCTCGTGGGCCTCGCCGTTGCGATGATCGTGCGCGACTTTCTTGAAGGCTTCGAGAGCGGCGGTGTCGTAGTCGCCGCCGCGCTTGAAGACCATCTTCACGGTCTCGCGCGTGTGCGTGTTGTTGAGCTCGAGCCAGCGTTCTTCGACCGGGGCATTTTCGGTGGCAGCGGCGGCGTCTTGCGCGACGGCGAAACGCGTGGCTGCCAAGCCCGCGGCGCCAGCTAGCAGGGATCCCAGGAAATGACGGCGTCCGATCGAAGCGTTCATTTCAACGTGGCAACCAGCGTGACGGCATAGCCCCTAGTCTGTTCGCCAGACTTGGGCTCCGGCGCCAGCCGGCGGAGCTCGAGCATGAGGTGACCATCGCCTCCCTCCGTGGGAAAGCGCGGACTGGTGTTCAGCGTGGCGATGAACCCACCGATCTCGACCGAGTTCGAGCCCGGAGGCCAGTTGTCCGTCTGTGAGAAATCGGAGACGAAGATGTTGATGCGCGCGTTTCCTGCCCAAACGCAGGTGACGTCGGACGCACAGCGCGAGTCCTCGATCACCCGGGTGAAAGTGAGCAGGTACGGCGTGCCCTCGATGGAAACAGGGTCCCCTTCGAGCGCCAGAGTGAACTCTTCGCCCGGCTTCGCCTTCAGAAGCTCCACGGTCGGATGGTGAGGCGTGGCCGAGCACGCGGTGAGCAGGAGCAACAACGGAACCAGGCGGCCCATGCCGCCAGTGTGCCGCGACGCTGCCCGGCGGAACAACCCCTTCTCGTCCGACCGCTGCGGGTCAGAACGGCAGCGGCACCACGCCGCCCTTGTCACCGGGCTTGCGGTTCACCGAGACCACCGTGGCCTTCGGGAAGAAGTTGAATTCCGACGCGCTCGCCCAGGTGTACGCGCCCATGGCGCGGCCCACGACGAGATCGCCGGCCTTGAGCTGCGGCAGCATGAGGTTTTCGGCGATGACGTCGATGCTGTCGCACGTGGGCCCGGCGAGCACCGACGGGAATTTCTCGTCCGACTCCTTCAGCGAATTCACCGGGTATTGGGCGTGATCGAAGAGCTGGCCGCTGTACGAGCCGTACAGGCCGTCGTCGAGGTAGTACCACCAGTGCCCTTCGCGCTTGGCGCGGCCCATCACCGACGCCACGCCGATCGCGGCCGGGCCGCAGATGTAGCGGCCGGGCTCGGCGATCACGCGCAGCCGCGCGGGTAGTTTGGCGAGCGCCGCGCGGATGGGCGCGCAGAAGCGGCCGATGTCCGCCACCTTCTGTCCGTACTCGATCGGGTAGCCGCCGCCGATGTCGAGCGTGTCGAACACGCCGAGTTTTTCCTTGCGCGCCTTCGCCATGAGTTTGGCGCAGACCTCGATGGCTTCGACGTGCTTGCTCGGGTCCGCGGCCTGCGAGCCCACGTGGAAGGAGAGCCCGCGCACCGGGATGCCCAGCTTGCGCGCGAGACGCGCGAGCTCGAGCAGGTCTTCCGGATCGCAGCCGAACTTGCGCGAGAGATCGACCACCGCGCCGGGCGAACGGAACGACACGCGCAGCAGCAGCTCGGCCTGGTCGCGGTAGGCCTCGAACTTGCGGACCTCGTCGGGGTTGTCCGCCACGAAGATCTTCACGCCGAGATGCAGCGCGTTGCGGATGTCGATGTCTCGCTTGATCGGGTGCGTGTGGATGCAGCGCGCCGGGTCGACGCCCAGCTGCGCCACCAGCTGCGCCTCGCCGGTGGTGGCAAGATCCAGCCAGCCGCCGAGCTCGACGATGGTCTCGACCACGGACGGATGCGGCAGCGGCTTGAGCGCGTAATGCAGGTCCACGCCCGGCAACGCCTTGTGCAGCTTGCGGTACTGCTCGCGGACGCGCTGGCAGTCGATGATGAGCAGCGGCGAGCCGAATTCGGCCACGAGACGCTGGATTTCCGTGTGGGTGAACGGGTCGATGTACTTTTTCACGAGGGGCGGGATTGTAGGGAAGCGCCGTTACAGTGTCATTTGCTAAAGTGCCGCGCGCATGAATTCAGTACCCGCCGCCCCCGCTTCCCCCTCCGACGAACTACAGACTTTGCTCGCGTCCCGGGTACCGATGGTCGTCATCGAGAGCCGCGAGGAGGCGCGCGCCCTCGAGGTGGTACGCGACGCCGCCATGAAGGCCCAGCGCGGCCGGAATTGGGGCGTTTTCCAATGGACGGTGACCGAGGGCCTGCTTCGGATCGACGTGGATCTCGGCGGCTCGCAGCGAACCCTGTCGCAGCCCGACCAGCTGCTCAAGCACATCAAGGCCACGACCATGGCCGGCATCTATGTGCTGCTCGACTTCCACCCCTACCTCGACAACCCGACGTTCGTGCGCACGCTCAAGGACATCGCGCAGGAATACAAGAAGTGCGCGCGCACGCTGGTGATGATCAGCCACGAGCTCAAGCTGCCGCAGGAACTGGAATACCTGGCGGCGCGCTTCAAGCTGTCGTTGCCCACCAGGCCTGAGCGCAACGGCATCGTCATGCGCATGGCGCGCGAATGGGCCCAGCAGAAAGGTGGCATGCCGAAGATCGACCTCAAGGTGGTCGACCGCATGGTGGACAACCTCGGTGGCCTCACCGAAAACGACGTCGAGCGTCTCGCGCGCCAGGCGATATTCAATGACGGCGCTCTCACCGAAGACGACATCAAGCCGCTGCTCGCGGCCAAGTACCAGTTGCTGAACCGCGGCGGCACGCTGTCATTCGAACCCGACACGGCGAAGTTCGCCGAGGTCGGCGGCATGAAGAACCTGCGGCGCTGGATCCTGCAACGCAAGGCCGCCTTCGACGGCAGCGCGCCCGGGCTGGATGCACCCAAAGGCGTGCTGCTGCTGGGCGTGCAGGGTTGCGGCAAATCGCTGGCGGCGCGCGCCGCGGCCGGTGTGCTCGGTGTGCCGCTGGTGCGGCTCGACTTCGGTGCGCTGTTCTCGAAGTGGCACGGTGAGTCCGAGAAGAACCTGCGCGATTCGCTGAGCTCGGCCGAGGCACTCGCGCCCTGCGTGCTGTGGCTCGACGAGATCGAGAAGGCGCTGTCGACGGGGGACGGCGATAGCGGCACATCGCGCCGCGTGCTCGGCGCATTCCTGACGTGGCTGTCCGAGCAGCGCGCACGCGTGTTCATCGTCGCGACCGCGAACGACATCACGGCGTTGCCGCCGGAGCTGGTGCGCAAGGGACGCTTCGACGAGATCTTCTTCGTCGATCTGCCCTCGCCCGCGGCGCGGCTCGAGATCCTGAGCATCCACTGCAAGAAACGCGGCCTGGCTCTCGGCGAGAACGACATGAAGGCACTGGCAGAGCGATGCCCAGGATTCTCCGGCGCGGAGATCGAGCAGGCCGTGGTGTCGGCCATGTACACCGCGAACTCCAACAACCAGAAGGTCGACGCGCGCGGCATCGTCGCTGAGATCGAAGCCACGCGGCCGTTGTCGGTGGTGTTGGGGGAGAAGATAGGCGAGCTGCGCGCGTGGGCGGCGGAGCGGACCGTCCCTGCCGATTGAACGAGCCTCACGGCTCGAGTTCGGCGCGGCGCGCAGAGAGCTCATTGAACCGACGGCGCGCACGCGCCTGCACCTTGATCGCCATGGCGAACATCATCCCGGCCAGAGCCATCACCGCATAAGCTGTCTCGCTCCCAGCCATGATCGCCGCGGCAAACGAGCCGGCCAGGAACAAGGACGTGAACGCCACCGCCATGCCGCCAGCGATCACCCGGTCGCGGGCAAACAAGGGCCGCCGCGCGACCAACGCCCAGATCGACAGGGCGACCCAGGACACGCCGATCAGGTTCATGGCACCAAAAGCTGCTTGCGTGTACAGCGGCAACGAGGGCTCCGTGATCCACAACGACGCAATCACCACCGTCACGCCGGCGGCCACGAGCAATAGCGCCACGTAACCCAGGCGCGATTTCAATGACAACTCGCTACCAGCCAGCTTGCGGACATCATGCAGCGATTTGATCTGGGGGCTCATGTGCGATCTCCAGTGAGTCGTTTGCGGAGCAGGTTGCGCGCGCGGAACAGGCGTGATTTCACCGTTCCCGCCGGAACGCCCAGGAGCCCGGCGATCTGCTCGATGGTGAGCTCGCGCAGATAGAACAGCGACACAGTCTCGCGCTCGCGAAGTGGCAGCGAGTCCACGCCCGTGTCGAGCGCGGCGAGATCGCGTTCGAGATCCGCGTCAGCTGCCTGCGCCGGGATGTCTTCGATCATCGCGTCGTTTTCGAGGGGGCGCGCGTACTGGCGCCGCAGGCGATCCATGGCCACGCGCCGCGCGATGCCGAACAACCACGCGCGCAGGCTCGCGGGCTCGCGCAACGTCGCGATTCCGCGCAATACCTTCAGCCACGTGTCCTGCGCCAGGTCCGCCGCCGCATCGTCTGAATCCGTGAGCCTGCGCAGGTAACGCCAGATCGGCTCGTGCCAGCGGGCGATCAGCGCGTCGAAGGCATCGCGTTCGCCGAGCTGGCAGCGGATCGCCAGCAGTTCGTCGGCGCGCACTTCCGGGGAGGAATCGGTGTTCACGCTGAAGGAGTCGCAGCGGGACGACAAAGGTTCACGACGGACGAGGAAAAGGGACGCGGTTTTGAGCCGCGTCCCCATTTGCTAGCAAATGAGGAATGTCCCCATTTGGCCCGTCAGCCGTGGCCGTTTGAGGCCGGGTGGTCTGGCAGCCTCGCATCCCCCAGGTACTTGGGCAGATCCAGTCCGGCCATAGCGGCCACGTCGTGCAGCGGCGGCAGGCTCTTCACCATGCCGGCGAGAAAGTTCGCCGTAGTCGAACCATTGCCGTTCGCGCCCGCGCCCGAATCCCAGACCGTGATCTTGTCGATCTTGATGGCCTTGATGGCCTCCACCTGCAGCGTGACGATCTGCTCGAGTTTTTCGGTCAGCAGCAGTGTCGCCGCCGCGCGCGCATCGTTGCCCGCGCTCTGCACCAGGGCCTGGTAACCCTGTGCCTTGGCTTCGAGCACCTGCTTGATGCCTTTGGCCTCGGCTTCGTACTTGAGCAGGACGGCGTCCGCCTGACCCTGCGCTTCGCGCCGGGTTTTCTCGGCCTCGGCCTCCGCCGCGATGGTGATCTTCTGCTTCTCGATCTGCTGCCTCACTACCTCGGCGGCGGTGAGGCGCTGCAGCTCGGCCTTGGCCTGCGCCTTCTGGATCTCGGCCTGCGCGTCGTACTGTGCCACCTGGCCACGCTGCGCGGCCTGCGCAGCCTGCACGGTGAGCTCGGCGTTCGATGCGGCCATCAGCGCGCGTGAGCGGTTCTCGCCCGCGATGGCTTCGGCTTCCTGCGCCTGCACGAAGACGCGCTTCTCGGCCTCGGCCTTTTTCTGGCCCTTCTCGGACTCCGCGGTGTTCTCCGCGATGCGGATCTCCTTCGCGCGCATGGCTTCGGCTTCACCGATGGCCGCGAGGGTTTCCTGCTGCTGCACGTACACGCGCTTGTCCGAGTCGGCCTGTTTCTTGCCCTTCTCGGACTCGGCCACGTGCTGCGCCACCTTGATGGTGCGCTCGCGCACCTGCTCGGCTTCACCCACCGAACCCTTGCGGTCCTGGTCGGAGACATCGACCTTGGCCTGGTTGATGGCCTCCGACGCCGCCTTCTTGCCGATGCTCTCGATGTACCCCGACTCGTCCGTGATGTCGGTGATGTTCACGTTGATGAGGTACAGGCCGATCTTGTTGAGCTCGGGCGCCACGTTGCGGCGGATCGCGTCCAGGAATTTCTCGCGGTCCTGGTTGATCTGCTCGATGGTCAGCGAGGCCACCGTCAGGCGCAGCTGGCCGAAGATGATCTCGCGCGCCATCTCTTCCACGGCATCCTGCGCGAGATTCAGCAGGCGCTCCGCGGCGTTGTTCATGATGGCTTCTTCGGTGCTGATGCCGACGGTGAACGTGCTCGGCACATTGACGCGGATGTTCTGCAGCGACAGCGCCTTGGTCAGCGGAATCGGGATCGTGAGCGGCGTCAGGCTCATGTACGTGTAGTCCTGGAACAGCGGCCAGATGAACGAGCCACCGCCGTGGATACACTGGGCCGACTGCCCCTTGCCGACCTTGCCGTACTTCACGAGGATCTTGTCGGATGGACATCGCTTGTAGCGCGAAGCGAGGAAGATGATGGTGAAGAACACCACGAGCACCAGCGAGACGACTGGCACCAGCGCCATTGTGAGATCCATGCGAAACCCTCCAGGCGCGACCGCGCCCAATGACTAGCTACTAACGCTGTTGACGAAACCGATCAGTGCTCGACGGGCGAAACCACCAGCGTGTTGGCGGTGACGCTCTGCACGCGGATCGCGGTGCCGGTGGGCAACGTCGATCCGTCGGCCGACACGGCCTCGAATTCGCGCAGCCGGTTGGCGAAATTGATCTGCACCCGCCCGCCATCCCGGCCCACCGTGAGATAGACCGAGCCTTCGCTGCCCACGGCCGCGAACAGGCTCACGGTACCGCTCGATTGCAGCCGCAACATGGAGCGGAACACCACGTGGATGAGCCACATGGAGAACACGCCCGCTCCCACCGCACCGAGCAGCGCGAGGAGCAGGCCGGCCGCCGCATTGTGATGCAGCATGTAGCCCACCACGCCGAACATGGTGAAGAACGCCGAGATGCCCTGGATGGTGAGCGCCTGGAAACCCATGTCGCTGTCCATGTGGACGTCGGCGCCGTGATGATCGATGCCGGCGATCATCAGGACGAGGCGCAGGAAGAGAATGAGTCCACCGACGATGGCGCCTAGCAAGAAGAGCTGCTCGAGGCCGTTGTGCGAAGCAAACCACTCGATCATGGCCCAATCCCCCGCCGGTTGTTTTATTGGTTGTACCGGCTATGGAGACTATAGCCGTTGAATCAAGGAAACGCGCTCCGAAAAAGATAGTTACTTACCGCGAGTCCGCCGAGGAAATCGTCCTCGTGATATGACAGTTCAGCCATGTCGTCGCCGGCGGCGCCGACCGCCACCATGAGCGGCAACAGGTGCTCCTCGCGCGGATGGGCCGCGCGTGCCGACGGAGCGGCCTCCCAGGCGGCCAGTAGTTTGCTTCGCAGGTTCGGGTCGCCCCCTAGCAGAACGCGGTTCAGCCAACCGTCGAATTCGCGGGACGGGCCCCAACCACGGGGACTGAAGAATTCGCGTAGATTGTGGTAGCTCAGGCCGCTGCCGACGATCAGCACGTCATCATCCCGTAACGGCGCGAGGGCGCGGCCCAGCGCCAGGTGGGCTGCCGGCTCCAGGCCGCGCTTGAGGGACAGCTGCACCACGGGTACGCGCGCATCCGGATAGATGACCTTGAGAGGCGTGAACGCCCCATGGTCGAGACCGCGTTCCGGGTCGAGCCGCGCGGGCAGCCCTGCCGCTTCGATCATCTGTCGCGTCTGCGCCGCCAGTGACGGGTCACCGGGTGCGTCGTACCGGATCTGGTAGGTGTAGTCGGGGAAGCCGCCGTAGTCGTAGATCATGGGCGGGTGGGAGCCCGACGTGAGAGTGAACTCGTGTTCTTCCCAGTGCGCGGAAATCATGAGCACGGCGCGCGGCGTGCGACCGATGACGCGCGGCATGCCGGCGAGCTCGGCCGCGAGCTTTGCATAAGGCGCGCGCGAGGCTGCATCCATGAACGACCACGGCCCACCACCATGTGAAATGAAATACACGGGAAGTCGGGGCTGCATGCGTCCAGAGTGTACGCTCAGCACATGAACCTGCGTCCCCTCACATTGGTCGCGCTTGCGATGCTCGTGCTGTCGTTGCCCGCGGCGGCCGTGCCGGCGTACCTCGTCGTCGAGCAGGGCTCGCCGCAGCTGCGCTTCGCGCTCGACGACATCGAAGCGGCGCTGCAGGCGGCAAAGTTCGAGATCCGCCGCGATCCGCGTGAGCTGCTGCGCGCCAAGGCCACTGGCAAACGGGTGCTCGTGCAGTTCTGGACCTCGCGCAGCACTGGCGTGATCGAGTCCGCGCTCATCGACCTCAAGCCCGTGCCGAAGGACATGGTCGCCGAAGGGTTCAGCCTGCGCCGCATCAAGAGCGGTGAGGAGCTGCAGCTGCACGTGTTCGCGAATGACGCGGCCGGTGCGATGTACGGCGGCCTGGAGCTCGCCGAGCAGATCCGCACGGTCGGCGTCGATGGCGTTGCCGACACCGACCGCAATCCGTACATGCCGCTGCGCGGCACCAAGTTCAACATCCCGCTCGACCTGCGCAGCCCGAGCTATACGGACATGAGCGACTCGGCGCAGGCCAACATTGCCACGGTCTGGGACTTCGAGTTCTGGCGCGCCTATCTCGACCAGCTCGCGCGCGATCGATACAACTACGTGTCGTTGTGGAACCTGCACCCCTTCCCGTCCATGGTGAAGGTGCCGGCATACCCGGACGTGGCGCTCGACGACGTGTGGCGCACGCGCGCGGCACTGGACGAGGACTATTCCACGCGCACCACCGACATACTCACACCGGCGATGCTCGCCAACCACGAAGTGGTACGGCGTCTCACCATCGAGCAGAAGATCGATTTCTGGCGGCGCGTGATGCAATACGCGCAAGACCGCAACATCTCGTTCTACGTCCTGACCTGGAACATCTTCACATTCGGCGTCGACGGCAAATACGGCATCACCGACGCACTCGACAACCCGAAGACGGTCGACTACTTCCGCGCCAGCGTGCGTGAGATGTTCCGCACCTACCCGCTGCTCGCCGGCATCGGCCTCACGGCGGGCGAGAACATGGGCGAAGTGAAGATGTATTCCGGCGGTGTGGACGCCTTCGACGTCAAGGAAAGATGGCTGTTCGACACGTACGGCCAGGGCGTGCTGGACGCGGCGCGCGCCGAGCCCGATCGCCACTTCGAACTCATCCACCGCCAGCACGAGTCGCGCGCGCAGGACATCGCCGCCACGTTCAAGCCCGTCATCGACCAGCCGAACGTGAGCTTCGTGTTCAGCTTCAAGTACGCGCAGGCGCACGCACTGTCGTCGACCACGCAGACATTCCACCGCGGCTACGTGGAGTCGCTGGGCAGGCTCAAGACGCTCTGGACACTGCGCAACGACGACGCGCTGATGTTCCGCTGGGCCGCGCCGGATTTCGTGCGCGAGTTCGTGCGCAACATTCCGCACGATCCCTCCGCGGGCTACTACATCGGCTCGGACATGTGGGTGTGGGGCCGGGATTTCCTGTCGAAGCGCTCGCAGCTTTCGCGAAGCAAGGCGCCGCGTCCGCTCGAGATCGACAAGCACTGGCTGCACTTCCTGCTCTGGGGACGCATGGGGTACGACCCGACGCTCGACGATGAGCGCATCGCGGCGCTCGTCGGCCAGCGGTTCTCCGGCATCGACGGCAAACAGCTGCTCGCAGCGTGGCAGGACGCATCGATGGTCTATCCACTGGTCACGGGCTTCCACTGGGCGGACTTCGACTTCCAGTGGTACATCGAAGGCTGCCGCAGCCGCCCCGGCCCGGCGAAGACCGCGAGCGGCTTCCACAGCGTGGAGACGTTCATCGGCCAGCCCGTGCATCCGGGCACGGACAACATCACCATCCCGAATTTCGTGGCCGGTGAGACCAAGGGGACCTCGCCATTGCAGGTGGCCGCGAACATCGATGCGCGCGCCGATGCGGCACTGGCAGGTTTGCAGCCACTCGAGAAGAACGCGACTCGCGACTCCGAGCTGGGCGACACGCTCGAGGACATCCGCGCAATGGCGCTGCTCGGCAAGTACTACGCCGCGAAGATCCGGGGTGCCACGGCGCTGGCGCGCTTCCGCGCGCAGCGCGACCCGACGCAGAGGGATTCATCGCAGCAGCGCGACGCCGTGGCGCAACTCACGCTCGCGCGCGGTTTCTGGAAGGACTACACGGCGCGCACCGGCGCGCGCTATCGCAATCCGCTCTGGACCAACCGGGTCGGAATCGTCGACTGGCGTGAGCTCGATGGCGAGGTCGACGCGGACATCGCGCTGGCGTCGGCGCCGCCTCCCTGAACGAGCCCTCGGCACGCGCGGAAAACTGCAAAAACGAGGCGCCAGGCCCGCGTTTTTTCCTGAACAACCTGAACGAAGCTGAATGGATATGTTCAGCGTCCGCTCAGCTCTTCGGGCCAATACTGGCTCCGTACTCGGATCGAACGGATCCGCCAAGGAGACCCAGATGAAACGCCCTGTGACCCTGTTGCTCGTCGCCACCCTTCTCGCCAGTGGCGCCGCGTACGCCAAGAACGACAAGGAGAAGTTCGCCGACCGCGTGGCTCACAAGGCCATGCGCACCGACGAAGCCCGCAGCGACGTGCATCGCCAGCGCGTCGAGGAACATCGCCGTGAAGAGCGTCGCGATGACCACCGTAACGATCGTCGTGACGATCGACGCCGCGACTGGAACGACCATCGCAACGACAACCGTCCCGATCGTGACCACGGTAACGACCGCCGGAACGACCATCGGAACGACCATTGGAACGATCATCGCAATGACCATCGTAACGACCGTCGCAATGACCATCGCAACGACCGCCCGGATCACGATCGGCGCGACTGGGATCGCCACGACAATCGGGGCTGGGACCGTCCGCGCAGCGACTGGAATCGTCACCCCAACTACTGGGACAACCGCCGCCACGATCGCAACGACCATGCGCGCTACCGGTACAACTACGGCAAGTACTACGCGCCGCGCGGCTACTACTATCGTGCCTGGCACCGCGGTGACCGCCTGCCGCGTGGCTGGTACGGCAGCTCGTACGTGGTCCATGACTGGCGCCCGTATCGGTTGTACTCGCCGCCGTACGGCTACCACTGGGTGCGCGTCGGCAACGACGTGGTGCTGACCGCCATCGCCACCGGCATCGTGCTCGATGTGCTCTACGACATCTGGTACTGAGCCCGACGTCTGCAAGAACCCGAGCTAGCGGGCATTCGCCGGCGCCCTGGAAAGGATTCCAGGGCGCCGATGTCTTATCCTTGCTCCATGAATGACCTGGCCCGGATCGAAGAGAAGCTCGCGTTCCTGGAACGCGCGGTGAACGAGCTCAGCGACGTGGTCGCCCGGCAGCAGAAAGAACTCGATCGCGCCACGGACCGCCACCACCGCCTGCTCGACAAACTGGCAGCCATGGAATCGGATTGGGGACCCAATGCGTCGGCCGAAGAGAAGCCGCCGCACTACTGAGTTCGACGCGATCGACGCGATCGACGCGATCGACGCGCTCTCTCAGCGCGCCGCCTTCACGAATTTCACGCTGAGCTCCAGCGCCTCCAGAGCGCCGGGCAGCAGGATCTCGCCGCGCGGCAGGTCCTTTCGCGCCTGGCCCTGATTGCCGAGGACGAAATCGTGATAACCGTGTTCGTACACTTCCATGCGTACGTCTTTTCCATTCTTGACGAGTTCGTCGTGCAGGCGCGCATCGAGTGACTGCAGGCCGTCCTCACTACCCACGAGTATGAGTATGGGCACCTGCACGGGCGCGATGTTCTGCTTCACGTACTCCGAATCCGGCGGTGGCGTGGTCGCGAAGTCGGGACGTGCACCGCCGCGCGGGATGTCGTAGCCCAGGAACCAGATCGGCGCGGGCGCGCCCAGCACCACCTTGTGCAGCGTGGGCACGCGCGACGCCAAGAACATGGCGAGGTTGCCGCCGAGGCTCACGCCATAGACGCTCACTTCCGAGCGCTTCACGTACGGCAGGTCCTGCACATGCTCGATGACGGTCTGGCCATCGTCGATGGCGGTGATGAGCCCCGTCGTCGATGGCTTGTTCATCTGGTTCCAGTCGCCGCCGCGATAGTCGGCGACCACCACCACGTAACCTTCCTGCAGGAACCGCTCCCATACGGGCCCGCCGTGATCGCCGCGTGACCAGCCGACGAGTTGCTCCATGCCGCGGCCGCCCGGGGCGCCGTGGAACATCACGATGGCCGGGAACGGCCCGTCACCCTTCGGTTTGCGCAAGGCCGCGGCGATGTACATGCCATCCTTCGCCTTGATCCATGTCTGCGTGACCGGCGAAACCTTCTCGCTCACCACGTGGATGTACTTCTTGTCCGGCAGTGCTTCGTTGCCGCCAGCGTGCCGCGTGATCTCGGCATGCGCGGTCACTGCGACCAGCGCGAAAAGAACGAGCTTGAATACGTGCTGCATCTGCGCCCCCAAACTAGAGAGTTCCGACCGGGCGGCCTGCGGCGCCGGGATGCTCCGCCGCGTATTTTTCATACTTCGCGACGGTGCCGATGCGCTCGACCGACACGTCGATCCCCGCGCGCCCGCGCACGTCCGTGCCTTCGCGAACGTTCAGCTGATAGGCCATGCCCGGAAGCAGCTCGGCCGTGACCTCGGGATCGACAGGGCTTTCCTGCGAGCTCACGTAATCCCCGATCTGCACCCTCACCTTGAAAGTGCGCTTGCCCGCGGGCACCACGAGATTGAGATCCGGACGGAGTTGCGTGGCACTCCAGGTCTTCGCGTCGTCCACCGAGGTGACGAAGATCTGCACCCAATCGGCGGGACCGCGCGAGTAGGCTTGGCCGAGCACCAGCGCCGTGCCGGGAGATTCGGCCGCCGACGCGAGCATCACGGGCGCCGGTCTGAAGTTGAACTGCAGCGAATTGGCGCAGCCCGCGCTGAGCAATGCGGCCGTGGCGAACGCAGCCCAGCATCTCTTCGTATTCATTGCATCTCCTTCTGACGAGGCATCATGCCGGTGCGCAGCGCGTGCGCCCAGTCCGGGCGACCGTTGCGCTCGGCAAGCAGCGCCATGGACTCCTGATCGTAAGGCACGGGGTGTACCTGCGCGTGCCACGCGCCGCCGCGCTTTTCGATGGTGGCGTATCGAGCGTACGCGTCGCCGTTCTCCACGCGGTAGTAGTGCGGGCCACTTCTGTCGAGCAAGGTGTCGTCATAGGCTTGAAGTCCTACGCTGCCCGGGTTGACGAGCAATTGTCCGGTCGCGGATTGCAACACGCGCGCGATGTGCGTATGGCCGCAGGCGATCACCCGTGGTCCGGCAAGCGTGCAACGCCCGGCGATCTCATCGGCGGTGGCCGGCCGGGTGTGTTCGCCTTCCACCGAATCGAGGAAGCCTTCGACGTCGCTGCGCGGCGTGCCGTGACACAGGAACACCTCGTCGTCGAGCGCGCGCGAGTGCGTCAACGAGCGCATCCACGCGAATACTTCAGGCGTGAGCAGCGCGTGTGCGAACGTGTCGGACTCGCCACCGCCCTTCTGCGCGAACTCCAGCAGCTGGCGCTCGTGGTTGCCCGCGAGCTGCACCCAGTCTTGCTTCATGAGGAAACGCGCGGTCTCGAGTGGCAGCAATGGCCCCGATAGCGAATCGCCGAGATTGACGATGCGGGTCACACCGCGGCGGCGCGTGTCGTCGAGCACCGCCTCGAGCGCCGGCAGGTTGCCGTGGATATCGGACACCAGCGCGATGCGCATCTCTTCCCCGTTTACGGCAGGACTGAGTACCCGCCGGTTTCCGCGAACAGGTCCGGCTCTGCGGCCACGGCGCCCACGGCCGCGCCGCGCGCGAGCCGGTCGCGGATGGCGGTCCACTTCTCGTCGCTGGGCACGTCCTGCACGAGGATCTGCTCGCAGCCCGCCTTGTCGAGCGCGCGCAGGTTGGAATAGAGGTCGTGCGCGTAGGCATCGGGGCGGCGACCGGCGTTGATCCACGTCACCGACGGATAGGTCTTGAGCGGCAGCCGCATGGCAAGCACGGCGATGCGCCGGCCGCCCTCAGAGAGCTGTTCGGCGCGCTTGTCGATCTCGTCCACGGGCACGATGGTCATGGGCGTGAGCGGCGCGTAGTGCGAGATCTTGGCGCCCGGCACGCGCGGCGCTCCGGCGCCGGCGCCGACGATGATGTCGCCGACCACTTCCTTGAGTTGGGAATACGTGATGAAGCCGGGACGCAGCAGCCGCACCTGCTCGGTGTCGAAGCTCACGATGGTCGACTCGAGGCCGATCTGCGCCTCGCCGCCGTCGAGCACCACGCGCACCGCCTCGCCGAATTCCTCGCGCACGTGCTCGGCGCGCGTCGGGCTCACGCGACCGAAACGATTGGCCGAGGGCGCGGCGATGCCGCCGCCGAACGCCGTGAGCACCTGTTGCGCCATGGGATGCGACGGCACGCGGATCGCCACCGTGTCCTGCCCGCCGGTAACCACGTCGTGCACGTTCTCGGAACGCGGCAGCACCATGGTCAGAGGGCCCGGCCAGAACCGCGCCGCGAGCTTCTGTGCGTTGTCGGGAACTTCGCGCGCCCAGCGGTGCAGGTATTTGGGGTTGTCGAGATGGACGATCACCGGGTGTTCTGCCGGCCGTTCCTTGAGCTCGAAGATGCGGCGCACGGCCGCCGGGTTCTGCGCATTGGCGCCCAGGCCATAGACCGTTTCCGTCGGGAACGCGACGAGCTCGCCGTCACGCAGCGCGGTGACAGCCTGTTCCAGTTCCTTGGGGGTGGCGCGGACGATGCGAACCATGCGCCCGATTCTAAACGTTAAAGGGTAAAGGGTTCGCCTCTACCGCAGCTGCGCCTTTGGTGCCGACTTCAGGGTTGACTGCAAGTCCGCAACGCCCGCCGCGAGTATGTCCTGGCCATCGGGTACCGCCACGTCGGGACGCAACGTCCAGCGCGCGTTGCCGGAAACGTCGTAGACAGGTTCGCCCGAGTACTGCGCCTGAACGCCGGTCCTGTCGAGCCTGATACTGAATACCGCGGCGCCGAGCCCCATCATGGGTGTACCCACGATTCGGGCCCGACCAATCCCGCGCATGCCCATGGGGAAGCCCTCGGCCATGCTGCCGCTCCAGTGGTCCGCGAGCACCACGACGGGCTTGATGTATGTGAAAGGGCCGCGCGGATCTACCGACTCGGTCCATGGCGCGCCGAGGCTCTTGCCTTCACGCCGACGCATGGTCGCGTAGGGCTTCGGTGCGCTGATGAACCGGCCCATGATGGGCCGCGCCACGGCGGTATCGCCACCGCCATTGCCGCGCACGTCGAGAACCAAGCCGCGCGTATCGCGCAGATCCGCGAGCGCGGTCTCGAAGGCGTCAACCACTGCGGTGTCGGCGAAGGTGTGGATGGCGATGTATCCCAGGCCGCCGTCTAGCTTCCGGGTCTCGACGTTCGGACGCCCGGCGCGCTGCTTGAGCGGCAGCGCCACTTCGCGCGCAGCGCCTTTGGCCGTGCGCACGGTCACGGTGCGCGGCATGCCGCGCTGGCCCGCCACCGCGACGTTGATCGCCCAGGCATCCGCTTGAATGTCGGCTTTCGCCAGGCACTTGGGCGCGATGTCGCGCACCAGGTCCGCGAGGGGCACGCCACCCACCGCGGTGACGATGTCGCCGATGTGCAGCCCCGCGTCCGCCGCCGAAGAATCCGGCTGGATGGCCGCGATGCGCACCTCTCCCATTCGTGAATCGGATGGCGCGCGCTCCACCATGAGGTCATAGAGGGGCCAGCGGCGCGTGCCATCGGGCGGATCGTTGAGGTGCGTATGAGCGTCGTAGAGCTCGCTGAGCACCGACCCCACCACGGCTTCGAACGCCTCGGCCGAGCCCGCGGCCAGCGCGCGCGGGCGATAGAGCTCGCGCACCTTGTCCCAATCGGTGCTCTTGCTCTCGAAGAAGCAGTAGTGGTCGCGCAGCGTTTCCCAGAGCTCGTCGAAATCCTGCGCGAACGTCGTGTCGTGCACGGGTTCGGCGGCGAATACCGGTAATGCCGGGACGCAGGCGGCGCTCAGCGCGGTGAGGCCGCCTTTGACGAACGAACGACGATCGCGAGCGACGTGCGTCCGCGACGCGCTACTCAAGATCCTTGCGCTCCCAGCCGCCTTCGGTCTTGCGCAGCTCGTAGGTCGGCCAGTAATGCCGATCGAGCTTGAGCGTGATCACCTCGGGCGCATTGTTCCAGGTGATGGTGCGCAGGCGGATGGCCGAGCGGTCCGGGCGGCCCGAAACCACCTTGAGGAACTCGTCGAGGTTGGGCGTCGGAATGCCATCGACCTCGACGATGCGCCGGCCGGGGAAGAGCCCGTAGCGCGTGGCCGGAGATCCGTACGCGAAATAGCCCACGTACACGCCCTCGGGGGGCATGCCGCGCTGGGCGATCATCGCGCGGTGCGGCGCCTGCAGCGTCGCGCCAGCCCACATGACGATGCGATCGAGATCGAGGCCGCTCAGCGCCGAGGTGGCGAGCGGCACGTTCGCCTCCTCACCATCACGCCAGACAGTGACGTTCACCTCCGGCTTGTCGGCCACGGCCAGCTCGACCTCGCGGAACCGCGTGACCACCTTGTTATCGATGGCCAGCAGGATGTCGCCCTGCTTGAGCCGGCCCACGGCCGCCGAGCCACCCACCAGCCGTACGATGGACAGCACCTGGCGCTGGTTGGGGCTCGCGATCTCGAGCTTCTTCATCCATTCATCGGAGAGGCCGAGACGGCGCGCGGCGGCCAGCGGCTGCGGCACGAGCTCGGCTTCGAGCGAGAACACCGACTGCTTTTTCTGCACGCGCGTGAGCATGTCCTGCACCACGCCGATGGCGACACCGCGGTTCTCCTGCTGCAGGTCGCGGCCCTGCTCCCAGGCGAAGCTCGACCACAGGCCGATGACGCTGTTGGTCTCATCGAGCAGTACACCGTCGAAGTCGGTGGGTCCGTTCACCAGCAACACCGTGTCGAGATTGCTCTCGCGGAATTGCATGGTGCGCGACAGCGGCAGCTGGATGGGTTCGAGCTTGGACACCTGCGTGGTGCGCACGTTCACGTCGCCATCCGGATCCATGCCGACCACCGTCAGGGTTTCGCCCGGGATGATGCGGCGGTCGAGCAGCTTCGCGCTCTTCACGGGCGTGCTGCCGATGAGCTTGGGGTCATAGCTGATGATCGCGAGGTTGTGCAGCGGGTGCACGAACTCGACCTTGCCCGGGATTTCGAGCGTGCCCGCGAAGATGAGGCGCACGTCGCCCATGGAGACGGGCACCGTGTTGCGGTCGACCACCACGAGGCCGCGCGCCGCGTCGACCACGAGGCCGGTGCCGCGATAGTTGCGCTCGGTGATGCCGGACACGGAGTACGGCATGTCGAAGCCGACGCCAACCATCGACGGTGCCAGCGCCGCGGCGCGCGCGTCATCGGGCTTGGCGAAACGCGTGCTGCCGCCGACGTCGGGTTTGACCGCGGTGAGCGCCGGCAGCGGCGCGCATTGCCAGAGCCCGGCGGCATCGTCACGCAGGCAATGGTTGGCGGGAAACCAGCGGCGATCCATGCGCGCGCTGCGCACGCTCGATCCGTTGGGGTCGTCCACCGTGGAATAGCGCACGGTGAAACGCTCGCCGTCACCCAGGCCCGCCACCACGGCTTCGAAGGCCGCGAGGTTGGGCGTGGGTTTGCCGTTTGCACTCGAGATCACCGCGCCCCGCGGCACGCCGGCCGCGCCGAAGATGTAACCGGGGTTGGCGACGTACACGCCGCTCACCGCGACATTGAAATGTCGCGCCTGCTGGTACGACACGGTGTGTACGACCGAGTCACCGAATTCGAGATAGGCGTTGGGCGTGATGGCATGCAGGTCGCCGACGTTCACCTTGGCGGTCACGAGCTTGCCACCGCGCTCGAAGTCCATGTCCACGGAACCGCCGACGTTCTCGTCCATGAGCTGCTCGAGCGGCTCGAACTCGGAGACCATCTTGCCGTTGACGCGCACCAGCACATCGCCGGGCTGCAGCGTGCCATCGCCGGGACCGCCGGGCAGCACTTCGTTCACCACCAGCATGCCGGTGAGCGCCGGGAACGATCTGCGCGCGGTCTCTTCCGTCTTTTCCTGCAGGCCCAGGCGACGCAGCTCGTCGTACGGCGTGTAACGGAACACCACCTGCAGCGCACCGCGCGGCACGGGCTTGCCCGCCTGGATGAGCTCGAGCACGCGCTTCACGCGGCCGAGCGGTAGATAGAAGCTCGAGGCCGCGCCCGTGGCGCCGCCCGCGTTCAACGCCACCACGCGACCCTGGATGTCGATCACCGGCGAACCCGACGAGCCACCCGAGGTGCCCGAGGCCGCCTGGAGATAGAAGGTGTTGAAGTCGTTGTACTTGCCGATGCCGTATTCCGGCGCGTCGCGGTCGAGCTTGGCGATGGTGCCGGCGAGGATCGACAGCTGTTCGCCGGCGTTGTTGCCGATGACACGGATCTCGCGGCCGATCTGCGCGCCATCCGGGTACAGCGGCAGCGAGCGCGGCTTGATGAAGCGCAGCTTCTTCGGGTCGTAGCGATAGATGCCGAAGTCGTGGATGGGGTCGCGATACAGCGGGTAGAGCTGCACTTCTTCGCGGTTGAGGAACGTCGCCTCGGATGTCACCGGGCCCGGCGTCACGACGTGGCGGTTGGTGAGGATGAGACCGCGCTCGGCGTCGACCACGAAGCCCGTGGCCTGCGCGGAGGAATTCCACTCGGTGTCGAAGGCGCGCGTCTGGTCGATCTCGATGGCCACCACGCTCTCGGCCACTCGCGCCAGGGTGCCGCGCCAGGCGGCGCTTTCACCTTCGGACTGCGGCAATGCCGCCTGCGTGGACTGGGATTGCGCAATCACCTGCGGCGGCGCGTTCTGCGCGGCGGCGAGTTGCGTGACGACGGGGGAAAGCGCGAGGAGGCCGAGCAAAGCCAATCGGCACGATGTCATGCAGAGTCCTTTTTTGTTTGGACGTGTGCCGCTGGCTCAGCGCCAGAGCACGAGCGTCCAGACCACGGCCAGCAGCAGCAGGGACATGAGTACCGCCGCGGACCCGATGTCCTTGGCGAGACCCGACAACTTGTGGCGCTCGAGGCCGATGCGGTCGACCGTGGCTTCGATGGCGCTGTTGATGAGCTCGACGATGAGCACCACGAACATCGGCGCTATCAACAGCACGCGCTCGATGCCGTTCCGGCCCAGCCAGAGGCCCAGAGGGATGACTACGATGGCCAGGGCGAGTTCCTGACGGAAGGCCGCCTCTTCGCGGAAGGCGCCCGAGAAACCCTTCATGCTCGCCCCGAAGGCACGGAACATGCGCGTGAAGCCGGTGGGTTTGAATCGCTCGCCGATATCGTTCATCGACCCACTGTACCAAACAGCCGTAGTCTTTTTACTTACATGTACGCCGTCGTCAGACGGCCTTTTCCGACGTGGGGCGCAGCCCCTGGGAAGTCTTCCACGTGAGATCGAGCTGCCGCGCGGCGCGGACGTCATCGAGGCGGCGCACCGTCATCGTGTGCGGCGCCGACTTCACGAGATCGGCCTGCGACTCGGCCTCCTTCTGGATGGCCACCATCGCATCGATGAAGCCATCGAGCGCTTCCTTGCTCTCGGTCTCGGTGGGCTCGATGAGCAGGCACTCGGGCACCAGCAGCGGGAAGTAGGTAGTGGGCGCGTGGAAGCCGTAGTCGAGCAGGCGCTTGGCGAAATCCATCGCCGACACACCCAGCGTGTCCTTCTGCTTCTTGGCCGTGATGATGAACTCGTGGCTGGCGCGGCGGCGGGGATAAGCCGGGTCGAAGCCCTTCTTCGCGAGTACGGCCATGAGGTAGTTGGCGTTGAGGGTCGCGAACTCGCCGACGCGATGCATGCCTTCGCGGCCCAGCATGCGCATGTAGATGTAGGCGCGCAGCAGGACACCGGCATTGCCCATGAACGCCGAGAGGCGGCCGATGGACTGCGGGAGATCCTTCTCGGTCAACCAGCGGTATCTCTCGCCTTCCTTGCCGACCAGCGGAATGGGCATGAACGGCAGCAGACGCGAGCTCACGCCCACGGCGCCCGCGCCCGGTCCACCGCCCCCGTGCGGCGTCGAGAACGTCTTGTGCAGGTTCATGTGGATGACGTCGAAGCCCATGTCACCCGGGCGCACCTTGCCGAGGATGGCGTTGAGGTTCGCGCCGTCGTAGTACAGCAGTCCGCCCGCATCGTGGACGATCTTCGCGACCTCCTTGATGCGACGTTCGAACACGCCGCAGGTGGACGGATTGGTGAGCATGATGCCGGCGGTATTGGGGCCGACGACGCGCTTGAGCGCCTCGACGTCGATGTCGCCGTCTTCATTGGTCGGGATCTCGCGCACCACGCAGCCGCACATCGTCGCGGTGGCCGGGTTGGTGCCATGCGCCGCGTCGGGAACGATGATCTCGTTGCGCGCGAGGTCGCCGCGCGCCCGGTGATACGCGCGGATCATTGCGACGCCTGCGAACTCGCCGTGTGCGCCGGCCATCGGCGAGAGAGCCACGCCCTGCATGCCCGTGACCTCCTTGAGCATCTCCTGCAGCTCGTACATGCAGGCGAGGAATCCCTGCCCGGCGGAATCCGGGGCGAGCGGATGGCGGTTCAGGAAGCCCGGCAGCATCGCGTACTGGTTACAGGCCTTCGGGTTGTACTTCATCGTGCACGAGCCCAGCGGGTAGAAGTGCGTGTCGATGGAGAAGTTGAGCTGCGAGAGCTTGGTGAAGTGGCGCACCACTTCGAGCTCGCTGACTTCCGGCAGCAGCGCGGCCGGCTTGCGGCGGCGAAGATTTTCCGGGATGTCGGCCGCGACGTCGTTGGGAGTGTCGTGCTCGGTCGGGAACTGCGCGTAGGCGCCACGGCCCGGACGCGAGTATTCGAAGATGATCTTTTCAGGGTGCTTTTGCATTGCCATGTTCGTGTCCCTCTCAGGCGGCGCGCACGGCGGCCTTGAGCGTGTCAGCCAGCGCGTCGGCATAGACCTTGATGTCGGCGGTGGTGCGCGTCTCGGTAGCGCAGACCAGCAGCGCATTGCCCAGCTCCGGGTAGTCGCCCGACAGGTCGCAGCCGCCGATGATGCCGCGCGCTGCCAGCGCCTCGATGACCGGCGCCACCGGCCGGTCGAGCAGCAGCACCGCTTCGTGGAAGCGCGGTTTGTCGAAGGCCAGCTTCACGCCCTTGACGCGCGTGAGCGCGGCCACGAGCTCCTGCGTGCGCGCGTGACATTCGTTCGCGATGCGCGCCAGGCCCTCGGGCCCGATGAGGCTCAGGTAGATGGTCGCCGCGGTGATCAACAGGCCCTGGTTGGTGCAGATGTTCGAGGTGGCCTTGCCTCGACGGATGTGTTGCTCGCGCGCCTGCAGCGTGAGCGCGAAACCCTGTTGTCCGTCGAGGTCGACGGTGCGGCCGACGATGCGGCCCGGCATCTGGCGCACGTTCTCCATCTTGGTGGTGAGGAAGCCCGCGTAGGGCCCGCCGGAGGACAGCGGCACGCCGAGCGGCTGGCAGTCGCCGCAGGCGATGTCGGCGCCTTTCGTGCCCCACTCGCCCGGCGGCTTGAGGATGCCGAGCGACGTCGGGTTCACCGAGGCGATCACGAGGATGTTGTTGGCATGAGCGAAATCCGTCAACGCATCCACGTCCTCGAGCACGCCGAAAAAGTTCGGCTGCTGGATGACGAGCGCGGTGATGTCCTCGCCCCGGTATTTCTCGAGGTCGGCCACCGAGAGCGAGCCCCGGGGGCAAGGCACCTCTTCGAGCTTCAACCCCTGGCCCGCGATCGTGGCCGCGGCCGCCTTGCGGTAGTTGGGGTTCAGCGTGGTGGGCACCAGGATGCGCTGCGACTTCGATCTGCGATGCGCGCGGACGGCCATGAGCGCAGCCTCCGCGACCGCCGAGCCGCCGTCGTACAGCGAGGCGTTCGACACGTCCATGGCCGTCAGCGACGTGATCATGGTCTGGTATTCGTAGATTAGCTGCAGCGTGCCCTGCGAGGCTTCCGCCTGGTAGGGCGTGTAGGCGCTGTAGAACTCGCCGCGCGAAGTGATGGCCCACACCGCCGACGGAATGTGATGCTCGTACGCACCCGCGCCGATGAAATTGAGCGGAGTGCCATCCTGCGCCGCACGCACCGACATCAATCGGCCGATCTGCATTTCATTGAGCGCGTCCGGGATGCCGGCCAGCGATTCGATGCGCAGCTCTTTCGGGATTTCGTCGAACAGGTCATCGATGCTCCTGGCGCCGATGGCCTGGAGCATGTCGTTGACGTCTTTGGGCGTGTGCGGAATGAATGGCATGTATCAACCCTCGGCGGCGAGATGCGCCTGGTATTCGGCGGCGGAGAGCAGGCCGGCGGGAGCGCCGCCCGGCTTGAGGCGCATGATCCAGCCGCCCTTGTACGGTTCGGAATTGATGAGCTCGGGCTGGCTGCCGAGATTGGCATTGCCTTCGACCACCGTGCCCGCGACCGGCGTGTACACGTCGGAGGCGGCTTTCACGGATTCCACGACGGCGAAAGCATCGCCGGCCTTGAGCGACTTGCCGGCCTCGGGCACGTCCACGAACACCAGGTCGCCGAGCGCGCTCTGCGCGTGGTCGGTGATGCCGATCTCCACGTTGCCGTCGGCGAGCGTACGCACCCACTCGTGCGACTTGGTGTACTTGAGATCCGCCGGTGAATCGCTCATGAGATGCTCCTGAAAATTTTGTAGTTAGCTGACCAGAATCTTGCCGTTGCGGACGAACGGGGCCTTGACCACGCGCGCATTGAGAAGCTTGCCGCGCACGTCGACCTGCACGCGGTCGCCGACCGCCGCGACGGCCCTGGGCACGCGCGCGAGCGCGATGGATTTCTCCATGGTGGGCGAGAAAGTGCCCGAAGTGATTTCTCCGTCGCCGGCCGCGGTGACCACCTTCTGGTGACCGCGCAGCACGCCGCGATCCTCGAGCAGCAGCGCGACGAACTTGTTCTTCAGGCCCGCGTCCTTGAGGGCCTCGAGCGCCTTGCGGCCGATGAAGTCGCGTGCCGGGTTCTCGAACGAGACCGTCCATGACAGGCCCGACTCGAGCGGGTTCTGGTTCTCGTCCATGTCGTTGCCGTAGAGATTCATCGCGGCCTCGAGGCGCAGCGTATCGCGCGCGCCCAGGCCCGCGGACTTCACGCCGAGCTCGTTGAGACGGCTCCACACGGACGGGGCTTCGGACGCAGGCAGCATGATCTCGAACCCGTCTTCGCCGGTGTAGCCCGTCCGCGCGACGAACCACTCTCCCCCGTCTTTCATGGGAAGCGGCTTGCCGAAGAACGGCTCGAGTGCCTGGGCGGACGAGCGATGCTCCTCGGGCAGCAGGCTGATGACCTTGGTGCGCGCGTTCGGACCCTGGACAGCCAGCATCGCCAGGTCGATGCGCTCGGTGAGCTGCACGCCGAACTGCGGCGCCATGGCGCGCATCCACGCGAGGTCCTTGTCGCGCGTGCCCGCGTTGACCACCACGCGGAAGAAATTCTCGTCGAGAAAGTAGACGATGAGATCGTCGATGACTCCGCCGCGCTCGTTGAGCATGCAGCTGTACAGCGCCTTGCCCGACTGCTGGAGCTTGGCCACGTCATTGGCGATCAGGCGCGAGAAGAATTCGCGGACGCGCGGGCCGCGGGCGTCGATCACACACATGTGCGACACATCGAAGATGCCGGCGTCCTGGCGCACCGCGTGGTGCTCCTCGATCTGCGAGCCGTAGTTGACCGGCATGTCCCAGCCGCCGAAATCGACCATGCGGGCGCCCAGTCCCACGTGGAGGTCATATAAAGGTGTGCGTCTGGCCAAGAACTTCTCCCCGGATGCCCCGCGTGGCGCCCCAAATGAAAAGGCGGCTGGAAAAGGGGACAGATCTATTTTTCCCAAAATAGATCTGTCCCCTTTTCCAGCCGCCCCTCTGTCCTTGAACCTGAGAGATCGGGCTCGCGCACTCTATATATGTGGCTCGCCGCACCCCTTCGGTGGATGGCCGGACCCGATCCGGGGGCCATCACTCTCCAGAACCCGCCTCAATACCCTGCCGTTCTTTTGCCTGAGCGTTTCCGGGCGGAAACTTGCGCCTTCGGCGCCCTCATCTAAGAGGGTCTCTCGGACAGAGTCTGGTCAATTGGCGAGCGGGTGGCATCATAGCAGCCCCTTTTGGACCGGCCCAGCGAGACTTTTCATGATCACGCGCCGCAGCACCCTGGCTTTCGCCCTGATCGCAGCCGCGACAATGATGTCGGACGCATCCTTCGCGAAGGACGACACGCGCCTCGCGGGCCTCAAGGCAGCCGAGGCCGCCCGCTTCAAGGCCAATGTCGACGCCGATGCCCAGGTGCTGGGCCAGGTGCTGGATGATGACCTCGAGTACGTGCACTCCAACGGCGAAGTCAACACGAAGCGGCAATTCATCGATTCACTGACGAGTGGCACGCGTGACTACGTCGCCACCACGTTCGAGCTCAAGAGTGTCCGCATCCTCGGTGACGTGGCCATCCTCGTCGGCACCGCGAAAGTCACCGTCGCCGACCATGGCAACTCCCTCGACCTCGATCTCGGTTACACCGACATCTGGGTGTGGAAGGACCGGCGCTGGCAGATGACCGCATGGCGCAGCGCGCGCATGCCGCCGGCCTCACCCGCGAAGTGATCTAGCTACATGACCCATCCCCGCCGCAAAGCCCTTGCCGTCAAGGTTGGTCGCGTCACCGTGGGCGGCAGCGCGCCCATCGTCGTGCAGTCGATGACCAACACCGACACGGCCGACATCGAAGGCACGGCACAACAGATCAAGGCACTCGCGCGCGCGGGCTCCGAGCTCGTGCGCATCACGGTGAACGAAGCTGAGGCCGCGGCGGCCGTGGCGAAGATCCGCGACCGTCTCGCGCAGATGGACGTGAACGTGCCCATCATCGGCGACTTCCATTTCAACGGGCACAAGCTGCTGCGCGAGTACCCCGACTGCGCCGAGGCGCTGGCGAAATACCGCATCAACCCCGGCAACGTCGGCCGCGGCAGCAAGCGCGACCCGCAGTTCGCCGAGATGATCGAATTCGCGTGCAAGTATCAGAAGCCGGTGCGCATCGGCGTGAACTGGGGCTCGCTCGACCAGGACCTGCTCACGCGCATGATGGACGAGAACAATTCGCGCGCGGCGCCGCTGACCGCGCAGGAAATCATGCGCGAGGCGGTGGTCGCTTCGGCGCTGCAGAGCGCCGGGCGTGCCGTCGAGCTCGGGCTGCCCCGCGACCGCATCATCCTCTCGGCGAAGGTGAGCGGCGTACAGGACCTCATTGCCATCTACTCGCGGCTCGCGGAGCGTTGCGACTGGCCGCTGCATCTCGGCCTCACCGAGGCCGGCATGGGTAGCAAAGGAATCGTCGCATCCACCGCCGGCATGTCAGTGCTGCTGCAGGATGGCATCGGCGACACCATCCGCGTGTCGCTCACGCCGGAGCCCGGCGGCGATCGCACGAACGAAGTGATCGTCGCGCAGGAGATCCTGCAGACCATGGGGCTGCGCTCGTTCATCCCGATGGTGGTGGCCTGCCCCGGCTGCGGTCGCACCACGAGCACGTATTTTCAGGAGCTGGCGCAGTCCATCCAGACCCACATCCGCCACCGCATGCCGGAGTGGCGCAAGGCTTACGACGGCGTGGAGGACATGACGGTCGCGGTCATGGGCTGCGTCGTGAACGGTCCGGGCGAGAGCAAGCACGCCAACATCGGCATCTCGCTGCCAGGCACGGGTGAGCGACCCGTCGCGCCGGTGTACATCGATGGCGAGAAAGGCCCGACGTTGAAGGGCGAGCGCATTGCCGAGGAATTCCAGGAGCTGGTGGAGCAGTACGTCGCAGGCCACTACTCGCGCAAGGAAGTCGCAGCCGCCGAGCCGCTCGACGCCTGACGGTCAGAGGCGCGCCAGTGTGCCCAATGCCGCGCTGAGCTGCTCGCCGTACCAGCCGACGCGCTCGCGCGTGGCCATCGCCGTGGGCACCGACGTCTCGGCCGGATTCCACGCGAAGATCTCTCCGTCAGGGTTGCTGTAGAAGGCCGTGTAACACCTGACATTGCGGTTCCGGTAGGCGCCGCGCACGTCGTGTTCCGACAGCTGCGGCGCGCCATCGTGCGGGTGTGTGTGCCACTCTCCGAGCACCCTCACCCCTTTGGGTATCCGTTTGCCGGCCTCGTCGACCTGGATCACGCAGTCGCTCGGAGTGCACCGGCGGCTGCGGACCACGGCGCTGCGGAGTCTCTCCCCATCGTGGAAGATGAAGCCGAAGTATTCGACCTTGACCGACAGTGGCCCGTAGATCTCGAACTCGAGCCGCGCGTGGGCGGCGATCTCATCGCGATCGCAGAGACAAGGAAAATCGGCGGCCGTCGCGCCTGCACAACACGCGAGCAGCAGGCTCGCGAGCAAGGCGCGCAGATGGAATGACATTGGCGAAATCCAGTTTCGAACGAGGCGCGGACTCTAGAAAGCCGGGAATGGAGCCGCGAAAGTTTTTCTAACTAACTCGTAAGCCCCCGGCCGGCGCCGCGGAGGTGGCGCGGATCGCTGAAGGCGGGGACAATTGCCGCAAGTTGGCGCAAGTTGGCCGCAAGTCTGGGCAGGCAACGCCCCGGAGATTCCGATGAACCAGAACACCGACGAGACGCTGATCAACAAGAAATGCGTCCCCTGCCATGGCGGGGTCAGCGCGCTCAGCGCCGATGAGGCGAACAAGATGATGTCGCGGCTGCTGTCGTCGGGCTCCGGCGGCGGCGGCTGGCAGATCGTCGAGGACGGCAAGGCGCTGAAGCGCGAGTTCAAGTTCGCGGACTTCTACCGCGCGATGAGCTTCGTGAACGCCGTGGCCCACGTCGCCAATGCCGAGGATCACCACCCCGACATCGAATGCGGCTGGGGCTATGTGCGCATCCGCTACCAGACGCATGCCATTGGCGGGTTGCACGAGAACGACTTCATCTGCGCCGCCAAGATAGACGCGCTGCCCGGGGCCTGATCCGGGACAAACAGTTTTCGACAGAATGTCGAAACGGCACGCGGTAAAACGACCAACTCCCAGCTCCGTACAAGATCCAGTGAGGAAAGACCATGTTTGACGACGCACGCAAGCGTTGGTGGGCGCTCTATGTCCTGTGTTCCGGCGTTCTCATGATCGTGCTCGACACGACGATCGTGAACGTTGCCCTGCCCTCCATCCGCGAGGACCTGCGATTCAGCGAGACTTCGCTGGTCTGGGTCGTCAACGCCTACATGCTGACGTTCGGCGGGTTCCTGCTGCTGGGCGGGCGACTGGGCGACCTGTTCGGCTCGCGCAAGCTGTTCCTGCTGGGCCTGGTGTTCTTCACCGCGGCGTCGGTGGGATGCGGCCTCGCGAATTCGCAGGGCATGCTGATCGTCGCGCGCGCCACCCAGGGCATCGGCGGCGCGGTGGTGACCGCCGTGGCGCTGTCACTGATCATGAATCTCTTCACGGACGGCGCCGAGCGCGCCAAGGCCATGGGCATCTACGGCTTCGTCTGCTCGGCGGGCGGCAGCATCGGCGTGTTGCTCGGCGGCTTCCTCACCACCACGCTCAACTGGCACTGGATCTTCCTGGTCAACGTGCCCATCGGCCTGTCGGTCTATATCGCGAGCGCGCGTCTGCTGCCCGCGGATCGTCCGCGAACCGGCGCCGTGAAACTGGACTTCGCCGGCGCGTTCACCGTCACGACCTCGATGATGCTCGCGGTGTACGCCATCGTGAACGGCCAGCAGCTTGGCTGGACGTCCGGCACCACGCTGGGATTGCTCGGCACCGCCGCCGCGTTGCTCGTCGCGTTCCTCGTCATCGAATCGCGCGTACGCGAGCCGCTGATGCCGCTGGCCCTGTTCCGCCTGCGCAACGTGGCCACCGCGAACAGCGCCGCGGTGCTCTGGGCGGCCGCCATGTTCGCCTGGTTCTTCATCTCGGCGCTCTATCTACAGCTGGTGCTGGGCTACAACCCCATGCAGGTGGGGCTGTCCTTCCTGCCGGCCAACCTCATCATGGCGGCGTTCTCGCTCGGCCTCTCGGCAAAGATCGTGATGCGCTGGGGATTCCGCGGCCCGCTGGGCGTCGGTCTGCTGTTCGCGGCCGCGGGGCTCGCCTGGTTCGCGCGCGCGCCGCTCGACGGCACCTTCCTCATCGACGTGCTGCCGGGCATGGTGCTGCTCGGCGTCGGCGCCGGCGTCGCCTTCAACCCGATGTTGCTGGGCGCAATGAGCGATGTGGGACCGACCGAGTCCGGTCTCGCGTCGGGCGTGCTCAACACCGCCTTCATGATGGGTGGGGCGCTCGGTCTCGCGGTACTCGCGAGTTTCGCGGCCATGCGCACGCAAGGGCTCACGGAATCGGGCGCCACGGCTGCGGCGGCGCTCAACGGTGGCTATCAGCTGGCCTTCGCACTGGGCGCGGGATCCGCGACGCTCGCGGCGTTCATCGGCGCGGTCTTCATGCGGACGCGCACTTCGCCCATCGGGGTCGCCGAGGGCGCAGCGCCGAACTGAGCAGCTCGGCGCCGGTTAAAAAAGCTAGGCGCGCTTGAGCCGCAACTTCACGCTGTTGCTCAGCGACGCGAGCGCGCGCGACATCTTGCCGTGGCCACTGCCGAAGGCCGAGCGCGCGAACGCCTCGTGGCAACCGCCCTTCCCGAGGTAGATGCGGAAGTGATGCAGCGCCATGGCGTCCTTTTGCGGAACGTCGTTCTTCTGCACGTAGTGACGCAGGGCGGGCGATTCTCGGACCTCGGCCACCGCCATGTCGCAGCCCTGGATGAGCACCGGCTTGCACTCCGCGTGAGGCGTACAACGATGCCAGCGCAGCCCGGCGAAATGCACGACGAACGGTGGCAACTCGCTCATGTGGATGGTCAGCAGCGATTCGCGATCCTGCAATGAAAACGTGCAGCGTTCGAAACGCTCCGAATCCATGGTGGGCAGCAGGATGACTGGCTCGACGCTGATGGCCATGGCGCAGTATCCCAAGCGGTCAGGGCGCGGACTGTGCAGTTCGTCGCGCTTCGTGCTTTAACAGATAGACGCCCGAGCCGATGATGACCGCGGCGCCGAACAGCGTGCGCCAGGACGGCAGCACCGACCACACTAACAGGTCGATGATGAGCACCCAGGCGAGGCCCGAATACTCGAGCGGCGCGACGCTGGCCGCGGGAGCGCGCTTGAATGCCTCGGTGATGCCCCACTGCCCTACGGCGCCCGTGAGCGCGACGCCGAGCAGTATCGGGTAGTGCGCTTTCACCAGCGGTTTCCAGTCGGGCAGCGCCAGCGCCGTGGTGCCGATGGCCATCATGCAGGTCATCCAGAAGATCATCGACTGCGTGCTGTCGCTGCGGCCGATGATCCGCACCAGCACCGACGACAGCGCATAACAGAACGCGGTGCCCAGGATGGCCAGCGACCCCGCCCAGCCGAAACCCCCGGTGTCGGGCTTGAGCACGACGAGCACGCCGGCAAAGCCGATGGCGATGGCCAGCCACTGCGCGCGGTGCACGCGTTCGCCGAGCACGAAGATGGACAGCACGGCGATGAGCGTCGGCGCGATGAAGAACAGCGAATAGGCGCGGGCCAGCGACAGCTCGCGCAACCCGAACGTGAAGCTGATCATCATCCCCACGGAGAGCAGGCCACGCACGATGTGCAGCGGCCAGCGCACGCGCACGAGCTGACCGATACCCCCGGCGTACAGCGCCCAGACGAACACCACGGGCAATGCGCACAGGCCGCGCAGTGCCGCGACCTGCGGCGCCGAATAGTGCACGGTCAACAGCTTGAGCCCCGCATCCATGAGCGAGAACGCCGCGACGCCCGTGAGCATGGCCACCATGCCGGCCATTCGTTCCTGCTTGATGCCGAAGAGCACTAGCGCGCGGCCGCCGGCAGTTCACCCGCGAGCCCCATGGCACGTTCGATGAATGCGCGCTTGATCACGCCGGAGCGATTCACCAGCGGCAGGCCGCGCTGCGCGAACTCGGCCACCCTGCCGGTGCCGCGCGCCAGCAGGCGATCGAAGGCGTCGATGGCCGCCGCCATGAGCTGGTTCTCGCTGCGCCGCCAACGTTCGTAGCGACGCAGGATGCGCTCGGCGCCCGGATCCTCGCGTTGTGCGATGCCTTCCGCGAGCACATCCGCCAGCGCTGCCGCGTCGAGCAGCCCCAGGTTCGCACCCTGCCCCGCGAGCGGATGCACGACGTGGGCGGCGTCGCCCACCAGCGCGAGGCGCGCGGTCACGTAGTGCTCGGCGGCGAGACGCCAGAGCGGGAACTGGAGCCGCTCGCTCTCGAGCTGCACCTTGCCGAGCGCGCCGTCGAAATCCTTTTCGAGCTCGAGCTCGAAGGCTTCGGGCGCGAGCGACATCAGCCGTTCGGCGCGCGGCGTGGGCAGCGACCAAACGATGGAGCTGCGGCCGTCCGCGAGCGGCAGGAAGGCGAGCGTGCCGTTCCCCAGGAAACGCTGCCAGGCCGTCTGCTGGTGTGGACGCGCGGTCTGAACCATGGCCACGAGCGCCACCTGGCCGTAGTCGCCGCGCGCGGTGGTGAGACCGGCGAGCTCGCGCACGCGTGAGGCCGCGCCATCGGCGCCGACGACGAGCCGCGTGCGCACCGTCCGTTCGCCGAGCCCGAGGTTCACGGCGTTTCGATCGGTCGTGAAGGCGCGAACCTCCGCTTGGACGAGCGCGATGCCGGCGCGACGCGCGGCGCCCGCGAGCGCCGCCTGCATCACGTTGTTCTCGACGATGACGCCGAGATCGCGTTCGCCCATCTCGGCGGCGTCGAACACCAGCGCATCGCCGCCATGCGGCGGCACATCGGCATGCCACACCTGCATGCGTTCGTATGGCGCGGCACGCGTGGCGCGCACGTCGCTCCAGGCGTCGCAGGCGCGCAGGATGCGTTCGCTGGCGCGCGACAGCGCGAACACGCGCAGGTCCATGGGCAAGGAGGCTGCCTTGCCAAGGTCATCGGGAATGCGGCGGTCGATCACGGCCACGCGCGAGCTCGCGAAGCCCGCGCGCCGCGCGAGCAGCAGCGCCGTGGCAAGACCGATGGGCCCCGCGCCCACGACTACCGCGTCGTAGTCGGGCGCCACGGGGTTCACCTGCGGGCTCATTCGAGGGGCAGGCCGCGCGCGAGGCGCGGCATGCGGCCGGCGAATCCCCAGCTCACGCGCGACAGCGCTCGCTTGGCCGTGGGGCTCAGGTCGAAGAGCAGCAGGCCGAAGTTGCGGACCAGCCCGAGACCGGGGCGCTCGCTGCCGAAGAGCTTCACCAGGCTGTCGGTGAATCGCGTGACGCCCTTGCGGTCCTCGTCGCGCCACGCGGCGAAGCGGCCTAACAATTCGGCGTAGTCCGGACGTGCGCCGCCCGTGGGCAACTGCGCGAGCATCTCGGCCAGCGTGGCGGCGTCGCGCAGGCCGAGGTTGAAACCCTGCCCCGCCACGGGGTGCAGCGCCTGGGCTGCATTGCCGATGAGCACGACGCGTCCGGCGACGGTCTCGCTGGCGCGTGAGAGGCTGAGCGGATAGGTGTTGCGCTTGCCGATCTTCGTCCAGCGTCCGGCGCGCCAGCCGAAGGCTTCGAGCAGTTCCGCTGCGAATGCAGCGTCGTCGAGCGCCATGAGCGCGTCGGCGCGGTCGGGCCGCACGGCCCAGACCACGGCGTAGCTGCCGCCCGCCACGGGTAGCACCGCCAACGGCCCCGATGGCGTGAAGCGCTCGAAGGCTTCACCGACATTCGGCCGCTCGGTGGCGGCGTTCACGACGATGGCGATCTGGTCGTAGGCCTCGACACTGGCCTCGATACCGGCGCTCGCGCGCAGCACCGAGCCCGCACCATCGGCGGCCACGGCGACGGCGGCGCGTACGCGCCGCGGCTCTCCATCGACCGAGAGGTCCAGCTCGACGCCGTCATCGCGCAGCCGCGCCTCGCGCAGCTGCGCCGGCACGCCCAGCGTGATGTTGGGCGCGTCCCGCAGCGCCCGCCAGAGCACCCTGCCGATGACCCGGTTGGGCACGACATAACCGAATGCGTCGACGCCCTGCTCCGTGGCGTCCAGGCGCGCGACGCCGAAGCGCCCCGCATCGGAAACATGGATGGACCGAATGGCCGCGGATTCGCCCGCCATCGGCGGCCAGACGCCCAGCGACTCGAAGATCTGGCGCGAACCGTTGCCCAGCGCCGTGGTGCGTTCATCGAAACTCGGCTGGTGTGAGGAATCGGGCGGGATGCCTTCGATGAGCAGCACGCGCAGCGGGGTCGCGCGCAGCGCCAGCGCGAAGCTCGCGCCCACCATGCCGCCGCCGACGATGGCGACGTCCCACTCGCTTTCATCGGCGACGCTCACGCCGCGGACGCCATCAAGCCACGGACGCCATGAGGCGCTCGATCTCGAGCGGCGCCTTGGGTACGCCCCCGGTGAGCACCTCACAACCGTCGCGCGTGACCACCACGTCGTCTTCGATGCGGATGCCGATGCCGTGGAATTTTTTGGGTACTCCGGGCGCGCCGGGAGCCACATAGATGCCGGGCTCGATGGTCAGCGCCATGCCGGGCTCGAACACACGCCACTCGTTGCCGACCTTGTAGTCACCGACGTCGTGCACGTCCATGCCGAGCCAATGCCCGGTGCGATGCATGAAGAATTTGCGGAAAGCACCGGACTCCTCGAGCTTCGACACCTTGCCCTTGAGCAGGCCGAGCTTCGCCAGCCCCTGCGTGATCGCGCGCACCGCAGCCTCGTGCGGCTCGTTCCAGTGATTGCCGGGCTTCACACGTTCGATGGCCGCGTAGTTGGCCTCGAGCACGATGTCATAGAGCGCCCGCTGCTCCGCAGTGAACCGGCCGTTGACGGGGAAGGTGCGCGTGATGTCGGAGGCGTAGCAGTCCACTTCGCATCCCGCGTCGATGAGCAGCAGATCGCCGTCCTTCAAGGCTGCGTCGTTCTCGCGGTAGTGGAGGATGCAGCCATTCGCGCCGCCGCCCACGATGGGCAGGTAGGACAGATCCGCGTTGTGCATGCGGAACTCGTGCATGACCTCGGCGGCAATCTCGTATTCGCGCTTGCCAGGCATGCAGGCCTGCATGGCGCGCACGTGCGCGCGCGCCGCGATGCGCGCGGACTCGCGCATGGTGTCCACCTCGGCGCGGCTCTTGAACAACCGCATGTCGTGCAGCACGTAATCGAGCGCCACGATTTCCTGCGGCGGGTGGCGACCGTTGCGTGCCTGCGTGCGCAGGCCATTCACCCACCCGACCACGCGCTGGTCGAACTCGGGATGCGTGCCCATGGCATAGAACACCTTGGCGCGGTTCTCCATGAGCCCGGGCAGGATCTCGTCGATGTCGGATATCGGGAAAGCGTGGTCGGCGCCGAAGTCTCGCACCGCGCCCTCGGGGCCGGCACGACGGCCGTCCCAGGTCTCTCGCGCCGGGTCCCGGTCGCGAACGAACAGGATGTACTCGCCCTGGGGTCGTCCGGGCACCAGCACCGCGACGGAGTCCGGTTCGTTGAACCCGGTGAGGTAGTAGAAGTCGCTGTCGGGCCGGTACGCGTACTCGACGTCGTTGTTGCGCAGGCGCACGGGCGCCGTGGGCAGCACGGCGATGGAGTCACGACCCATCTGCTTCAGCAGGGATTTGCGGCGGCGTCTGAACTCCTCGCGGCCGATGGCGCGCATCGGTGGCGCCGTGGGCAGTGCGAGTCGGCGCGTTCCTGTCGGGGCCGTGCCCTTAGTGGATGGACGTGGCACCGGGGACCGTCTCCTCGCCGCGCGCGGGCGCGAGCTCGACGAACAACAGCTGCACGCCGACGCGCACGAACTCGACCACCTCGGCGAATGCGACTTCGTTCTCTTCGTTCTCGTCGCCGGCGTCGACGCCGACATGCGTGATCTCGGTGAAGTCGCGGATGATTTCCCCGGCCTCCGTGGACACCTTGCCCGGGTCGGCGGTGGTACCGGAACCCAATCCGTAGAGAAAGCCCTGGCACCACGACGACAGCGCATCCGCGCGCTCCGTCAGCGATACGTCGTCGTCGGGCAACAGCGGCTGGAAGCCGGACTCGCCGTTGCCCAGCGAGCGGACCATGGCGTCATAAACGTTCTGCAGCACCGAGCTCTGCAGGGCGGCGTCGTCCGGCGAATCTTCGGGAAGGATTTCGCGGAGCCACTCGATCAGCCCGTAATCGCGCGAGCTGCACAGTGCGCCCGCCAGCGTGCCATGCGCTTCGGCGGGTTCCGGCAACGCGCGCGCTGCCCGTAAAACCTGCTCGAACTGGTCGTAAGTGGCGGCCAACATTTGGGAATTATGATGTCCGGGAGCAGGCGCCACAACGGAAACCGCCGCCTTCATGGGGAAGACGGCGTTGACGTCCATTGAGTGGGGGTAGTGTCTGGCCTATAGTCCCGCGCCATGAACGAAAACAATAAAACCGGCTTCAGCGCCGAGCTCGCGCTCCTCGAACGCCGCATCGAAGAATTGCTCGTCACCGTCGATACCTTGAAGGAAGAGAACCACGCGCTGCGCCAGCGCCAGGAATCTCTCGCCGCGGAACGTTCCGCATTCGCGCAGCGCAATGACCAGGTGCGCGCGCGCGTCGAAGCCATGATCGGCCGACTCAAGACCATGGAGCACACCGCGTGAGCGAGAAGGAACCCACCGCCGTCTCGGTGCGTATTCTCGACAAGGAATACTTCGTCGGGTGCCCGCCGGACGAACGGAACGACCTTCTCGAGTCCGCCGAATATCTCAACAAGAAGATGCGCGAAATCCGCGACACCGGGAAAGTGGTCGGCGCGGACCGCATCGCCGTGATGGCCGCACTCAACATGGCGAACGAGCTGCTGCGCCTTCGCCGCCAGGAAACCGAACTGCAAGGCAGCGTCTCCACTCGCGTGAAGAACATTCGCGAGAGAGTCGAAGGGACGCTCCAGCGCACGCGTCAGCTCGATCTTTGACGCCTGTCCGCACTTGAAAACACCGATTCACGTCGCATTCCTACGGGCGGGATGTAGTAGAGTTCATCTCGCGCTGCCTGGGGTGTTCGATAGCGGGTCGGGTTCCTCTCGACCGTAATGTAAACGCCCGGGACTAAGCCTTGCCGGCAGTACTGTGCATGTCCGCTCCGTGCGGAAAGCCTTAAATGTCGGGGCAGGTCCCACCTTGTTGCTCTGGTTCGAGAGCAAAGATTCGCACCGGCACTCACGGGTAGCGCTTTTCCTCCCTCCTTCGTGACCACGAAGCAAGAACTCCGCCACTCTCTAAAGGCTCAGCGCCGTGCGCTGACCGGCGGGGCGCGTGTGCGCGCCGCGCTCGACGTGGCACGCCACATCTCGGGTACCCGCTGGCTGGCGCCGCGCAAACGCATCGGTCTGTATGCGTCGCTCCCCCACGAAATGGGCACACGGCCGCTCATCGATCTCGCCCGCGAGCGCGGTTGCGAGATCTTCCTGCCCCGCATCGTCTCGACTCGTGCGCACCGCATGGAGTTCGTCCGCATCGGCGACGAGTGGAGCGCGCGCGCCCGCATGCATGCCTTGGGCATGGTGGAACCCCGGGGCACGGCATTCTTCCCCGCGCGTTTTCTCGACACGATCTTCGTTCCGGCGGTGGGCCTCGACCTGCGTGGCGCACGACTCGGGCATGGCGCCGGTTTCTATGATCGCGCGCTCGCGTTCCGACGCATGCGCACGCAATGGCGCGGACCGCGACTCGTGGGTCTCGCCTATTCTTTCCAGGTGGTGCCGCGCATTCCGGTGGATGGCACCGATGTATCGATGGACATGGTGGTCACGGAGAGGGGGATCCATGAATTACTGGCTGATGAAGACTGAACCATCGGTGTTCGGCATCGACGACCTGGCGAAGAAACCGAAGAAGACCGCCATGTGGGACGGCGTGCGCAATTACCAGGCTCGCAACATGCTGCGCGACGAGTTCAAGAAGGGCGACCAGGCGTTCATCTATCACTCCAGCACCGAGGTGAAGGGCATCGCCGGCATCACGACGGTCGCTCGCGCCGCGTATCCCGACCCGACCCAGTTCGACAAGAAGAGCGATCACTACGATCCGGGCGCCAAGCGCGAGGACCCACGCTGGTTTGTGGTCGACGTGCAACTCAAGCGGCGCTTCAAGCGAGTCATCACGCTCGATGAGCTGCGCGCGCACGAGTCGAAGGGACTAGATGGGATGCTGCTGTTGAAACGTGGCAACAGGTTGTCGATCACACCTGTCTCCGAAGCTCACTGGCAGTTCATCCTCTCGCTCGAGTGACGTCGATGATGAGCGTCGACGTGAATCGCATGCACACTCTCGATGACACTTGCTTGAAATTTGTCAACACGTGCGTATACTCGACCTCGGACTAACCCGTAACTACTGGAGATGTGCCATGGCGAAAGCCAAGAAAAAGGCCAAGAAGAAAGCCAAGAAGAAGTAATTCTTCGGCCTTGTGCCAGGCGAGCG
>DATLDQ010000109.1:0-10811 GCA_035525785.1 Steroidobacteraceae bacterium | reverse complement strand
TGCGTCTTCTTGATGTCGCGCAGCGCATTGGCGCGCAGCCCCTTCTGCTCCATCGAGATGAACCACTGCGGCGTCGCGCGGAAGATCACCGGCGTCTTGTGACGCCAGCAGCACGGATAGCTGTGCTGGATGGATTCGTGCTTGAGCAGGCGCCCACGCTGCGCGAGCTCGTCGATGAGCACCTTGTTGGCGTCGTTGACCTTCACGCCCGCGACGAACGGCGTGCCCTCGCGAAAACGGCCGTCGCCCATCACCGGGTTGTCCACGGGGAGGCTGTACTTCGTACCGACCACGAAGTCCTCCTGGCCGTGAGCGGGCGCGGTGTGCACGGCGCCCGTGCCCGCGTCCAGCGTCACGTGGTCGCCGAGGATCACGGGCACGTGCTTCGGCAGGAATGGATGCTGCAACTGCAGGTGTTCGATCTGTTCGCCGGTGAACTGCCCGAGCACCTGGCCTTTGCCGAGGCCGTAGCGCTTGAGACAGGCGTCCAGCAATTCGTTGGCGAGCACCAGCAATTCCGATTGCCCGTTGCGCGACACCCAGAGCAACACGTATTCGATCTTGGGACCGAGCGCGACCGCTTCGTTGGCCGGCAGCGTCCAGGGCGTGGTGGTCCAGATCACCAGCGACACGGGGAACGCGCCGAGCACGTCGGGGTTCACGCCCACGCGTCGCGCGAGTTCGCCATTGTCGACCACGCGGAAAGCGACGTCGATGGCCGGCGAAGTCTTGTCCTCGTATTCGACTTCGGCCTCGGCCAGCGAGGAGCGGCAATCGAGGCACCAGTAGACCGGCTTGGCACCCTTGTACAAGTGTCCATTGCGGATCACGTGGCCGAGCGCGCGGATCTGTTGCGCCTCGAAACGCGGATCCATGGTCAGGTACGGCCGGTTCCAGTCGCCGAACACGCCGAAACGCCTGAAGCCCGTGCGCTGCAGATCCACCTGCTCCTGCGCGAACTTGCGGCAGGCGGCGCGGAATTCCTTCGGCGAGAGCTTCGCGCCGACGCGCCCATGCTTCTTCTCGACCTGGTGCTCGATGGGCAGGCCATGGCAATCCCAGCCAGGGATATAAGGCGAGTCGTAGCCGTCGAGCGTGTGCGACTTGACCACGATGTCCTTGAGCACCTTGTTGAGGAAGTGTCCGAGGTGTGGCGCGCCATTGGCATACGGCGGGCCATCGTGCAGTACGAAGCGCGGCCGGCCTTTCGCGATCTTGCGCAGCTGACCGTAGATGTCCTTCTGCTCCCAGGCCTCGAGCATCTTCGGCTCGCGCTGCGCCAGGTCGGCTTTCATCGGAAAGCCCGTTTCGGGAAGGTTGATCGTGCTCTTGTAATCTGCCACTTGCTTCTCTCTGACTAGCTAGCTCTTCGTCACCGGAGGAGGCGCCGCGCCTCGGCCGCGTCCCGGTGCATCTGCCGCACCAGCGCGTCGAGGTCCGCGAACTTCTCCTCGTCGCGGATCTTCGCGACGAACTCCACTTCCAGCTCGCGCCCATACAGCGAGCCGTCGAAATCGAACACGTGCGCCTCGAGCAACGGCTCGGTGCCGCCCACCGTGGGCCGCACCCCGAGGCTCGACACGCCGGCGAACGCCGTGTGCGCATTGCCTTGGTCCACGCCACGCACGCGCACCGCGTGGATGCCGGTGAACGGCAGGCGACCCCGCCGCATGCGGATGTTGGCCGTGGGATATCCCAGTTGCCGGCCCAACTTCTCGCCTTCCACCACGCGGCCGCGCATCGAGTACGGGCGCCCCAACAGGTCGCGCGCCCTGGCGAAGTCCCCCGCGGCGAGCGCCGCGCGCACGCCGCTCGAACTCACGCGCACGTCGTCGATGCATACCGAGGCGACGAGCTCGAGCGCGAACCTGCCGGCCTCGGCCGCCGCGCGCAGCAGCGCGATGCTGCCCGCGCCGCCGCGCCCGAATCGAAAATCCTGTCCGACCACCACGGCCGACGCCTTGAAGTGGTCGGTCAGCAGCGCGACGAACTGCTCGCCGGTGAGCGAACGCAGCTTCTCGTCGAAGCGCAGGACGCACACGTAGTGCAGGTCCGAACGTTCCAGCACCTGGCAGCGTTCGCGAAAATCCGTGAGCCGGGCCGGCGGCTCCTGCGGCGGCTTCATCTGCGCCGCCAGGTATTCACGCGGCAGCGGCTCGAAGGTCAGCATCATCGCCGGCTTGCCGAGCTGCCGCGCGATTCCGCAGGCACTCGCGATCAGCGCGCCATGCCCGAGGTGGATGCCGTCGAAGCTGCCGATGGTGATGGCAGCGCCCTGGTGGACGGCCTTCAACCCCTGCAGACCACGCACTATTTCCACGTCGATTATGCCCCGGCGTCGTTGCGTACGTGGCGCAACCGCATGCCGGAAACGAACAGCACGCTGAAATAGGTAGCCGCGCCGGCGACGATGCACAGCGCCAGCCGCGCGCCGCGCGCCCAGGGCGAGAGCGCCAGCCAGCCTTCGAGGCTCCCGCCCATCCAGATGAGCAGCGCCGCCATGGCGGCATTGGCCAGCAACACCCGTGCGACCAGGGCTCCCCAGCCCGGGCGCGCCTTGTACACGCCCTGCCGCGCGAGTCCCCGCCACAGCAGCGTGCTGTTGACCGCGGCAGACATGCACGTGGAGGTGGCGATGAGGATATGTGGGTACGCAAAGCCGAGTTTCACGGCCGGCAGCGCCACGCCGACGTTGAGCGCCATGTTCACGCCCAGCGCGATCAGGCCGACTCGCACCGGCGTCTTCGTGTCCTGGCGCGCGAAGTAGCCGGGCGCGAGCACCTTCACCAGGCTGAAGCCGAGCAGGCCCCAGGAATAGGCCATGAGGGCATAGCTCGCCATTCGCACGTCGTGCGCGTCGAACTTGCCGTAGCCAAAGGTGGTGGCCGTGAGCGGGCCGGCGAACACCAGCATGGCGATGGCGGCCGGCGAGACCAGCAGGATCACGAGCCGCAGCGCCCAGTCGAGCGTGCCCGTGAAATGATCCATCGATTCGGACGCATGGTGCCGCGACAGGCTGGGCAGGATGACGGTCGCGAGCGCGATGCTGAACACGCCGAGCGGAAATTCCATGAGGCGGTCGGCGAAGTACAACCACGACACGCCCGCGGAGATGAGGCTCGCGATCTGCGTATCCAGCAGCAGGCTCACCTGCGCCACCGACGAACCGAAGATGCCGGGCAGCATCAGCTTGCCGATGCGCCGCACGCCTTCGGCCGCGGGCTTCCAGCGCGGCAGGCGGAACAGGCCCAGCCTGACTACCGCGGGAATCTGGAACGCCAGCTGCAGCAGGCCGCTCGCGAACACTCCCATGGCGAGCACGGTGCCGGGGTTCTTCGCACCCGGCGCGAGCCACACGGTCACGATGATCATGACCACGTTCATGATCACCTGCGTGTATGCCGGCAGCGCGAAGCGGTTGTAGCTGTTGAGCACGCCCGAGAACAACGCGCTCAGCGAGATGAAGAATAGATAGGGAAAGGTCCAGCGCAGCATCGCCGAGGCCGCGTGCCACTGGTCGGGCTCGTCGTGCCAGGCCGGCGCGAACGCCAGGATGATGAGCGGCGCGGCGATGACGCCCACGGCCGTGATGCAGAACAGCAGCACGCCGAACGTGCCGGCGACTTCGTCGACGAGCTGGCGCACTTCTTCCGGCGAACGCTTGTGCTTGTACTCGCTGATGATCGGGACGAAGGCCTGGCTGAATGAGCCTTCCGCGAACAGGCGGCGCAGGAAGTTCGGGATCTTGAACGCCACCAGCCAGGCGTCCATGAACGAACCGGCGCCGAACATCACCGCGTAGACGATCTCGCGCACGAGGCCGGTGATTCGCGAAACCAGAGTCGCGATACCGGTCACCAATGTGCTCTTGAAGATCCGTCCGCTCAATTGCCAATCACTCGGCCAACCACCCGGAAAATAAGGGAAAAACGCTGGAAGTCGCGCACTATACCGGAAGCCTGCACATTAATGAGTGCGAGCGTTGACAAGGTGGGGGTGCCTCAGCACACTACGCGCCCTTCAAACGACCCGGATTTCGGAGTTTTTGTGGCGAATACCAAGTCGGCCGAGAAGGCCGCACGTCGAGCTGAAACCAACCGCGCCCGCAATGTAGCGCTGCGTTCACGCATGCGTTCTGCTCTGCGCAAGGTCAACGACGCCCTCGCCTCTGGCAACAAAGCCGATGCCACCGCCGCCCTCAAGGCCGCGCAGCCGGTCATCGACTCGCTCGTGAACAAGAACGTGATCCATCGCAACAAGGCGGCTCGTCACAAGAGCTCGATCTCGGCGCGCATCAAGGCGCTCGACGCCAAGTAATCGGTCAAGCCTTCGGCGTCGCCTCTTCGAAAGAAGACTGGCACGGAGCACGAAACACCCGGCTAACGCCGGGTTTTTTGTTTCTGCGTCCTGCTCGCCGCGGACTTGCTGGTCGCAGACTTCCTGGCTGCCGGCTTCTTGTTCGCGGCCTTCGCTCGTCTGGCCACGGAGTTCTTTTTCGCAGCGGCTCTCTTGGCAGCAACGTTCCTTGCAGCTGACTTATTGGCAGCTGACTTCTTGGCAGCTGACTTCTTCCCAGGGAACTTCCGCCCCGCTGCCTTCTTCTTCGTCGCCGGCTTGCGCACGGCCACGGGTTCTTTCACCACCGGCAGCTCGAGATTGCCCTGCGCCGGCGCCTCGGCCGTCTCGAGGAAACGCATCACCGCCTCGGTGAGGTCGCCGGTACCCTGCCGCGAGACGCCGGAGATCAGGAACGCGGGACCACGGTACTTGAGCGCCTGCGCGATCGACACGGCTTTCGCCCGCGCCTCGTCTTCCGGCATCAGGTCGGCCTTGTTGAGGACCAGCCAGCGCGGCTTGGAGAGTAGATCCTCGCTGAACTTGCCGAGCTCGCCGACGATGGACCGCGCATCGCGCACCGGGTCTGCATTCGGATCCACGGGAAGGATATCCACCAGGTGCAGCAACACGCGCGTGCGCTGCAGGTGCTTGAGGAAACGGATGCCCAGACCCGCGCCGTCGGCCGCACCCTCGATGAGACCGGGGATGTCGGCCATTACGAAGCTGCGCTGGTTGCCGCAGGCGATCACGCCGAGGTTCGGATACAGCGTGGTGAAGGGGTAGTCGGCGATCTTCGGACGTGCGGCGGACACGGCGGAGATCAGCGTCGACTTGCCGGCGTTCGGCAGGCCTAACAAACCCACATCGGCGATGACCTTGAGCTCGAGCTCGAGCTCCCGATGCTCACCCTGCAGGCCAGGCCCGTACTGGCGCGGACTGCGGTTCTTGCTGGTCTTGAAACGCTGGTTGCCCCAGCCGCCCCGGCCGCCCTTGGCGACCAGCAGGTCGATGCCGGCCGTCGAGAGATCACCCAGCACCTCGCCCGTATCCGAATCGCGGACGATGGTGCCCACGGGCACGTCGATGATGGTGTCGCTGCCACCGCGACCGGTCATGTCCTTGCCGCCGCCGGGCTGGCCGTTCTCGGCACGGAAGGTGCGCACGATGCGGAAGTCCGCCAGCGTGTTGATGCCCTCGCGCGACCGCAGCGTGATGCTGCCACCGTTGCCGCCATCGCCGCCGTCCGGCCCGCCGAACGGGACGAACTTCTCGCGGCGGAAGCTCACGCAGCCGCGTCCGCCATTGCCAGCGGCTACCTTGATGCGTGCTTCGTCGACGAATTTCATGGAGCAGGATCTCCGGCAACAAAAAACCCGGCGCGTGCCGGGTTTTTCTGACCGTTGGGTCTGTGAGGATGCAGCCCGCTGACGGGCGCACCCCTGAGTTCTAGTTTGCCTTCTCGGCGTCGACGCTCACGAAGGTGTGCCCTTCGGCGCCCTTCTTCGCGAACTTCACGCGGCCGTCCTTGAGGGCGAACAGCGTGTGGTCGGTGCCGATGCCGACGTTGACGCCCGCGCGCATCGTGGTGCCGCGCTGGCGGACCAGGATGTTGCCGGCGAGCACGGCTTCACCGCCGAACTTCTTCACGCCGAGACGCTTGCTGTGCGATTCGCGACCGTTGCGGGTACTGCCGCCTGCCTTTTTATGTGCCATGGAACTTAGCTCCGGATCGAATAGTTAGGCAGTGATGCCCGTGATCTTGACCTGCGTGTACTGCTGGCGATGCGTGCCCTGGCGCAGGTAGTGCTTGCGGCGGCGGAATTTGACGATGACCTTCTTCTCGCCCTTGCCGTGCTTCTCGACCGTGGCCGAGACCTTCGCACCCTTGAGCAGCGGCGCGCCGACTTTGATGTCGCTGCCGTCGCCGATGAGCAGGACTTCGCCGAATTCGATCGTCGAGCCTGGTTCGCCCGCGAGGGTTTCAACCTGAAGGACGGTGCCCTTCTCGACCCGATACTGTTTGCCGCCCGTGGTGATGACCGCGTACATCTTAGAAATCTCCAAAAAACCTTTCGAGACCAAAGCCTTAAAGCCGTGTGCCATCCCGAGGGGACGCGCATTCTACGGAAGGCTCAAAGGCCGGTCAAAGCCTAAATAAACCCGTAGAATCAACGCCCTGAATGAGCTCCAAAGTCACCTCGTTGCCGACGTCACGCCCGGCCGCCCGGCCCGCCGAGGCTCCGAGCCTCTCCCTCGACGAAATCCGCGCCCCGGTTCGAGCGGATCTGGCAGGGGTGGACGCCATGATCCGCGCGCGTCTGAAGAGCGCGGTGCCGCTGGTCGATCAGGTGGCCGAGCACATCATCGGCGGCGGCGGCAAGCGCCTGCGCCCCCTGCTCTGCGTGCTCGCGGGCCGCGCTTGCGGCATCCAGAACGAAAAGCATATCGAAGCCGCGGCGTTCATCGAGTTCGTGCACACCGCCACGCTGCTGCACGACGACGTGGTGGACAGCTCGCAGAAACGCCGCGGGCGCGCCACCGCCAACAACCTGTTCGGCAACCAGGCCAGCGTGCTGGTGGGTGATTTCGTCTACTCGCGGGCCTTCCAGATGATGGCGACCGTCGGTTCGCAGCGCGTCATGGAGATCATGGCGGACGCGACCAACGTGATCGCCGAGGGCGAAGTGCTGCAGCTCATGAACGCGCACGACCCCGAGACCACCGAGCAGCGTTACCTCGAGGTCATCTATCGCAAGACCGGCCGACTGTTCGAAGCCGGCGCCGAAGTGGCGGCGGTGCTCGCCGGCGCAAGCGTCGCGCAGCAGGCTGCGCTCGCGCGCTTCGGACGACACCTTGGCACGGCTTACCAGCTCATCGACGACGTGCTCGACTACAAGAGCGACCCTGCAACGCGCGGCAAGAATCTCGGTGACGATCTCGCCGAGGGCAAACCCACGCTGCCCCTGCTGCACGCGTTACGTCATGGCAATGACGAGCAGCGCGCGCTGATCCGCCTCGCCATCGAGCAAGGCGGGCTGGCGCAACTCGGCCCTATTGTCGAAGCCATCGAGGCCACGGGCGGGCTCGAGTACGCCAACGGCTTCGCGCAGCGGGAAACCCACCAGGCGATCGCCGCGCTGGAAGCGCTGCCTGACACCTCCTATCGCCAGGCGCTGGCCGGCCTCGCGCGATTCGCGCAGGACCGCACCTCCTAGCTCCTGCCTGCGATTTTCAGGGGCGGCTTCTCGCCATACGTGAGCGCCCGCCACACCCACTCCGCCGGCCCGAACTGGTAGTGAGACAGCCACCAGCGGCTGAACCACATCTGCAGCGCGTAGCCCACGCAGACGATGCCCAGCATGACGCACGTGCCCGCCTTGCCGGCGAGCGCGAGGCCGGGCCCGACGCCGAACAGCACGAGCCCGATGACCGCTCCCTGCGCGAGGTAGTTGGTCAGCGCCATGCGGCCGGTCCAGGCGAACGGCGCGAGCCAGCGACGCAGCCGGCCTGATTCGAAGCCGACGACAATGGCCGCGACATAGCCGGCCGCGAGGATCGGCACGGCGAACAGGTGGATGCAATCGGCCCAGAAGTCGCGGTGCTCCCAGTGCGGCAGCCACGTGGCCTCGGAGAGCATGACCGCGGCGCCCTCGAGCACCAGCCCGGCGAGCAGACCCCAGCCGCGCACGCGTCGCCAGCCGGGCAGGTAGTCACGCGCGCGGGCGATCCAGCCGTTGCGCCCGACCCAGGCTCCGATCAGGAACCGACCGAGCGCGTAGCAAAGCCATCCCAGGATCATGCCGCTCGCAAGATAGTCGACGAACACCCAGTCGAAGAAGTTGCCGACGATCGCGAGATAGTCGCCGCTCTCCGAGAGCTGCTGGCGCAGCAGGATGTCGGAATCGGCGTATCCGCCGGGGAGACCCGTCCAGCTACCGGCGGGGCCGAATTCCGCGAGGGCCTTCTGACCGGTGCGACCCAGCAACGCGAGGATGAGACCGATGCCGAGTAGATCCCGTGTAGCCAACCGCCGCAGCGGCAACAGGATGAACCCCGCGAGCGCATACAGATGCAGGATGTCCCAGGTCCACAGGAAAAACAGGTTGGCGAAGCCGATCACCAGAAGCACGATGAGACGCCGCTTGTACAGCCGTTCGAAGTCCGCGCCCCGCGCCTCGAGTCGCCTCATCTGAAGATAGAAGCCGAGGCCGAACAGGAAGGCGAACATGGTGTTGGCCTTGTCGGCGATCAGCCAGCGCAGTACGTCGAGCAACGCGAAATCGTAGGGCGCGGTGGGCAGTGACAGCAGCTGCTGCTCGGTGGCCATGATGGGCGAGCCCGCAAACGGCGCGAGGTTCATGAGGAACACGCCGAACAGCGCGACGCCGCGCAGCACGTCCATGACCTGCACGCGCTCTGACGTTTCGATCGGCTTGGGTTCGTCGATCAGAATGCGAACAGGTCTCCGGTCCAGGGCTTGCCGGCGACGTAGCTGCTCAAGCGGGTTTCCTGCGAGGCGGTTTCCCAGCCGAGGTCTCTGGCCATCTTGAGCGCCCTGCGCTGATCCTTCTGCGCGCCCTCGAAGTCGCCCAGCATCGCCAGCGCCGCGGCGCGGATCTCGAACGAAGTCGGGTCGTCGTCGACGTCGCGCATCACGTCCTTGAGCACGGCCAGCGCGCGCTTGGGCTCGCGTCGCGTCGCGTCAGGGCCCGCGGCCAGCAGCGCCGCGAGGTAGAACTTGCCATAGTGGTTGTCGGCCCTGGCGGCGCGCTCCAGCCAGGTCAGCGCCTTGGCCACTTCCGCCTCCCCGGGCGTGCCGCGCAGGATGTAGTTAGCCAGCATCACCTGCGCGTCGGACTGGTCCGCGGCGGCGGCCTTCTGCAGCCACACCATGCCCTTGGGTTCGTTGCACTCGCATCCCCAGCCCAGCATGGTGCTGTAACCGACCAGGAACTGCGCGGTGGGCAACCCCGCCTGCGCGGCTTTCACGAAGTAGGGCATCGCATCGCCACGTGGCTGTCGGACCTGCGGCAGGCCAGAGATCATGAGCCCGTAGAGCATCTGCGCGCTCGCGTCGCCCGACTCGGCTTCCGCGCGCTTCTTCTTGATGAATGCTTTCAGGTCGCTGTAGTCGCTGGTCTGCACGCCCTTGAGCTGGTACTGGACCATGGTCCCCGCCGTGCACGGCACGGGCACGTTCTTCTCGAGCGCCGGCGTGAACTCCGACCGCAGGATCACCCGCCGCGCCGCATCGTCGAACACCTTTGGCGGCACCGCGTAGACCACGCGCGGGTTGCGGGCCCGGCCATCGGGCATCACCGTGAATTCCATGTACACCTGCCCCTGCATGCCATTCCGTTGGGCATCGGGTGGATATACGGTGCCGCCCGCCTTGGCGAGCTTGCAGGGAGTCTGCTGTGTCGGAAAGTTTTGCCCGGGGAACACGGTGGGCATGAGCTGGCTCTCGAGCGCGGCGCGCCCGAACTGCCCGGTGATCTCGTCGATGCGCTTGCGCGCCTTTTCGCTGATGTGCGGGCCAAGCTGGTCGAGGATGTTCTGGACCTCCGCACCGACGCCATTCTCCGCGGCGATCTGCGCCCAGGCGTAGCCCGCTACGTTGTCGCGCGCCACGCCTTCGCCCGTGACATACATGATGGCGACATTGCGCTGGGCCTCCGCCTGGCCGAGTTGCGCCAACTCCATGTAGAGCCCGAAGGCCTTTTCATACTCTTTCTTGTCATAGGCCTGCCCCGCCGTGAACAGGTCAGCATGGGCCACCGATGCGGCGAGCAGGCCCAGGGCGGCAAAAAGCCGGACTGCCAGCAGTTTTCGCATGAAAAAGCCTCCCGAAGGGGAAGAACATACTACGTCCGCAATTGAATGCCGGGTTGCCCTTCAGTAGACTGCGCGCCCCCGCAGCTGGCTCTCCAGCCCGCGGGTTTCCCGCCGGATCGGGGTGTAGCTCAGCCTGGTAGAGCACTACGTTCGGGACGTAGGAGTCGAAGGTTCAAATCCTTTCACCCCGACCACTCTTCACTCTCGCGCGGTTCACTATTCGCCCGAACCACCCAACGCTTTCCGGAACTCCTTGTAGTCGGTGGGGCGCTCGGTCGGTGGGTAGTAGTTCTGCGGGAACCACCGCAACCCCACACGCATGATCTTCGACGTGCCCGTGTCATCTAGCTCGCTGACGTCCTTGATGAAGAACGCGAAGCGATTGCCATTGGGCAGCACCGCATTGTCGGTGAACGGGAACGCGAACGACGTCAGGTCGAAGTCGAAGCGGTAGTCCGCGATCGGCGCGGCCGATGAAGCCGGCGTGATCAACACATGCACGCGCTCGGCGGAGAAATCCGGCTTGTCGAACAGGATGGAGAGCGTGTCGCGGCAGTCAGGCGAACTGATGCTGAACGATTTCAGCTCCTTGCCGGGCACCAGCACGCTCGCCGAATTGGTGGACTGTCCGAAGCTTT
>DATLDQ010000106.1:0-2835 GCA_035525785.1 Steroidobacteraceae bacterium | reverse complement strand
GAGGTCGAAGCGCGCGGGCTCGTTGGTGAAGCCGGGCGCGAGCAGGCGGATCACCCATGGGGTGAAGGCGAGCGCGAGCGCGAGCAGCACGAACTGACTGATCAGCAGCAGCGTGAAGATGCGGTCGCCGAACAATTTTGCGGCATCGGCGCCATGTTGGGTGCGCACGCGCGCATAGGCCGGGACGAACGCCGCCGCGAACGCGCCCTCGGCAAAGATCGCGCGAAAATGGTTCGGCAGCCGGAATGCCACGAGGAAGGCATCCGCCACCGGCCCGGCTCCGAGCACGGCCGCCATCACGATGTCGCGCAGGAAGCCGGTGACGCGCGAAAGCAGCGTCAGGCCGCCGACGGTCAGAATGCGGTTGATCACTGTTTCATCCATTCCCCGCCAGAAGGGCGTTCACAGACGTCTGAACAATGTTGCCAGTTTTGAGTGGTCGGCGGTAGTCCAGCGGGGCCTTCTGAGCGGCAGATCGCGGCTTGGCTCGAGTTGTTTTCGGGATCGAGCGAGTCACTTTGACGCGGGGAGCGCGGTATTTTCTGACGGAATGATGTGGCATCGGCGGTCGGATTCGCGACCCACCGTCGATGGAGGGGCCCATGGTCCGGCGCACGGATCGCCCTCTGAGGATTGTGCGCGTATCGTTCGAGACGACGCGCTTCAGTGCCCGGCATCTCATCGACGCCTACGCCTGTCTGGTGCCGATGGTGCGGCGGACGCGGCTTGCGCCGACGCGCGAGAGGGCCGCGCCGACGCACATCAAGACGATGATGGCGAAGCGGCGAAGAGGTGAGCCATGAGCAAGGACGGCGCGGTGGCATTTTACGCGCGTGTATCGAGCGAGGCGCAGGCGCGCGATCGCACGATTGACAGTCAAGTCGCGGTGCTGAAGGAGCGCATCACCGCTGATGGCTTGCAGCTTGAGCCGGATCACGGCTACGTGGATGATGGGTGCAGCGGCGCGAACCTTCAGCGTCCGGCACTGGAGAAGTTGCGCGATGCGGTGGCCGGCGCGCATGTCGAGCGCATCTATCTGCTCGCGCCCGACCGGCTGGCACGAAGCCACGCCCATCAGGTCTTGCTGATTGAGGAGTTTCGTCGCGCCGGGGCCGAGGTGATATTCTTGAACCGCGCGATCGGCGACACGGCGGAGGATAATCTCTTGCTGCAGGTTCAAGGCATCATCGCCGAGTACGAGCGCGCCAAGATTCTCGAGCGGGTTCGGCGTGGTCGCCTGCATGCCGCCCGCGCGGGTGCGGTCAGCGCGTTGACGGGCGCGCCGTTCGGATATCGCTACATCTGCCGCGATCAAGGTGGCGGATTGGCCCGCTTCGAGATCATCGAGGAAGAGGCCGACATCGTGCGTCGCATCTTTGCGTGGGTTGGTCTGGATCGACTTAGCATGAGCGAGGTGTGCCGACGTTTGCAGCGCATGGGCTGCAGAAGTCCGCGGGGTCTGCGACATTGGGGCGTCACGACGATCCGCGGCATGCTCAATAATCCGGCCTATATTGGACGCGCCGTGCTCGGGCGGTCGCGCGTTGTACCTGCAGGACAGCGGTTGCACTTGATCCGGCGCAATTCGCGACCGGTGCCGAGCCCGACGCGGCGTGTCGTGGGCGCGCGCGAGGAGTGGATCGAGATTGCGGTGCTGCCCTTGGTTGACCCCGCCACGTTCGGGGCGGCGCGAGCGCAGCTCGACGAGAACCGCAACCGCAAGCGCCAAAGCCGACGGGGCCCGCGTTGGCTGCTGCAGGGCCTGACGGTTTGCCGCTGCTGCGGCTATGCCTATTACGCCAAGACGTCTGCGCTCTCGCCAACCGATCGCTCGAAGGGCATGCGCCACTATTACCGCTGCATCGGCGCGGACGCGTACCGGTTCAACGGCGCGACCAAATGCAGCAATCCAACCGTGCGCGGCGATCGGCTCGAGCAGATGGTGTGGGATCAGGTTAGAGCACTGCTGGAAGATCCGAGCCGCGTGGCGGACGAGTACCGCAGACGCATCAGTCAAGCCTCCGACGGAACTGGCCCGCCAGAGCAGGTCGTGCGGCTCGATCGCCAGATGACGGCGCTTCGGCGCGGGATCAATCGCCTCATCGACTGCTATGCTGGCGGCTTCATCGACAAGGCCGAGTTCGAACCTCGCATTGCCGGGCTGAGGCTGCGCATATCGCAACTCCAGGAACAACAGCGGGCAGCGGCTGAGGCCGCCAACGCCGAACGAGAGCTGTCGCTCGTCATCAGCCGACTGGAAGCGTTTTCCGCCAAGATCAGTCAGGGCCTCGAAGGACTCGACAGGAATGGCATGCGCCAGATCATCCACACCGTCGTTCGCAGGATCGAGATTGACCACGACAGCGTCGAAGTCGTCTTCCGGGTTCCGCCAACGGACAGGCCACCAGGGACTGGAACGCAAAGGCCGGTACATGGCTCCGCGCAACATTGTACAGACGGCTACGCCCGTCTTCGACGTGCTATGGCCGGGCATGACGGAGTGTGGTGTGAGAGCGTTGTGTACTATCCTCGCCGCAGGGAGAAAACGCATGCAGATTGCAACCGACGCCGCCGCATCATGGGCTACCGCACGGCCCGAAGTCACGAAAGACTTTCAGCACGATGCCGACGTGCATTCGAAATTCTGGGCGAAGGGCTACGATCTGCTCGCCGCGCTGCCGGAAAAGCCGAAACGCAATCCCGAACAAGCGCGCGCCTGCGAAACCATTCTGAACACCGGACGCACGACGCGCGAAGATTTCATGCTGCGCCATGCCGAGCCTGTGTATGCGGCGCTCACCGGGAAGTTGACGCAATTCGTGCGCGCCGAGCCGC
>DATLDQ010000104.1:0-15230 GCA_035525785.1 Steroidobacteraceae bacterium | reverse complement strand
GCTCGACTACGGCCACTTTTCCTTCGCCACCAGCGCGCCGATCTCCGCGTGCGCGGCCGCCAGGCTCTTCACATCCAGCGTCGATTCGCTGAGGTAAACCGCGATGAAGATCGGCCGCCGCCCCGGTGGATAGACGAGGCACAGGTCATTGACCGCGCCATTGGCGCCGGTGCCGGTCTTGTCTCCCGAGGGCCAGCCTCTCGGCAGGCCGGCGCGCACGCGATCGAGGCCGGTGCGCGCGGCAGCCATCCAGTCGATGAGCATGGCGCGTGACGTCAGCGACAGCACGTCCTGAGTGAAAATCTTGAGCAGCGAGTCGACCATGGCGCGCGGCGTGGTCGTATCGCGGGTGTCGCCCACGACATTGCTGTTGAGATCGGTCTCCATGCGATCGAGCCGCGTTTCCTTGTCACCGATGCTGCGCATGAACCGGGTGAAGCCTTCGGGCCCGCCGATGCCGGCGAGCAGGATATTCGCCGCCGCGTTGTCGCTGTGTACCAGCACGGCGGCGCAAAGCTCGGCGATGGTCATCTCGGTGGCCCCGGTGGCGAGCTTCGCTTCGACGGCGGGCGACGTCGGCTGCAACTGGTTCTTGCCGATGGGCAACGTGCGAGTGAGCGGGAATGCGCCGTGGTCCACCTGCCAGAGCAACGCCGCGGCCAGGGGCAATTTGAACGTGGACGCCATGGCGTAGCGCGAATCGTCGTCGTAGGCGATGCGCTTGCCGCTCTGTGAATCGAGCACGTGCACACCGAGGCGCCCGCCGATGCGCTTGTGCAGGTCCTTGAGCGTGCGCTGCGCGTTGGCGGCCTCGGCCGGCGCGGCGCAGGCGGCGGCGATCAACAGGGACAACAAGGCACGGCGGTCGATCATCAATCCTCCGCCAGCACGACGATCTTGTCGTGCTCGGTGAACGCGTGTTTCTCGGATTTCTTCGGGTTCACGTTGACACCGTAGCCACGGGCCTTGTCATCGGCATGCTTCATGAGGCGGTAGCCGATGGCGGTCTCCCCCTTCTGCGCCGCCGCCTCGAGCACCGTGTAGAAGTCGACGGTGCTGCCGAGCTTGATGTAGTCGGTCATGGGGCGAATGTATATCTCGCTGCCCTCGGAACTGAATAGGACCTTGAACACCTTGTCGAGGTTCTTGTTCTCCGACAGCTGCGACATCATGAGGCTGACCAGCTTGTCGCTGACGATGAAGTCATCGGCGCGCGCGATCTGGGCCAGCGCGCGATTCCGGATGTCCATCATCTCGCTCACGATGCTGAGCCTGCGGCCGGCCGCGTCCGCGAGATTGCGCAGGTGCAGCAGCGTGATCAGCGTCTTGGCGTCGGCCTCCTGCATCGGCAGGTCGTTGTAGCTCAGGAGGATCACATGCTCGAACGTCGCCGCCTTCACGGCCGCGAGCGTCGCCGAGTGGGTGATGTCGCCGTCGGCGAAACGCACCTTCTGGCGCTGCATGCGCTTGGCGACGTTCATGAGCGTGTCGCGCACGCCGTCCTGTCGGCAGATGACGATGGTCTCGGACCCGGGCGCCACGTAGTTGTCGAGCTCTTCGATGATCGCCTGGGCCTTGCCGTTCCAGCCGAGGATGAGGATGCGTTCCGGCGCGGGCGGCAGCCGTTCGCGATGGGCCAGCGCGCCGGTGTCGGGCAAGCCGCCACCGGCATCCGGGCGCAGCACCAGCGTGTCGTCATCCTCGCTGATCGCGATCACCTGGTCGCCGCTCGCGAAGGTCGTATCCATCGGCGGGTTCATGAGCGCGGCGCCGTCGCTGCCGCGCAGGATTCCCATGACCGTGGAATCCTCGTAGGCGGAGATCACCTCGCGATAGGTGCGTCCGGCGAGCGCCGGTTCGGGCTTGAAGTAGATCTCGGCGCCGTCGAAGTCGAGTAGTTCGGTGTAGACCACCGAGAGCCCGGATTGCCGGCAGGTCTGCGCGGTGACGCGCGCGATGAGGTCCTCGCCCTGTATGTAGATGGCCTCGTCGCCGCCCACCAGCGCCGCCGCCTCGAGATTCCGCGGCTCGCGCACTTCGGCCACGATGTGGTACGGCTGCTGCTTGCGGTCGGGGTTGTTGGTGATGGCCAGCACCGACTTGATGACGTGGATGTCGGGGTTGTCGGCCTCCGGCGCGAGCACGATGATCGAACGGGCCGAGTGCGGGTCCACTACCGCAAGGTCGTCGAGATCGAGCGGATTGCCGCTGCGGCAGATTACCCGCGTGTTCTTCGTGTCGGGAAACTTGGCGCGGATGTCGTCTTCCATCTCGATCTTGTCGCGCTCGGAGAGGATGACGATGCACGGGTCTTTCTGGTTTTCATTGGCCACCAGCAGCTCACCGATGATCGAATAAACCTTGCTCGACCAGCCCAGGATGAGCGTGAAGCCTTCCTCGATCACGCGCGAACGGCCTTTGCGCAACTCGGCGAGGCGCGCCTCGAGACCGGAGGTGATCGTGCCGATGAGTATCGACACGATGAAGATGCCGCCGATGGTCACGATCATCATGAGCAGACGCAGCTGCCAGCCGCTGTCTCCGGCGACTACGCCGGGGTCGAGCGTGCGCAGCATGCTCTGCCACACTCCCTCGAAGAATCCGTACGGGTGTTCGTGGTCGGCCGGGTCCTGGCCCACGCGCATGGCCGCGAGCACCAGAGAAGCGAGGACGACGATGGCGGTGGATAGCAGGGCCAGCCAGCCGATGATCGCGACGGTGCCCTTGGAAAGCGTGTTCTCGAAGCGGTAACGCAGCCGGTCGCGCCACGTGATCTGGGCATCTGCCATGTCGGTGCCCCTCCCGAGGCGACTGTCCCGGATCTTAGACAATTGCCATGAGTCGCGCCCGCGTTCTAACCTCGCGCCATGAAATACCTCATCGCCCTTTGTCTTGCATGCCTCCCCTTCTGTTTGTTTGCCGCTGACGCCCCCGCACCTTCGAAAGAGCAGAAGGAGGTCATGCAGGTGACGCAGGACGCCTGCCAGGCTTTTCTCAAGGCCGATGTCGCTGCGGCGGATGCGTTGTTCGCACCCGAGTTCACGCTCGTCAGCTCACGGGCCGTGGTGCAGTCGCGCGAGGACGTGATGGCCGAGATCCGCAAGGCCGACACGATTTATTCGGAATTCCGCAATCACTCGATGAACGCGCATGTGTTCGGTGATGCGGCCATCGTGCAGGGCATCACCAGTCTGAAAGGCAAGTCGGGGGACCAGACGTTCGCGCTCGACGTGCGGTTCACCGATACCTTGATCCGCACGAAAGGCAAGTGGCGCCTGGTCGTCAGCCACGTCACGCGGATCCCGGACTGAGCGCCTGACTACCGTGGGTCGCGCGGTTTCGGTTCAGCGGCGCCGGGATCAACGAACCGTGGCCGGCCTGCGGACTACGATGTCGACGCTGTCACTGACCGGGTCATAGATGATCACTGCCTCGCGCCGGTCGAGCTGGCGCATGACGTCAGCGATCTTGCCGTCGAACGTGGCGTCGCGTTCGCCGTAGTCAGTGCCCTCGCGCAGCACGAACGACTCGATCACGGCCCGCAGGGTCTCGGGGGCGAGCTCGCCGTGCGGAACCTCGACGGGTCCGCTTTCGGGTGATGACTGGTCTTCGCCTTCGTTCACGCACCGATTGTGGCGTATTTCCTCACCAGTAGCGCGGCCCCGGTGAGCGCGCTCGAGATCGCCAGCATGATCCATTCCACGTGCTGGTCCGGTGCGGCGATCACGCGCGGCAGGTGCAGCAGCACGACGAACGAACCCATCATCGCCGCTTCGCAGGCGGCAGCGAGACGCGCGCGGATGCCGGTGAGCAGCGCGATGCCCGTGAGCAGATGGCCGGCGCCCGTGGCCCAGGCCCAGAACGTCTTGAATGGAATCCACGCCGGCACCATCGTTGCCGTGAAGTCGATGTAGTTGAAATGCGCGAAGCCGAAAACTACGGCGCTCGCGCCGGCGAGCAGACGGGCGGCCAGCATCAGCTGGTCACGCGCGGTGACGTGTGCGGCCAATAGGGCGAGCGCTCCCGCCGTGATGAACCCGCTCTCGGCGGGCGCATTCCACGCGCCGATGCTGCCGATGGCGTTCATGATCGTCGCCGGCAGGTGGAACGCAACGACCCACAGACCGTAGAAGCCTGCGAGCACCAGCGCGCCGATCTTCTCGCGTCGCGCGAGGATCAACGCACCACCCGCCACGAGAATCGCCCCGCTGACGTAGGCCCACGGCATGGCCGGGATGGACTTCGGCACGCCTTGCCATTGCATGGCGAAATCGTGGAACCAGATGCCGATGGCGCCGAGAAGAATGGCGGCCAGTGCGTACAGAAGCGCGTGCTTGTTCATCAGGACTCCCTTGGAAGGAGTCCTACTTTAACCACCACCGCAGCAGCAAGCTAACTACTCCGAGTGAAATCACGCTCGCGGCCCAGATGAGGGCCATCCAGCCGAGCTTTTTCGCCATGCTCGGCCGTGGGTTGTTTGCCGACGGCGCTTCTTCGGGACGCGCCACCTAGTGATACCCCTCGTGCGCCACCTTGCCGCGGAACACCCAGTACGACCACGCGGTGTACGCGAGTATCAGCGGCACGAGTATCGACGCGCCGACGAGCATGAACGCCTGGCTCGACGCTGGCGCGGCGGCATCGGCGAGCGTGATGCTGTTGGGGATGAGATAGGGATACATGCTGATGCCGAGGCCCGCGAAGCTCAACCCGAACACGGCGAGCGTGAGTACGAACGGCGCGAGCTCATAGTCGCGGCGCAGGCTGCGCACGAAACGCCACGTGAGGAAGCAGATGATCAGCGGCACCTGCGCGGTGATCAGCACGCGCGGCATGGAGAACCAGCGGTCCCAGTACTGGTCGCCCATGAACGGCGTGTACGCGCTCACCGCGAGAATGCAGCCGAGCGTGACCGGCGCCCAGATGCGCATGAGGCGGCGCGCGTGCTTCTGCGTTTCGCCGTCGGTCTTCCAGTTCAACCAGCAGGCGCCCAACAAGGAATACGCGGACAGCACGCTGAAGCCGGTGAGCAGACTGAACGGCGTGAGCCAGTCCCACCAACCACCCGCGTAGTGACGGCCTTCGACCTCGATGCCCTGGAGCAACGCGCCGAGTGTGATGCCCTGTGCCAGCGCGGCGGTGATGGAGCCCGCCGTGAACGCGAAGTCCCAGATCGGCCGATGCGCGGGATCGCGCCAGCGGAATTCGAAAGCCACGCCACGGAACACCAGCGCCAGCAGCATGGCGATGATCGGCGCATACAGCGCCGACATCACGATGCCGTACGCGAGCGGGAACGCGGCCATCAGGCCACCGCCGCCGAGCACCAGCCAGGTCTCGTTGCCATCCCACACTGGCGCGATGGAATTCATCGCCGTGTCGCGCTCGCGGCCCACGCCGAAGATCGGAAAGAGGATGCCGATGCCCAGGTCGAAGCCATCCATGACCACGTACATGAACACCGCGAACGCGAGGATCGCGGCCCAGACATTCGTGAGCACCACGCTGTCATCCATGGGTCGTCTCCGGGCCTTTGACCGCATTGTTCGTGCCCGACTGCATGGCGGGCGCGGGCGTGATGCCGGCGGCATGCGCGGGCGCATTCGGGGGATCGGATTCGTGCGGCTGCGGCGCCTTGGCCATGAGCCTGAACAGGTACCACGTACCCATGCCGAACACTGCGAAGTACACGATGACGAATACGATGAGCGAAGTCGCGACGGCCGGCGCCGCGAGTGGCGAGGCGGATTCCGCGGTGCGCATCAGCCCATACACGGTGAACGGTTGCCGCCCCACCTCGGTGGTAACCCAGCCGGCGACCACGGCGATGAACCCGGACGGGCCCATCACGAGCGCGAAACGATGCAGCCAGCGCCAGTCGTACAGCTTCTTCGCTGCGCGCGCGACCAGGCTGCACACGCCTAACAACAGCATGAGCAGCCCCAGCCCCACCATTACGCGGAAGGACCAGAACACCACTTTTACCGGTGGCCGGTTCTCGGGCTTGATGCTGTCGAGGCCGGCCAGTGGCGCGTCGGCGTCGTGCTTGAGGATCAGCGACGACAGCTTCGGCACCTCGATGACATGCTCCATGCGCTGCTCGCCATCTTTCGGTATGCCGAAGAGGATGAGCGGCGCGCCGTGGGGGTGGCTCTGGTAGTGCCCTTCCATGGCCATCACCTTCGCGGGCTGGTGCTCGAGCGTGTTGAGACCATGCAGATCGCCGACGAATACCTGGACGGGCGCGACCAGCGCGGCCATCCACATGGCCATGCTGAACATCTTGCGCGCGTGCGCGTGATCCGCGTTCTTGAGCAGGTGCCATGCGCCCGCCGCGCCTACCGCGAGCGCGGTCGTGAGATAGGCCGCTATGACGGTATGCACCAGGCGATACGGAAAGCTCGGGTTGAAGATGATGGGCAGCCAGCCGGCCGCGGGCACGAACTGTCCGTCGCCATTGATCGCGTAACCGGTGGGCGTCTGCATCCAGCTGTTCACGCTGATGATCCAGAACGCCGAGATGAACGTGCCGATGGCGACCATGAGCGTGGCAAAGAAGTGCAGGCGCTTGCCGACCTTCTGCATGCCGAAGAGCATGACGCCGAGGAACCCGGCCTCGAGGAAGAATGCCGTCAGCACCTCGTAGGCCATCAGCGGGCCGACCACCGGCCCGGCACGATCGGAGAACACCGCCCAATTGGTGCCGAACTGGTAGGACATGACGATGCCCGACACCACGCCCATCGCGAACGTGATTGCGAAAATTTTCAACCAGTACTTGTACAGATCGAGGTAGAGCGCCTTGCCGGTCTTGAGCCACAGCGCTTCGAGCACCGCGAGATAGCTCGCGAGACCTATCGAGAACGCGGGGAAGATGAAGTGGAAGCTGATCGTGAACGCGAACTGGAAGCGCGCTAACAGCAATGCATCGGCGTCATGGAACATGCCGGCAGTCTACGCCCGCGAAAATCTCCCCGACATAGTACACTTCCGACGCAAGCAATCGCTCAGAACCCCGACGGCGCCACGTTCGCGTTCATGCGGAACAGGTTGTTAGGGTCCCAGATGTCCTTGAGCGCGCGCAGGCGAGCGAAGTTGTCGCCGTAGGTGCCTTCCACGCGCGCGGCGTCATCGGCGTTGTATTCGTTCACGTAGAAGCCACGCGTATGCGGCTCGACCTTGCGCCACGTGGTGCGGGTCCACTCCCCCACCGCGTCGCTCATCGCCGGATCGTCCCAGCGCGAGAGCAGGAACACGTTGTGGTCGGCCGCGCGTTGCGCGAATGCCGTGGCCTTCGGCTTCACGCGCGCATAAGCGCCGCCGCCCTGCGGCAGCACCACGGCCGTGATGACCGGTAGTTTGGCCTCCGCGATCGTGGCGAGCATGATGTCGCGCAGGCCAGGGCTCGACTTCTGCACGAAGCCGCCCTTGATGTAGTACTTGTGGCCATGCGCCGCGCCCTCGTCGCCCGCCGACTGCAGCTTGAGGTAGTGCGTGGGCGCGACGTTGTCGCGCACCGGCTTGCGGATCTGGCGCAGCGAAGCCAGCGCCTTCTCGCCCTGCGCCCAGTTGCCGCTCCAGCACACGTCGATGGACATGAAGCGCTGGTCGTTGGGCAGCCGCACCAGCGACACGTCCATGTTGAGCTCGTCCGGGGCGTGGGGCGCGTAGTCGAAGACGTGTTGCAGCACGGCCGGTGCGTCCTCGAACGAATACACGAGATCGCCGCCCAGCATGACGGCGCTCACCGGGTACAGCTGGAATTCGAACGAAGTGGCTACGCCGAAATTGCCGCCGCCGCCGCGAAGACCCCAGAACAGGTCCTTGTTCTGCTCGCGGCTGGCGGTGACGAGCTGGCCCTTGGCCGTGACCACGTCGATGGATCGCACATTGTCGCAGGTGAGCCCGAAGCGGCGCCCCAGCCGGCCGAAGCCGCCGCCGAGCGTCAGGCCGCCGACGCCGGTGTGCGAGACCGTCCCGGCGGTCGTGGCGAGGTTGTGCGCCAACGTTTCGCGGTCGAGCGCGCCCAGCAGCGCGCCTCCGTCGACCGTCGCGATCTGACGCTTGGGGTCGACCCGCGCCGAATTGATCTGCGACAGATCGATCATCAGTCCCTTTTCGCAGACGGACTGGCCCGAAAGGCTGTGGCCGCCGCCGCGTACCGCGACGAGCAGCTGTCGCTGCGCCGCGAAAGTGACCGCTTCCATGACGTCCGCGGCCCCACTGCAACGCGCGATGAGCGCCGGCCGGCGGTCGAAAGCGCCGTTCCACACGTGGCGCGCGGTCTCGTATCCGTCGCTCGCCTTGAGCAACACCTCGCCACGCATCCTGCCCGCGAACTCCTGCACGTCGCTGCCCTTGAGATAGAACTGCTTGCCGCAGGTAGTCAGGGCCTCGATGTCGTCGACCTTGGCGCCCTGCGCGGAAACGGCCGCGAAGCCGTCGGCACAGGAGCCGAGGGCCCTGGTGGCCAGAGCGGTCGTACCGGCAGCAAACGCGGAGCCCGCGAAGGCGCGGCGAGTCATCAAGATTTTCATATTGTTGTCTCTGATGGGTCGGTGGGAGCCCTGTGACGCGTACTGTACGCCCGCTCTCCTTGCCGTGCCCGCGAAGCTGAATGCCACCTGAATCCCATGCAGCTTCCGTTCAATTATTGTGAGGTGCTGAGTACCTTCGGGTGATACGCCGGTCACGACACTTCCACCCACGGGGTGGGCCGCGTTACTGTTCGTCCCGCACTCCGGGCAGAACGAGGTGGAAGATGATTCCGGTCCGAAGCAAGTGGATAGGCGCGCTGCTCCTGCCGCTGACCCTGACCGCGTGGGCCACGGAGCCGTCCAGTACGCCCGAGCCCACCGAGGCCACGGACGTCGGATCGGCGCGAGCCGCCTCGCGTGCCAACGCATTCGACTTGCGCGGCGCGAACGTGCGCGACATCGTCCGATCCGCCGCAGCCACGCAATCGGCATCTGACTACCGCATCGAGCCTCCCAAGACGCAACCGCGCACGGACGCCGAGCTGGCCGCGCTGCTACGTCAGGAAAAACCGGCGGTGGAGCGGAAGCCCCCATCGAAGCCGCGTCTGCCGGATCGACCCCCGCCATGCGACGGCTTCGTATCCTGTGGCGTGGAAACGCTGCTCGGCCTCGGCGATACCGACGAAGAATCGTACGGCCGCGTGGAGCGCAATCGACTCATGAATCAGGGGTCTTTCACCGACAGGAGCAGCATCAACGCCAGCGTTCCGCTGCCGATGTCGCCCGCCGAGGCGCAGGAAGCAGGAGCGCCGCACAAGCCCGGCGCGCCGTAATGCACTACGCGCGCGGCAACTGCGCGCGCAACCTCGCGATCTCGCCTTCCAGGTCCCGCACGCGCTCGAGCAGACGCAGTGCCACTGCGAGCCCACGCGTATCCAGCTCGAAATCATCGCGCAGCCGTGAGGCGGTGCGCGCCATGGTCACGACACGCGCGCTGAACGCGAGCCCGCCGTCGGGCGCATCCCGCGCGGGCAGCGCGCCCGTGTTGACGAGCTCCAGAAGTTCGTTCTCCGGCAACCCCGAGACCTCCACGAGCTCGGTGAGACTGACCACGCGGTGTTCGTCCAGCCAGAGGACTTCGGTTTCGACGGTCATTCGCCCTCCCCCTGGAAGTGACCCCGCGGATCGAATCCCGAGCCTTTCGCGAGCTCCTCGTAGAGCTTGCGTTCGCGCTCGTCCGCCGGTGGCACGACCACCTGCAGCACCGCGAACAGGTCACCCGCGCCGCCGCGCGGCATCGGTAACCCTCGCCCCGCGAGCCGCAGCTTCTGGCCGGACGACGCACCGGCCGGCACCTTGAGATTCACGGCGCCCGCAAGCGTCGGCACCTCGACCGTGGCACCCAGCGCCGCTTCCCAGGGCGCGACCGGCAGATCGAGATACAGGTCGTGGCCGGTGGCGCGGTAAAAGCGGTGCGGCTTGAGCGTGATGTCGAGATACAGGTCGCCATCGCGCCCGCCCTTGAAGCCCTTGCCACCCTTGCCCGGCAGACGCAGACGTTGGCCGTCGATGGCGCCCGGCGCAATCCGTGCTTTCACGGTGTGCGGCACCCGGCGCAGCGCGCCCTGCGCGTCGTATTCCGGCATCGAGAGGTTGAGCGAAAGCGTCGTGCCCTTGAAGGCATCGTCGATGCTGATCTCGATGGGCACTTCGAAATCCTGCCCGGGTGCGGCACCCTGGTGCGACGAGAAGGCTTCGCCGGCGGCGCCCGCGCCAAAGCCCCGGCCCTGCGCGCCACGACCGCCGAAGCGCGTAAACAGGTCGGCGAAGTCGAGGTCTTCGAACCTGGACTGCTCGCCGCCGTGCTGGCGCGCCCAGTCCGGCGGCGGACGGAATTCCTCGCCCTGCGGCCGGCTGCCGAGCTCGTCGTAAGCCGCGCGCTTTTCCGGGTCCTTGAGCGTCTGCCAGGCCTCGCCGATTTCCTTGAAGCGCGCCTCGGCGCCCGGTTCCTTGGAGACGTCCGGGTGATACTTCTGCGCCAGGCGCCGGTAGGCCTTCTTGATCTCGTCGGCAGACGCGCCGCGTTCGACGCCGAGCGCGGCGTAATAGTCGGTGTACTTCATCGGGCTCCGTTCATAGCCCAGCCAGATCCTCCATGGCCTTTTTCTTGTACCCGGCCGGGACCTGGAACATTGACGCCGGGACGCTTTCCTCGCGCCACACGCGCATCACCCGCTCCACATCCGACAGCTTGCCGTTCTCGTAGTCGCGCGAACGGACCGGGAAGCCATTGATCTTCTCCTGGGCGGCAAACTCGTTGCTCATCAAGCCGGCCAACATGGGGACGGTTTTCGCCATTTCCTCGAACACCTTCGCGAAATTGCCGAACACCGCCTGGAAGTTTTCCTTGCCCGGGAGCGCAGCGAATGGCACGACGCAGAGTTGCTCGTCGAGCTCGCCGTTGCGCTTCACGTCCCAGAGGTGGCAGCTGCGCCCATCGACCTTGTCGGTCTCGCCAGTATCCACCGATTCCACCGACCATTTCTGGCCGGTGGAAAAGCCCGGGATCTGCTTCGCGAGCATCTGCTCCATCTGCGCGCGCTGCTCCTCCGGCATCTTCGACAGCTGCTCGCGCATCTGTTCGATGCCCGCCGATAGCTTCTTGCCCAGCTGGTCCATGCTGGCCTTGTCGAGCATGACGTAACTCTTGTCCTCGTCGTCGATGGCGTAGAGCGTGCCGTCCTTGATCAGCGTGGCGGTCTCGCGCGTGGAGTCATTGCCCTCGCCGCGATCGGAGACGTCGACGAATCGGCCTGACGTGCCCTGTATGTACATCTTCTGCACCAGCTTGGTCTCGGTACTGCCGGCCTTCCGGTCGGCCATCTCGACGTACACCCCGGCGCGCGCGAGACCGGGAAGGCCCGCGCACAGCGCTAGCAAGGCGATGAAACTCCTGGAATTCATGTAAAGCCTCTTGGATGACGAACCCGGATTGAGAGGCGCACTCCATGCCCGGGGTTCCCGGCTAGACTTCGGAACGCATGGACGAGCGGCGCAAACCGATTCTTGGACGGGTGGTTCCCGGGGTCTCCCCGGCCATGCAGCGTCGCCTCCGTCGCTTGTTCGCGATGTTGCAGGGAATCAGTCCTACGTTCGCCGCGTGGGTGGCGCTGCGCATGTTCCTCACGCCCGCGCGGCGGCGCATCGAGGCCGGGGACGCACCCATCCTCGCCGAGGCGAGAAAGCGGCATCTGCGCGCCGGGCCGCACCACTTCGTCGCCTGGCAATGGGGCGATGAGGCTCCCTGGGTGGTGCTGCTGCACGGATGGGGCTCGCATGCCGCGCGCTTCGGCAACTTCGTGGCGCCGCTGCGGGCGGCCGGGTTCTCGGTGATCGGCATCGATGCGCCCGCGCATGGCCACTCGCCCGGCAGCCAGTCGGACCTCCTCAAGTTCCGCGACTGCCTCGCCGAGGTGCTACGCACGCATTCGCCCGTGCATGCGGTGGTGGGTCATTCTCTCGGCGGCGGCGCGCTGCTCACGGTGCTCGCCGAAACCCGCGAGCACCACCCGGAGAAGATCTGCCTGTTCGGCGTACCCAGCGACATGGATTACATCCTCGAGTCGTTCGCCATGATGCTGAGCCTGCGCGACCCGGCGCGTACCCGGCTGCGGCAACGCTTCGAGAAGAAGTTTGGCCGGTCGGCGAAGGACATCTCCGTGATCGCCGCGGCTCCGAGCGTGAAGATCCCGGTTCTGGTGGTGCACGACGATGACGACAACGTCGCGCCCATCGCGCAGGGGCTGGCCGTCGCAGCGGCGCTGCCGGGCGCCACGCTCTGGCGCACGCAGGGCTTCGGGCACAGCGGCGCGCTGCGCGACCCGGCGACGATCGAACGCGTGGTGGAGTTCCTGCGGAGCTAGAGGACCGCCGCTTGTCGTGGTTTCACTGCCTTTCCCACAGGGTTGCGGAGTGCTGGTCGCCGAACTCGTGCAAGGCGCCGAGCACCAGGTGCGGAGCTTCGGCTTCCGGAAAGCACAGGCCCGGCGCGATCGCCACGACGCTCATGCCGGCCGCGCGCGCCGCGCGCACGCCGACGAGCGAATCCTCGAAGGCCAGGCACTCGCCGGGCTGCACGCCCAGGCGGCGCGCGGCCAGTAGATAGATGGCCGGATCGGGCTTGCCGCGCTCGACGTCGTCCACCGAGATCACGGCCGCGAAACAGTCGGCGATGCCGAGCTCGCGCAGCACCAGGTGACAGAGCTGCGCGGGTGAATTGGATGCCAGCGCGACGCGCCAGCCGCGACGCGCGCAATGCGCCAGGACCTCGCGCACACCGGGAAGCGCGCGGCAGTTCTCGCGCATCTTTTCGGCGACGCGCTCGATCACGGCGGACTCCATCTGCGCGAGCGTCGGACCGGCCCAGGGGCGCACGGAATACCAGTGTTCGGTGACCTGCCGCGGACTCAACGGCGCGGTGACTGCGGACATCTCGTCGGTGATGCGCAGGCCTACGGAGCCGAACACCTCCTGTTCGGCCTCGCGCCAGTAGACTTCGGAGTCCACGAGGGTGCCATCCATGTCGAAGATGGCCGCGCGGAACATGCAGTGATCAGAACGCGGCGCGGAAGAAGATTTCCGGGCCCTTGGTGTCCAGGTTGAAGAACAGCGGCTCGTCGACATCCTGAAGGTCGAGATCGATGCTCATGTTGCTGTAGCCGATGCCCACCGCGAAGTTCTTGCGCCATCGATACTGGATGTCGGCATGCGCGTCGATGTACTCGCCGGTGCCATCATCGACGTCGACCCTGAGCGTGTTGTAGCGGGCAGTCACCGCCCATCGCTTGGAGATGCGGTACGCCGCGTTGAGCGCGAGCGTCGGAAACGCGCCGGCCTCTTCACCGCGGTCGCGATTCAGCGTGCCGGGCTCGCCGCCTTCGGCGTGCATCTCGAAGATGTGCAGCCCCAGGCCCAGGCCCGCCTCGAAGCGCTCGGCCTTGAACAGCGAGTAGGTGTACGTGAGCGACAGCGCGCGCCAGTCGAGCTTGGAGCGGAAAGTGTCTCCGGCATCGAAGCTGAAATCACCGAAGTCGATGTCCGCGGGAAGGATCACCTGCCCGAACCGGTCGAGCTTGAAGTAGTCGATGCGCACATGGTTGCGTTCGCCGAGGCGGACGTCGAACTCCATGCGCGCCTGTTCGATGGTGTCATCGAGGCCCAGGTCGTCTTCGGCACTCAGCAGCGTGCCATCCGGTATGACGGAGCCGGTGGAGTCGATGCGCATCTGCGTGTTGACGGCGCCCTGGAACGCAATGCCGCGTATGTAGAAGCGATCGGAGATCGGGCTCGCGATGTCGTTCTTCTCGGGCTTCAGCGCCTCGCTGGGCTTGAGCACGGGCTCGGCCTTCTCGCGCTCCGAGCGCTTCTCGACGGGTTCTTCCTTGTCCTTGCGCCAGATGGCGCAGCCGGTCATCAGCAGGCTGAGGAGGATAACGAGGCCGAGACGCATCGAGGGGCTCCCAAACGGGTAAGCAAGCGTCGCCATGATCTAACAGGTTGGCGGGGCGCGCCAGCGTCGCCCCGAGGAGACGGGGTGGGTGTGAAGCACTTCACACCGTCGTGGCAGGGGACAGACCGAAGTCTGTCCCCTGGCTACGAAGGTTGCGGGTTTAGCGCCGCATGGCGTCGAAGAACTCGCCGTTGGTCTTCGTGTCCTTCATCTTGTCGAGAAGGAATTCGATGGCCGCCAACTCGTCCATCGGGTGCAGCAGCTTGCGGAGGATCCACACTTTCGCGAGCTCGCCCGCGTCGGTGATGAGCTCTTCCTTGCGAGTGCCGGAGCGATTGATGTTGAACGCCGGGAACACGCGCTTCTCGGCGATGCGACGGTCGAGGTGCACTTCGCTGTTGCCCGTGCCCTTGAACTCCTCGTAGATCACGTCGTCCATCTTGGAGCCGGTGTCGATGAGGGCCGTGGCCAGGATAGTTAGGCTGCCGCCCTCCTCGATGTTGCGCGCGGCGCCGAAGAAGCGCTTCGGGCGCTGCAGGGCGTTCGCGTCCACGCCGCCGGTCAATACCTTGCCGGAGCTCGGCACCACGGTGTTGTAGGCGCGCGCGAGGCGCGTGATGGAATCGAGCAGGATCACCACGTCTTTCTTGTGCTCGACCAGGCGCTTGGCCTTCTCGATCACCATTTCCGCGACCTGCACGTGGCGGGCGGCGGGTTCGTCGAACGTGGACGAGACCACTTCGCCCTTCACGGTGCGCTGCATCTCGGTCACTTCTTCCGGTCGCTCGTCGATGAGCAGCACGATGAGGATGACTTCGGAATGGTTCGCCGTGATGGACGTGGCGATGTTCTGCAGCAGCATGGTCTTGCCGGCTTTGGGCGGCGAGACGATGAGGCCGCGCTGGCCCTTGCCGATGGGCGAGACCAGGTCGATGGCGCGGGCAGTGAGATCTTCGGTCGAACCATTGCCCCGCTGCAGCTTGAGCCGCTTGGTGGGATGGAACGGCGTCAGGTTCTCGAACAGCACCTTGTTGCGCACGCTGTCCGGCGAATCGAAGTTGATTTCGCCGACCTTGAGCAGAGCGAAATAACGCTCGCCATCCTTCGGCGGACGGATCAGGCCGGAGATGGAATCTCCGGTGCGCAGATTGAAGCGGCGGATCTGGCTCGGCGACACGTAGATGTCGTCGGGACCCGCGAGATAGGAGCCGTCCGAGGAACGCAGGAAGCCGAAGCCGTCCTGC
>DATLDQ010000167.1:0-5933 GCA_035525785.1 Steroidobacteraceae bacterium | reverse complement strand
TGGGACATCCTCGGCAAGATGTCGAATCAGCCGCTGTACCAGTTGCTCGGCGGCCGCTCGCGCGAAGGCGTGCTCGTATATGGACACGCGAACGGCAAGGACATCGACGAGTGCAGCGCCGAGGTCGGCAAATACATCGCGCAGGGATACAAGGCGATCCGCGCGCAGAGCGGCGTGCCCGGCATCAAGAAGGCGTACGGCATCTCGAATCTCAAGAACGCGTACGAGCCCGCAGAAAGTGAGCTGCCGCTCGAGACGGCGTGGTCGACGCCGAGATATCTCGAGTTCGTGCCGAAGCTGTTCGAGCGGCTGCGCAAGGATCACGGCAACGAAGTGGAACTGCTGCACGATGTGCATCACCGTCTGTCGCCGCTCGAAGCGGCGCGTCTCGGCCGCTCACTCGAACCCTACCGCCTGTTCTGGATGGAAGATTCGACGCCGGCGGAGAACCAGAAGAACTTCGAGCTCATCCGCCGGCACACCGTGACGCCGCTTGCCGTGGGCGAGGTGTTCAACAGCATCTGGGACTGCAAGCACCTCATCGAGAATCAGCTCATCGACTACATCCGCACGACCATCGTGCACGGCGGCGGCATCACGCACCTGCGGCGCATCGCGGACTTCGCCGCGCTGCACTCGGTACGCACCGGCTTCCACGGCGCGACCGACCTGTCGCCCGTGTGCATGGGCGCCGCGCTGCATTTCGACACCTGGGTCCCCAACTTCGGCATCCAGGAATACATGAAGCACGCGCCGGAGACCGACGAGGTCTTCCCGCACGACTACACGTTCAAGGACGGCCGCCTCTACTGCGGCGAGTCGGCGGGCCACGGTGTGACCATCGACGAGAAGCTCGCGGCGAAATATCCCTACAACCCGAAGCAGTTGCCGGTCGCGCGTCTCGAGGACGGGACCATGTGGGATTGGTAATGGGGACATTCCTCATTCGCTAGCGCGCGCCCGCCCCCTGCATCGCGCGCGACGGGCGGTACCGCCACCACACTCTCACTTCTTTTCAAAGTACCGCGACGCGAATTCCAGGAATGTCGGCCAGTTAGGACCCGAGGTATGTCCGCCGGCGTGCTGGCGATAAGCGAGCTCACCAGCGGTCAGCGCTGTCTCGATCGGCGGGAACTCCGTGGTGTCGAGCGCACGCTTGCCTAACAACCTGTACACCGGGCTCGCCGCGACAGTGGCCATGAACATGCCGCGCGGATCCACCCAGGCGTCGCCCTGCGCGGGATTGCCGGCGCCGATGAACAGCGGTCGCGGCGCGGAGAGTGCGATGAGCTCGTGCGCGTCCACGGGCAGATCCTTCGCCGTGAGCGGCCCCGCGTACTTGATGTAGTTGCCGGCCATCCAGTGGTATTCGCCGCTGCCGGCAACGTTCTCGAGCAGCTCGCCAATGCGGCGACGGTGCAGCGCGGCGCCACCCATGCCGGACGAACCGATGAACCCGATGGCGTAGCGCGGCTCGTACGCCATGGTGACGAGCGATGCCTTGCCGAAACGCGACACGCCCTCGATGACCGCGCGCTTCGCGTCCACTTCCGGAACCTTCTCGAGGTGATCGAGCAGCCGCGACGCGCCCCAGGCCCAGGCGCGCAATGCGCCCCAGTCTTCGGCCCTGCGAGGCTGGCCCTTGTTGACGAGCCCGATGATCCCCTTGGTGAGACCGGCACCGTTGTCGGCCTGGATCGTACTGGTCGACAGGACCGCGTAAGCCCATCCCTTCGCGACGACCTGTTCCTGCCAGGTGGGTGACGGCGGCGCCGGAAAGCGTCCGCGGAATTCGAACGGAAAGAACTCGACGATGACGGGCACGTGCTTCGCGTCCCGCGGCGTCGTGAGCTCGGCCTGGATGTCGACATCGATGAGTGGATAGGCGGAGTTGTCCACGTGACCGATGAGCTTGCGGAACAGCACGGGCCTGCCACCGACCACGTCGTCGCGGCTCTCCGCGACCTTCCAGGCGACGCCGGGCACGTGCTTCGGCACGCGCCCGTACACCTCGCGGTCGAAGTGCTCGACGATCTGCGCACGGCGCCTCTTCCAGTCGCGCGCGTTCTTCACCGGCTTGCCGTCGTCGAACTTCAGCGCCTCCGGCAGATCGGGATACGGATTCCCCTTGGCCTCGTCGTAGTTGGCGGCGTTGGGCGCATTCGCGTCGCGGCCATCCGCTCCCTGGCGGATTTCCTTGATGCCGAGCTGTTCCATCATGAGCTGGTGATCCTGCTCGGCGGTGAGCTCGCGCGGCGGCGGGGCTTGATCGGCGGCGAACGCCGGCGTCATTTCCATGACACCCAGACCGAGCAGCACCACGCCTGACAACATTGAACTGCGCATCACTTCCTCAAAAACGGATATACCGCATACCCGGACGCGCGGCGCCCGGGAATCCTTCAAGTGCGCCCCGGCGCGTACGGAAACTTGAGCGCCTTGTAGTACTCGAGCGGATGCTTGGGCGGCGCCGCTCCGGCCGGCAACGGCAGCTGATTGACGCTCTGGAAGTACGCGATGCAGGCATCCCGCCACCATTGCGCTTCGTCGAGTTGTATCTGCAGGAAAGCCTTGATCTGCGCGTAGCGCTCACGATCTATGTAGCCGCCCATGTCCGGGGCGTACATCAGCTCGTACCACGTATTGCGCAATGTCTCGGCGCGCTTCACGCCGCGGTCGTAGCGGAACACCATCTCATCCCACAGGGTGCGTCCCGAAGGCATCGGGTGACTCCACGGCAAATGGTGGAACCAGAGCAGGAACTCTTCGGGCACCTCGTCCGGGTCGCCGAATATCTTCGCGACGTCGGGTGAATACTGTGCGATGGCGTTGCTGCCCTGCTTGCCGCGATCGAACCCGATGCCGTTCGCATCCGCGCGGTGGTAGTAAGTCGGGTTCCAGTCCGCGCGCCCCAGATCGTTGACCCAGGGCGCGGGGCCGTAGTGATGCCCGGTGCCCATGAGATGCGCAAGCCCCAGCGGCGTCATGTAATCCACCACCGCGTCGCGCGAGTCCATCATCATCCCCACCACAGACTTCACGAATCTGGGGTCGTTGGTGAAGGTCATGCGCGTCCACTCCTCCGCGATGTCCCGCGCGGACAGCTGCGGGTCCCACGCCAGGCGCCCGAAGGCATACCAGTTCGCCTGATCGAAGTGCGAGCCCGACCAGTTGCGGTCGGAGCCGATGTTGGCCACGCCGGCCATGCCGGTCAGCTTGTAGCCATGCAGGTCGCCGTCGATCACCCTGGCCACCGTCGACCCTCGGCCGTTCACCCGGGTGTCGGCACGCAGCACTTCTTCCCACATCGTGCCTAGATAGGCGAGATGCGTGGCGAAGCCGAGATATTCCTTCGTGATCTCGACTTCCATCATGAGCGGGGTTTTCGGCATGGCGCCGAACAACGGATGGAACGGCTCGCGCGGCTGGAAATCGATGGCGCCGTTCTTCACCTGCACCAGCACGTTGTCGGCGAACTTTCCGTCGAGCGGGACGAACTCGTCGTACGCCTGCTTGGCGCGATCCGTCGGAGTTTCGTTCGAGTACACGAAGGCGCGCCACATCACCACGCCGTGATGCGGAGCCAGCGCTTCGGCCAGCATGTTGGCGCCGTCGGCGTGCGTGCGCTTGTATTCCTGCGGGCCCGGTTGGCCCTCCGAGTTCGCCTTCACGAGGAAGCCGCCGAAGTCGGGGATGGCGGCGTAGATCTCGTCCACTTTCGCCTTCCACCAGGCGCGCACGGCCGGATCGAGCGGATCGGCTGTCTTGAGCCCGCCGAGCTCGATGGGTGCGCTGAACCGCGCCGTCAGGTACACGCGGATGCCGTACGGCTGCAGCGCGAGCGCGATGGCGCGCGCCTTCTCGATGTATGGCGCCGTGAGGCTCGTGGCGTTCGCATTCACGTTGGTCAGCACCGTGCCGTTGATGCCGATCGAAGCATTCGCACGCGCGTAATCGGTGTAGCGCGTGTCTACCCACCCGGGCAGCTTGTGCCAGTCCCAGATCGACTCGCCGGCGTAGCCACGCTCGACATGCCGATCGAGATTGTCCCAGTGATTCAGTACGCGGATCCGTGTGCGCGGCTTCGAGCGGAAATCCACGTGCTCGATGCGCTGCCGTGTCTGCAGCATCCGCAGGAATTCGAAACTGCCGTACAACACACCGACGTCCGTGTTGGCTGCGATCACGAAGCCGGGCTGTCCCTTTATCTTCGTAGCGCGGATCAGGAAGCCCTCCTTGCCCAGATCCTTCAATGGCAGGTTGAGCGAGGCGATCAGTGGTGAGCTTTCGGGCGTGCCGAACACGACAGCACCCGGCGCCTTCACTTCATTGGCGAATTGGGTTTGCGCCGGCAGGATGCCGAGGCCGTCGAGCCCCCTGCGCAACTCGTCACCCACCACTACCAGGGTCGACGTGCTCGAGGTGCCCATGACGATCGGCCCGAGCTTGTAGACCAGCGCCGGATGCGCGGAAGTGTCGATGCTGCGATACCGCAGCCATAAGTCATAACCGTCCTCTGCGATCGCAGAACACGAAAATATTAGTGCCGCGAGCGCGGCGATCAGTGGACGTGAGTGCTTCATCGTGGAACTATTGTTAACGTTAACGAAAAGGTTTCGCCAGAGGCCGGGTGGGGTCGATTGAGCGAGTCAGGCGACAGGGGGAACGATGGCACGCCTCGCGTGAGCGAGCGCAGCGGCCGCCGCAAGGGTAGCGCGGTCACCATTCACGAGGTGGCGCGCCATGCCAGCGTGTCACCGATGACGGTGTCACGCGTCATCAATGGCGAGAGCAACGTGCGCGACACGACGCGCGAGCTCGTCATGGAAGCCGTGCGCGCGCTCAACTATCGACCGAACCCCGCGGCCCGCGTGCTCGCGGGCGCGCGCGACGTGCGCATCGCGCTCATCTATTCGAACCCCAGCGCCTCGTACCTCAGCGAAATGCTCGTGGGCGCCCTGGACGGCTCGCATCGCGCCGCCGCGCAGCTCGTGCTCGACCGCTGGGACAACCTCAAACCGGCCGCGGAAAAGGCCGCCGCGCAGAAGCTCGCGGAAGGCGTAACCGGCGTGATCCTGCCGCCGCCGCTGTGTGAATCCAAAGCCATTGCCGCCGCCTTCGCCGCCGAAGGCGTGCCCGCGGTTGCCATGGCCACGGGCCAGGCGCGCGAGGATGTTTCGTGCGTGCGCATCGACGACTTCCACGCCGCGCGCGAGATGACACTGCACCTGATCTCGCTCGGCCACTCGCGCATTGCCTTCATCAAGGGACAGCCCACGCAGACCGCGAGCGCCCAGCGCCTCGCGGGCTTCGAGGCGGCCATGGAAGAAAGCGGCATCGAGGTCGACCCGGCGCTGGTCGTGCAGGGCTTCTTCTCGTACAAGTCGGGCCTCGAGGCCGCCGAGAAGCTGCTTGCGCGCAAGCGCATACCCACGGCCATCTTCGCTTCCAATGACGACATGGCCGCAGCGGCCATTTCGGTCGCTCACCGGCGCGCGCTCGACGTACCCAACGACATTTCCGTCGTGGGCTTCGACGACACGCCGATCGCCACCACCGTCTGGCCCGAACTCACCACGATCCGCCAGCCCATCGCGGCCATGGCCGAAGCGGCCATCAACCTGCTGCTGCACAAGATCCGGCGTCCGAAAGACCGACACTCGACCCAGCCCGTGGATCACCTGGTCCCGTATGTGCTGGTCAAACGGGACTCGGTCGCGCCACCGAAGAAGCCCGACGCGAAAGGCTAATCGCGAGGCCAGTTCACGCGGTTAAATGGCGGCTGTAAAAGGCTTTTCGGCTTGCTATCTGATACCGCTATCACTACGCTTCCGCGACCGCTAGTCGGGGGGCGCGGAACGCGCACGCGAGCGGGTCCGAAAAACATAATCAATCAAGGAGATAGCGCGTGTCTCAAGCGACGAGCTCCGGCC
>DATLDQ010000154.1:0-3043 GCA_035525785.1 Steroidobacteraceae bacterium | reverse complement strand
CGGTCGCCATCGTAGTGACCGCGATGGTCGTTGATGCGTTTGAAGTGATCGAGATCGATCACGATGACGCTCGTCGCCAAGCCGGCGGCTTGCAGTGATTCGATGAACTGCTCGATGCCATGCCGGTTCATAACCTTCGTGAGGCCATCGATGGTCGACAGCTTCCGGTACATGTCCTTCTCATCCTGCAATGCGAGGATCTTCTTGCGCTGTTCGCGATGCTTGCGTCGCAGCGCGATGAGCTGCGTCGTGCCATAGGCCGCGCCCATCAACATCCATGCGCACAGGATGCCGAGGTACCAGTATTCGGCGCTGACCCAGTCGCCCGAGAACTCGACCTTGTCGATCTGGACATCGTGCTCGGTGCCGGCCGCCTCGCCTTGCAGGTAGATAGAGAACACGAGCGCATTTCCCAGGTCCGGCTGGGCAAGCTTTCGCGGCAGCTCATATTGTGCGACCCACCACTCGGGCACCGTGAACTCGCGCAGGTTGACGACGGCCTGCTGCTCGAGATCGCGGGGCTCCAGGTTCAGCAGGTTGAATTTCGTGGAGTTCCAATCTTCCGTGCGTGAAAATCTCGGGTCGAAATTCCGGACCGCCACGCGCACGTAGCGGGCGGCACCCGAATATCGGATCTTGAGGTTCAGATCGCGGTAGCTGGAAAGGTCGACGCCGTGCTCCGCGTCGTCTCCCGCGAACAACTGATAGCTGTAGCCGCAATTCGCGCCGGACGCCTGCTGGGCAAATCGGCATTTGAAGTGGACGCGCGATTGATCCACCCAGTTCACCTGGGTAAGCGCTTCATCACCCTTGGTCAGGTAGAAGTTGGCCCCGCTGGCGGACGGGTCCAGCGTGAGCCGGCGCTCGGGAAGGAAGCGATGCGCGACCACGGCGACCAGCGTCAACAGGATGCCGATCAGCAATGCTGCTGACTGACGCGGTCTGCTATGGGCGGATTCACTCATTCCGCCCCGGATGCTATGAAAAGGAGTGGCGGATTTCCGAGATTGCCATGCGAGATCGGGGCCGGAATTCGCCGCCCAACGCTTGAATCATTCGGATCTGTGAACCGCGTACGCGAGGAGCCCCCTGAAGCCGTACTCCATTCTCGCAGGCGATCCGACACGCGAAGCATGCCTCGGATCAGGTGCGGGCGTGGGCGAGCTCCGGTAGCGGTTCGAACCACACGTCGACTTTCGCGCAGCCCTCGACACGATGGCGGTTGAACGTCGCCGGCACCCAGGTCACCGCGCGAGCCCAGTTCATCGCGGCTTCGTCGAGCAGCTTCGAGCCGCTGCTCTTCACCACTTCCATCGCATCGGTGACCGCGCCCTCGCCGTCCGCGCAGACCTTGAGGTTCACGCTGCCACGTTCCTTGCGGCGCGCGGCTTCGGGTGGATAGAACCGGGACGGCGGCGGCGAGGATGTGAGATTGGCGAACATCGCCGTGCGAACTTCGGGAGACGGCTTGGTGTTGTCGGCGGGCGTCGGCGCAGCGGCGGCGGGTTTGGTGCCGGCCGGCGATTTCGCACCGACGGGTGAATTCGCCTCGACAGTTGCTTTCGCATCGACCGGTGCTTTCGCTTCCACCGGTGCTTTCGCTTCCACCGGCGCTTTCGCGACGACAGCGACGGCTTTCGCTTCCGGCTTGATCTCGGCGACTGGTGCACCCACGGGTTTCGTGACGACGGGCTCAGGCTCCAGATAGTCCTTGCGCTTCGCTTTGGGGACTCTGCGCGAGAGCGGGTTCGCGAGCTTGGGCTCGGGAGGCGAGACATCCGCGTTGTTTTCTCTCGCGACGAGCGAGTTCGCGTCAGCGCTCGCGTTGCCTTCGGGCATCGACGACGAGTGGTGATGCAGGATCTTCCACGCGCCATCGCGGTATTGGTAGACGAAGGTGTAACGCGCCGCCAATTCGCTGGTCGTGCCTTTGTCGTCCATGAGCGATAACGTGTACGTGCCCATGTCCACGGCGAAATTGCAGCCGGCCTGGATGGTGCGCGTGTCGATATGGCCGCGCGGCCGCTGCACCAGGAACTGCTCGTAGTAGCCGGTTATCGCCGCCGGGCTCGTGCGCTCGGTGGAAGCAGTCGGCAACAACACGGCGTTCGGCCAGTAGCGCCGCGCGACCTGGCCCGCATCGAGCGAGGACAGCGCGAAGTTCCAGTCGTTGAACAGCGAAGCGACGGCCTTGTCGTCGAGTGTGACGCAGGGCTCAGCGGCCCGAAGGGCTGGGCCAGGAATGAGAAACGCCGCGGCGAATAGCAGTCTGCGCATGGCCGGATATCGGCCGGGAAGGAAGGCGCTTGAGCCACGTGCCCGGGTCCAGGGGCCGCTCCGGCCGCTGCTGCGATGTCGTAGCATTCGCCTCCAACGCAACAGAGGCTCGGCGGCAAGAATGGCGCTCGGCGCAACGATCTACACGTTCGACATCGAGCTCGCGGATTCCGATCGCGCGGTGTACCAGACATTGAACCTGCGCGTGGCGCAGCATCCCAGCGAGACGCCGGACTATCTGCTCACGCGCGTGCTCGCCTACTGCCTCGAGTACGCCGAGGGCATCGCATTCTCCAAGGGGCTTTCGGATCCGGACGAGCCCGCGATCGCCGTGCGTGATCTCACCGGTGCGCTACAGGTGTGGGTGGACATCGGGCTGCCCGAGCCCGAGCGGCTGCATCGTGCCAGCAAGGCCGCGCCGCGCGTGGCGGTGTACACGCACAAGGATCCCGACCAGTGGGTCGGCAAGGTCACGGCCGCGAGGATCCACCGCGCCGAGAAGCTCGAGGTGTATGCGCTGGACCGCGCCTGGCTCGCCCAACTCGTGGCGCGCCTCGAGCGCCGCATGCAGTTCTCGCTGGCGCGCTCGGAAGGCGAGATCTACGTGACGCTGGGCGACATCACGTCGCAGACCGTGCTGGCACGGCCGCTGGCATAGGAGGCGCCGATGGCCGGCAAACCGGTAGCTTCCGTTCGGGAGCCGGCCAGACAATCGCACTTGTCGTGCAACCGTCCACCCCCGGCGGACGTCCAAAGAGCTCACCCA
>DATLDQ010000153.1:0-32851 GCA_035525785.1 Steroidobacteraceae bacterium | reverse complement strand
AGCCCTGATGCGCTGGTCGGTGGGTAGTTGGGACGCGGGCGTCGTGCCCAGGTCCAGGGACACGCGTCGGAACAACGCACGGTGTTCCGCCAGGTGCGCATCCAGCAACTGGCGATATCGACGCTTGACGGCGGACTCCAGGCGCGCGCGGTTGGCGGCCTCGGGATCACCACTCACGTCGTCGAAACGGCGGTAGTTGGTTGCCATGGCGATCAGCAACACCGTGGCGTCGGCACCTTCGACCACGATCTCGCCGTCGCGCGCGCGCAGCGCGCCGCCTTCGTTCAGCACCTTCACGCGCGCGTCGTAGCGCAGCGCGGCCGGAATGCCCTGCTGTGAGGTGTTCGTACCCGCCAGGACCAGTGTATCGCCGTCGGCGCTGGCGGCACCGGGCATGGGCGTCTCGAACGAGGCCTGGAAGGTGATCGCGCCAGGCCGGCTCGCCGTCAGGCGCACGACGATGACCTGGTCGACCGCGGAAGCGAACGTCTCCCGCGTGTACGTCACATCCTGCCGTGTGTACCGCACGGTCGTCACCGCTGAATCGAGATCCAGCTCGCGCGTGTAGTCGCTGGCCATGGACGACGCGCCGAACGTGAGGACGAGATCGCCGATGGTCTGGTACGACGGCATGCGCATCGGGCGGCCCATCAGCTTTTCGTTGGCCAGCGTCTGAGCCTCGAGATACTTGCCGGCACCGATCAGCTCGCGCACGCGCGGCAATGCCTCCAGGGCCTCCGCGCTCGACGGGTCGTAAGGACCACCGGCATACAGCGTGTCTTCGTTGAGCTGCAGGCGCTCCCGGGCTACGCCGCCAAAGATCATGGCGCCCAATCTTCCGTTGCCGATGGGCAGCGCCTCGGTCCAGGTCTCCGCCGGCCGGGTGTACCAGAGCCGCAGGTCCGGACCGGCATCTGCGCCGGCCGCCGCACTCAGCCGCTCGGGGCCCGCCGCCCACGCGGTCAACGCGATGCCGCTCTGCAGTGCTTCCCGTCTGGTGATCATGGCCAGGCCTCGTGAGGTTTCCCGATGAACATGGTGTGATCGGAACGGCGCGTAAAGTAGCCCGCGCCATCTGCGGACGCAATCGCTTGGGAAGATCGCGCCAGTCCGCATCCGGCTGGCTAACTACCTGCATCCTGGACCTGGCGCGCCGCCATCCGCGTCCTGGCTATCGGAAAGCTTTGGCAACCCGTGACCTGCCTCGTCGTTCCGTCGTCCTGCGCCGCGGCTTGAACCATGCGCGCTGGCGGTGCTGGGTGAGGGCCGCGGAACGCCTCGGCCTGACCTTGCAATCTGGCAGTACAACCGCAAGTCCCTGGACCGCCGCGGGCCAGCGTCAACCGGCTTCGGCCTACACGCCGGAATGTCATCTCCGGCTATTCCCTCCGAGATAGGAGCTGGCCGCCACCACGGTGGCACAATGCACACATGGGTGAATACACCACGCTGATGGCGCGCGACGGTCACGAGTTCAACGCCTGGCTCGCGGCGCCCCCGCAGGGGAGCCCCGTGCATGGCGCCCTGCTCGTCGCGCAGGAGATCTTCGGCGTGAACCGGCACATCCGCCGGGTCGCGGACGACTACGCGGCCCAGGGATACGTGACCATCGCGCCTTGTTTGTACGACCGCATACGTCGCGGCATCGAGCTGGGGTACTCCGAGAACGAGGTGCAGGAGGGTCGCGGTTACCGGCTGCAGATCCCCAAGGAGAAGGTGCTGCTGGACCTCACGGCATCGCTGAACGTGGTGCGACGCGCCGGACGCGTGGCAGTCGTCGGGTATTGCTGGGGCGGAACGCTCGCGTACATCGCCGCCTGCGAGATGCCCGTGGTCTGCGCGGTTTCCTACTATGGCGGGCAGATCAAGGAACACCTGGGCAAGTCGCCCAAGCGGCCGGTGATGTATCACTTCGGCGAAAGGGATCCGCACATCCCCATGAGCGATGTGGACCGGATTCGTGCCGCCGACCCGGACGGGGTCTTCCACCTGTATCCCGCCGATCACGGTTTCAATTGCGAGGACCGCGGCACCTACGATGCCGCGAGCGCCGCGCTCGCGCGAACGCGCACGCTGGCCTTCCTGGCGCAGAAGATGGAGAGCAAATGATCAAGTTGAACGACGCGTCGCTCTGGAAGGAGCAGGGATACATCAACGGCGCCTGGAGCGCCGCCGACTCGGGCCAGAGCACCGAGATCCTCAATCCTGCCAATGGCGAGAAGCTAGGCAAGGTACCCCACATGGGTGGCGCGGAGACGCGTCGCGCCATCGACGCCGCTCATGCGGCACTGCCCGTCTGGTCGAAGAGGACCGCGGGAGAGCGCGCGCGCATCATGCGCAAGTGGTTCGATCTCATGCTGGCAAACCAGCAGGACCTGGCCGTCATCATGACCGCGGAACAGGGCAAGCCGCTGGCGGAGTCGAAAGGCGAGATCGCCTACGCGGCGGCGTTCATCGAATGGTTTGCCGAGGAAGCCAAGCGCGTCTACGGCGACGTGATCCCCGGCCACCAGGCGGACAAGCGCATCCTGGTTCTGCGCCAGCCCATCGGCGTCGTGGCGGCCATCACCCCGTGGAATTTCCCGGCGGCCATGATCACGCGCAAAGCCGGTCCCGCGATCGCTGCGGGCTGTCCCATCGTGGTCAAACCCGCGCCGCAGACCCCGTTCTCCGCGCTCGCCATGGCCGAGCTCGCACACCGCGCGGGCATTCCGCCCGGCGTTTTCAACGTGGTGACGGGCGACGCCGTGGCCATCGGTGGGGAATTCACCGGCAACGGCAAGGTGCGCAAGCTCTCGTTCACGGGCTCGACCCCCGTGGGCAAACTACTGATGGCGCAATGCGCGGGAACGGTGAAGAAGGTGGCGCTGGAACTCGGCGGCAATGCGCCCTTCGTGGTGCTCGACGACGCGGATCTGGACGCCGCCGTGGCCGGCGCCATCGCCAGCAAGTACCGCAACACGGGCCAGACCTGCGTGTGTGCCAATCGCTTCATCGTCCAGTCCAGGGTCTACGACGCGTTCGCGGCCAAACTCACCGAGGCGGTGAAGAAACTGCGCGTGGGCGATGGCCTCAAGGGCGAAACGGACCAGGGTCCGCTCATCGATGCCAAGGCGCTCGCCAAGGTCGAGCAGCACGTGGCCGATGCGCAGTCCAAAGGCGCCAAGGTCATCACCGGCGGGAAGCGACACGCGCTGGGCGGCACGTTCTACGAGCCTACGGTGCTCACCGAGGCTTCCACGGACATGATCCTGGCGCGCGAAGAAACCTTCGGACCCGTGGCGCCGCTGTTCCGCGTCGAGACGGATGAGGAAGCGATCCACCTGGCCAATGACACGGAGTTCGGTCTCGCCGCCTATCTGTACACGCGAGACCTCGCGCGTTCCTGGCGAGTCACCGAGGCATTGGAGTACGGCATCGTCGGGCTCAACACGGGTTTGATCTCCACCGAGGTGGCGCCCTTCGGCGGTGTCAAGGAAAGCGGTTCCGGTCGCGAAGGTTCGAAGTACGGAATCCTGGAATTCACCGAGCTCAAATACGTTTGCGTCGGCGGTATCTGACTTAGCGGGGCACGGCGGTTCGAGTACACTCGTCGCCGGTGTTAGGAAAGTTCCACGAAATCAGTGTCGAGACGGCGGACATCGCCGCGTCGGTAGCTTTCTACGAGCGTCTCGGGTTCGCCCAATGCGGCACCACCGATACCTGGCCGCACCCGTACGGCGTCATGACCGACGGCAAGTTGTTCCTCGGCCTGCACCAGTTCAAATTCCCCTCGCCGGTGGTCACGTACGTGCATCCCGGTGTCGCGCAATACTCGCACGTCGTCGAGAAGTTAGGCGTGGAGATTGCGTGGAAGCGTGTCGGTGACGAATCGTTCAACGAGTTCGGTTTCCTGGACCCGTCCGGCCAGCCGGTCCGCGTGCAGGAGGCGCCGACGCATTTTTCGAGCAACGCGGAGCACGGCGACACCTCGCTGTGCGGAGATTTCGCGGAGTACAGCATGGCCTCGGCCGACTTCGAGCCCATGCGCGCCTTCTGGGAACCGCTCGGTTTCGTCGCGCTCGAACAGACCGACGAACCCTACCTGCGCATGTCCATGACCAGCGATCACATCGACCTCGCGGTGCATCGCCCGCGCACGCTCGACCAGTCGATGCTGGTGTTCGCTGCCTCCGACATGGGCGAGCGCATCGAACGCATCAAGGCCATGGGAGTGCCGCTCGCCGAGGATCTGCCGCGCGGACTCGACCCGCGCCAGAGCGCATTGCTGCGCGCGCCGGAAGGCACCGCGTTGCTGCTGATCACGTCGATCGACTAGCGTTACCGCGGCTCGCGAGCCGCAGGCCGAACAGGAACACGCAGACGTTCACGCCGGCCAGCAGGTAAAACGGCCCGCCCTTCGACACCGAATCGTACAACCATCCGCCCACCGCGTTGGTGAACAGGATGGCCGCCGACGCGCAGATGCCGGCCAGTCCGAACACCGCGCCGCGCACATCTTGGGGCGCTTCCTGCCCGAGCAATGTCTGGCCCGCGATGATGGCCGCGATCTGCCCCATGCCGAGCAGCACGGCCACGATTGCAAACATCAGGTCCTGCGTCGGGTCATCGAGGAATCCGCACAGTGCGTACGCCGCCGCGGCCAGCGCCATCGCCACCACACCCACGCGCACCCGGTCCACGCGGTCGAGCAGTACTCCGACCACGAGCGCGGTCAGCAGGCCCGCGATCATCGCCGCGACGAATGGCCAACGCGCGCGGTCGGCGGCGTCCGCCATGCCGAGCCCCCGCTCCAGCCAGGCCTGTTGCAGCCGCAGCGACAGGAACGTGCCCAGGACCACCCGGTCGCCGAACGATCCGAATTGCAGTAGATAGGCAAACCAGATGCGCCGGTTGCCGCGCGCGGCCGCCAGTCCCTCGGCGACGATGCGGCGCAGCGGCAGCCCGGCCGCGGCGGCGCTCGGCGAGCCACGGCGCAGGCCCGCGAATACCACCACCGCCGAGAGCAGGCACAGCGCCGACGCCAGCCAGAGCGTGAGCGTTCCGGCCTCGAGCTCGCCGTAGCCGCTCTGTTGCAGCCATTTGGGCAGCCGGCCCAGCGCCATCACCAGCACCGCGGCGCCGAGTCCCTGGAAGAATCCGGCCGTGCCCACCATTCGTCCGCGCGAGCTCTCGTCCGGGGTGTCGGCCAACACCGTTCCCAGCATCGTGCCGACCGCAGCCACGCCGACAGAGAAGAAAAGCGCGCAGCCGGTCAGCTGCGGCACGGTGCGCGCCAGCGGGTAGAGCAGGAACCCCGCCCCCAGCCACAGGAAGCCGAAGGCGTAGACCGGTCGTCGTCCGATCTTGTCGGCCAGCGCGCCAAAAGGCGCCACCAGCGCCAGCGCCACGAGCTCGTTGGCGAAGTTCAGCGCCGACACCGTGCGGCCCTGCAGGTGCTCGGGCAGCCGCAGATTGACGTTCAGCAGCCAGGCCTGGAAGAAGCTGATGAAGGCGAACAGGCCAACGGTGACGAACGCCGCATATAGATAGATGAGCGCATGGCGCGGCAGGAACCCGGGCGCCAGGTGGATTCCGGCAAGACTGCGCGCGGGTGGCGCCTCGACGGCGTCGGCGGTCTGTTCCGGCTCCCGGCTGGCCTGCTTCATGGCTGCGCATCATGCCACCGCGCCGAAGCGAGCCGGGTGCGCGTCGCCCCGGGTAGGCGCGCGGCGCGGAAAGTGGCGATAATCCGCGCACCAAATTCCGGAGTGCCCGCCATGACCCGATTCCTGACCGCGGCGTTGTCGATGCTGTTCGTGATGACCGCCGCGCATGCCGACGAAGGCATGTGGACCTTCCACGGCTTCCCCTTCGACAAGGCCAATTCGGCGCTCAAGACCAAACTCGACCAGGCATGGCTGGACCGCGTGCGCAACTCGACCGTGCGGCTCAGCAACTGCACCGGCTCGTTCGTGTCGGGCACCGGACTCATCCTCACCAACCACCATTGCGTCGAGGCTTGCCTCGCCGAGCTTTCCTCGAAGGAGAAAAGCTTGGTGGATGACGGCTTCCTGGCTGCCAAGCCTTCGGACGAGAAGCGTTGCCAGACCCAGATCGCCGACGTGCTCGTGGGCATGGACGACGTCAGCGCCAAGATCGGTGCGGCCACCGCCGGCAAGGACGAGAAGGCCGCCAACGAAGCGCGCAAGGCCACGCTCACGCAGCTCGAATCGGACTGCGAGCAGTCCACCAAGCACAAGTGCCAGGCCGTCACCCTGTATGAAGGCGGCCAGTACTGGCTGTATCAGTACCAGCGGTACACCGACGTGCGCATCGTATTCGCGCCCGAGGGCGACATCGCGGCCTTCGGTGGCGACCCGGACAACTTCCAGTTCCCGCGCTGGTGCCTGGACATGGGCATCCTGCGCATCTACGACGCGGCGGGTAAGCCGGTGAAGACGCCTAACCACCTGAAGATCAACTTCGCCGGACCGGCGGTCGGCGATCCGGTGTTCGTATCCGGCCACCCGGGGTCTACCGACCGCCTGCTGACCGTCGCCGAGCTCGAGGCGCAGCGCAACTACGAGCTGCCCAACTGGCTGCTGCGGTATTCCGAGCTGCGCGGCCGTTACATCCAGTTCGCGTCGGAGAGCCCGCAGAACGCGCGCATCACGGCCGACCAGCTCAACGGGATCGAGAACAGCATCAAGGTGCGCCGCAAGCAGCTCGACGCGCTGCACGAGGATGCGTTGTTCGCGCGCAAGCAGGCCGAGGAGGACAACCTCAAGAAGCAGGTGGCGGCGAACGCCTCGTTGCGTGACTCCATCGGTGATCCGTGGGGCGACATCGAGCGTGCTGGCGCCGCCAAGCAGAGCCTGTTCCTGCCCGTGACGTTCATCGAGAACGGCGCCGGATTCCAGGGCCGGTTGATCACGTACGCACGCAATCTCGTACGGAGCGCCGAGGAACGTACCAAGCCCAACTCCGAGCGCTTCCGGGAATTCACTGATGCGGCGCTGCCCCGCCTGCAGCAGCAGCTGGGCGCTGCGGTCCCGGTGTATCCCGAGCTCGAAACCCTGCGGCTCACCTTCGGGTTCGAACGCATGCGCGAATGGCTGGGCCCGGATCACCCGCTGGTGCGCCAGCTGCTCTCCAAGGAGTCACCGGCGGAGCTCGCCAGTCGGCTGGTGGCCGGCACCAAGCTCGCGGACCCGAACGCGCGCAAGGCGCTGTGGGAAGGTGGTTCGGCGGCCATCGCGGCGTCCGATGACCCGATGATCCAGTTGGCCCGCGCCATCGAGCCCGAGGCGCGCAAGCTGCGCAAGGAATTCGAAGACCGCATCGAAGCGCCGACGGAACTCGCCTCCGAGAAGATCGCCAAGGCGCGCTTCGCCATCCTTGGCACCAGTGTCTATCCGGATGCCACGTTCACGCTGCGCCTCAACTGGGGAACGGTGGGCGCCTGGGTGGAGAACGGCACCGCGGTGAATCCGTACACGCGCCTTTCGCGGCTGTTCGAGCGCGCGACCGGCGCGGAGCCGTTCCGCGTTCCGGAGAGCTGGCTCAAGGTGAAGGGGCAGCTGGACATGAACACGCCGTTCAACCTCGCCACCAACAACGACATCGTGGGTGGCAACTCCGGCAGCCCGCTGATCAATGCCAAGGGTGAGCTGGTGGGTCTGCTGTTCGACGGCAACATCCACTCGATCTCGGGCTCGTACTGGTTCGACACCGAGAAGAACCGTTCGGTGGCCGTGCATCCCGCCATCATCAAGGAGGCGCTGTCGAAGGTGTACGGCGCCACCGGGTTGCTGACCGAACTATCGAAATAGTGTCGCGGAGGGACGAGGCACGGGCCTCGTCCCTTCTTCCGTCACATTCCCGCCTGCCGCGCGGACACTTCGAACCTGACCTTCATGTCATCGAGGACCAGCAGGGTTCCCATGGCGACACTGAAGGGTTTCAGGCCCAGGTCCGATTGCTTCAACGCGAATTCCCCGCGGGCCATCAGGGCGCCATCCTTGCGCTCGAGATGCACGGGGACGCGCACGTTGCGCACCTGGTCCTTGAGCGCGATCTCCACGCCCACGTCGAAGCCATCGCCCGCGGGCAGCACGTCCGTCGCCCGCAACCGGATCGTCGGGTAGTTAGCGCCGTCGAGCAGGGCCGGTGACAGCAGGTTTTTGCGCGTGCCGTCGCGCGCGGCCTGCGGCACGCCGGCCGGAAAATCCGCGCCCGCGGATTCGCGCATCGCCGGCTCGTCGACGGTGAGACCATCCACCGGCACGCGCACTTCGAAGCGCGTGGCCACCGGGTCGTCGGTGACGCGTACCTCGCCTTCGAGCTGGTGCGACGCGATGACGTGGTTGTGTCCCAGCCTCGCCATGGCGCCGCCGCGATACACCAGGATCTGCAGCAGCGACTCCTCGGGCACCACCTTGTATTCCCGCGCACCCGGAATGGCGGCTTGTTCGGTTGGCGCTGCCGGCGGCGGCGCGGGAGCTGGTGGGGGGCTTGTCTGGCAGCCCCAAAGGCCCAATACAAGCAGCCCCGCCCACAACGAACGCCCCGGGAACCCGCTGCCTCTCGGCGACATACTCATGAGTGTGCCTCTGTCTGGTAGCTTAATGACATGACCTTCCGCAATACCACACGCTCGTGGGGCGTGGTTTCGAAAACGCTGCATTGGCTCATCGTGCTGCTCATCATCAACCAGTGGGTGATCGCGCAGCGTGCCGATGCGTTGCCGCTCGGCGCCGCCAAGCTGCAGGCCCTGGGCTGGCACAAGTCGTTCGGCATGACCATCTTCGCGCTCGCTCTCATCCGGTTAGTGTGGCGCTGGGCGAATCCCGTTCCCACGCTCGAGGGACTGGCCAAGCGCTGGGAGCGGCTGCTCGCCGGCGCATCACACCTGCTGCTGTACGGTTTGATCTTCGCCATGCCGCTCACGGGCTGGATGATGTCCTCGGCGCGCAACTTCCCGGTGAGCTGGTTCGGCGTCTTCCAGTTTCCCGATCTCGTCGGCCCCGACAAGGCACTGTACGAGCGCATGCATGGACTGCATGGCACGTTGTTCGCGGCGCTGGTCCTCGTCGCCTTGCTGCATATCGCTGGCGCGCTCAAACACCAGTTCATCGACAAGAACGAAGTACTCCGACGCATGCTGCCTTTCGGCGGCGTGAAGTGAGGTTCCATGACCAAACATCTCCCCCTCGTCCTCACGCTGCTGCTGTCCGGTGTCGCCCACGCGGCCGGCCCCGTCAAATACGTGCAAGCCAGCGGCGGCAACAGCCTCGCCTTCACGTTCACGCAGCTCGACGCCGCCAGTACCGGTCACTTCAAGACCTTCGCCACCGAACTCATCTATGACGAAGCGAATCCCGCGCAAGGTTCGCTGCTGGTGCGTGTGATGGTGGACTCGCTCGACACGCAGGACGCCGAACGCGACGGCACGCTCAAGAGCACCGACCTGTTCGACACCAAGGCCTATCCAGCGGCCACCTTCGTGGCAAAGTCATTGGCGCGCAATGCCACCGGCGGCCTCGAGGCCGTGGGCAAACTGACCATTCGTGGCGTGAGCAAGGATCTGCGGCTTCCTTTCACGCTCAAGCCCACCGCGGCCGGGATGGAGCTGTCGGGCCAGACTTCCCTCAAGCGGCTGGACTTCGGCGTCGGCCAGGGCGAGTGGAAATCCACCGAGTCCGTCGGCGACGAAGTGAAGATTCAATACAAGGTCGCGCTGGTGCCGGGCAAGTAGATGATTGCCATTTCCACCATGCGCCGCGTCTGGATGGCGGTATCCCTCGCCGTCGCCCTGCTGTCGCTGTACCCCGCGTTGATAGGACGCACCAGCTGGTGGCTGCCGGGACTGGCGATCACGTTCTTCCTCATCTTCCTGCTGGAACCGCTGTTGCTCACCTGGGAGTTGCGCAAGAGCGGCGACCTGCTGCAGATCACCGACGAGGGCGTGCTGCGCCGGCTGCCACGTGGCCAGAACGAGTACGTCCGCTGGAGCGACCTGCGCGAAGTTTCCGTCGTGGTCACGCAGAATGCCGGTGCTCCGGAGGACTATTTCTACGTGCTCGCCGGCTCGGGCAAGTCGGGCGTGCTGGTGAACCAGGCGCTGGCGGCGAAGCATGACCTGCTCTCGCACCTGGCCAAACTACCGGGCTTCGACCACCGTGGCGTGACCGAAGCCATGACGGCCGTCGGCAACCAGCGCTTCCTGCTGTGGCGCGCGCCGACACTCGCGGGCGTTGCCACCGTCATCCCGATGAATCGCCTCGAGCCGCCGCCGCGCACCCTGCACTAGAACTCGGACCCGTCCCGGCGCGTGAAACGTACCGGCGCATTGGCGCCGTGGAAACACAGATCCTCGTCCGGGTAGTACGCCTGATCACGCGGGTCACGATTGCTCACCTCGAGATAAACGGCGGGCTCGGTGCCACGGTTGACGAGCTGGTGCCCGTCGCCGTTCTTCGCGCCCGCAGCCACGGGAAATCCCGCGCACATGCCGGAAGTCAGCACCTGCTCGCCCGCATCGGTGCGCAGCACCACCTCGCCGCTCAACACGAAGATGAATTCTTCTTCATGCGTATGCCAGTGACGCATGGAGGACTCCTTGCCCGGCGGCAGCACCGTGTGATTGATGCCGATGGTCACGAGCCCCAGCGCATCGCCGAGCGCGCGCTTCTCGCGCGGCAGTACGCGCGAACGGTACGGCTCGGGATAACCGGACGAGGTGCGCGGCGTGAGCGACATCGGGTCCAGGGCGGGTTTCTTCAGGCTCATGTGCATTGACCCTCGTGTGGGTGAATGAGAGTGTAGCGGCATGCCACAGTTGTTTGATGATGTCGGAGAGATCGTCGAAGAAGCGTTACGGCGCGTCGGAAAAAAAGTGGTACTGGCCCTGCCTCTAGGCATCGGCAAGCCGAACCTCATCGCCAACGAGTTCTTCCGTCGCGCCCGCGCCGACGGTGGGCTGGACCTGACCATCTTCACCGCGCTGAGCCTGCGCAAACCCGCGGGCGGCAGCGACCTCGAGAAGCGGTTCCTCGAGCCTCTGGTCGACCGCATCTTCGGCAACTACCCCGATCTCGACTACCTCGCGGCCCTCCGTGCCGACCGGCTGCCCGCCAACGTGCGCGTCATCGAGTTCTTCTTCGAGCCGGGGTCGCTGCTGAATTCGGCACAGGCCCAGGGGCACTACCTTTCCGCCAACTACACGCACGTCGCGCGCGAGCTGTTGCATCGTGGCGTCAACGTGCTCGCGCACATCGTCGCGAGGCGCGTCGTCGGCGGCGCCACGGAGATCAGCATGGGCAGCAACCCCGACGTTACCGTCGACCTGCTGCCGGACATCGAACGGCTGCGCGCGGCCGGCAAGCCGGTGGTGCTCATGGGCCAGGTCCATCGCGACATGCCGTTCATGCTCGGCGCGGCCAGCGTGCCGCCCGACACCTTCGACCTGTTGCTCGACCATTCACGCTACGACTACGACCTGTTCGCGCCGCCCAACCCTTCGCTCTCGACCATCGACCACGCGATCGGCCTGCACGCGAGCTCGCTCGTGCGGGATGGCGGCACGCTGCAGATCGGCATCGGCGAGCTCGGCGACTCCATCGTCTACTCGCTGTTGTTGCGGCATCAGCAGAACGAGGCGTGGCGCCGCGCGCTTGCGGACGCGGGCACGGAGCACACCGCGTCGCTCATCGACGAGGTAGGGGGCCGTGCGCCATTCACCACCGGCCTCTTCGGCGCCACCGAGATGTTCGTCGACCAGATGCTCGACCTGTACCGCGCCGGCATCCTGCGCCGCCGCGTCTACGACTATCTACCGCTGCAGCGCGCGTTGGCAGCGAATGGCTCGAGCACGCGCGTCGACGAGACGCTGCTCGATGCGCTGCGGGCCGCGGGCGCGGGCCCCATGCTCGACGCCGACGATGTCGCGGCGCTGCGCGCCGCCGGCGTGTTCCGCGGCGAGACGCGCTTCGACCGCGGTTACGTGATATCGCCCGACGGCAACCGTCTGTCCCCCGATCTCGCCGACGACAAGGCGCGCGCCGCGCTGGCGCGTGAATGCCTGGGGCTCGAGCTGCAGGGCGGCGTGGTCATGCAGGCCGGCTTCCTGCTGGGTCCGCGCGCCTTCTATGCCGCGCTGAGCGCGCTGCCCGAGTCCGAGCGGCGGTTGTTCGACATGCGCGGCGTCGGCTACATCAACCAGCTCTACGGCGACGACCTGCCGTTGCGCGTCGCGCAGCGCAGCCACGCGCGCTTCGTGAACACGTCGATGATGCTGACGACGCTCGGCGCGGCGGTTTCCGACGGGCTCGCCGACGGACGCGTCGTGTCGGGCGTGGGCGGCCAGTACAACTTCGTGTGCATGGCCCATGCATTGCCCGGCGCGCGCTCGGTGCTCTGCGCGAGATCGACGCGTCTCAAGGACGGAAGGCTCACGTCGAACGTCGTCACGAGCTATGGCCACACGACCATCCCACGCCACCTGCGCGACATCGCCATCACCGAGTACGGCATCGCGGATCTGCGCGGCCGCACGGATTCCGAGTGCGTGGCGGCCATGCTGAACATCACCGACGCGCGCTTCCAGGAGCAATTGCTGGCCGAGGCGCAGCGGGCAGGCAAGATCGATGCCGGCTACCGCATACCCGAGGAACGACGCCACAACAGGCCCGAGCGCCTGGAAGAAGCGTTCGTCGCGCAGCGCCGCGCGGGTCTGTTCTCGGAATACCCCTTCGGCACCGATCTCACGCGCCAGGAGATCGATCTCGCCCGGGCGCTCCGCTGGCTCAAGGAGAACACGTCCGGCAGGGGCGCGAAAGTCCGCACGATGACGCGCGCGTTGCTGAACGGCGTCGACGATGCGCACCGCGACCATCTCGAGCGCCTGAGACTCGACGCCCCCGCCGGTTTCGCGGACAAGCTCACGGCGAAGCTCGTGAGCCTCGCGCTCCGCGTCACCTCGCCCCACGCGCGCGACGCCGCCGCGCGCGGCCAGACTACTTCGCGAACAACCTCGACGGGTCCTTGAATGCCTTGAACTCGAGCGCGTTGCCGGAAGGGTCGTAGAGGAACATCGTCGCCTGCTCGCCGACCTGGCCCGCGAAGCGGATGCCGGGCTCGATCTCGAAGCGGATGCCCCGGGCACGCAGACGGTCCGCCAGCTTGTGCCAGGCCTGCCACTCCATCACCACGCCGAAGTGCGGCACGGGTACGTCGTGGCCGTCGACTTCGTTGTGGTGTACGTGTGGCTTGCGCGATGGATCGAGGTGCGCCACCACCTGGTGGCCGAAGAAATCGAAGTCCACCCAGTCGTCGCTGCTGCGACCCTCGGCGCAGCCGAAGAGCTCACCGTAGAACCCGCGCGCGGCGGCCAGCGAGTGGACGGGGATGGCGAGATGAAAGGGTTGCAGCATCGTGTTCACCGCGAATGTTGGCGCCACCACTCGTCGCGCGCGCGCACGGCGAGATCGGGGTGGTCGGAGAAGAAACCGGTGATACCGGCGTCGAGCAAGGCGCGGATCTCGGCGTTCAGGTCGCCATGCGTCGATGCGTCGCCGGCCGATCTGAGATCCGCGGGCAGGAATTCGTTCTCGGCGCGCAGCGTCCACACGTGCACGCCGAGGCCGGCGGCGCGCGCGCGGCGCGCGAGGCCCGTGTCCTCGCGGCGGCTTTGCTCGAATCGCACGATCATCCACTTGTGAGGGCCGATGGCGTCGGCGTAGCGCGCGATTTCCGCGAGCCCCGCATCGGTCATCATGTCCACGTAACTTCGCGGGTCTCCGGCCAGCGCGAAGTCGAAAGGCTGGCCGGAAGGCTCGAGCAGCTGCACGATGGGCAAGTCGGTCTTCTGCCGCAACGACACCAGATTGCCCACTTCGAACGACTGCAGGCAGATCGGATCACTGCGCTTCGTGTAGCCGTGGCGCGCGAGAGCCGCGAGCATGCGTTCGTCGAAATGCAGCCCGAGTTTCGCGAAGTGGCTGGGATGCTTGGTCTCGGGATAGACCCCGATGCGCGGCGGCGCCGGCAGGCCCGCGGCGCGCGCCGACGTGGCGCGTTGTCTGTCCGCCGCCGACACTAGATCGAGGATTTCATCGAAGGTGGGTATCTCGAACACGCCGTCGTACCGGGTGGATCGCAGCCCGGGCAGCCGCTCACGCGCGCGCAGCGTTTTCAACTCCGCGAGCGTGAAATCTTCGGTGAACCAGCCCGTTACGTCGCGACCGTCGATGCTCCTGGTCGTATGGCGCGCGGCAAACTCGGGGTGCGCGCCAACGTCGGTGGTGCCGCCGATCTCGTTCTCGTGGCGTGCGACGAGCGCGCCGTCGCGGGTGATCACCAGGTCGGGTTCGACGTAGTCCGCTCCCTGTTGAATCGCGATGAAATAGCCCGGCAGCGTGTGTTCGGGCACGTATCCACTCGCCCCGCGGTGCGCTATGACAAATGGCCGCCCCTGCTCCTCTGAACGGGCCACGTGCGAAGTAGCCGTCATGAGAACTGCGCCACCGATTCCGCTGATGACGTAACGCCAGAATGACCCGGGAACCATGGTTTCAGTGGGGCGATCATGAAGAGCGTCATTATGGCTTGTGTCACGGCGGGAGTGCTGGTCACCGGATGTGCCAGCGACACGCGGCCCGTGGTGGTCGGCCAGAAGCTGGTCGTGCCCGCGACGACGGACTATTGCACCCAGGCGCAGAAGGAAATCGCCAGCGCGCGCGTGCCGTCGCGCAACGTGGTGGTCGCAGACTTCCAGTCGTTCGCCGCGAGGTCGCCGTCGGTGCAGCCGCTCGAGACCCTGCAGTTCGTGCAGTACGCCGATCCGCAGCGGACCAAGCCGCGCATGATCTCCTGCAAGCTGCACAGCGCCGAGAAGATCCGCTCGGCCTATGGGGCGAACGCGGCTGGCGAATCCACGACCTGCGCGCGACTCAACCGCCGCACTCTCGATGCCGTCATGGCGACGCTGACCGAACGGCAGAAGAAGAAGATGCCGTTCAAGGGCACGATTCCGATTCTTCTCGATCCTGATGAGCAGTCCGCCAATGAGGCCCAATGGCTGGAATCATTCACCATGGTGCAGACCGACGCCGGCGGCACGTTGCGCGTGCGGGCGAAGAGCCTGCGTGGTGACGCCAACCAGCGCGTGAGCACCCGGCCTGCCACGGGCGGCCGACAGTATTGCCACCTGATCGCGCCGGACTACCTCAAGCGCATCCTGCTCGGCGAAGTGCAATTGCCGGCCGCGGAATTCCCCGACGCCGGACGCACCGTCAGCCGCTGACCGACGGCTCCGCGCGAGACGCGCGGATACGCCACGAGCTAAGCTCGCGGCATGGGGGACGCACCCTACACACGACCGGAAGAGCTCGCGCATTCGCTGACCGCGGCGCTGGGCATCGTCGCCTGCATGATCGCCATCCCGGTACTGGTGTTCGTGTCCGTGCCGGACCCCTGGCGCCTGGTCACCGGCCTGGTATTCGGAGTGAGCGCGCTCGCGATGTTCGCGACCTCGGTGGTCTACCACTGGGCCAGCCGGCCCGAGCTCAAGGTGGTATTGCGCAAGCTCGACCACGCGGCCATCTATCTACTGATCGCGGGCACCTACACGCCGTTCGCTCTGGTGGCCATCACGGGCGCATGGGGCTGGGCGCTGTTCGGCATCGCCTGGGCGCTCGCGGTGTTCGGCATCGTCGCGAAGTTCACCATCGGCTTCCGCTACCCCAAGCTGTCGCTGGCGCTGTATCTCGGCATGGGGTGGATGTCGTTGGTGGCCATCAAACCCATGATCGAGTCGCTGACCTTCTCGCAGCTCATGTGGATCCTGGCGGGCGGCGTGTTGTACACGGCCGGCACGCCTTTCTATGCGTGGAAATCGCGGCGCTACACCCACGCCATCTGGCACCTGTTCGTGCTCGGCGGCGTGGCGTGCCACTTCGTGGCGGTGCTCAGCGTGGTGCGGGCGCGCTGACGCCGGACCGCCGCGGTCGTGCGGCGCCCGGCCTCACTTCTTTCGCGCCGGAGCTCGCCTCTTCGCGGCCGTCTTCACGGACTTTTTCGCCGCCTTCCTCGCGACTGTGGCTGCCTTCTTCACCACCCGACCAACCTTCTTCGCAAGTTTGCCGAGGAAGCTCTTCGCACCTTCGCGCGTCTTCTTGCGGGCGGCGGTGTTCTTCGGCGGAGCTTTCCGCGGTGCGGCTTTCCTGGCAGGCGTTTTCGTGGGAGGCGTTTTCCTGGCAGGGGACTTCCTGGCAGCGGATTTCCTGGCAGGGGATTTCGCGGCCGCGGAGGATTTCTGCTTTGCCGCCCTGTCGGGCTGCGACGCCGCCGCGGGAGCGTCGCTTCCATCGCCGCGCAACTGATCGATGATGGCCGGGTTCTCGAGCGTCGAGAGATCCTGCGTGATGTCCTCGTTTCGCGCCACGGCGCGCAGCAGGCGACGCATGATCTTCCCCGAGCGCGTCTTCGGCAGGTTGTCCGCGAAACGGATGTCATCCGGGCGTGCGATGGCGCCAAGTTGCTCCGTGACGTGGGCGCGCAGCTCCTTCGCGAAGGCTTGCGCCTTGTCGCCCGTGGGCCGGTCACCCTTGAGCACCACGTACGCAAACACGGACTCACCCTTGATCTCGTGTGGCTTGCCGACGACCGCGGCCTCGGCCACTTTCGGATGCGCGACGAGCGCGGACTCGATCTCCATGGTGCCGAGCCGATGGCCCGCGACGTTCAGCACGTCGTCGATGCGGCCCATGATCCAGAAGTAACCGTCCTTGTCGCGATGCGCGGAATCGCCGGCCACGTAGTAGCGGTTCTGGAAGGTCTCCCAGTAGGTAGACAGGTAGCGCTCGTTGTCGCCCCAGATCGTGCGAAGCATCGCAGGCCAGGGCTTGCGGATGACCAGATAACCGCCGGCGTCCGCCCCCTGCACTTCCTCACCGCGGGCATCCACGATGGTGGCGTCGATGCCCGGCAGCGGCTGCGTGCACGAGCCCGGCTTGGTGGCCGTGACGCCGGGAAGCGGCGACATCATGATGGCGCCGGTCTCGGTCTGCCACCAGGTGTCGACGATGGGGCAGCGCATGCGGCCCACGTTCTCGTGGTACCAGATCCACGCCTCGGGGTTGATTGGCTCGCCCACCGAGCCCAACAACCGGAGTTTCGTCAGGTCGTAACGCGCGGGGATGTCGTCGCCGAGTTTCATCAACGCGCGGATCGCGGTCGGCGCGGTGTAGAAAATGGTGACGCCCAGCGACTCGCAGATCTGCCAGAAGCGGCCCGCGTGCGGGAAAGTCGGCGCACCCTCGTAGATGACCACGGTGGCGCCCGCGGCCAGCGGCCCATAGGCCACGTAGCTGTGGCCCGTGACCCACCCGATGTCGGCCGTGCACCAGAACACGTCCTCCTCGTTGAGATCGAACACCCATTTGCTGGTGAGCTTGGCGCCGAGTAGATAGCCGGCGCTCGCATGCTGGATGCCTTTCGGCTTGCCCGTGGAGCCCGAGGTATACAACAGGAACAGCGGATGTTCGGAGTTCACCCACACGGGGTCGCAGACGGGGGCCTGCCCCTCGATGAGGTCGTGCCACCAGAGGTCGCGGCCCTCTTTCATGTTGATGTCGTGAGCGGTGCGCTTGAGCACCACCACATTGCGGATGGTCTTGCCGCCGCCACCTGACAATGCCTTGTCCGCTGCTTCCTTGAGCTCGACCACCTTGCCGCCGCGCCAGCCGCCGTCGGCCGTGATCAGCACCTTGGCGCCCGCGTCTTCGATGCGGTCCTTGAGCGACAGCGCCGAGAAGCCGCCGAACACCACGGAGTGGATCGCGCCGATGCGCGCGCAGGCATGCATCGCGACGATGGCCTCCGGAACCAGCGGCATGTAGATGACCACCCGATCGCCGGACTTCACGCCCAGTGACGCGAGGCCGTTGGCGAAGCGGCAAACGTCGGCATGCAGCTCGCGGTACGACACGTGGCGCACGTCGCCTGGCTCCCCCACGAATGTCAGGGCGGTCTTGTGCCCGCGTTCCTCGAGGTGCACATCCAGGCAATTCCAGGAAACGTTCAGCTCACCGTCGGTGAACCACCGATAGTTGGGGGCCCGCGATTCATCCAGCGTCACCGAGAACGGCTTGTGCCAACGGAGCTCGGTCTGCGCTTGCCGGGCCCAGAAGCCCTTGTAATTGCTGGCAGCATCGGCTCGCAGCCTGGCCACGTCCTCGGGCTTGAGGCGGGCCTTGGCGGTGAACTCTTTGGACGGGGTGAAGCTTCGTTCTTCGATGAGAACGGACTGGATGTTTTGATTATTCACGGGCACGGAGTGTAAACCGAAATGCCTCCTGGCCAGTCTCAAGGAGGGCCAGTCTCGAGTAGAAGAACATGCTCCGACCGTTCAATGGGAGAACTCCGATGCGATCCAGACAGATACTTTCAACACTGACCTTGCTTGCCTTCATCCCCGCATCCACCCTGGCCTGGGGCGATGACTGCAAGTTTTCGGCGGACCGCACTGGCGGTGTCGATGCCAAGGGCGTCGAAAAAGTGGTGCTGCGCACCGGCGCCGGCGACCTCACGGTGATCGGTGGCGACCGCAACGTACGCATCGAAGCGCGCGGCAAGGCCTGCGCCGCCTCCCAGGAACTGCTCGACCAGACGCAGATCACCGTGCGCCGCGACGGCAACGTCGTCTACGTAGAGACTGCGCAGGTCATGGAAAAAGACGGGTGGAGCTTGGGCCACAACGATTACGCCTACATCGACGCCGGCATCGCGCTGCCGTCCAACATCCCGGTGGAGGCCATCGACTCGAGCGGCGACGCGAAATACGAGGGCCTGCAGTCGCTTGCGTTGCAGGACAGCTCGGGGGATCTCGAAGTTCGCCGCATCGCCGGAACCGCCGTGATCGGCGACAGCTCGGGTGACCTCGAGGTGCGCGACGTGGGCAGTGTGAAGCTCAACGACAGCTCCGGTGACATCGAAGTCGACGAAGTCCGCGGCGACGTGGAAGTCGACAACGACAGCTCGGGCGACATCCGGATCACCGGCGTTCGCGCCTCGGTGATGATCCGCAATGACAGCTCGGGAGGCATCCGCATCGAGGATGTGAAAGGCAACGTCGTCGTCGAGAACGACAGCTCCGGTGACATCTACGCGGGGCGCGTGACCGGCGACTTCACCGTGAATGGCGACAGCTCGGGCAGCATCGAGCATGAGTCGATCGGCGGCAAGATCACCATCCCGAGCGACAAGAAAGACTGAGTGGTCAGGCCGCGATGGCCGCGCCGGTTTTCAGCACGGACAGGCGCTCGGCCTGGCGGCGGAGCATGGGTCCGAAATTGTGACGGTCGAAGAAATCCGTGAGCGCCGCCATGTCCGGGGCTCGCCGCGTGAGGTCGGTATGGAGGATCTCGAGTGGCATGTGGCACGCGATCTCGGTGAGCCGGCGTGCGAGGAACGCCGCCTCCCGATGCTCGAGCAGCTTCGCCGCGAGCTTGGCGGCGCCGCGCACCTGCACTTTCGCCACGAGATCTAGATTGTCGTAGAGCTCCTCGAGTGAGGCGAACTCCTTCATCAGCGCGGCGGCGGTCTTCGGGCCCACGCCCGGTACGCCCTTGATGTTGTCGACGCTGTCGCCCATGAGCGCGAGGAAATCCGCGAACCGCTCGGGCGCGACGCCGAAGCGTTCCTCGATCTGGTGGTAGAGATATTTCGCGTTGTCGGTGTAGTCCCAGTAGATGTCGCCGGCGCGGATGAGCTGCGCGAAATCCTTGTCGCGCGTGACCAGCGTCGCTGGCAGCCCTTGCGCGCGGCAGAGCGTCATCAACGAACCGACGATGTCATCGGCTTCGTATTCATTGTGAGCGAACGATGGGATGCCGGCGTACCGACAGAATTCCTGGCAGCGCTCGAACTGCAGCTTGAGATCTTCGGGCGCCGGATCGCGGTTGGCCTTGTACGCGGGATAGATCTGGTTGCGGAAGGACGTGGTCAGGCTGGCGTCGAAAGCCACCGCGATGTAATGCGGTTGCGCGCGCTCCACGAGGTCCCCGAGGAAGCGCGCGAAGCCGAAGGTGGCGTGGGAAGGGTTGCCGTCGCGGTCGGTCATGTCGGGAGGCATGGCGTAGTAGGCCCGGAAGACGTAGACCGAGGCGTCGATGAGGTAAATCACCCGCCAATGATAATTCTTCAGGCGACGGCGGGGACGGTTTCCTGCGTCGGGCGACGTTCGGCGCGCTGCAAGGCGGCGTCCACCAGCGTCGCGAAGAGCTCGGCGGTGTCGTGCAGACTCTGCGTCGCCAACCCCAGGTCGCGCGGTCGGCGGACCAGTTGCCGGCAGCAATTGGCGACGACATGGTCGCGGTTGATATCGACGCGCGCGCCCGCGGCCAGCGCCTGCACTGCGCGGTCCGGTACGCCACCGCGCTGGCATGCCCCGCTCCACAACGGGTAGAACAACCGTGGCATGCGCTCGAAGAACCACAGGTAACCCACGAGGCCGACGGTCGCCCGCTCAACCAGCTGGTAATGCGCGTACGCGGCCATGGCGATGGTCTGTGGCAGCGGCGTCAACGACACGCTGTCCATCGAGTTGAGACCGAGCGACCGCAGATCGTCGAGAAAGGAACGTCCCTGTTCGAATGCCAGGCCCGGAACGGCCAGCAGGTCGGCCCAGGACGTCCAGTCCTCGGGCGGTACGACGTCCGCGGCCACTTCCCGCAGCCGCGAGTGCACGTTGATGACGTGATTGAGCTCCAGCAGCAGCTGCCGATGGGTGCCCGCTCCGATGTGCGTGGACCGGAACCGCTCGAGCATTTTCGCGAGCGCTGACGTCCGCGTCAGCATGTCGAACTCGAGCGAAAAGACGTCCGCGCTGTTCATCCTTAGCCTGTTCTGCGTGGGCTTTCTTGACCCGGTCCATTAGTAGTGTCACGACTTCAGGGTTTCTCTCACCTCGGCTGACATAAGTACAAAGTATTTTCAATCAAGGAGTTACTACAAACCCTGCCTACTTTTTCTATTTCGGATTGCCGCCGGCCGCAGGTGCCTGTAAACATTGAGCCCGGGGTTAGGGGACCGGCGGAAATGACCCACGCCAGCGGCGACGCGGCTATCAAAAAATCGAATTCGGGCATCAGGCGTACACGAATTTTCGGCACGGCCTGGCTCCTCCTCCTTTCCGGTTGCATGGGCGGGTTCGAAGCCGAGCCGCTCGTCGAATATTCCACCGAGATCAACGTGCAGGGCACCAACCCGCAGACACTGGTGCGGCAGCTGCGCGACGGCGTCTATCTGCTCGAGATCCGTGAGCGGGACATCGACCTGCGGGTCAAGGTCGAGGCCGGCGACACACGCACGGAACTGGGCGACGCCTACCTGCGTCACGGCCTGCACCGCCTGGTAGTTAGGTTGAAGGCCCCCGCCGCGGTCCGGCTCACGCTGCAGAGCATCGACCAGCGCAGCTGGCGCGGCGCCGCTGCGGTGCGCATCCTGCGCTGGCCCCGCCCCCAGGAAGACGCGCCACCGGACGAACGGCTGCTCGGCTACGAGGAGCTCGGCCATGGCAACGAGCTCATGGCCCGGCCGGACAAGGAATCGTGGGACGCCGCGGTTGCGCCGCTGCGCGCGGCGATCGTCCATTTCCAGGCCGCCAAGGACACGCGCGCGGTGGCGGAGACCGAGTACCAGCTCGGCTGGCTGCAATACTTCCTGCTGTACGACTACGAGGACGCACGTCGCACGGCGGAGGCCGCCGAGTCGCACTTCTCCAGCCTGGATGACGACACCGGCATGCACCGCGCCGCGATGCTGCGTGCGATGACCGAGTTCGCGCTGGCGAACACCCTCGGGCCAGAGGTGCCGCGCTCCGAGCAGCGCGACCTGCTGGATCGCGCGGTCCGGCGCCTGGAGCGAGCGCGCGAGTATTTCGCGGCCAAGCAGCTGTACACGGACGAGATCAGCGCACTCAACCGCACGGCGGTCCGCCCGCAGATGCTCGGCGACTACGACGCGTGCGCGAAGATCTACCAGCAGGCACTGAACATGGCGCTGGCGCGCCACGACAAGTTCTTCGAGGCCGGGTTCAGCAGCAACCTCGGTTTCGCCGCCTCGCGCAAGGGTGAGGCCAGCCGCGCGGTGCAGTTGTACGAGCGCGCGCTGCCGTTGATAGAGCGCGACCGCAATCCCGACATGTACGCGACCATCATCGCCAACCTCGGGTACAGCCTGGTGACGCTGGGCGAATTCGACCGTGCCCTGATGTTGCACACCGAGGCGCTCGACGTGTTCATGCAGCGCGGCGACGACAGCCAGACCGCACGCGAGCTCGCGGCGCTGGCGGCCATCCAGTTCCGCAGCGGCAACGTCGAACGCGCACTGGCAACGATCGAAAGCGCGCTGCCGCTCTACGAGCGTTCGCGCGATTTCGTCGGGCAGGTATCGGCGCTGCGGCTCGCCGGCAACGCCGCCGCCGAGCTCGACCAGCACGACGCCGCTCTCGAATACTTGCGACGCGCCGAGCGCGAAGACAAGAACTCGAGCTCACTCGAGCGCACGCGCGTGCTCATCGCCGGCGAGCTGCGGCAGCTCGGCGATCTCGAGAGCGCGGAGCGCAAACTGGCGCCGCTGCTCGACACGCGCAACCAGGCCACGCGCGCCGACGTGCTGGCCGAGCGCGCCCGGCTGCGGCAGCGGCAGGGACGTCCGCAAGAGGCGCTCGCCGACCTGCGCCAGGCCGACGCCATCTACCAGCATCTCAAGCTGGACTTCGATCGCATCGATACGAGCTCCGCACTTGCCATGGCGCTGCTCGCGACCGGCGACGTGGCTGGCGCCACTGCCGCCGCCGACACTGCCATTGCCATCGAAACGCGCATCCGGGTGAATTCCGCGAACCCGGAGATGCGCGCGCGCTTCCTCGCGGCAAGCTATGCGCCCTACGAGGCGCGAATCGAAATCGAGTTTGCGGGGCCCTCGGGACGCGAACCCGATTCGGTGTGGAAGGCTTTCCGGGTGGCCGAGGGTCTGCGCGCGCGTTCGCTGGCCGACCGGCTGGCGCACGGTGCCGCCCGGGAGAAGCTGCCGCACGACGAGCACGCCGAACGCCTGCGCGAGACCATGACGGCGTTGCAGATGAATCTCGAGCGGCAGATCCGCCGCGGCAGCGCCAACCCCAAGGAGCTCCTCGAGACCCGCCGTCTCATCGACGAAACGCGGGCGCGCCTGGAAGCGCGGCAGGTGAGCTCGAGCAGCGTGCGGGCCGGCAACGCGCTGGAGATCCCGGACACACGAGCGGCGATGCAGGCGGCCCTGCCGGAAGACACCGCGGTGCTCGCCTACTTCGTCGGCGACCGTCGCTCGCACGCCTGGCTGCTTACCCGCGGCGAATTGCGCCATGCCGTCCTGCCCGGCCGGCACAGCCTCGAAGGACTGGTCAATGCCTTCATCGACCAGCAGCGGCTCGGCAGGGCGCATCGCGACCCGGCTCTCGCGTCGTTGCTCGGCAATCTGCTCGGTGGCGTCGGCAGCAAGCGGCTGGTGGTGTTGCCCGATGGGCCGCTCAACGGGCTGCCGTTCGCGGCGCTGCCGATGCCTAACAACCCGCGCGAGCTGCTCATCGACCGGTTCGTGATCAGCGCCGCGCCCTCTCTGGCACTGGCACTGCGGCCGGCAGTCGCTCCTCCCGACGATCAGATGCGCGTCGCCGTGATCTCCGACCCGGTGTATACACCCGATGACCGACGGCTCACCGTCGCAGCCGCGGAGTCCGCCAATTTTCGCGGCGTCGAACCCTCCGGCACGCGCCTGGCGCGCCTGCCCTACTCCGCCATCGAGGCGCGCGCGGTGGTGCGCGCGTTCGAAGGCGCGGACGTCATCGAGCTCGCCGGCTTCAACGCCACCGCGCGTCGCGTCATCGAACTACCCTCGGAATCACTCGACGTGCTGCATTTCGCGACGCATGCCGTCGCCCGCCGCGACGCGCCCGAACAGTCGGCACTGTTCCTCAGTGAATATGCGGCGGACGGATCGCCGCTGCCCAGCGACCGGCTCACGGCCGACGACATCACGCGCAGCGGCCTGCGCGCCGACGTGGTGGTGCTCTCCGGCTGCGCCACGGGCGATGGACGCGAGTTGCGAGGCGAAGGCGTGCTCGGCCTCACGTATGGCTTCCTCGCGAACGGATCGCACACGGTGATCGCATCGCTGTGGCCGGTGGAAGACGCGCTCACCGCACGATTCATGGAAGAGTTCTACACCGCGTACCGCCATTCGGGACGCGCCGCCGACGCATTGCGCGTCGCGCAGCTGCGCTCACGCGGGACCGCCACCGCCGCGGTGTGGTCGAGCTTCGTGGTGCGCTCCAGCGACCTGCCCTAGTCGCCATCCGGCTACAGGTTCCGGTTTTTCCTCTTACTAACTACCATGCGCTCCGCGCAGGCACGGCCATGCATCGCTTGCGGACGGCGCCGGCGGGGCACGAACCTTCGGCCCATTTGTATTAAGTGTCACGACTCCGCGATTTCTCCCACCTGCGGCCACCCCGGACGCAAAAATATTTCGCGAACGGCGTGCTACAAACCCTGCCTCCTAAATCCGCGGAAGTTTGCGGCACAATCACCCGCCTGTAACCACCAACCCCCTCTGCGCGGGTTTGCTTGCGAATGTCCATGCGCGATCGCGTCGCCACCTCTGTTAGTACGACTTCGCGCGCACTGCGTCTCGCGATCGGGCATTGCTGCGCGTCCGTGTTGGCCGCGTCGTTGGTGGGCTGCGGCAATGCACCAGATGAGCTCGCGACGGAATCGAGCACCGAGCTACCGCTCGCAGGTGACGGCGCGCCGGAGATCACGCGCGAGCTCGCCGCGGGCACGTGGCTCATCGAAGTGCGAGAACGTGGCATCGACGCGCGCATCGCGGTCGATGCGCCCGGCACGCACGACGAGCGCAGCGAATCGACCTCGCGTCACGGCGTCATCCACGATGTAGTTAGTCTGCGCTCGCCGGGCGCATTGCGTATCGTGGTGCGCAGCGACGACAACCCCGCGACCAGTGGCAAGGTCGTGGTGCGCATCGCCAGCTTCCGCGCATCGGGCGACGCGGAGCCGTCCGATCTGCAACAGGGCTTCCGCGCCTGGGCGAAGGCCGACGCCGAGAGCTCGCTCGCCACGCCCGAGTCGTGGGCCCGGGCGGCCGACAAGCTCAATGAAGCCATCCTCCATTTCGAAGCGGCGGGCGACGAGCACGCGCGCGCCGAAGCCGCCTACGCGCTCGCCAACCTGCAACACGACAAGCGCGACGACTGGAGCGCGGCCATCCGCGCTGCCGAGATCGCTGCCGAATCGTTCGATGCCAGCGGCGACCAGGACGGCCTGAACAACGCCGCGATCATTCGCGCCACGGCCGAGATCGACCTCGCGACCAAGCTCGATGCAGGCACGCAGCGCGCCGAGCAGAAGTCACTGTACGAAGCGGCCGATCGCCGGCTTGCCGAAGCGCAGGACTACTTCGTCGGCCAGGACAACCGCGCGCGCGCGGCCCGCGCCGCCAACATGCGCGGCGTGCGTGCCTTCAACCTCGGCCAGGAGTCCGACGCGGCAACGCACTTCGCGCGCGCGCTCGAGCTGCTGCGTGGCGGCGAGGACCGCGCCGAACAGACCACGGCGCTCATGAACCTCGCATGGGTGCACCGGCTGCAGGGCCAGGTCCGTCAGGCGGCGGACGAATACCAGTCGTTGATGCCGCTGCTCGATGCACAGCGGCAGTCCTATCTGTACGCGACGATGTTGAACAACTACGGCTTCTGCCTGATCGCGCTCGGCGATTTCGATCGTGCGCTGGAGCTGCACACGCAGGCGCTCGGTCTGTTCGCGCGCCTGGGGCAGAAGTCGGAGCGTGCCACGCAGTTGACGGCGCTCGGCACCCTTTATTTCCGCGTGGGTGACGGGCAGCGCGCCCTCGAGACGTTGCGCTCCGCAATCGTCGAGTTCGAGAAGCTCGGTGACAACTCGCAGCTCGTGAGCACGTTGCGACTCGCGGGCAACGCGGCTTCGAGCGTCGGCCAGCACGACATCGCGCTGGAATATCTGCGCCGTTCGGCATCCATCGATTCGAATCCGCTCGCGGTGAGCCGCACGCGCGTGCTGATCGCCGGCGAGCTGCGCCAGGTCGGCGATCTCGCGGGGGCCGAGTCCGAGCTCGCCGAGTCGCTGCGATCCGGCAATCGCATGGTCCAGGCGGACGCGCTCGCCGAACGCGCACGAATCCGCATGTCGCAGCGCCGGCCGCCTGACGCGCTCGGCGACCTGCGCGCCGCGGACTCCGCCTATCGCGAACTCGGGCTCGAGTTCAGCCGCATCGACGTCAACGCGACGCTCGCGCAGTTGCTGCTGTCGGCCCACGACGTGGCTGGCGCCTCGCAAGCCGCGGACGAAGCCGTCGCAATCGTGCGCCGCCTGCGCGTCAACTCGGCGAACCCCGAGTGGCGCGCCCGCTTCCTGTCCGCGAAGTACGCGCCGTTCGAAGCGCGCATCGCGGTGGATCTCGTCATGCCAGCAGCGGCCGGCGGGTCACCCGCATGGGCGGCGTTCCGCACAGCCGATGAAGTCCGCGCCGGTTCGCTCGCCGACCAGCTGGCCAGCACCGGGTCGAACCGGCCGGCCGAAGACGCCGACATGGCGAAGCTGCGCGACAAGCTCAACATCCTCCAGCTGCGCCTCGAGGCGCGGGTGCAGAACCCGCAGGCCGACCCCGAGGTCACGACGGATCTGCGGCGTGACGTCGCAGAAGCGCGCGCGCGCCTCGACGAACATCGCGCGCGGCGCGACCCGGTGCGCGAGCGCACCCTCAGGCTGCCACCCTCGCTGTACGAGGTGCAGAAAAAGCTGCCCGCGGACACCCTCGTACTCGCTTACTTCGTGGGCGACACCGCTTCGCACGCATGGCTGCTCTCGCGGAGCCAGCTGCGGCACGTGCCGCTGCCGGGCCGCTCGCGCCTGCAGCAGTCCATCGACGCCACGCTGGACCACCCCGCGGATTCGGCGACGGTGCGGCTGGCGCATCAGCGACTCGGGAAGATGTTGCTGGACGATCTGCTCGACCACACGGGGGAGCGCAAGCTGCTCATCATTCCCGACGGTCCGCTCAATGCCGTCGCGTTCGCGGCATTGCCGATGCCCACCGCGCCGAACGAGCAGCTGGTCGACCGGTTCCTGATCGGTTACGCGCCGTCTTTGGCATTGGCTTTCGCGCAGCCGGAGCAAACGGGTTCGAGTGCCGCGCGCGTGGCCGTGATCTCGGACCCCGTGTACGCGCCGGATGACCAGCGGCTGTCATCGCTGGCCGCCGGCGGCAACTTCCGTGGCTCGCGTCCGGTGTCGCCCAACAAATTCACGCGCCTGCCGTATTCGGGTCTCGAAGCCCGCGCGGTGCGTGACGCCTTCGGCCGCAAGGACACGATCTCACTCGAAGGTTTCGACGCCACGCGCAAGCGCGTGCTGGAGCTCGCGACGCAGGATCTGTCGGTGTTGCACTTCGCCACGCACGCCGTGGCCCGCGAGGATGCGCCGGAGCGCTCCGCTCTCTTCCTGTCGGAGTACGCGGCCGACGGCGCGTTCGACGGCGAGAGCCAGCTTTCCACGAGCGACATCATGAGCTCGGGCCTCCATGCCCAGGTGGTGGTGCTCTCCGGGTGCGCCACCGGCGATGGCAGCACGCTGCGCGGCGAAGGCGTGCTCGGCCTCACGTACGGTTTCCTCGCGAATGGCTCGGGAGCCGTGGTCGCGTCCCTGTGGCCCGTGGAAGACGCATCCACCGCGCGCCTCATGAATGAGTTCTACAAATCGTATCGAGTGACGGGCAACGCCGCCGAAGCGCTGCGCGCCGCGCAATTGCGCATGCGCGCCGGCAGGAAGGGCGAGGCCGTGTGGTCGAGTTTCGTGGTGCGCGCGAACGGCTTTCCGTGAGAGAGAGGCCGGTTTGATCGCGCTTTTCCGTGGGTGGTTGGATTTCAGGAGTGGTTATGAAGGCTTCAAGAATGACGATGAAGATGTTGGGGGCGAGGTTGGCGCTGGTCGTGGGTCTCACGATGTCGGCCGTGGCGATGGCGGGCGACGTCAATCAGGCCTACTCGGGCTGGCTCGGCCGCGAGATCACGATCAACAGTTCGCCGGTCAATGACCAGATACCGGTGGGCGGCAAGCTCACCTTCATCTATGACTCGAGCGACGACGTGGTGCGCATCTGCACGCGCACGGTGCCCAACCAGCGTGGGCCGTGGCGCATGGACCTCGCCAGTGGCTGTAACGTTTCCCTGCTGTTCACGCAGGGCACCCGCTATTGCACGATCGAGGACGTGAAGGCCGGCGACGGTGAAGTCCTCTCGCAGTGCCATCGCCTGCGCAGCCGCGAAGTGGCGCTCAAGCCCTCGGCGAGCAAGGGCGCGGTCGAGCTCAAGGATCTGCTGGTGTTCCTGCTGGCCAAGGATGCCGGTGGCAAGCACAACATCGCGATCCTCATCGACACGCCGTCGCGCGTGACTGACGGGCCGGTGATCGTCGGCGGAGAAAAATGAAAGCCAGGGCGCGGTTGCGGCGCCTGGGTGCCCTGCTGTGGCCATTACTGGCCACGGCGGCGCTCGGCGCAACTTCCGCGCCCGGTGATCCACCCTGGATCTGCCGCGGCGAGGTGTGGAACCCCGCCGCCGGCAAGCTACCCACGGAGGTCAGCGGCTACATCGATGACGTGGGCGCGGGAGTCTTCGATTCCCGCGCCGCGTGCGCGCAATGGGCGGGGTTCAATACGCGCAAGCGCGACACGCTCTCCACCAGCGATCCGCCGCCCGCGCGCCTCATCATCTATCCATCGGCAAGCACGGATGTGCGGCGCCTGTCGGCATTCCTCGCGGATTCCGGCATCGTTCGCAGCATCGAGCGCCGCCGGACCTACCTGATCGCGTCGTTCGACAAGCGTGTGACCGGCGCGCACGTGCGATCGCTGCTCGCCTCGGAGCACATCGAATACGCGGAGCCGGACTGCGACGGGCCGGACTTCCTCACGACCTCGAACGACCTGCTGACCACCGATCTGGTGCGCGACTGCTGGTTGCGGGGTGCGCGCCAGTCGTTCCCCAATGATCCGTGCATCGACGAGCTCTGGGGGCACGCGTCCATCGGCTGGAACCCGAGTGTGGCCGCGAAATCCCTGCCGCGCATCGTCGCCATCCTGGACTCGGGCGTCGACGCCTCACATGAAGATCTCAAGCGGAACATCGTGGCGCACACTTTCCTGCGCACGCACACCGAGAGCAGCCGCCTCAATGCGCGCTGCGCCACCAGCGGACGCTGCTACAGCCATGGCACCGAGATGGCGGGCACGATCGGCGGTCGCATGGACAACGGCATCGGCGTGGCCGGCGTTGCGCCCAACAGCCTGCTGCTGCCCATCGTGATCAGCAGCGTCGACACGCGCATGCTGGCCAGACTCTCGACCATCGCCCAAGGTATCGACGAGGCTGCGCGCAGCGGCGTCGACATCATCAACATCAGCGCCAAGTGGCCGGTCGACAGCCGCGCCATTTCCGAGGCCATCCTCGAGGCCGTCGGCGGTGATGCGGCGCGGCGCCGCCTGGTGGTCACCGGATACACGACCACGCTGAGGGCGGACGACTCGGTCCGCGAGTACTACCCTTCGCGCTACCGCTGCCTGCCCGGCGTGCTGGCCGCCGTGCCCACGGACATGCGGGGCCGCAATTTGTCGCATCCTAAGGGTCACCCGAATGCGAACGACGGCCGGATTCAGGCACCGGGCGTGGACATCGTGGTGACGACCACAGAGAATTCCGACGGAGGCTATACCTTGTCCGAAGCTGCCGGCGCGTCGAGCGCCGCGGCCTATGTTTCGGGAACGGTAGCCTTGGTCTGGGGCAGCCCGCCGCTGAATAAATGCGACGCCCAGCAGATAAAGGAGTTGTTGTTCTGCAGGAGCAAGAGCAGCGATTCGACGCGGTATCCATGGATCAATGTCGACTTCCTTCGAGAACTTGCCAGCGTCGATCCCGAGTCGGACTGCGGCTCGGCGATGGCAGCGCTCGGCTGTAGTTAGTCCGCGCGGTGCTCCATGAGCACCGTTCCCGCGGCCGCCGAAATCGAACGCATCGTCTCCGAAGCGCTGACCGGCGACCGGCGCGCGGAGGGCCGCATGCTGCAGGCTCTGCGGCCCGGCGTGCTCGCGGTGCTGAGATTTGGCGCATTTCACCGCTGGATCGATGCCGAGGACCTCACCCAGGAGACGCTGCATATCGTCGTCGAGCGCGTGCGGGCCAAGAGCATCGACGACCCGCGCAAGGTGTTCGCGTTCGCGGCTGCCACCGCGCGCAATCTCGCGCTCAACGCCGCGCGCAAGATGCTGCGGCAGCAGACGGTGGTCGATTCCGAACTGGTCGACGAGCTCGCGCAGAACCTCGAAATGGAGCAGAGCGATCTGTCGGACTCCGACGACCGCCAGCTGGCACAGGCCGTGGCCGAGCTCCTCGAAGAACTGCCCACGGAACGCGACCGGCAGTTGCTGATGCGGTTCTATCTAGACGGGGTCGACAAGCAGCAGCTCTGCCACGACCTCGGGCTTTCCCCTAAGCACTTCGACCGAGTGCTGATGCGTGCGCGTTCGCGGCTCCGCACCATCATCGAACGGCGGGCCCCTCACCTGGCCCTGTTCCCCCGGATCACCGCCTTTTTGCTGGCCCTGGGGATGTCATTCACATTTTGGGTGAGAGATTTTGGGTCCTGGTGACACAAGTCACTCATGAAGTCTTTTGATCGCAACTCTCTGGAAGAACAGACCAGGCTCGTCTCGCGTTATGTCGCTGGTGACCTCTCCCGTTCCGAACGCGCGGAATTCGAAGCCTGGCTGATTGCGTCCCCTGAACTGGCCGCCGAAGTCGAAATGGAACGTCGACTGCGCCGCGGCATGGCGAGCGCGGCGAGGCGCGGCTGGCTGAAACGCCGCGCGCCCGAGCATGCCTCGGGACAGCAGCGCTGGCCCATGGCGCTCGCCGCGAGCGTACTGCTCGGGGTGGGGCTGACGGTCGTGCTCTCCATGCCTCGCAGCGACGACGGCGAATCCCGGCTGAGCGCGGGCGCGGGCACACGCTCCGCGCCGCTGAGCGTGCGCCTGGGCAAGATCCGCGGCACCGGCGAAACGCCCGACATCCGCTTCTCCAAGAGCAGCACCCCGACCGAGCTCACGATCGAGCCCGACGTGGTCGTGTTGACCTGCGAGGACGGCGCGGTGGAGCTCGAATGCACGGGCGGCGCCATGCCGCAGACGCCGCAGTACCGCGAGTACGAGGTGGACTTCGTGAATCGCCGCGGCTCGACGCTGGCGTGGCGCTCCGCGCGGCAGGAACCCGCGATGGGCAGCGAGCTGTCGTTCACGCTACGCGATCCGTCGGTCCTGAATGCGGGCGACTACGACGTGGTGGTGCGCGGTGTCTCCGCGGACCACGAGGAAGTCGTGGGGCGGTTCTGGCTGCAGGTTTCCGCCAACTAGCCGACTGACGTCCTCGCACGAAGCGTCGGCGCGTGCTCCCGCAAGCACCCTTCCCCTGCCCACGGCAGGGCTCGAAAATCACGCCCGAAGCCGACGGGGACGCGACTGCGACGTCGAACGAAAGCGCGCCCGCTCTTGGCTTGAGCCAGATCTTCGTCAGCCGTCAGCTGAGATATTTTTTTATGCGTGCATGCAGCGGGGAATGCCGCGGGAAGTGCGCACGCAGGTATTCCATCTGGTCGGCGAGCACGCGCCGGCCCTTGAGGAAGATGTACTCGGCGTAGGTTGGCGTGAACGGCACGGCGATGAGCTGCATCTTCGCCTGCTCGGGCGTGCGTGAGGCCTTGAGGTTGTTGCAGCGGCGGCACGCGGCCACGACATTCGTCCACACGTCACGGCCGCCCTGCGAGAACGGGCGGATGTGATCGCGCGAGAGCTCTTTCACCGGGAAGCGCTGCGCGCAGTACAGGCAGAAATGCGCGTCGCGGCGGAACAGCGTCTGGTTGTTCAGCGGCGGCACGTAATCCTGGCGGGTGTTGCCCGGGTTTCCGGTGTGCCCGACGGTCGCGACGATGGAATTCACTTCGAGCACGGTCCGCAGGCCCGAACGGGCACTGACGCCGCCGTAGAGCTTGAACAGCGGGCTGCCGCAGGTGTACGCGACCTGCTCCTGGTGATAGAGCCGCGCCGCTTCCTTGTAGTCGATCCACTCGAGCGGCATGCCCGACACGTCGGTCCGGAGCACGAGTTGGGAGAGCGCGCGTGGCGAGTAGCCCGCGACGAGATGCAGATCCGAATGGCCGTGATCTGCTTTTTCCAGATCGATGCCCAACATGAGGCATGTAAGATAAGCCAGTCGTGTGCGAGAATTCAACGCCGCAAGACATTCATTTAACACGGGAAAAAGAAGGGCTTGGCCGCCATGCCACAGTCCTTGTCCGAAAGACTGGGGGATTCCACTCATGCCGATCACGATCGGCGCGCTGCGTGAAAGCGCGCCCGGTGAAACTCGCGTCGCGCTATCGCCCGAGGTCGTCGACAAATTCGTCGGCGCGGGCGCGCGAGTGCTGCTCGAAGCCGGCGCGGGCATCCGCGCCCAATTCCCCGACGCCCTCTACAAGAAGGGCGAATGGGTGGGTAGCTCGGCCGCGATCCTGTCGCAGGCCGACGTGATCCTGACGGTCGCCCCGCTGGCCGCCGAGCAGATCGGCCAGCTCAAGCCGGGGGCCGTCGTCGTGGGTTTCCTGCAGCCCCACGCCCGCCATGCCGAGGTGCAGGCCCTGCGGGACCGCCAGATCACGAGCTTCTCGGT
>DATLDQ010000137.1:0-6209 GCA_035525785.1 Steroidobacteraceae bacterium | reverse complement strand
GCAGTCGACGTGCACCTTGCGGCTCTCGCCCGACTTCAGGCGCAGCAGCGCGTAGATGCCTTCGCGGGCCGTAAAGCTCGCCGAGGTGCCGGCGCTGCGCATCATCTGGCCGCCCTTGCCGGGCTTGAGCTCGATGTTGTGCACGATGGAGCCGACCGGGATGTGGCGCAGCTGCATGGCGTTGCCCGACTTGATCGGGGAGTCCGCGCCCGAGCGCACTTCATCACCGGCTTCCATGCCCTTGGTGGCGAGGATGTAACGGCGCTCGCCATCGGCGTACTTCACCAGCGCGATGTGGCAGGTGCGGTTCGGATCGTGCTCGATGCGCTCGACCACGCCCTTGATGCCGTCCTTGTCGCGACGGAAATCGATGATGCGGTACTTCTGCTTCTGCCCGCTGCCCTGGTGGCGCGTGGTGATGCGGCCGACGTTGTTGCGGCCCGAGTGCTTCTTCTGCTTCTCGGTCAGCGGCTCGTAGGGGCCGCCCTTCCACAGGTGCGACTTGTCGAGCTTGACGCGGAAGCGCGTGCCCGGCGAAGTCGGTTTCATCTTGATGACTGGCATGACTAACTACCTTCAGGCCTTGATCTTGGCTTCGTAGTCGATCGTCTGGCCCGGGGCCAGGCGAACGTAGGCTTTCTTGATGTCCTGGGTGCGACCCTGAAACTTGCCGAAGCGGCGAGTCTTGCCGGTCTCGTTCACCACATTCACCTTCGCGACCTTGACGCCGAACATGAGCTCGACGGCGGCCTTGATCTCCGGCTTGGACGAGTCGCGCAGCACGCGGAACGAGTAGGTGTTCGCGTTCTGCATGGCGAGCGAGGTCTTCTCCGTGATGTGCGGAGTGGTCAGGAGGTTGATGAGCCTTTCCTGTCCGGCGACCTTCGGAGCGTCCTTGATGTCGGTGACCTTCTTGGACTTCTTCGCGACCTTGGGGGCTTTCTCGGCCTTGGGGGCTTTCTCGGCCTTGACGGCCGATTGCTCGGTTTTCGGCGCCTTCGGGGCGGCTTCTTTCTTGGCGGCGCTCACTGCAGACGCTCCTCGATGAGTTTCACGGCGGCGGACGTCACCAGAACCTTGTCATAGCTCGCGAGCGACAACGGGTTCAGCGACGCGACCGGCAGCACTTCCACGAACGGCAGGTTGCGCGCGGCGAGGAACAGCTTCTCGTCGATGGCTTCGACGATGATCAGCACACGCTCGAGGTTGAGCTTCTTGAGCTTCTCGACCACCTGCTTGGTCTTCGGGGCCTCGACGGTGAAGCCGTCGGTCACCACCAGGCGGTCCTGGCGGACGAGCTCGGAGAGCATCGACTGCAGCGCGCCGCGGTACATCTTCTTGTTCACCTTCTGTTCGAAGGAGCGCGGCTTCGCCGCGAATGCGCGACCACCACCCACCCAGATGGGCGAGCGGATCGAGCCGGCGCGTGAAGTGCCGCCGCCCTTCTGCGGACGCGGCTTGCGGCCACCGCCGCGCACTTCCGCCTTGGTCAGCTGGGCCTTGGTGCCCGCGCGACTGGCGTTGCGATACGCGGTGACCACCTGGTGCACCAGCGCTTCGTTGTATTCCTTGCCGAACACCGCTTCGGAGACAGCGAGCTCGGAACCACCATTGGCAACTTTGAGTTTCATGTGTGCCGCCAATTACTTCTTGTTGCTCGTGCCGGTGTTGACCTTGCTCGGCTGAACCTTCTTGCGGCGCTTCTGGTGCTCGGCCTTCAGCGAAGGACGCACGACCACCTGGCCGCCTTCCGCACCCGGTACGGCGCCGCTGATGAGCAGAAGATTGCGCTCGGCATCGATCTCGACGACCTTGAGGTTCTCGATCGTGCGGCGAACCACGCCCATGTGGCCGGACATGCGCTTGCCCTGGAACACGCGGCCCGGGGTCTGGCGCTGGCCGATGGAGCCGGGCGTACGGTGCGACACGGACACACCGTGCGAAGCATGGTGGCCCGCGAAGTTGTGACGCTTCATCGTGCCCGCGTAGCCCTTGCCGATGGTGGTGCCGGTCACGTCGACGATGGCGCCGACGGCGAAGAGGCCGGCCTTGAGCTCGGCGCCGACGGCGAGATCCGCGCCTTCTTTCTCGGTGAGGCGGAACTCGACCAGCGACCTGCCCGGCTCGACGTTCGCCTTCGCGAAGTGGCCCGCGGCCGCCTTCGTCAGGAGCTGCGGACGCTTCTTGCCGAAAGACACCTGAATCGCGCGATAGCCGTCCTTGTCGACGGACTTCACTTGAGTGATGCGGTTAGGCAGCACTTCGATGACGGTTACCGGAACCGTCTCGCCCGCATCCGTGAAGATGCGAGTCATGCCGGCCTTGCGGCCGATTAGAGCAACGCTCATGACTATCCTCTCGTTCACCTACACGCTTGTTAGGGCGTGCTGTTCGCGAGGCACTGCCTCGCGCGCAATTCGCGCGGCACTACGATTGGTGCCGAGCGGAGTAGCTAGTCAGGCGAGGAGGTACACAGGAGTGCGCGGCCACACCCGATCGGGGGGCCGCGAAGCTCGAGTGGTCTTGGAACGACCCTTTTGGTCGCCCAACCTCGCCCGAATTCGCTGGAAATCAATCGCTTGGGACGTGGGTCCCCGGCGAAAGGGCGCGCAGTATATGCAGCGCCCCTGCCAGCCGCAAGCCGCCCGGAGGGAATCATTCCGGGCCGGGTCCTTCGGCAGGCCGGTTCCTACGGGCAAACCCTTGATTTATGTCAAATGAAAGGCGTGATGCCCATATATATGAGTCGGCACCAGTCCAGCGTCGACCTTTCGCCTTTCTCGGTTACCAGACGAACTCGACCTGGCCCCATACCTTCTGCGTGTCGCGGGCCGAAGCCAGCACACCTTGCTGGAAATCCGCGAACTTGAGCATCACGTTCACCCGCTTGTATTTGGCCGCCAGCGAGATGTCGAGCTCATTGCCGAAGTCGAGATCGAGGCGTTCGGCCCCGTAGTCGTGGAACTGCGCGCTCAAGGACAATGTGTCGAGCATGCCCACGCCCTTCAGCGTGACGCCGCCCGTGAGGTACCTGTCCTCGAGCCCATTGGCAGGCGTCGTCAGGAACTTGTCCGCCCAGCCGTTGAACTTGTGCAGCGTCGCGAGCGGCGTGGTGAAGCCTTTGATGCCATTGCCTTCCATGAGCTCCACGCCGTAGCCCAGGTTGAATTGCTTGAAGGTCGCGATGAGCTCACCGAAGCGGTAGTCGAGATCGAAGCTCAGCGGGTTGTCCGCGTAGTCGCCCTGCTTCGCGTACGAAACCGTATAGGCCAGCTTCACCTTGCCGACAGCCTTGTCACCCGCGAAGCGCAGCCCGTAGGTGCTGGTGGAGTCGCGCACCGCCGCGGGCACGCCAACGATGTTCTGGAAGTCGAGCAGGTAGTCGAACGCGGTGACCTTGCCGATCTTCGTCTGGTAACTCACGTTGAGGAGCGTGCTGTCGCCATCGTAGTCACCTTGCGGCGAATCCTCGCCGAACAGGCGGTTCACCTTGTTGAAGTAGGTGGCGTCGATCACCAGGTTGGCGACCGAACGGTTCACGACGCGGAAGGCATCGAAGGTCTGTTCGTTCTGTCGCCAGCCCACGGGCCCGACGAATCGCTGGTCGTCGAGCGCTATACGCTGCCGGCCGAGAGTGAGCGTCGTGCCCGGCAGGCTCGTGTTGGTGAGCTGTAACCGGTTGATCTCGTAACCCTCCGCATCCGCCACCACCGGGTAGGTGGTCATCGTCGGGATCATCGGATCCGGCCGGTAGTCGCTCTGCAGGGGCACGACGCCCTCGCCTTCGACGAGCAGCGCGGTGCTCCACGCCTTGCCCGTCTCGAAACCCGCGCGCAGTCGCAACGTGGTGGCGTGCGCGTCATTCAGGATACCGTCCTGGTCGACATTCTCGGCACGCAGCCGCATGTCGAAAATCGGCTTGGTTTCGCCGAATGCGCCCTTCACCGGCCCGAGGCCGTCAGCCCGTGCCGCGCCCGCCACGCCGAGGCTGGTTGCTCCCAGTACGGCGCCGAAGACCCTGATACCCGCACGATTGATTCGCATCTTCATCTGCCAGTCCTCCACTGCATATTGTTAGGCGGCACGGTTCCCGGAACCGTGCTCGTATTCTTCGAGAAAGCTCAACAGCTCTTCGCGATGGGCGTAGTAGCGCGGATGCTCGAGCAGCATCTTGCGGGTGCGCGGGCGAGGCAGGTCCACCTGCATGACCTTGCCGATACGTGCACGCGGCCCATTGGTCATCATCACCACCCGATCAGCGAGCAGGATGGCCTCGTCCACGTCATGGGTGACGCAGATGGCGGTGGTCTTCGTCCGCTCGAGAATGTCCATGAGCACCTCCTGCAGATCCCAGCGCGTGAGCGCGTCCAGCATCCCGAAGGGCTCGTCGAGCAGCAGTAGTTTGGGCGACAGCGCGAAGGCGCGGGCCAGGCCGACGCGCTGGCGCATGCCGTTCGACATGTCGCGTGCCGGCCTGTCGAGCGCGTCGCCGAGACCGACGCGATGGAGGTAGTAGTCCACCACGTCACGGCGCTCCGCCTTGCCGGCGTGTGGATACACGCGCTCGACGCCGAGAGCCACGTTCTGTCGCGCGGTGAGCCACTCGAGCAGCGTTGGCGCCTGGAACACGACGCCGCGATCAGGACCGGCGGTGGTGATCTCGCGGCCATCGAGCGTGATGCCGCCGTCGGATACGTCCGCAAGCCCGGCGCACATCGCGAGCGCCGTGGACTTGCCGCAGCCGGAGTGACCGATCAGCGACACGCACTCGCCGCGTCGGATGTCGAGATTGAATCCTTCGACGACGGTGAGCGGCCCCCGCGGCGTCGCATAGACCTTGTGCACGTTGTAGAACTCGACGTACTTGTCCGGGTTCGCCAGCGGCTTGTGCCGGTTCGCCGCGCGCACGGCCTTCGGCACGAAATCGTCCGAGGTGATGGGTACGACGGTTGGTAGTTTGATGCCGGCCCCCGTATCGGCCGCCACCAGCTTCTCCGCCTCGACGTCCAGCAGGTATTGGGTGATGCGGGCGCGGAGCTCGCGGTATTTCGGATCGTGGTTCACGTCCTTGCGGTTCCGGGGGCGCGCGAGGTCCACGCGAAACTCGGGCCCGAACGTCGCGCGGGGACCGGGGTTCAGCGGGACGATGCGATCCGCCAGCAGCAGCGCCTCGTCCACGTCGTTGGTCACGAGCACCACGGTCTTCTTCTCGTCGCGCCAGATCGATTCGATCTCGTTCTGCAGCCGGGCGCGCGTGAGAGCATCCAATGCCGACAGCGGCTCGTCGAGCAGCAGGAACTCGGGGTTCATCGCCAGCGCGCGCGCCACGGCCACGCGCTGGCGCATGCCGCCCGAGAGCTCCGCCGGACGGCGGTCGCTCGCATGCGCAAGGCCCACCATGCGCACGTACTTCTGCGTGCGCTCGCGTCGAAGTTGTTTGCTGTCACGGTCGAACACCGTGTCCACCGCCAATGCCACGTTTTCGTACACGGTCAGCCAGGGCATCAGCGAATAGCTCTGGAACACGAGACCGCGATCCGGGCCTGGCCCGCCCGCCGGCTTGCCGCGCAAGAGGACCTCGCCCCCGTCCGGCTCGATCAGGCCGGCGAGGATCGACATGAGCGTGGTCTTGCCGGAGCCCGAGAAGCCGATCAGCGCGACGAACTCGCCTTCCTCGATCGACAGGTTGATGTCCGCAAGCACCTCCGTGTCGCCGTAGCGCTTCGACACATTGCGCAGCTCCAGGTGGCTCATCGCGTCCTGCCGTGCGTGAACGCGTTCTGCAGCGCGAGCATGACGCGGTCGAGCAGGAAACCGATGATGCCGATGGTGAACACCGCCACCATGATCCGGCTCAGCGACTCGGAGCTGCCGTTCTGGAATTCATCCCAGACGAATTTGCCGAGCCCCGGATTCTGCGCCAGCATTTCCGCCGCGATCAGCACCATCCAGCCCACACCCAGCGACAGGCGCATGCCGGTGAAGATCAACGGCAGCGAGGACGGCAACACCAGCTTGAACAGCTTGGTGGTCCACTTCAGCTGCAGCACCCGCGCGACGTTTAGCAGGTCGCGATCGATGGAGTTCACGCCGACGCCGGTGTTGATCAGCGTCGGCCACAGCGAACACAGCGTCACGGTGATGGCCGAGATCAGAAACGACTTCTCGAACATCGGATCGGCGGAGACGTAGACCGCGCTGACGATAAT
>DATLDQ010000085.1:0-55905 GCA_035525785.1 Steroidobacteraceae bacterium | reverse complement strand
TCTCCCTACGAGGCGTTACGCACAAACACTGAGCTCATGTCACGCCATGCATGGACAGCCACGAGCCTCGTGCTCGGCGCAATCATGCTGCCGATGTCCACGGCCTTTGCGCACTCCGACCAGTTAGCCGAGCTCAAGCGGCTGTCCGTCGACGAGTTGCTGGACGTCGAAGTGACGTCGGTCTCGCGCCGCGAAGAGGATCTGCGCAAGGCCGCCGCCGCCATCGCGGTGCTCACCAGCGAGGATCTGCGCCGCTCGGGGGCCACGAGCATGCCCGAGGCGTTGCGACTGGTCCCCGGGTTGCACGTGGCGCAAGAGAACTCCACGACCTGGGGCGTGAGCGCGCGCGGCTTCAGCAGCGTGAATTCCGAGAAGCTGCTGGTGCTCTCGGACACGCGCAGCATCTACACACCATTGTTCTCCGGCGTCGCCTGGGACGTGCAGGACTATCTACTGGCGGACGTCGAGCGCGTCGAGGTCATCCGGGGTCCCGGCGCGGCGCTCTGGGGCTCGAACGCCGTGAATGGCGTGGTCAACATAACGACGCGCAGCGCCCGCGACACGCACGGTGATTATCTCGAGGCGGGCGTCGGTGACGTCGACCGTTTCTGGGTGGGTGCGCGGCATGGCGGGGAAACCGCGGGTGGCCGGCACTTCCGCGTGTTCGCGCGCTATTTCGACCGTGACGGCACCGAAAACCCGCTCGCCACGAGCGAGGACGAGGCCCGCCTCGGTCATCTGGGTTTCCGCATGGACTGGGGCAGTGCCGAGGCCGCGGGCTGGACGATGCAGGGCGACGCGTATGCGGGCGACATGGGCCAGCTCGCACCGGTGGTCGAGGTGCTCGGTCGGCCTGGGCCGCAAGGTCAGCTCACCTCCAAGGTCTCGGGCGGCAACCTGCTCGCGCGCTGGCGCCGGCCCACCGGCGTCGATTCCGACCTGCAGGTGCGCGCCTACTACGACTACACGCGACGCGACGACCCGAGCTTCCTCGACACGCTGCACACCTTCGACGTCGACGTCCAGCATCGCCTCACCGCACTCTCGCGCCACGAGATCGTCTGGGGCGTCTCGGGCCGGCTCACCGCCAACAGCAACCAAAGCGGTGGCCTGTTCGTGGTCGAGCCACAGAATTCCGACGACTATCTGTGGAGCGGCTTCGTGCAGGACCAGATCGCGCTCTCTGATTCGCTGGCGATCACGGCAGGAACGAAGGTCGAGCGCAACGACTTCAGCGGTTTCGAAGTGCAGCCCAGCATCCGCGCAGCCTGGACGCCGGATCCGGGCCACACGCTGTGGATGGCGGTGTCGCGCGCGGTGCGTGTGCCCACGCGCTTCGAGCGCGATGTGAACATCGATGCCTCCGATCCGGCGGCAGACCCGCTGTTCCGTTTGCTGGGCAATCGCGACTTCGGTGCCGAAAAACTCATCGCCTACGAAGCCGGCTATCGGTGGCAGGCCTCGCGAGGCCTGCTCGTCGATCTGGCGCTGTTCAACAACGACTACGACGCACTGGCGTCGCTCGAGGTGGGCACGCCGTTTCTCGACGGCGCGGGCCGCACCGTCATACCGGTGCTGAACCAGAATCTCGGCAGCGGCCGCACGCGCGGCGCCGAACTACTGGTCGAGTGGCAGCCACGGGACTACTGGCGCGTGAGCGCGACCTATTCCGCCATCGACCTGCGGCTCGAATCCTCGGGCCTCGACCTCAACCGCAACGCGTGGCTCGAGGGCTCGACGCCGCGCGGCATGGCCGGCCTGCGATCGTCGCTCACGCTGCGCAATTTCGAAGTGGACGCCCAGTTCCGCCACCACACGCGCATCCGGCGGCTGATGCAGGACGTGAGCGGCGCGGGCCTCGATGCGTACTCTTCGCTGGATGTGCGCCTCGGCTGGCGAGCGACACCTGACTTGCAGATCTCGCTCATGGGCCAGAACCTCCTCGACGACGAACACGTGGAATTCGGTACCCCCGCGGCGCGCGGCGCGCTGGCGCGCGCAGCCTGGCTCAAGGCCGAGTGGCGGCACGAGTGAGAGTATCCGTACTTGCGCGCCTCGCGCTGGTCGCGGCGTCATTTCTGCCCGCGCTCGCTTCGGCCCAACCGGGCGAGTACCAGGTCAAGGCCGTGTTCCTGTTCAACTTCGGGCAGTTCGTCGAATGGCCGAGCGATTCGTACGACACTCCGCAAGCGCCTTTCGTCATCTGTGTGGTGGGTGAAGACCCCTTCGGCAAGACGCTCGACGACGTGGTGCGCGGTGAAGCCATCGGTTCGAGAACGCTGGTAGTCAGGCGTTTCAGTGATGCGGACGGCATATCCCGGTGCAACATCCTGTTCGTCGGCCGCAACGATGCCGGAATGCTCGACGAGGCGCTGGCCGCGGCGCGCGGGCACAGCGTCCTCACGGTCACGGACGTCGACGGCGCCGAGAGCAATGGCGCGATCATCGTGTTGTACAACGACCGACAGCGCATCCGCATGCGCATCAATATCGCGGCGGCCAAGGCCAACCACCTGGTGATCAGCTCGAAGCTGCTCCGACCCGCGGAAGTGGTCGGGACGGAGGGCAGCTGATGGCGCGAGCCGTCGCCATCCGCCGCAAGCTCAGCACACTGACGCTGACCACGTGCGGCATCGCGCTGCTGATCACCACGACCGTGTTCCTCGCGGGCGAGCTGCACCAGATCCGCACGTCGAACCTGCAGCAGCTGCGCACGCTGAGCGAGGCCATCGGCTCGAACAGCACCGCGGCACTGGCTTTCGACAATCCCGAGGACGCGGCGGCGATCCTCTCGGCCTTCCGGTCCGACCCGCACATCGAGGTGGCCGCCCTCTACAAGGCCGATGGCTCGTTCTTCGCCGCCTATCCACCCGATGCGAAGGCGGGCGCGCTCCCCGCCATGCCCGTGGCGGAGGGCTACCGCTTCGAGAGTGGCAAGTTGACCGGCGTGTCCCGGGTGCGCGAAGACAGCCAGGTGCTGGGCATGCTGTTCGTGCGCTCGGACATGAGTGCCATCTACGAAAGGCTCGGGGTCTATGCGCTGCTGGCCGCGCTGGTCATCGCGCTCACGTTGCTAGTGGCGTGGGCCATCGCGCGGCGGCTGCAGAAGCATCTGTCGGAGTCGATACTCTCGCTCGCTTCCACCGCCGAGGTGGTGTCCAATCGCCACGACTACCGCGTGCGCGCGACGGCGCCGGGCATCACCGAGCTGGATACGCTCACCGGGGCGTTCAACCACATGCTCGAGCAGACCGAGCAGTCCGAGAAGAGGCTGAGTGCCCAGGTGAGCCGGTTGGCGTTGTTGCAGGAGATCACGCACAGCATCGGCTCGCGGCACGACTTGCTGAGCATCTTCCAGGTGGTGCTCGGCAGCATCGAGGAGCACCTGCCCATCCAGTTCGGCTGCGTGTGCCTGCACGAGGCCAGGGCGGGGGTGATGACCGTCGAATGCGTGGGCCCTGCGAGCGGCGATTTCGCGCGGACCATGGGGCTGACTACCGGCGGCGCCATTCCCATCGGCGAAAACGGCCTGTACCGGGCGCTGCATGGCACGTTGATCCACGAGCCCGACCTGAGCGACACCACGTCGCCCTTCCCGCGACGCTTCGCCGACGCGGGCCTGCTTTCGCTGGTGCTCGCGCCACTGGCGCTCGAGTCGAGCGTGTTCGGCGTGCTGGTGGCGGCGCGGCGCGAGCACCACGCCTTTTCGAGCGCCGACTGCGAGTTCCTCAAGCAGCTGAGCGAGCACGTCGCGCTGGCGTCGCATCAGGCGCAGCTGTACGGGGCATTGCAACAGGCCTACGACGATCTGCGCCAGAGCCAACAGACGGTGCTGCAGAACGAGCGTCTGCGCGCACTCGGGCAGATGGCGAGCGGCATCGCGCACGACATCAACAACGCCATCTCGCCGGTGTCGCTGTACACCGAGCTGCTGCTGCAGCAGGAGCGCCAGATCAGCGAGCAGGGACGTGCGCGGCTCGCGACCATGCAGCGAGCCATCGAGGACGTCGCCGGCACCATCGACCGCATGCGCGAGTTCTATCGTCCGCGCGAGTCGGTGCGCGCGTTCGACCGGGTGGACGTGCACGCCGCCATAGACCAGGTGGTCGACCTCACGCAGCCTCGCTGGCAGGCGCTGCCGCAGCAGCGCGGCATCGTCATCGACCTGCGCCGGCATTTCGCGGCCGGCAAGCTCGAAATCATGGGCGACCAGGTGGAGCTGCGCGATGCCCTGACCAACCTTTTGTTCAACGCCGTCGATGCCATGCCCGAGGGCGGCACGCTGACCATCGTCACGAGCACCCGACGCCTCGGCGACGGCCTGCCCGGTATCTGCATCGAAGTGATCGACACGGGCATCGGCATGGATGAGGAAACGCGGCGCCGTTGCATGGAACCCTTTTTCACGACCAAGGGCGAGCGCGGCACCGGGCTCGGACTCGCCTCGGTGTTCGGCATGCTCCGGCGCCATGATGCGGACTTCGACATCGAAAGCGCACCGGGGAAGGGCACGACCGTGCGCATGATCTTCCCCGGCGTCGCCGCGCAGGCCGCAGGCATGATCAACGTCGCGCCTGCGCCCGCCATTCGCAAGAATCTGCGCATCCTCGTGGTCGACGATGACCCCGTGCTCACGCGTTCGCTGCAGGACGCGCTCGAGACCGATGGCCACAAGCTCGAGCTCGCCGCCGGCGGTCAGGCTGGCATCGAAGCCTTCCTCCGCTCGCAGAAATACAACCGCGTCTTCGACCTGGTGATCACCGATCTCGGCATGCCGCGCGTCGATGGCCGAAAGGTGGCCGAGGCCATCAAGTCGGCTTCGCCGCAGACCCCGGTGGTGCTGCTCACGGGCTGGGGGCAGAGGCTCATCGACGAGAACGACGTGCCGGCGAACATCGACCGGGTCCTGAGCAAGCCGCCGCGCCTGCCGCAGTTGCGCGCGGCGATCTCCGATCTGGTTGCCTGAGTTCACGGAACCCGACGCCCCGATGGCGGTCGGACACCAGGTAGCCTATGGTCGCCCACGTGAATAACCGGTTTCTCCGCAAGATCGCCCTGGTACTGGTCGCCGCCCAGATCCTGGGCGCGCCCCTCGCCAACGCCTTCTCGGGCGTGGCGTCGGCACCGGCTGCGCCGCACTGCGCGGAGCAGATGCCGGCGGGCGATTCACCTGAGGATTGCCCGTGCTGCCCCGATGGCGGCATGAATGCATCCGCCTGCCTCAGCGCCTGCACGTTGTCGGTGGGCTGGATCCCGGTGCTGGCCTTCAGCGTCACATCTGCCGCCACCGAGCGCGTCGCCTCCGCGCGGCCCGCCGGGCTGGCGGCGTTCGCCGAGCCACCACTCAAACCACCTCCCATCGCCTGAACGAAGTCGCTAGTTAGGCGGCCCGCGAGGCCGCCCGTCCCACTTCGTACGGGAGGTTCACGTGAACCTGTTTCGACTGCTGCTCACCGGCGCGTTGCTCGTGGCGCCACACTGTCTCTTCGCGAAGCCCATCGCCTATGCGCAGGGCACCACGGTCATGGCCGAGTACGGCGCTGGCACGATGAACGAAGCGCAGGTGTTCTATGCGCCGCGCTACGACTGGTCGCTCGGCGGGGGCTACCTCGAGCTCGATCTCGACCGGCCCGGCCGTCAGATCGGCATCACCTACGCGCGAGCAAACTACCTCGCCAAACGATGGAATCGCCCCAAGGCGCAGACCAACGTGTTCGTCTGGGGCGGCGCGGGCGATGCTCGACTCGCCGAGACCAACGACCATGCATTCGCGTGGAACGCCGGAGCGCAGCTGGATCACGAAACCCGGCGCATCTATGGCTCGCTGAAGACCGACCTGCATCGCGCCGCGGACTTCACGCGACGCATCGACACGTTGCAACTCGGCATAGCGCCTTACGAGCACGACTACGATACGCTGGCTACGTGGCTCGTGATCCAGGGGCGCAACTACACGGGTGACAGACACGAAGGCGTGGAATGGGCGCTGCTGCTGCGGCTGTTCAAGCGGGGCGCGTGGCTCGACGCGGGCGTCACCGCGGGCGGCAAACTGCAGGCCATGGCCATGTTCAATTTTTGACTGGAGCTGACATGAAAATTTTCATCACCGTTTTTGCACTCCTGCTGAGCGGCATCGCCGCCGCCGGCACCATCGAGATGAAGGTCAATGGATTGGTCTGCGGCTTCTGCGCGCAGGGCATCGAGAAGACGCTGCGCAAGAAAGACGCGACTTCCGACGTGCTCGTCAGCCTCGAGCACAGCCTGGTCGCGATCGAGACGAAGACCGGTCTCGACATCGGCGATACCGAGCTCAAGAAGGCGCTCACCGACGCGGGTTACGACGTGACGTCCATCGAGCGTACCGCGCGGCCGCTGTCCGAGATCCGCGCATCATTGAAAGGCAAGCATTGATGGATCCGCATTCACGCAACGTCGGTGTCGCCTTTGGCACGCTGGTCGCCAGCAGCGCGACGCTCGTGTGCTGCGTGTTGCCGGCCGTCATGGTTTCGCTGGGCGCGGGGGCCGCACTGGTGGGCCTGGTCTCGACGTTTCCGCAACTGGTCTGGCTGTCCGAGCACAAACTACTGTTGTTCGTGACGGCCGGTGTACTGCTCGCCGGCAGCGGCGCAATGATCTGGCGCGCGCGTCGCTTGCCGTGCCCGGTTGATCCCGTTGCTGCGCGAAGTTGCACGAGATTGCGCAAAATCAGCGCGTGGCTCTACGGGGTGTCGCTGGTTGCGTACGCTTTGGGCACGACGTTTGCGTTCGTACTTCCGCGCCTGATGAGCTGAGCTGCCAATCGCGGCGGTTTCCGACACGACCCTTCGGGAAGGAATAAGCATTTGCCGGACGTACGCCTCCGTGGAAACCCGCTGTTTCCGAGAAGGGAAGTGCGTGAACATTGCGCGACGCATGAGAGTACTACTGGTCGACGATGATCCGCTGATCCGGGATTCCATCGCGGAAGTGCTGTCGTTCGACGGGCACGACGTAGCGGTGGCTTCCAATGGTCAGGCGGCGCTGGACTGCTTCTCCGCAGCCCTCGACACGTCATCAGCCTTCGAAGTGGTGGTGACGGATCTCGGCATGCCCGAGGTGAACGGCATCCAGGTCGCGAACTCGATCCGCGCGCTCTCCGGCTCGGTGCGCATCATCCTGCTCACTGGCTGGGGCGAGCGGGCGCGCGAGCAGCCGGATTATCCGGACACCGTCGACCATCTGCTCGGCAAGCCGGTGCGCATCGACGAGTTGCGCGCCGCGCTCGAATAGCTCGGGCACTACGCCGAGCAGCGCACGGGCTCGTCAATCGAGCCGGATCTCGGTGACGTAGAACTTCGGCAGCGCCACCTCCGACGCGTTCTGTATCCAGAAGCCGTCGATGGTCTGGTCCTCGACGCCGAGAGTGACGAGCGGAATCTTCACGTCGGTCCAGCCGGTGTTGCCGACCTTGACCAGTTTGCCTTCGCCGACCACCTTGCCATCGGTGAGCGCGAACACGCGCACGTCGCGGTCGGGCACCGAGCCCTGGATCAGGAAGCTGATCCGCTTGAGCCCGGTGGTGCTGAACGGCGCATGGTGCAGGTAGAGAGCCTGCCATCCACCGGCGACCACGCGGATGGGCCGGCGCGGACTGCCGCCGAGTTCGATGCCGAGCTCGGTCTTGGCCCAGCTCCAGTTCTCCCAGCCCGGCGCGAGAGCCGTGTCATACACCGTCATGGGCTCCGCTTCCGCGGCGCTGGCGGTGCCGAACGCAAAAGCAGCGGCCGCGAGCAATGCGGCGCGCCTGATGAGATCGAGCATGTGTCCCCCTGAGATCTTCTTGTTATCCGCGCGACCGGATCCTACCTCAGGAAAAAACTCTCCCGCAAAGTCAGAAGGCCAGCCATTCCCCGGCGAGCTCGTATTCCGCACCGCGCATGCCGCGCTTGAACTGACCCTGACCCGCATCGGCCGGAACTCCACCGAGGTCGAGCGTGCGGCAACCGGCGCGTTGCATCTCGATGACGGCGTTCCACAGCAGGAAGTTGCCCGCCGCGGCGCGACGCCCGGTATCGCTGGTCCAGCCGATGAAGGTCTCGGCGTGCTGGCCGAAGCGTCCGACCAGCAGCGCCGCCTCGGGCTCACCGCCTGTCATTGCCTGCAGTAGCCAGAAATCCTTGGGGCTCGCGTCGTACATCGCGCGAACGAACTCGGGCGAGGGCCCGATGAAACCCTTCACGTGCATGTTCTCGACGTGGCGCTCCAGCAGCCAGTCGATGCCCGCAGGATCGCGGCGCAGCCGCAGCCCGACCTCGAGCTTCTCCGCGCGCCGGATGCGCGTGCGCCAGTGGGGCGCGAGCCGGCGATGCAGCTGGTCGAGCGGCAGCGCGAGGTCGAGGTACGAAGAATGCCAGCCGGTCTCGCGGCGGCACCAGAACCCGGCTGCGCGCAGCAGCGACGCGGAAGCCGCGTTCGCGGGCAGCGACGGCGCCATCAGCAAGAGTCCGCGCCAGCCGAAACGCCAGCGGCGGCGCAGCGCCTGGAACACGGCCAGCTGCAGCTCGGGCGAGGGATGTTCGCGCAGGAACACCGGCCCCCGATCGATGCGTGTGACGCGCGCGCCGAACGGGTGCTTCACCAGCAACTGGCACAGCGCGGCAATGCCGTCCTCGTCGTTGAACAGCAGGCGTTCGACCTGCCAGCCTTCCGCGCGCTTGCCCTCGCCGTAGCACCAGGCTTGCGTGAAGTGCGGATCGGGAGCGAAAGCGAACAAGGCGTCCCACGATTGCCGGTCCGCGACCTCGGTGACGGTGATTTCCGGGGCGACGTCCAGCACCCATGTCGCGGTGTTCATCGCGCGAGCTCCTGAATCTTCCACTGGCATTTGCCCGCCACTGCGCGACACTCCCGTATTGGCGCTGCTGTTATAGGCGAAGAGCGTGTCCGAGCGCCGGCACAGTCCGTGTCAACGGAGTCTGACAAAGGTTGTTTGGGGGATCGGTGATCAGGCATCTCTCTTTGTTAGTCATGCTGGCCGCGGCGGCCATCGTACCCGCGCGCGCGGCCGACCCGGGTGGCTGGCTCACGCACCCCGAAGCCGCGCCGCCGGTGGTGCTGGAATTCCGGCGCGAGGTCGACCTCGCCCGCGTCCCCGCCCGACTGCCGGTCGACGTCACGGCCGATAACCGCTTCATTCTCAAGGTCAATGGGAAGTTAGTTGGCCGGGGGCCCTCCACCGGCACGATTGCCCGCTGGCGCCAGTCGCGGCTGGATCTCGCCCCGGCGCTGGTGAAGGGGCACAACGAGATCACCGCGGTGGTCTGGAACCATGGAAAATTCGCGCCCCTGGCCCAGCAGAGCCTGGCCACCGGATTCCGTTTGACGGGCGCCGCGTTCGGCACCGAGTCGCCCGGATGGGAGGTACGGATCGATGCGTCGAGGACCGTGGTCAGCGGGTCAGAGCTCCTGCGACCCGAGTATTACGTGGCGAGCACGCCGGAAGTCATCGATGCCGGCAAGCCGCCGGGAGCCTGGGTGGCGGCCGTCCCGGCGCCCGATGCCAAGCGAACGCTGATCGCCGATCCGTTGCCACCTCAGCGGGAGGCGGACGCGGCGCCAGGCGAGACCGTGCGCAGCTCATTCGCCGGCGCGACGTTTCCCAGGGCGCCGCTCACCATCCCGGCGCGCACGCAGGGCTACCTGCTCATCCGGCGCGATGCGATGGTCTCGGCGTATCCCGAGCTGCGCGCGAGCGGCGGCCGCGGCGCGAACATCAAGGTTACGTATGCGGAGGCGCTGTACGACACCGAAGGCAGGAAAGGCGACCGCAATCTCGTCGCCGACCGCGAACCGCGCGGCTTCTTCGATACCTTCGTCGGCGGCGGCGGCTCACAGGCCTTCGCACCCCTGTGGTGGCGCACCTGGCGATTCATGAAGATCGAAGTGGTCACTGCTGACGAGCCGTTGACGCTCGAGTCATTGGGTGTGCACGAGACCGGCTATCCCTTCGAGCAAGTGGGTCGCTTCGAAAGCGACGATGCGGAACTGAATCGCATCTTCGACATCGGCTGGCGGACGCTGCGCGTGGATGCACACGAGACGTTCATGGACAGCTCGTTCTGGGAGCAGCTGCAATACGCGGGCGACACGCGGCTCGAAATGCTGATCACCTACGCCGTCGGCGGCGACCCGCGTCTGGCGCTGCAGGCCATCGATGCCTTCGCCGAATCGAATATCGAAGGCGGCATCATGGAGGGCGCGTACCCCAGTCGTGGACACAACGTGATCACCACGTTCTCGCTGGCCTGGATCGCCATGCTGCACGACTGGGCGTTCGAGCAGCCCGACGCGGCCCCGATCCGTCGTCACCTGCCGCGCGTGCGGGAGGTGCTGGGGTGGTTCGGCAACCTGCGCACGCCGCGGGGCTTGCTGGGCGCCAACCCGCACTGGAATTTCATCGACTGGTCGGGGCAGCGCTGGGATGACCGCACCGTGTTTCCGTCGTATGGCAAGGAGGGCGGCAGCTGCCTCATGACGGTGCTGTGGCTCGGCGCGTTGCGGCAGGCAGCGGATCTCGAGTCCGCGCATGGCGATGCCGCGCGAGCCGCGGAGGACCGCGCGCAGGCCACGGCTGCACGCGCGGCCATCCGCGCGCACTGCTGGAACGCGGCGCGTGGATTGTTCGCCGACAACCCGAGCTTCGCCGACCCCGCGAGCGAGAAATACAGCCAGCACATGAACGCGCTCGCCGTTCTGTACGACGTGGCTACGAAGGACGAAGCGCCTGGAATCCTCGAACGCATCACCGTGGCCGGTCGCGGCATCGATGCGCCGGACGGCATGTTCGCCATGACTTACTACTTCGCGTGGTATCTCGTGCGCGCCTGCGAGCACGCCGGGCTCGCCGATCACTACCACGCGCTGCTGCAGACCTGGCGCGACCTGCTCCCGCTCAACTACACCACGTGGCCGGAGTCGCGCGGCAAGACGCGATCGGATACGCACGCCTGGAGCGCCCACCCGACGGCCGACCTGCTCGGCATCGTCGCGGGCATCCGGCCTGGCGCGCCTGGTTATTCGCGGGTTCACATCGAACCGCACCTGGGCGCATTGAAACGGGTCGACGCGACCGCGGCAACGCCCCATGGACCGGTCGTGGTGAGCTACCGCGTCGAGGGCAATCGCCTGAACGCCGACATCCGCTCGCCGCGCGGCTTGCGCGGCGAATTCGTGTGGGCCGGCAAGCCGTACCCGCTCACCGGCATGCGAACGCGGATATCAGTCGATATCAAACCCTGAATTCGGGATGCGGCATGCTGGCGCGTCTTCCTTTTGCAGGCAACGGAGGCGCGGTGAGTACGAGAAAGGCAATGGCCATAGTGGCCGTCACCCTGGCGGCCATGAACGCGCCGGCAGGGGCGTCCGACGCGCGACCCGTGACCGTCGACGTCGACGCCGGCATCCATGCCGGCGCACAGGTGGATTCGTGGCGGTTCTTCGGCGCCGATGAGCCTAACTACGCCACCATGAAGGACGGCCGCAAACTGCTCGCCGAGCTCGGCAAGCTGCGCCATGGCAGGGTGTACTTCCGCGCGCACAACCTGATGTCGAGCGGCGACGGCACGCCCTCGTTCAAATGGGGCAGCACCAACCTCTACACCGAGGATGCGCAGGGCAATCCGGTGTACGACTTCACGGTGGTCGATCGCATCATCGACACCTACCTCGAGAGGGGAGTGAAGCCGTACCTGCAGATCGGCTTCATGCCCGAGGCCCTGTCGACGGCGCCGCCAGGCACGCCGTACCAGCATCTCTGGCGGCCCGGGTTCGACTACAAGCTCATCGCGACCGGTTGGACCTATCCGCCGAAGAGCTACGAGAAATGGGGAGAGCTCGTCTACCAATGGACGCGCCACAACGTCGAACGCTATGGCGCAGCCGAAGTGCAGAGCTGGTACTTCGAGGTGTGGAACGAAGCCAACTTGAAGTTCTACTGGCAGGGCACGCCCGAGGAGTTTTACCAGCTGCACGACCATGCCATCGCCGCCGTGCGCCGTGCGCTGCCCAACGCGCGGGTAGGTGGGCCCGACACGGCCGGCCCCGGTGGCGAGTTCATGGACGGTTTCCTGAAGCACGTCACCACCGGCACCAACTACGCCACGGGCGGTACCGGTACTCCGACCGATTTCATCTCGTTTCACGCCAAGGGGAGGCCGACCTTCGTCGACGGCCACGTGCGCATGGGCATCTCCCAGCATCTCAAGGACGTCGACGGCGGCTTCGCCAAGGCGCTCTCGGTGCCGGCGCTGGCCAAACTACCGGTGATCATCGGCGAGAGCGACCCCGAGGGCTGCGCCGCGTGCCCGGGCCCACAGAACGCCTACCGCAACGGCACCATGTACTCGAGCTACACCGCCGCGAGCTTCGCGCGCATCTGGGAGCTCGCGCGGAAACGCAACGTGAACATCGAGGGCATCCTCTCGTGGGCATTCGAGTTCGAGGATCAGCCCTGGTTCGCGGGCTACCGGCAGCTCGCCACCAATGGTGTCAACCTGCCCGTGCTCAACGTGTTCAGGATGTTCGCCAAGCTCGGGCGTGACCGCGCGCCCGCCACGAGCAGCGCGCAGGTGCCGCTCGAAACGGTGATCGACCAGGGCGTGCGCGGCGACGCGGATGTCGGCGTGATCGCGACCCATGACGAGACCGGCCGCGTCGCCGTGCTGCTCTGGCACTACCAGGACGACGACCTGCCCGGCCCAGACGCGGCGATCACGCTGAACCTGAAACGGCTGGCGCGCACGGACGCCTCGCGCGCGACGCTGTATCGCGTCGATGGCACCCACGCGAATTCGTTCGCGGCGTGGCAAGCCATGGGCTCCCCGCAGTCTCCCAACGCCACGCAGTACGCCGGGCTCGAGAAGGCGTCGGAGCTCGTGCCAGAAGTGCTGCGCGCGAAGGCCAGCAAGCGGAAGAGTGCGGTCTTCGAGCTGGCCGTGCCCCGCCAGGGCGTGGCACTACTCGTCTTCGAGCCGGTGAAGTAGATGCACCGCGCCTGGTTCACATCGCTTTGCCTGCTGGCCTGCACCACCCACGCGCAGGTACCCGGCGCCCAACTCCCCGTCGAAGGCGACATCGTCGGCATCCACGACCCGGCGATCATCCGCGAGCACGACACCTATTACATCTTCGGCACGAACGGCGACGCACCGCCGGCCACGATCCGCATCCGCAGCTCGCCGGATCTCATCCACTGGCAGAAGCGCGGCCACGTCTTCGACAAACTACCCGACTGGTCGACGCAGCGGATTCCGGGCGCGCGCGGTGCCTGGGCGCCCGACATCTCGAAGGTCGACGGGCGGTACCTGCTGTACTACTCGGTGTCCACGTTCGGTTCGAACCGCTCGGCGATCGGGCTCGCGACGAACGAGACGCTGGATCCTGGCGCGCCCAACTATCACTGGCGCGACGAAGGCCTCGTGGTCGAATCCACGCGCGAATCGGATTGGAACGCCATCGACCCGAACCACGTGATCGACCGGGACGGCCGACACTGGCTGGTGTTGGGCAGCTTCTGGACCGGCATCAAGCTGTTCGAGCTCGACCCGGCCACGGGCAAGCTGCGCAAGGCGAACGCGAAGCCTGTGTCACTGGCGCGTCGCCGCGCGCCATTGGGCGGCGGCACGCCCGTCGAAGCGCCGTTCATCGTCACGCGGCCTGATCACTACTATCTGTTCGTTTCGTACGACTACTGCTGCAAGGGGGTCGAGAGCACCTATTACGTGGCCGTGGGCCGCGCGCGGAAGATCACGGGCCCCTACGTTGGCCGCGACGGAAGCAAGCTCATGGACGGCGAGGGCACGCTGATCATTCCCGTCTATGACGAGGACGGCCGGTATCGCGGCCAGGGACACAACGGCTTCCTGCACGATGCGGATGGCAAGGACTACATCGCCTATCACGCGTACGACCGGCAGCGTGACGGCAAATCCGTCCTTCGGGTTTCACCGGTAGTTTGGGCTGCCGACGGCTGGCCCCGGCTTCGATGAAAAAACCGGGGTCGCATCCCTGCGAACCCCGGTTTCCCGGGAACGGTCGTTCCCCCTGGCTACACGCTTACGGCACTCCCTGCCACAACGTGTTCAACAAGTTGGTCTTGCGCTGATCGAAGGGCAGCCACTGCCCCCAACCCGACTCATTGGTCACCGGATCGTAGGCGTGGCCATACCAGCCCGCGGTGTCTCCGGATTCCGGATTGATCGACCAGTAGCAGCCTTCGATGTCCTTCTCCGCCATCCAGCTCGCGAAGGTGTTCTGCCACTGCTGATCCACTCCGGGCGTGATGTGCCCCCAGCGATTGCGGTCGCGGACGCTGGTCTGGCCCGCGGGCCAATCCATGTTGCCGCCGAACTCGCCGACGACGATGGCGTAACCCTGCTGCTTGAGATAACCGAAGTGTTCTTCCCAGCCCTGCCGCAGCAAGGTCGGGTTGATCACGATGTTGCAGTCGGCGTCGCCGGCCGCATCACCCTCGAGCCCCGTGCACTGCGTCTGTGCCGGATCCATGAACATCTTCTGCACGAACACCGACGGACCGTAGGTGTGGGGCGAGAAGACGAGCTGGCTCTTCGGCACGTTGATGGGGTTGGTGCCCGCCTCGAACAGGTTCTCGCCCCAGTTCGGGTTGGTCGCGGCATTGCCATGCGGCGTCTGCGTGGTGGTCGCGGGGGTGCCGTCCTGCCCGCCCGCCACTGTGCCGATGCCCTGCACGAACAGCAGGATGTTCGGGTTCACCTCGTTGATGGCTGCGTACGCCTGTTCGGTCAGCGACTTCCACTCGCCCCACGTGTAGTCGTGCGGCTCGTTGAAAATGTCGATGCCGATGATGTTGTCGACGCCGAGCGACGCGCTCATGCCTGCCAGCGTGCGCAGGTTGGCCAGCCACATCGTGGTGTTGTACGGCTGCGTGTGCGTGACCGTCGACGGATTGCCCGTCGAAGCGCACGACCAGTCCTCTCGCTTGAACTCGTAGTTGTCACGCGTTGCATCCGTCCACGGCGGACGCGCATCGAGACGACCCTTTCTCCAGCCGACGTAGTTGGAGCAGGAGTGCACGTCGAGCATCACCTCGATGTTGGCGGCATCCGCCGCCTTGATCATCGTCTCGAGCGCAAGCCGCGAGTTCGCGATCTTCACGGACGCGTGGTTCTTGAGGAACGGATCGCGACCCTGCGGGTCGTTGGCGTCCAGAGTCTGCGGCACCAGTGGCAGCCGGATCACGTTGATGCCCATGCCGGAGATCTCCTGCATGGTCTGCGCGATGGTGCGGCCCGTGCCGGTGTTGTTGTTGGCCCAGAACGTGTTGCCCACGTACTGCTCCATCGGCGCGCCGCCCGGGTTGGTCGGGTCATCCGGCGGTTCGTGCCGCCCCTCGAGACCGAACCAGGAGCCGCAGTGCACCGGGAAGTGCGTGCCGTTCTTGGTGATGCGTCCGTTCGCATCGACGCGGAACAGCGCGTTGGCGCTGCTGGTGACCGTGCGAGTCACGACGATCGACCCCGCGGTGTAACCCGAGGCTGAAGCCGTGAACGTCGCATTCACCGAAGTGGTGCCCGTGGCCGCCGAGAACGGCACATTCACGCCCGTCCAGTTGCTGCTGGTGAAGGTCACCGAGCTCGTGGTGCTGGTGATCGCCGTGCTGCCCGCGGTGCGCGCGACGGCGACGGTGACCGAACCACTGGGCGCTGCGCTGAGACGCAGCGACGAACTACCGCCGGCGCCACTTGTCAGCGACAACGTGTTGGGCACGAAGGTGATCACCGGGGTGGCCGTGCCGATCGAGAACGCCACTGTGGCCACGGTGCTCAGCACGGGCGAGCCAGCGTCGTAGGCGGTCGCGGTCGCGGTGTGATTTCCCGCCGCGAGACCCGTGGCCGTGAAGCTGTACGGTGAGCTCGTGTCGGTGTTCACCAGGGTGCCATCCACGCGGAATTCCACGCGCTGCACGCTCACGTTGTCCGTGGCGGTCGCGGCGAGATTCACGCTGGTGGTGCCCGCCGGGAAGGCCTGGTTGGCGTTCGGTGCGCTGAAGCTCACCGTGGGCGCCGTGTTGCCGCCCGTCGTCTGGATGCTGAATGCGGCCGATGCCGCGGTGCTCAGCACCGGACTGCCGGCGTCGAAAGCCGTGGCGGACCAGGTGTGGCTGCCCGCGGCCAATCCGGTGGCGTTGAAGGTGTAGGGCGAAGCCGTGTCGGTATTCACGAGCGCGCCATCCACGCGGAACTCCACGCGTTGCACGCTCACGTTGTCCGTGGCGGTGGCGCTCAAAGTGACGCTGGTGGTGCCGGCCGCGAACACCTGGTTGGCCGTGGGCGCGGTGAGCGTGACCACGGGCGCGGTGTTGCCGCCACCGCCACCGCAGGCAGTGCCGTTCAGCGTGAACGAGGTCGGCGCGTTGTTGGTGCTGCCCGATGTCGTGGCGTTGAAGCCCACGGTGAAGGTGCCGCCGGTGGCGATGCTCTTGTTCCAGTCCGCGTTGCTGGCCACGGTGACCGTGGCGCTGCCCGCGGGCTGGGTTACGTTGACCGGCCAGCCGTTCTGCAGGCGTTGGCCATTCGGCATGTTGAAGACGAGCGTCCAGCCATTGGTGATGGCCGGGCCGTTGTTGGTGATGCGCAGCTCGGCGCCGAAGCCGTTACCGCCGGTCCACGTGGGCCACGTGACTCCGACGCTGCAGCTGGGCGTTTGCGCCGATGCCGGCGCGGCGAGACCTAACAAAGTGAGACAAAACGCGAACAGCCAGGGCAGGGCTTGCCCATGGCGTGGCAACAATCGATCCATGATTGCTTCTCCTCAGATGACGACCAATGCCTCACCAGCAATGGTGGAGTCGGATGAGGAGCGCGCAAAACGATCCAGCGATGCGTGTCCTTGCATCAATCCATTCTCCCTGAAGAGAACGGCACTCCATGAAAGTCGGCGCGCGATCCCGACGCCAACCATTGCCAGACGAGGTCCCCCTGTGAGCGCGGGGGAAAATGCGCTTCACGGTGGTGCGCTGTCAATGGGGGAATTCCCCGACGCAGTGCGATGACCGTGTTGTTGGCTTCGTGATTGTCGCGCTTGGCTCGCGCGTTGACTCACAACCCGTGCGCGAGACAGCGAAAAGCCAGCGTGCGAGTCCTAACAACGTTCTCCGTCCTGGCGTGCGGATGGCAACATAACTTTACACAGGCGAGAAGCTCGCGAAACAGCCCGCCCCGACACTGTCTCCGTACCACCCACACAAGGAGTCAGTCATGCAATACAAACGCCGGGGCCTGGGATTCATCCTGGCCGGTGTCGTCGCGCTGGTCGGAGGCGGTGCGCTGGTGTTCGCGCACGCGGCGCCAGGCGGCCATGGGCGCGTGGACGTCGACGAGATGGCCGAGCACTTCCAGGTGCACGTCAGACACGTGCTCGCGGACGCGGATGCCACGCCCGAACAGCAGGCGCGCATCGACGCCATCATCGACGCCACCGCCGCCGACCTGAAGACCCTGCACCGGCAGCACTCGGGCCTGGTGGCCGGGATGCACGCGCTGCTGGTCGCACCGACCATCGACCGCGCGAAGATCGAGCAGCTGCGCGCGGAGCACATCGCGGCGCTCGATGCCGCCTCACAGCGCTGCGCCACGGCGCTGGCCGATGCCGCCGAGGTGCTCACCCCCGAGCAGCGCGCCCGGCTCGGCGAGAAAATGAAGCAGCGTCACCAGAAGATGTCAGGCGGCCATTCCCCGGGCGACTGAGGCAAGATTGCGGACGATGTCGCACCGCATATTGCTGGTCGAAGACGATGCCCGCCTGGCCTCGATGGTTTCCGACTATCTGGGCGAGGCGGGTTTCCGCATGTCGAGCACGGCTTCCGGCGTCGAAGCGGAGAGGTTGCTGAAAGGCGACGCCTTCGATGCCGCCATCCTCGATCTCATGCTGCCCGACATGGATGGCCTGGATCTGTGTCGCCGCGTTCGCGCGCAGTCGGCCATCCCGCTCCTCATGCTGACGGCGCGCGGCGATCCGCTCGACCGGGTCGTGGGCCTGGAGCTGGGTGCGGACGACTATCTACCCAAGCCGTTCGAACCGCGCGAACTGCTCGCGCGGCTGCGCGCGATCCTGCGCCGCGGCGCGGGCTCGCGCCCGGCAGACCTGCTGCGCTTCGGGCGGCTCGAGATCGATCGTGGCGCGCGCGTCGCGCGCATCGATGGCCAGCCCCGGTCTCTCACCGGCTTCCAGTTCACGCTGTTGCTGGCCATGGCCGAGCGCGCCGGCCGCGTGCTGTCGCGCGAAGCGCTGCTCGATCTCACGCGCGGCGAAGCGCTGGAGGAATTCGACCGTTCCATCGACGTGCACATATCGCGGCTGCGCGCGGCGCTCGAGGACGACCCGAAGAAGCCGCGCCGCATCCTGACGCTGCGCGGCGCCGGTTACGTGTTCGCGCGGGAGCAGGATCGATGAGACGGCTGCATCTCAAGCTGTACGTAGCGGTGGTGGGCACGCTGGTGGTCTTCACGCTCGCCGGCGCCATGATCTGGCACTTCTTCGCGCCACGCGAAGCGATGTGGGGAGTGCAGAGCGCGAGCGGAGTCGCGGCGCTGGTCTTCGCGGGCAACCCGCCCTCCGGCAGGGACGAAGACGCGATGCTCGAAGCGCTCGCCTCCCAGCTGCATGCCGATGTCGCGCTCTATCCGAAGGGCGCAGTCGTACCCGCCAAGACGCACGGCTGGAAGTTCGAGTTCACGCCCGAGATGGTCGGCCATGAAGGTTGGCAGATCACGCGCCGCGGGCCCGTCTGGCTGCGCACGCTCGCCGACGGCCGTCGCCTCGTGATCCATCCGCGGCAGCGCTTCCTGCTGCATGGCCTGCACCTGGGGCTGATGCTCGGTTGCATCGCGCTGGCGCTGGCGCTCATCATCTACCCGATCACGCGCGGCATCACCGCGCGGCTGGAGAGACTGAAGACCAGCGTGCGAGAGCTCGGCGAGGGCAACCTCGCGGCGCGCGTGGCAGTCGAAGGCAACGACGAAGTGGCCGTGCTGGCGCGCAGCTTCAACGAATCGGCCGCGCGCGTGGAGCAGCTGGTGAGCGCGCACAAGATGCTGCTCGCCAACTGCTCGCACGAGTTGCGTACGCCGCTCGCGCGCATCCGCCTGGGACTCGAGAAGCTCGCGGGAGTGGCGACGCCGGCGGGCGCGGAGATGGCGCGCAGCATCGCGGAGCTGGATGCGCTCATCGGCGAGATGTTGCTCGCGAGCCGCCTCGATGCGATGCGCCGGCTGGAACGCCAGGAGGACGTGGACCTGCTGGCGCTCGTCGCCGAGGAGGCCGCGCACTTCGGCCGCGAGCCCACGGGCGAGGCCCTGCATGTGATCGGCGATGCCACGTTGCTCCGTCGCATGGTGCGCAACCTCCTCGACAACGCGCAGCGGCACGCCGATGGCGCCACGCAGCTGGAAGTGCGTGGGGCGCAGGGTGGGCGGGTGCAGCTGCTGGTCGAGGACCAGGGGCCGGGTGTTCCCGCCGGGGAAGGCGAGAAGATCTTCGAGCCGTTTTACCGGTTGGCGTCGGCCGCGCGGAGCTCCGTCGCAGGACAGTCGCGAGGCACGGGGCTCGGCCTGTCCATCGTGCGCCAGGTGGCACGTGCGCATGGCGGTGACGTGACCTGCGAAGCGGGCGGGAAGGGCGCGCGATTCGTGGTCTCGCTGCCGGCCGCACGGTAGACTCGCGCCCCTCTCAACCGGGGTGCCCATGTCCATGAAAACCGCCGCGGCGCTTGCGCTGTGCCTTGCTTGCACGATGCGCGCGCAGGCCGCCGATGTCACTCCGGAAAAAGGCTGGTCACCGTTGTTCAACGGCAAGGACCTGAGCGGCTGGACCATCAAGATCGCCAAGCACCCGTTGGGCGAGAACTACAACGACACCTTTCGCGTCGAGGACGGCGTCCTCAAGGTGAGCTATGACAAGTGGCAGGCTTTCGATCGCCAGTTCGGCCACCTGTACAGCAACCAGCCGTACTCCAACTACCTGCTCCGTCTCGAGTACCGCCTCACGGGCAAGGCGCCCGAAGACGCGCCGCACTGGGCCAAGCTCAACAGCGGCGTCATGATCCATTCGCAGTCTCCGCTCAGCATGACACTGGACCAGGAATTTCCGGCCAGCATGGAATTCCAGTTCCTGGCCTCGAACGCGACCGCGGGCAAGCAGACCGGCAACGTCTGCACGCCGGGCACCAACCTCGTGTTCAACGGCAAATTCACCGAAGACCACATCATCGACTCACGGTCGAAGCTCTATCCACTCGACGAGTGGGTGAAAGTGGAAGTGGAGGTGCACGGCAATGCGGAAGTGATCCATCGCATCAACGGCGTCGAAGTCCTGCGCTACGAGCATCCGCAGCTCGACCCCAAGGACGAGTCGGCGCAGCGGCTGCTGGCCGCGGGCGCGCCGCTGCAGCTCTCGTTCGGGCACATCGCGCTGCAGGCGGAGAGCCAGCCGATCTGGTTCCGCAACATCGAGATCAAGCAGCTGGACAAGTGACGTCGTCCGCCTGGCAGCGGGAACTTTCCCGCGCCATCACGCAACCCCGAGAGCTGATCGAAGCGCTGGGTCTCGACCCGTCGCTGCTCGAAGGCGCGCGCGCCGCGAATGACGCGTTCGCCCTGCGCGTGACGCCTAGCTACCTCGCGCGCATGCGGCGCGGCGATCGCCACGATCCGCTGTTGCGCCAGGTGCTGCCGCTGGCCGATGAGCTGGACGAGCACCGCGACTACGTCGCCGACCCCCTGAACGAGCGCGACTACACGCGCGCCCCCGGCCTGCTGCAGAAATACGCCGGTCGCGCGTTGCTCATCACGACCCAGGCGTGCGCGATCCATTGCCGCTATTGCTTCCGCCGCGAGTTTCCGTACGGCGAGCAGCAGGAGGAGCAGGGCGCGGTGCGCTGGAGCGCGGCGCTGGCCGCCATCGCGGCGGACGAGACCATCGAAGAGGTGGTCCTGAGCGGCGGCGACCCGCTCTCGCTCTCGGATGCCAGGCTCAAACTGCTGACGGACGCGATACAGGCGACTCCGCACGTGCGCCGCCTGCGCGTGCACACGCGCCAGCCCGTGGTCTTGCCTGCGCGCGTGGACGATGGGCTCGTCGACTGGCTGCGCGGGCTGCGCCTGCCGTGCGTATTCGTGCTGCACGTCAATCACGCCAACGAAATCGACGCCGACGTGCGCGCGGCCTGCGCCCGGCTGCGCGCCGCGCGCGTCACGCTGCTCAACCAATCCGTGCTGCTGCGAGGCGTGAACGATGATGTCGACACGCTGGCCAACCTCTCGCGCACGCTGTTCGATACCGGCGTGACGCCGTACTACCTGCACCTGCCCGACCGGGTGCGCGGCACGGCCCACTTCGACGTGCCACTGCCGCGCGCGAAAGAACTGGTCGCCGTGCTCGCGACCCGGATATCGGGTTACCTCGTGCCCCGGCTGGTGCGCGAAGTGCCGGGTGCGGCGTCCAAGGTTTCCGCCGCCGATTTGACCTGAGCACGCGCGGGCATCCGTTTACAAAAAAGCTTCCAAGGATCCGGGCCGATGGGCCGTCTGATGGCTGAACCGGCCTGAACCGGACGGTCCGAACGGGGGACGATGGACGATCTGGCACTCATCCGCAGGGCTCAAAGCGGGGACGCGACGTCCTTCGCCGCTCTATTGGATTTGTACTACGACACCATCCATCGCTTCGCGTGGAAATGGTGTGGGCACGCGGCCAACGCCGACGATATCGCGCAGCTCGCCTGCATGAAGCTCGCCAACAGCCTCGCGCAGTACCGCTTCCAAGCCGCGTTCACGAGCTGGCTGTACCGGCTGGTGATCAGCTGCGCGCAGGACTGGCAACGCTCGCAGCAGCGGCATGCGCATGTCGAACTGCCCGAGGATGTGCCGGCGGCGGGCCAGGGCGCCGCGGAGCAGTCCATCTACCTGCTGCAGTTGCTCGATCAGCTCGTGAAGCTCGGTGAGGGCATGAAGGAAACCGCGTTGCTGGTACACGGCGAAGGATTGAGCCACGCGGAAGCGGGGGAAATCCTGGGCGTGTCGGAGTCCACGATTTCATGGCGGGTGCACACCATCCGCAAGCACCTGAACGAGTCGGAAGCTCCGGCCGAGAAGCGGGGTTAGCACAACAGCCATGAAAGACCAGGGCATCGAAAACTATCTCGAGAATCTCGCGACGCCGGCGCCGGATCCCGAAGCGCGCGAGCGCGCGAAGCGTGCGGCGCTCGCCGAATTCGCGCGCGCCCAGGCGGCCGACAACATTCTCGCGTTCCCGCGCCAAGAATCGTCCGACGAAACGCGTCTGTCCCGTGAATCCACTTCATACGGGAGCGCTTCGATGAAAAGGTTTGCGAATCGCGGCTGGTACGCCGCTGCCGCGGGAATCGGCGTGCTGGGGCTCGGCCTCATCTGGGCGCTGCCCAACTTCAGGAAATACGGTCAGGAGCTGAGCCACACGGAGTTGCCCGCGACGGCCCAACTACCCGAGAGGCCGGCCGACGCGGCGGCGGGTGCGTCCGCACCCGAGGGGGCACGGGCGCCCGAAGACCACGATTCATCGTCATCACCAGCCGAACCGCTCGCGGAGCCGCCACTTCCGGAACCCCCACCCCCGGAACTCGAATCGCAGCCGCCGGCGAACGCCACGCGCCACTTCGCGGGCGATGATCAGGGGGCCGTCGACGCCGGTCGTCGAGACGCCGCGAACGAAGCGGCGCGGCGCCGCGATGAATCCGGACAGTCCGAGGTCGATGCACGCGCGCTGGCTGACTCCCGGCAACGCGAAAGCAAGTCTCTCGGTGCGCTGGCCGATCAGGCCGCGCGCGCGCCGGTCGCACCTGCGCCGCCCCCGCCGCAGCAGCCAGCGGCGAACAAAGGAACTGGCAGCATCACCGTCACGGGCATGCGTCGGGAGCTCGAAAAATCAAAGCGCGACAAGAGCGAGGCGGCACCGGTGGACGCCATCACCGCCGAGGACGTCGGCCAGTTCCCGGACTCTCACATCGCGGAATCCTTGCAGCGTATCCCCGGTGTGCAGATCGCCAAGGACGAAGGCCGCGACCGCTTCGAGCACTTCGAGATCAACCCGGTGCATCGCGTGGCGGACGCGCCGGTCTCCACGTTCTCAGCGGACGTCGACACCGCCTCATACAGTTTCGTGCGCGCGCGGATCAATGAGGGTTCGCTGCCGCAGAACGACGCGGTGCGCGCCGAGGAGATGATCAATTACTTCGACTACGCCTGGCCCGCGGCGAGCTCGCGGGAAACGCCCTTCGAGCCCACGGTGGTGGTCGGCGACTCGCCCTGGGGCAAGGGCCGCAAGCTCGTGCACATCGGCATCAAGGGTTACGAAGTGGATCGCAACGAGGTGCCGGACGCCAACCTGGTGCTGCTGCTCGACGTCAGCGGCTCCATGAACGAGCCCAACAAGCTGCCCCTGGTGATCCGCTCGATGGAGCTGCTGCTGGGCAGCCTCAAACCCGCCGACACCGTGGGCATCGTCGTGTACGCCGGAGCCGCCGGTACCGTGCTCGAACCCACGCCCGTGCGCGAGAAGGACCGCATCCTCGAAGCGCTGCGATCCCTTCGCCCGGGTGGGTCCACCGCGGGCGCCGAAGGCATCGAGCGCGCGTACCAGCTGGCCGAAGCGCACTTCCGCAAGGGCGGCGTGAACCGCATCCTGCTGTGTACCGACGGCGACTTCAACGTCGGCATCGACAGCACGCAGGCACTGAAGAGTTTCGTGGAGCGCAAGCGCGAGAAGGGCGTCTATCTATCGGTGCTGGGCTTCGGCCAGGGGAATTATCGCGACGAGCTGGCGCAGGCGCTGGCGCAGAACGGCAACGGCGTCGCGGCGTATATCGACACCGACAAGGAAGCGCAGAAGGTGCTGGTGCAGGAGGCGACGGCTTCGCTATTCACCATCGCCAAGGACGTCAAGCTGCAGGTGGAGTTCAACCCCGCGACGGTCAGCGAGTACCGCCTGGTGGGCTACGAAACGCGCTCGCTCGAGCGCGAGGATTTCAACAACGACGCAGTGGATGCGGGCGACGTCGGCGCGGGCCACACGGTGACGGCAATCTACGAGATCACGCCAGCGGGCGTCACGGGCTCGGTGGACGAGCCGCGTTATGAGCAGAACCGGGACAAGGACGCGGCGAAGCGCGCCGCCGGCTCGCGCGGCGGCCGTGATGAATACGGCTTCCTCAAGATCCGCTACAAGCTGCCCGGAGAGCGTACCTCGCGCCTCATCAGCGAGCCCATCCCGCTGCGCACCGGCACCCAGACCGCGAACGTGAGGCGGGACGTGGAGTTCTCCACCGCGGTCGCCGGTTTTGCGCAGCTGCTCAGCGGCGGCAAGTACACCGGCTCGCTGACCTACGGTGACGTGCTGGAGCAGGCTCAGTCCGCGCGCGGCGAAGATCGCTTCGGCTATCGCTCCGAATTCATCGATCTCGTGCGCCGCGCGCAGAAGTTGGGTGAATAGCCCCGCTCAGTTTTTGGTTTTCACCTTGTAATCTGCCGGCACTTCGAACGAGGCTGCCGGCAGATCGCCGGTCTCGATCTTGGTGACGGTGGTGACGATGTTGCCCTTGGCGAGCTTGCCCATCAGGGCAGCCATCGGGCCGCTGCCGGCGGCATCGATGTTGATGTTGCTCTCGAGCGCCATGCCGGCCTCGGCCATCTTGCGAGTGAGCGCGGCGTAGGCCTTGGCCTGCGCCGCGCCGGTGGGTGACTTGGCGGCGCGCGGATCGCCGAAGATGAAGCCGGACTCGGCTGCGGCTCGATAGAAGCCCTGATAATCGGCGAGGCCGGGCACGCCGGTGGCCAGGCACACGGTGCCGCTCAGGTTCATGGTCAGATCCATGCCGTCACCGGAATTACCCGTGGGGCTGAAGGGCATGGACACGCTGATGTCGTGCACCGTGCAACCGTGACCGGCGATCTGCTTGGTCTGCGCAGTCTTGGTGAGCTTCGCCTCGAGGGTGCCCACGCCGACCTTCTGCAGCTGCTCGGCGATGCTGTCGAGCGGGGTGACGTTGGCCACCTTCTTCTTCGCGTCGAGATCCACGAAACGGCGGCCGTCGATGTCGATGATCAGCGTCTGCGCCTTGCCACGGAGGGTGCTGTCGGAACGCTGCTTCTTGCCCTTGATCATGTTGACGGCGTCGCCGCTGAGGTCGATCACCATCTTGCCCGTCGTCTGCGTGGTGACGGTGACGTCGGCCAGCGCGGCCCCGGACAGAGCTGACAAACCGATGGATACCCAGACACGTTGCAACTTCATTGGCAGCTCCCTTGTTGAGGGCGGCATTTATACCGTGGCCCGCTCCACGTGAGCATGTCTCGCCGCGCCGACAATGGTTAGACCGGGCATCGCGACCGGTGCCGACGGATGAGGGCAGGTATGACCCGAACCGGCGAAGCCGCGGTTTGCCCGGGGGCGCGTGATTGCTCGGCGGTATCCGCCGGCCCCCGGTGGGTCACACCCATCGATGGAACATAACGCGGGTCCGCCCCGGCATTTACCCCTTCGCGTGCCCGCCCGGGCCCGTATGAATAGAGTGACCTTGCAAATAAGAATTCTTCTCATGTAGGTTTCGCGCTCGGTTTCGTCGGGGCTCTTCATGTCGGGCAGGAAATTCGGGTGAATTCGCGGCGCCGGATGCAGGTGTACCGGACCATGCACCTGTGGCATTGGATCAGCGCCGCGGTGTGTTTCGCCGCGCTCATCCTGTTCACGGTGACGGGCATCACGCTCAATCACGCCTCGGCATTCGGCGCCACGCCCGTGGTGAAGACACACGAAGCGAAGCTCGAGCAGCCCGAGCTCGGCCTGTTCGCTGGCGCCGATGTGCAAGCAACACTGCCGGCGCCGTTGCGCGCCTGGCTCGAGCAGGAGTTCGACATCGACCTGGGCAATGCGACGGCCGAGTGGTCCGACGAGGAGCTGTATCTCTCTGCGCCGGGCCCCGGCCGCGATGCGTGGATCACGATCGACCGCGCGACGTTCGCGGCGAAATCCGAGACCACCGACCGTGGCTGGCTCGCGTATTTCAACGACCTGCACAAGGGCCGCAATACCGGCCGCGTGTGGACCCTCTTCATCGACCTGGTCGCCGCCGCCTGCCTGTTCTTCGCGCTCACCGGCCTGGTGTTGTTGTGGATCCAGGCGCGTCAGCGCAAGTCCACCTGGCCGCTGGTCACCGGAGGCGTCGGCCTCGTGGTCGCGCTCATGATCTTCTTCGCTCACTAGTTAGTTAGACCGGATGATCTCCAGAGGTATACGCATGTTCCATCGTCAATTCGCCGCGCTTGCCCTGGTGGTGCTCGGCGCCGGCGCCGCCCCGGCGGCCGATCTGAGCCTGAGCATCGAAATACCGCAGCTACCCGTAGCCGAGTACCACCGTCCCTACGTCGCCATCTGGGTCGAGGGCGCCGACCAGACCATCGCGGCGAATCTGGCGGTCTGGTACCAGCTGCGCGGCGACCACACCAAGTGGCTGCCCGACCTGCGCCAGTGGTGGCGCCGTGGTGGCCGCGACCTCAAGGTGCCGGTGGACGGGCTCACCGGCGCGACGCGTCCCGTGGGTCAGCACCTGCTCAAGTTCGACGCCGCGCAGGCGCCCCTGTCGGCGCTGAAGCCAGGCCAGTACGCGGTCGTGGTGGAAGCCGTGCGCGAAGTCGGCGGTCGCGAAGCCGTGCGCATCCCTTTCGAGTGGCCCATCAAGGGCGCGAAACGCGAAGCGGTCAAAGGCACCAAGGAGCTCGGTGCGGTGGCGCTGACGCTCAACCCGTGAAGAGGAGAACGCTCATGAAGAATTCCCTCGTGAAGCTGGCGCTCGGCGTGCTGGCACTGGCGCCGGCGGTGAGTGAGGCCGCGCGCGCCTGGCTGTTGCCATCACAGACCATCGTTGCCCGCTCCGGCGGCTGGGTAGCCGTGGACGCGGCGCAAGCCGACGATCTCTTCTCGGTGAACCAGGGCGCAATGCCGATCGATGCGCTCTCGGTCACGAGTCCCGATGGTCAGGCGGTTGCGCCGCAAAATCCGTACAAGGGCCGCACGCGTTCGAGCTTCGATCTCGAGTTGCGCAGCCCCGGCACCTACCGCATCGCCGTGGCCGAGAACGCCGTGATGGCGCGCTGGGAGGAAGCCGGCAAGCCCAAGCGCTGGCGCGGCACCGCGGCCGAAATGACGGCCAACATCCCGGTCAACGCCGCCAAGCTCGAAGTGGAGCAGATGCAGCGTCGCGTCGAAGCTTTCGTCACCGTGGGCTCGCCGACGGAACTGAAGGGAACGAAAGGCGAGGGCCTCGAGCTCGTGCCGCTGCAACATCCCAACGATCTGTATGCGCACGAGACCACGAGGTTCCGTTTGTTGCTCGATGGCCGGCCTGCAAAGAGCTTCGACGTGGAGGTCATCGCCGGCGGCACGCGCTATCGCGACGCGCCCGGCGGAGTGGTGATCAAGACCGACGACAAGGGCGAGTTCGCGGTGACCTGGCCCGAGCCCGGCCTGTATTGGCTGGATGCCGGCACGACCGACGAAAGCGCGACGGTGCCCAATGTGAAGAAGCGCCGCGCCTCGTACAACGCCACGTTCGAAGTGCTGCCGCAGTAGCTTGCAGTTCCGGCCTTCCATCGCGCTCGCGCTATTGGCCTGCCTGGCGGGCTGCGCCTCCGCACCGCCGGAATCGCACGAGACATTGCTGACGGGCGAAACCATGGGCAGCGCGTGGACCGTGAAGATCGCGGGCGCGCTTCCGTTGTCCGCGCAGCAATTGCAGGCCGGCGTCCAGGCGCGGTTCGAGACCGTGAACCAGGCGTTGAGCACGTACCGCGCCGACTCGGCGCTGTCGCGCTTCAACGATGACGATCGCGGCGAATGGCTGGACGTGGATCCAGAGCTCGCCGCCGTGCTGGTGTATGCGCTGTCACTCGCCGAGGCCAGCGGCGGAGCCTACGACGTCACCGTCGGCCCGCTCGTGAATCTCTGGGGTTTCGGGCCGGACCCGGCGACCCAGCGCGTTCCAGACGCCGCCGCCATCGCGAAAGCGAAGGCGCGCGTCGGCTGGCGCAAGGTCGAGGTGGATGAAGCGCGGTCGCGCGCGCGCAAACAACCCGGCGTCCGCGTCGACCTGTCTTCGCTCGGCAAGGGCCGGGGCGTGGACCGGGTGGCGGAATATCTCGACTCGCAGGGTGTGTCCAACTACCTCATCGACCTCTCGGGCAAGCTTCGCGCGCACGGACACAACAGCGCGGGCGGTGCGTGGCTCGTGGCCATCGAGCGGCCCATCGCGGATGCCACCTCGGACCCTTCGGTCGCGGAACCCGAAGTCGTGTCGTTACGCGGTTCCAGCGTGGCGACCGCTGGCGACTACCGCAGGTTCTTCGAGGTCGATGGCCGGCACTATTCGCACATCATCGATCCGCGAACCGGCGAGCCGGTAACGCATCGCACCGTCTCCGCCACCGTGCTCGAAGTCACCTGCATGCACGCCGACGCGTGGGCCACCGTGCTCATGGTGATGCAGCCACAAGCGGCCCTGGCGCTCGCAGACGCTCGCCATCTCAAGGCGATGTTGATCGCCCGCGAACCCCCCGGATACCGGTTGCAACCCAGCGCCGCGTGGCGCGCGGCGCCGCCGCTGTAGTTCGCGGGACGCGCCCATCGCTGCCGGCTGTCAGCCGGAACTGGCGCCCGACGCCGGCCTGCGCCGACAAATGGCGGGAGTGGTTAGTCGCCGCGCTCGGGCAGAATGAAAGCGTGAGCGAGCGACGCAGTGTCTGGCACCTGTTGAAAAGCAGCACGGAGAACTGGCTCGAGGACCAGGCATCGAGCATCAGTGCCGCGCTGGCGTTTTACTGCGCGTTCTCGCTGGCGCCGCTGCTCATCATCATCGTGTCCATTGCCAGCTGGATCGTGGGCGCGGACCTCGCCTATTCCTATCTCGGCGCCCAGGTGACGCTGCTGTTCGGCACGCAGTCGGCCCAGGTGATCCTCGCGGCGATGGACAGCGCCAACAGCGAAGAGGGCATCTGGGCCACCGCGCTCAGCGCGGTCATGCTTCTGGTCGGCGCGAGCACCGTGTTTGCGGCTCTCCAGGAAGCCCTGCAGCAGATCTGGGGCGGCCGCGAGTCGCTGCCGAAGGGCTGGCGTGCTTTCGTCAAGACGCGGTTGCTCTCGTTCGGCTTCATTCTCGCCATCGGCTTCCTGTTGCTGGTGTCGCTGACGCTGACTACCGCGCTCGCGGGGCTGCGCGGATACGTCACGCGGCACTTCGGGGGTGTGGTGGGGTTGCTGGCCGGCGTGGATTTCCTGCTTTCCATCGCGCTCGGCACGGGACTGGTCTCGCTGATGTACCGCTATCTGCCGGCGAAGCGGCTGCCGTGGCGGCACGTGTTGACCGGCGCACTGGTCACCGCGCTGCTTTTCCACCTCGGCCGCTGGGGAATCGGCCTGTATCTCGGGAAAGCCACCCAGCCGACGGCCTATGGCGCCGCGGCGTCCTTCGCCGCATTGCTGCTGTGGCTGTACTACTCGGCGCAGATATTTCTGTTCGGAGCCGAGTTCACGGCCTGCCTGGGGCGCTCACGCAAGCCGGCGCCGCTGACCGCGCGCAAAGCCGCGGATGGCGCATGACCTTGCCGCGCCTGCTCGCGCGGGATCGTGCCGCTCTTACTGACGCGTGATCGTAAATTTGCCGAACGCGACGCCCAGGTCCCAACCGCGGCCCGTGCCACTCAGGGCCAGCGACACCTCGCCCTTGGTCATCGCGCGCGCGCCCGAAGACTTCACCGCGCCCGCATGGGCCTCGGCGTCGGCATACGCGCCGAAGATCTCTTCGATGTTCTTCACCTTCGAAAATTCGCCGTGACCGTTCTCGATGGACGATTTGCCGGCGGTGAGACCGCCGCCACGAGCTTCGAGCTTCACGTTGGCGGTCTGCCCATTGGAGCAGGAAACCATGCCCGTACCGCTGGCGCGCTTGTACAGCACCGACCAGCCCTTCATCGTGAATTTCATTTCGCATTTCACGCTCGCAGCTGGGTCGGCGGCGAAGCCGTGGGTGGCGGCCAACAGGAGGCCGGTCATGCAGACGACTCGCGTGAGGTTTTTCATGGGCCGGCACGCTACCGTCGCCGATCTTGCAAGGCAAGGCTGCCGAAGCCGCTCAGCGAATTCCGGTGCCTCAAGTAGTTAGATTGAGCCTCGGACGCGACCGTCCGCGCGCGATTTTGCGCGATCTATGACGGCTTGGCGCCTCGTCCGGCCGCCATGGCAACTTTTTCAGGGTTTGGATCATAAATTTCTAGCCGGTAGCGTTATCAGCCGTGTAGCCTCCTGTTCCGCGGATTTCGGGCTCATTAATACGATTTTTGGTCGTCCCATGAGCGGTTTTGTGATAGAAATCGCGCTGAATTGACCGATCATGCCCGGAACTGATCGATTGTGACCGCTACCAGATGGTACGGGCACATGGTTTCAGGGGCGCTGTCCGTAGTGACCGCGGCCCGATGAGTCCGAGAAGTGCACCTTGTCCGCGCTCTGTGCGCTTTTCGACAACCGGAGCGCCGCTGGCACCCCTTCGCTGGCGGCGCTCCAACTTCCTCCAGTCGCTTTTGTCATCCCTCGATATACGTTTGTGCTTGCTTGCGCGAAATTGCGCATTCATGATCGAAGTGCAGCGAGGCAGAGCGCGGAAACTATGCCTCCCTTCGGTTTCGTGACCGTAGTCGTTCGCTTTTGCGCGCGAGCTGCAAATTCACGAGGAAAAAATCCAAATGAAGGGGGATTCATGTCTGGCATTTCAAGTGCGAGCCTCGCTCGCAGGACCGCTCTCGCCTCGGCAATAGCACTGGCGCTGGGCGCTACCGGCGTCGCGCATTCACAAGAGGCCCCGGAAGAAGCTGCGCAGGGCGAGGACATCGTCGTCACTGGCTCGCGCATCGCGCGCGGTGCGACGGATGCGTCCACGCCGCTCGCGATCATCGACTCTGAGGAGATCAAGCTCTCCGGGGCGATGAACGTCGACAAGGTGCTGGGCGATTCGCCCCAGTTCGTGCAGGCCACGAACGGTGGCGCGACGGCCAACACGGTACCCGCCGGCTCCGCCGCCGGTGCCGCCTACGCCAATCTGCGTGGCTTCGGCCCGACTCGCAGCCTGACGCTGGTCAACGGCCGCCGCTACGCCATCTTCGGCCCCGAGCAGGTTACCGACCTGAACACCATCCCCACCGCGCTCATCGAGCGCACCGAGGTGGTCACGGGTGGTTCTTCGGCCGTCTATGGTTCCGACGCGATCACCGGTGTCATCAACTTCATCATGAAGGATGACTTCGAAGGCGTGCAGGTGGGGGGGCAGTATGGCTTCGACAGCGCCACGAGCACGCCGACCTACAGCGCCGACCTGACCCTCGGTGGCAACTTTGGCGAAGGCCGCGGCAACGCGGTGGTCTCTTTGAACTACTACAAGCGCGACGGCTTCACGCGAAGCGATCGCGGCGACTGGGCCCAGCTGCCGTACGGCGAAGGTTGCGTCACCCCGGAGAGCTGGAGTGCCACGCTCATCGGTACCGCCAATGGATCGAACGCAGCCAATTGCGCGGCATCCGGCGGCCGCATGGGCTTCGTCTTCTCGGGCAGTGGCGATATCCCCAATGGCCGTTTCACGCTGACCCCTGCTCAGCTCGCCGCTTCGCAAGCGCAGCTCACGGCCGCGGGGCTCGCCGGCATGGGCGCCAATGGTTTCACCTTCAACGATGCCGGCACCACCCAGCGCCTGGTGCAGCGACCCGCCGATGATTTCAACCTGACGCAGTTCAACTATCTGCAGGTGCCACAGGAGCGCTGGATGCTCAATGCGTTCACGCACTACGACTTCAACGAGAAGGCCCAGGGTTATCTCGAGTTCCACTTCAGCAACAACCGCGTCGATCAGCAGCTCACGCAGGCGAATATCGGCGGCGACTTCCTGTTCAACGTCAACAACCCGTATCTCGACGCGAACATGCGTGCGCTGCTGGCACAGCTCGACGCCGCCGAAACCGGACCGCGCACGCTGCAGCAAGGCCCCATCGCGTACACGACGACACCGAACGACGGCCTGGCGGTTCTCACCGCGGGTCGTCGCCTCGTGGAGCTGCCGTTCCGGCACAACGTCGACGATCACAATGTCTGGCGCACGGCGATCGGTATCAAGGGAGATCTCGGCAACGTCTCGGACAGCTTCCTGCGCAACCTGTCTTATGACGCGTACTACAGTTTCGCGCGTTCGGAGGACAGCAGCCGACAGGAAGGCGCGGCTTCGCGCAGCCGCTACGCAGCCGCGTTGCTGTCGGCCGGTGGCGCGGCGCCGGTCGCCAATATCTTCGGTCAGAATCTTTCCGAAGCGGCCGTCAATGCCATCAAGATCAACGCCACGAACACCACCAACGCGGAGCAGCAGATGGTGGCGGCGACGTTGGGCGGCGAAGCGTTCGATCTTCCGGCGGGCGCCGTCGGTTTCTCGGTGGGCGTCGAATGGCGCAAGGCCGAGGCGGAATACATTCCTGACGAGTATCTGCGCTCGGGCGATGTCATCGGCTTCAACCCTGGCTTGCCGACCGCAGGCGAAGTCACGTCGAAGGATTTCTTCGGCGAGGTGCGCGTCCCGATCCTGGCCGAACTTCCCTTCGTTCAGAATCTGACGGCGAACGGCGGCTACCGCAGTTCCGACTACGATCTCGAAGGCGTCGGCAGGGTCGCGACCTATCTCTACGGTCTCGACTGGCGCGTCAACGAGTCGATCGGATTCCGTGGGCAGTTCCAGCGCGCCATCCGCGCGCCGAACATCGGTGATCTGTACGGCGGTCTGCAGCTCAATTTCCAGACGCTCACCGATCCGTGCTCGAGCCGCGCTTCGGCGGGCAACCAGACGGCGGCGGTGCGCGCGGTTTGCGAAGCCACCGGTGTGCCGGCCGCGGCGGTGTTCACGGCGGGTGTGCAGCCGGACAACATCATCCCCACGCGCTCGGGTGGCAACGTCGATCTGCAGGAAGAGAGCTCGGACACGCGCACGGTGGGCGTGGTCTTCACCCCCGAGGCCGTGCCAGGCCTCGCGGTGACCGTCGATTACTTCGACATCGAGCTGGATGGCGCCATTTCGCAGTTGGGTGGCGGCGCTCAGAACACGCTGAACCTCTGCTACCTCACCGTCCAGGACGCGAACAGTGACTTCTGCCAGGCCGTCCATCGCAACACGGCCACGGGCGGAATCACGGTGCCGTTCTCACTGGACGTGCTGCAGGCCAACATCGGCGCGCTCGAGACTTCGGGCATCGATCTGAACGCGCGATACGGTTGGGATGTGGGCTTCGGCGGCCTCGGCGATGCGACGGGAAGCCGCTTCGACATCAGCACCGCCTGGACGCACACGAAGGAGTTCACGGTCACGCCGATGCAGGCGGTGCCACAGAACAAGAACGAGTGCGTGGGCGCGTACGGGTCGACCTGCGGTGAGCCCATCCCCGAGAACAAGGGCGTCACGCGACTCACCTGGACCACGGGCCCGCTGGGCATCAGCCTGCGGCACCGCTTCATCGACAGCGTGATGACCGATCGCTATGTGCTCGCGAAGCGCAATGCCGAGCGCGCCGGCAACGACGCCGGCGTGGATGCGGCGAACGCGGCACTGGCGACGTATACCCATCCCAAGTTCTCGGCCAAGAACTACTTCGACCTCTCGGTTTCGTACGACTTCGGCGAGAAAGCGGAGATCCACGCGGGTGTGAACAACATCCTCGACTCGGATCCGCCGATCGTCGCGGGCTTCGGTGGCTACGGAAACACATTCCCGGCCACCTACGACTATGCCGGCATGACCGTGTTCGTGGGCGTCACCATCAGCTCGTTTTAAAGCGCGTCCCCCCGCGTAAACGTGGGCTCCCGCCGCCGCAAGGCGGCGGGGGTCCCGTTTTTTTTAGTTGCGCGGGACGAGGATGTCGCGCGACACCTTGCTCACGTCGTTGGCGCCCGTGAGCGCGAGGCTGACGGCCAGCTCTTTCCTGATGATCTCGAGCGCCAGCGTGACGCCGGCTTCGCCGCGCGCGGCCAGGGCGTAGAGGAACGCCTTGCCGATGAGGCAACCCTTCGCGCCGAGCGCCAAGGCCTTGAGAACGTCTTGTCCGCAGCGCACGCCGCCGTCGAACAGCACGTCGCAGCCACCGGCGACCGCGTCCACGACATGGGGCAACGCGGAGATCGTGGAGCGGGTGCCGTCCAGCTGCCGGCCGCCGTGGTTCGAAACCACGATGGCATCGACGCCGTTCTGGACGGCGAGGCGCGCGTCTTCGGCGTCGAGCACGCCCTTGAGGATGATCTTGCGCGGCCAGCGCTCACGCAGCCAGGCGAGGTCTTTCCACGTCACCGTGGGGTCGAACTGCTGGCCGATCCACTCGGAAAGCGTCTTGAGACCGCCAGTGCCTTTCAGGCGCGCCTCGAGATTGCCGAAGGTGCGACGCTTGCCGGTAAGCACCTTGAAGGCCCAGCCAGGCCGCATGGCGACCTCGAACATGTTCTTCAGCGTGAGCCTGGGAGGAATGGACAGGCCATTCTTCGGATCACGGCGCCGCAAGCCCTGCACCGGCATGTCGACGGTGAGCATGATGGCCGAGCAGTTAGCCGCCTTGGCGCGATCGAGCAGCTCGGCGTTGAAGCCGCGGTCGCGCATCAGGTAGACCTGGAACCAGAACGGCTTGTTCGTGAAGCCCGCCACGTCTTCGATCGAGCAGATGCTCATGGTGGACAGGCAGAACGGCACGCCGAAAGCCTGCGCAGCACGCGCGCCGAGCATCTCGCCATTGGCATGGAACAGGCCGGTGAGCCCGGTGGGCCCGATGCCAAGCGGGATGGCCCAGTCTTCGCCGAGGACTTGGGTCTTCAACTGCTGGGCAGACACATCCACCATGACGCGCTGCCGGAATTGCAGCGCCCTCAGGTCCGCCAGATTGCGATCGAAGGTGACCTCGTCGTACGACCCGCGATCGGCGTAATCGAATATGGCGCGCGGGACGCGGCGGCGTGCTTCGAGGCGGAGGTCTTCGATACTGTTGGCTATTGGCATGGACCCATTGGATGTGCGCCGCCGCTTCGGCGGCATCAGGAGTGGGGCGTGAGCCCCTGACTACACTATGCCACCACCGAGGCTTTGTTTGCCCGGCCGCATTTCTGCGCATTTCGCGCGATAACCACTGTTGCGATACGTCGCGACCGGGTCGATGGCGGCGCCTTTCTGCATGCGTGCCTGCGCGAGGATGGGCGAGACATCAGTGGTGAAGCCACGCTTCAGCGTCTGCGCGGCCATGAGCACGTCGTTGTCGATACGTGCCTGGTGCAATGCCGTGCGGTCGACGATCAACGCCTGCGCGAAGGCGCGCTGCAGCTCGATGGCCGAGGTCATGAGGCTCTCGATCGGATCGGTGACGTTGTGCGACTGGTCGAGCATGTGTGCCGGGCGGAAATTCGGCGCCTTGGCGAGCTCCGCTTCCACGAGCTCGTTGAACACGAGGAACAGGCGGAACGGCTCAATCGCGCCAGCGTCGAGATCGTCGTCGCCGTACTTCGAATCATTGAAATGGAACCCGCCGAGACGCTGCGCGTGCACCAGGCGCGCGACGATCATCTCGATGTTGACGTTGGGCGCATGGTGGCCGAGATCGACCAGGCAGAAAGCCTTGGGCCCGAGCGTCTGCGCGGCCATGAGCGATGAGCCCCAGTCCTGGATGACGGTGGCGTAGAACGCCGGCTCGTACATCTTGTGCTCGATGAACATCCGCCAGTCTTCGGGCAGCGCGGCGTAGATCTGCTTCGTCGATTCGAGATACCGCTCGAAGGCGCGGCCCAGATGCGACTGTCCCGGGAAGTTGGCGCCGTCGCCTATCCACACGGTGAGCGCCTTCGATCCGAGCTGCTTGCCTGCCGCGATGCAGTCGATGTTGTGCGCCACGGCCTGCGCGCGCGTGGCCGCGTCGGTGTGCGTCAGGGAACCGTACTTGTATGACAGCGGCTGTCCGACCTGATCCTGGAAGGTGTTCGAGTTCATCGCGTCGAAGCCGAGTCCGAGGGCGGCGCCATGTTCGCGCAGCGCCTTGTAGTCGTCGGTCCTGTCCCAGGGAATGTGCAGCGACACGGTGGGCGTGGCGCCGGTGAGCTTGTGGATGACGCCGCAGTCTTCGAGCTTCTCGAAGACATTGCGCGGTTCGCCGAGACCGGGGAAGCGCCCGAAGCGCGTGCCGCCGGTGCCCACGCCCCACGACGGGATGGCTACCTTGAAGTTCGCGACCGCCTTGGTGACGGCGTCGATGTCCACACCGCGGCGCGCAAGCTGCGTGCCGAGGTGCGTGTAGTCCGACGACAGGGCGGACGCGTGTGACTGGTTGGCCGACGCGATGTAGTTCGCGTCGCGCGGATCGGCATAAGCCATCGAACCCCCAACGCCGGCGGGCGGCGCCTGATTTCCTAACGCGTGAAGGCGCCGGCGTTACCGGCATCGACGTTCACGATGTTGCCGGTCGACTTGGCGGAGCGCTCCGAGGCGAAGAATGCCACGGCCTCGGCCACGTCCTCCGGATACACGCTGCGCTTGAGCAGGCTGCGCTCGCGATACACGGTCTCGAGGTTGTCGACGCTGGTCTTGTTCTGCGCGGCGCGCTGCGTCGCCCATTCACCCTGCCAGATGCGCGAGCCGCGCAGCACGGCGTCCGGATTCACCACGTTCACGCGGATGGCGTGCGGCGCGCCTTCGAGCGCGAGACAGCGCGCGAGGTGCAGCTCGGCGGCCTTGGCCGTGCAGTACGCGGCGGCACCCGGCGAAGCGGCGAGGGCGTTCTTCGAGCCGATGAAAACGATCGAACCGCCAATGCCCTGGCTCTTGAACAGCTGGAATGCCTGCCGCGCGATCAGGAAGTAACCCGTGGACAGGATGTCCATGTTCTTCTGCCACAGCGCGAGTGTCGTGTCTTCCACCGGCGATGCGGAAGCGATGCCGGCGTTGGAGACGCAGATGTCGACGCCGCCGAACTTCCACGCGGTGTCGCGAAAGCCCGAGGCCACGGCTTCTTCGCGCGTGACGTCCACCCACGAGCTCGCCACCACGTCGTTGCCGTACTTTTTCCTCAGGTCGGCTTCCGCGCCCGCGAGCGCGTCGCGATCGATGTCGCAGATCACCACGCAGGCGCCTTCGTCCATGAGACGTCGCGCGGTGGCGAGGCCGATGCCGCCGGCGCCGCCGGTGATGAGCGCCACGCGGCCGGCGAGCGGCTTCGGCTTGGGCATGCGCTGCAGCTTCGCTTCCTCGAGCAACCAGTACTCGATGTCGAAGGCCTCCTGCTCGGGGAGGCCGCGATAGGTGGACACGCTGGCGGCGCCGCGCATCACGTTGATGGCGTTGACGTAGAACTCGCCGGCGATGCGCGCGGTGGCCTTGTCATTGGCGAAAGTGATCATGCCCACGCCGGGCACGAGGTACACCACCGGGTTCGCGTCGCGCATCTTCGGGGAGTTCGGCCGTTTGCAGCGGTCGTAATAGCCCGCGTACTTCTCGCGATAAGCCTCGATGGCGGGCTTGATGCGCGACGAAAGCTGTTCGATGGTGTCCTTGGCGGGGTCGAAGGGCAGCACCAGCGGCCAGATCTTGGTGCGCAGGAAATGATCCGGGCAGGACGTGCCCAGCGCGGCGAGCGCCGCGAGCTTCTCGCCGCCGACGAAGTCGAGCACGGTCTCCGAATCGTCGAAGTGACCCACTTTGAGCGTGGGGGCTGCACCCGCCTCGGGGACTGCAGCCACACTGCTTCCGGAAATCGCGCCACGGATCAGCGGCATGATGCCGGCCGCGATCTCGCGCCGGCGATCGATGGTCAGCGCGGTCGCGACGACGTTGCCGAAGGGGCGCTTGCCGCGCGAACGCTCGTTCAACCACGTGGTGGCGCGGTTGATGATGTCCAGCGTGTTCTCGTAGCAGGCCTTGGAGTCGTCGGCCCAGGTGAAGAGACCATGGGCCTCGAGCACCGCGCCCTTGAGCCTCGGGTTCTTCTGCGTGAGCTCACGGAGCTTGAGCCCGAGCTCGTAGCCCGGGCGGACCCACGGCAGCCAGCCGATCTCGCCGCCGAAGATTTCTTCGGTGAGCTTTTTCGAATCGGCCGAGGCCGCGATCGCAATCAGCGCGTCGGGATGCATGTGATCGACGTGCGCACGATTGATGAGGCCATGCAGCGGCGTGTCGATCGAGGCCGCGCGGGGGTTCAGGTTGAACGCGCTGTGCGCGTACAGCGGCACCATCACGGCATCGTTGTCGGTGCCGGCTTTGTAGAACTTCTCGAGGCCGAGGAACTTCTCCATATATAGAGTGGAGAATCCGTCGAGCTTCATGGTGCCGAGGTCGCCGCCCGAGCCCTTGACCCAGAGCACGTCGACTTCCTGGCCGGTCAGCGGATCCTTTTCCTTGATCTTCGCCGAGGTATTGCCGCCGCCGAAATTCGTGATGCGCTTGTCACTGCCGAGAAGGTTCGAGCGGTACAGAAGCAATTCCGATGGCGACAGCTTCGCCGCATGGGCGTCATCCCATCGGTTGTCGATCTCCAAGGAAGGCACAGGGGCAATCTGAACCACACTCATCCCATGTCTCCGGTCGTCAGGCGCTAAAGTAGGGCCCGCGACTCGCTCATATTTGCGGGAAAGCTGTTTAACACACGAAGCCGTCATATACAATCAATCGCGTTCAGAATCGATCACGCGGTACAAAGACGGCCCGGAATCGAGGGAAGCCATGCTGGAAAAAGAGCGTCATAACCTGATTTTGAAGCTGGTCGAGGAACGCTCCATCGTGAGCGTGGGCGATCTCCTCGATCTCCTGGGTGCCTCCGAAGCGACGATCCGCCGCGACATCAACGCGCTCGCGGAGCGCGGCGAAGTGAAGCGCATCCGCGGCGGCGCGGAAGCGGTCCGTCCGCGCCACCAGCCTCATCTGGTCGGCATGCCCTTCGCCATGAGCCAGGACGTGAACGTCCCGCAGAAGCGCGCCATCGCGCGCGCCGCGGCCGAGCTCATCACGCCCGGCGAGAGCATCATCATCAACGGTGGCACCACCACGTTCGCGCTCGTCGAATTCCTCGAGAATTCCGATCTCGACATCCTCACGAATTCATTCCCGATCGCCGCCAAGTTGTTCGCGACCAGCCGCAACCGCATCACGCTGCCGGGCGGCACGTTGTTCCGTGAGCAGAACATCGTGCTGAGTCCGTTCGAGAACGACACCATCGAAAGCTTCTGGGGCAACAAGCTGTTCGTCGGCTGCTACGGCCTCAATCGCTTCGGAATGATGGAAGCCGACCCGCTCATCGTGCAGGCGCAGACGAAACTGCTGAAGCGCAGCGAACACGTGATCGTGATGGCCGACAGCTCCAAGCTGCGCCGCAAGTCGGCCATGATCGTGGCCGGCCTCGACCGCATCAACACCATCGTCACGGATGACGGCGCCAAGCCCGAGGAGCTCGAGGATTTCCGCAACGCGGGCATCAAGGTCATCGTCGCCAAGGTCACGCCCGAAGACGAAATCGAGAAAAAGATCGCATGAAGAAATCATCCGCCCGACGAGCCCTGCCCCGAACACTCTTGATCGCAGTCGCGGCCGTCGCCGTGCTGCTGTCTTCGGGCTGCGGCAAGAAAGAGGAGTCGGGTGACGCGAAGGCCGGTCGCATCCGCGTGGGCCTGGTCGCCAAGTCGCTGGGCAATGGCTTCTTCGACGCGGTGAACAAGGGCGCGCAGGAAGCCGCGAAGGAGCTCGACGCGGAAGTGATCTTCGTCGGTCCCACCACGCCCACGGCCGAAGGGCAGATCGAAACACTGAACTCGCTGATCGCGCAGCGCGTCGACGCCATCGCGGTGTCGGCCAACGATCCGGATGCGCTGGTACCTACGCTCAAGAAGGCCATGGACCGCGGCATCAAGGTCATCTCCTACGACTCCGCGGTGGCCGGGCCGGGCCGCAACGCGCACCTCGCGCCGTCGTCGGATCCGCTCATCGGCGAGACCGTGGTCGGGCTTGCCGCCGAGCTCGCGCCCGGAGGGAAGGGCAAGTTCGCGGTGGTTTCCGCGACGCCGACTTCCACCAACCAGAACTCGTGGCTCAACGAGATGCGTCGCGTGCTGCCGCAATATCCCGGCCTCGAGATGGTCGCGGTGGCGTATGGCGACGACGTTTCCGACAAGTCTTATCGCGAAGCGGTCGCGCTGCTCAAGCAGCACCCGGATCTCGCGGTGCTGTTGAGCATCAGCTCCGTGGGCATCGTGGCTTCGGCGAAAGCGGTGGATGACGAAGGCCTCGCCGGCAAGGTGAAGGTGACCGGACTCGGCCTGCCCTCGGAGCTCGCGGGCTACGTGCAAAAAGGCGTGGTCCCCAAGTTCGCCATCTGGAACCCCATCGATCTCGGCTACTCGAGCCTCCAGATCGCCGCGCACCTGGCGCGGGGCGGCTCGCTGATGCAGCCCGTGAGCGCCGGGCGAATGGGCAAGATCGGCTTCACGGCGGACGGCGTGGGCGCGATGAGCAAGCCGTTCATCTACGACGCCAGCAATGTGGCGGAGTTCGCCAAGATATTCTGAAGCCACGCTGACGTGTCGCCGCCAGTCCTGACGCTGACCGACATCCGCAAGTCCTTTGGCGGCGTGCGTGCGCTCGAACGCGTGAGCCTCGAGCTGCCCGCGGGTTGCGTCACCGCGCTGATCGGCGAGAACGGCGCGGGCAAATCGACGCTGGTGAAGATACTCACCGGCATTCACCAGCCCGATGGTGGCGAGATCCGTATCCGCGGCACGCCCGTGCGCATCGCCGACCCGCTCGCGGCGCGCGCGTTGGGTCTCGGCGTGGTGCACCAGGAATGCCAGGTTTTCGACAATCTCAGCGTCGCCGAAAACCTGTTCATCCGCGCTCAGCCGACGAGTCGCGGGCTCGTGGACTGGCGGACGATGCGCCAGCAGGCCGACGCCGTTCTGCGCGACCTGGATGCCGGATTCGATGCGGGTACACCGGCGGGCCGGCTCAGCATCGCGCAGAAGCACGTGGTGCAGATTGCACGAGCGCTCACGCACGACTCGCAGGTGCTGATCCTCGACGAGCCCACCGCCTCGCTGTCGCAGCGCGAATGCGCCGAGCTCTTTCGCATCGTGCGCAAGCTGCGTGACGCCGGACGCGCCATCCTCTTCATCAGCCACAAGTTCGAGGAGATAGATGCGCTGGCGGATCGCTACGCGGTCTTCCGCGACGGCGTCTCGGTGAGCGCGGGTGCGCTCGCGGACACCACGCGCGACGAGCTCATCCGACTCATGGTGGGTCGTCCGGTGGAGCAGTTGTTCCCCAAGCTCGAGACAACTCCCGGGGCCGAGCTGTTGCGCGTGGAAAGCCTGAGCCGCGCGGGCGAGTTCGAGGACATCTCGTTCACGCTGCGCCGTGGCGAAATCCTCGGTGTGTACGGACTCGTGGGCGCCGGCCGTACCGAACTCGCGCAAACGCTGTTCGGTGTCACGCGGCCGACCAGTGGTTCGATGCATCTCGCGCCGGATGCGGCCGCGGCCGGCATCGCGCTGGTTCCCGAGGACCGGCAATCGCAGGGCGGCATCCTCGACTTCTCCCTGGCCGCGAACGTGGCGCTCACCAATCTCGCCAGGCTGGCGCCGCGCGGCTGGTGCAGCGGGGCGCGCGAGCGCGCGTTGGCGGCCGAGTGGATAGACCGGCTGTCGATCAGGGCGCATGGGCCCGGACAGGTCGTGCGGTCGCTGTCGGGCGGCAACCAGCAAAAAGTGGTCATCGCCAAGTGGCTGGCGCGCGCGCCGGGCGTGCTGATCCTCGATGAGCCGACCAAGGGCATCGACGTGGGCGCCAAGGCAGCCGTCCACCGCGTGACCAGCGAATTTGCCCAGGCGGGCGGCGGCGTCATCATGATTTCCTCGGAGCTTCCGGAAATCGTCGGCATGTCGGATCGCGTGCTGGTCATGCGGCGCGGCCGGCTACGGGCCGAGTTCACGCGCCAAGCCGCCACCGGCGACGCACTGCTGCGCGCGGCGAGCGACGCATGATCCGCTTCTTCGCCAGATTCTCCGATGCCACCCGGCGCGATCTCGCCTTCGGCGGTCTCACGCTGCTGCTGTTCGTGGCGGTTACCGTGGCTTTCCCCGGCTTCGCGTCGCCCCGTAACGTGGCGGGGCTGCTCGACGACACCGCCATCCTCATCATGCTGGCGCTCGCACAGATGCTGGTGATCCTGGTGCGCGGCATCGATCTTTCCATCGCCGCGAACCTAGCGCTGTGCGGGATGCTCGCCGCGTTGTTCAATCGCGCCTTTCCGGGCGCCGGCGTGCTGCCGGTGCTCGCGCTCACGCTCGTGGCGGGCGGATTGTTGGGAGCGTTCAACGGCATCCTGGTCTGGAAGCTGCGCCTGCCGCCCATCGTCGTGACCCTCGGCACCATGTCCATCTACCGCGGCGTCATCTTCCTGCTGAGCAAGGGCGCGTGGGTCAACGAGAACGAGATGTCGCGCGACTTCACGTCGTTTCCGCGCACCGGGGTGGCGGGGCTGACTCTCCTCACGTGGCTGGCGCTGCTGGTGTTCGTCGGCTTCATGATCGCCTTGCGCCGTTCGCGCCTCGCGCGCGACCTGTATGCCGCCGGTGGCAATCCTCACGCGGCGGAATACTCCGGCATCGACGCGGGGCGCGCGCAGTTCATCGCGTACACCATCTGTGGCGCGCTCGCCGGCATGTGCGGATATCTCTGGGTCGCGCGGTTCGCGGTCGCGTACACGGACATCGCGCTCGGTTTCGAGCTGTCGGTCATCGCCGCATGCCTCATCGGCGGCGTGTCCATCGCGGGCGGCACGGGCTCGGCGGTCGGCGTGCTGCTCGGCTGCCTGTTCATCGGCATCATCCGCAGCAGTTTGCCGCTCGTGGGCATTTCCGCGTTCTGGCAGATGTTCATCAACGGCGCGGTGATCCTCATTGCCGTGCTGGTCAGCGCGCGTGAAAGAGACCGGCAGGGGCAGACGCTGGAGGCGCGCGCATGAGCGGCGCCACGGGCACGGTCTTGCTGGCACGACTCCTGCGCTGGGAAACCATGCTCGCCGTGGTGTTCATCTGCGAGTTCGTGTTGTTCGCGTCGATCTCGCCATACTTCCTCGACGTCTACACGCTCTCGGATGCGACGTTCAATTTCACCGAGCGCGCCATCGTCGCGCTGCCGCTGGCGCTGCTGATCATCGCCGGCGAGATCGACATCTCGGTGGCGGCCATCATCGCGCTGTCCTCGGTGACCATGGGTCTCGTCGCGTCGACGGGTTCGGGCACGGGCGCGGTGGTCGCGGCGGGGCTCGGCACCGGCCTGCTCGCCGGCATGGTCAACGGTGTGCTGGTGACACTCGGGCGCGTACCTTCGATCGTGGCCACGATCGGCACGATGACGCTGTTCCGCGGTGCTGCGTACGCCGTACTGGGCGATCGCGTGCTCAAGGACTATCCACCGGCGTTCGCCGCGTTCGGTCAGGGCTACCTCGCGGGTCCCCTGTCCAACGAACTGGCGCTGTTCCTGCTGTTCGCACTATTGTTCGGCGTGTTCCTGCACTACACACGCTGGGGCCGGGTGATATTCGCGGTGGGCGCGAACCCCATGGCCAGCAGGTTCGCGGGCCTGGCGGTCAACCGGTATCGTTTCGCGTTGTTCGCCACCACCGGCTTCTTCAGCGGGCTCGCGGCCGTGTTGCTTACATCCCGGTTGGGGTCGACCCGGCCATCGATCGCGCAAGGGTGGGAGCTCGAGATCATCAGCATGGTCATTCTCGGTGGCGTGTCGGTGTGGGGCGGCAAGGGCAGCATCCTCGGCGTGGTGCTCGCGGCGCTCGTGTTCGGTCTCATCACCTTCGGTCTCGGGCTCATGAACGTGCCTGGCATCGTCATGTCGATCTTCGTCGGCATGCTGCTCATCCTGGTGGTGGCCGTCCCGGCACTCGTGGAGCGACTCAGGCCGGGCAGGGTGAAAGGCGCGTGAACACTGCCGCCGACAAACTCATCGCCGTCTTCGACGTCGGCAAGACCAACGCGAAACTATCGCTCGTTGACCTGGGCGCGGGCCGTGAGGTCTGGAGCGTGCGCCGGCCCAACGCCGTCATCGAAGGCGGCGCAGGCCGCGAGCTCGACGTGCTGGCCATCGAGGCCTGGCTGCTGGACTCGCTGCGCCAAGCACCGGGGCGCGAGCGCATCGGCGTCATCGTCCCGATCGCGCACGGCGCGGCGGCGGTGCTGGTCGACCACGCGGGTGAAGTGCTGGTCGCGCCCGACTACGAAGACGCCTGCTTCAACGATGTGGCCGATGAATACCTGCCGCTCCGCGATTCGTATTCGTTGACCTTTTCGCCCAATCTCCCGCAAGGCCTCAACCTCGGTCGGCAGCTCTTCTACTTGCAGTCGCGTCGCGCGGAGATGTTCCGGCGGGCGGCGCACATACTGCTGTATCCGCAATACTGGTCGTGGCGGCTGAGCGGAGTGATGTCGGCGGAAGTCACTTCGTTGGGTACGCACACCGATTTGTGGCGCCCGCACGAGCAGGCATACACGCAGCTCGCGCGCAAACAAGGCTGGGCGCGCATGATGCCGCCGCAGCGATCAGCCAACGACCGTCTCGGACGCATCAAACCCGCCTTGGCCGCCGCTACCGGGCTCGATGCCAGCTGCGAAGTGGCCTGCGGCATCCACGATTCCAATGCGTCGTACCTCCGGTTTCTCATGGACCGCGAGCGCGAGGCTTTCACGGTGGTGTCGAGCGGCACATGGACCATCGTCATGGCGAATCGCGGCGACCTGCGCCGGCTGCGCGAAGAACGCGACATGCTGGCGAACGTCAACGCCTTCGGCGCACCCGTGGCGACAGCGCGTTACATGGGCGGGCGCGAGTACGAAGCCATCGCCCGCGGCGGCGACGAACCCACCATCGACGCGCTCATCGCGGTGCTGACGCTGGGCGCGATGGCGCTGCCGTCCTTTGCCAGCGGCGGACCGTACTCGACACGCAACGGCCGCCTCGAAGACGCCAATGGACTCGACGGCGCGCAGCGCGCCTCGCTGGCTACGCTCTACTCCGCGCTGATGACCTCGCTGCTCATCGAATCTCTCGGCTCCGCCGGCGAGATCTTCGTCGACGGCCCTCTCGCGCGAAACCCGCTCTTCTCCAGGTTGTTGGCTGCATGCGTGCCCGTCGGCACCGTGCGCGCCTACGCCGAAGGCGGCGGCACCCGCGTCGCCGCTCACCTCGCCCGCATGCCGGCCCCCACCGCCGACATCCCGCAAACGGTCATTCCTCTGCGCCTTCCCGGCCTCCTCGACTACCAGGCCAGCTGGCGGCATCGCCTCGAAGAACGCTGACGGGCCTAACTTCCGGCCTTCTCGAGGTCCACCATGTACGTGTGGACCTCGCCGTGCATGTTCGATCGGAAGATGAGGTGCTTCATATCCAGCGTGAAGTGCAGGTTCGGCTCGAGCCTGTAGTCATGCTTGCTCATGTCCACGAGCTTCTCGGCGGCAAGCGTGCCGGCGTGCACCAGGTGTTCGGCGTTCGGCGCCGAAATGCCGGCGACATCGGGGATGTCGTGCGGCGTGAACCGGTAGATCCACTTGCCGTCCTTGGCGTGCGCCACCATCTCCTCGTCGCCGCCATCGCCGGCGAAGCTCTTGCTGTCGGGCGCGACCTGGAAATGCACCGACCACATGTCGCGCTCGAGCTTGTACCAGGTGCGTTTGCCTTCCGGCGCTACGCTTGCGAGCCAGAACACTTCACCGCGTGGCGTCTGCAGGTCGTACCAGATGGTCTTCCCGTCGTTGTCGAAGAACTCGTGGCCGGCGATTTCCATGTTCATGGAGCGCTGGTGCATGAGCTTGGGCTCGCCGCCGAGCCGCATCGACCAGATGCGGTCGACGCGATGCCACGGGCCTTCGTGGCAGAACATCAGCAGCTGCGGATCGGCAGGTGAAAACTGCAGGTGTCCCAGCCAGTCCGTCGAACGACGGATGACTTCCTGCCTGCCGGTCTTCGTATCCACCGTGAACATCACCATGGGGATGCGCGCCTGCTCGCGCTCCAGCAGCCGCAGCTCCTTGGCTTCGGCGAAGGTCAGGGGTTTGCCATCCTTGCCGGTGGCGGCGTAGTTGGCTTCGAAGCGCGGATCGCGCGCGCCTTGCTCGAGCTGCCACTCCTTCTCGGCATACGAGCCCAACAACAGCGTTTCGTCCGCATTGATCGAGCCGATGGAGCCCTGCGCAATCGTCGCGATCAGCTTGGGTTTGCCGCCCGTGGGTTTCACGGTGTAGATGCCCACCTGCCTCTGCTGCTCGGGCCGGCCGGCATTCTCGCCGCGCGAGAACCAGATCAAGCCCGACTTGCGTCCGACGAACAAAGCGCGGGCCTTGCCTTGGACGAGCTTGATGTTCTTGCGTGTGACGAGGTCGATGACGCCGATGCCCTCCTGCATCTCGACCAGCAGGAATCGTCCGTCCGGCGTGATGCCGTTCTGGTGGAAATAGATTGAGCGCGTGTTCGGCTCGGTGGATAGCCGGACGATGTGATGACCGGTGGCGGCGTCGGTCCACTCCAAAGGAGGGGCCGGCCCCGGGTCGGCAGCCCCTGCCTGGACCATCGCGGACAGCATCAGGGCCGCCAGGACCCGGTTGATCGCACCTTTCATCTCGTCCCCCTCGACCTGTTTGATCGTATATGCGGCTTGGTGATCGCTACCCTGCCATAAGCCAGCTCAGAGTGAACAATTTCGGCCTACACATCGTTACAAAGTTGCATTAACGATCATGAAAGAGCAAATTCGAGCAGCATTGCAATCGGATCCGGCCTCCAGAAGGCCGATCCCAAACAACTTGGGGGGTTTCGTGGAAGCGTTCAAACGTAGGTTTTCCGTGGATTTCGTGCGCCCGGCGGTTCTTGCTGGCCTTGCGATAGCGGCCGTTCCGGCCCAATCGCAGGACGCGCAGCCACAAGGGGAAGAGGTCGAAACCGTCGTCGTCAGCGGCATTCGCAGCTCGCTGCGTGACTCTCTGAGCGTCAAACGCGATTCCGTGCAGGCACTCGATGCGATCTCCGCCGAGGACATCGGCGATTTCCCGGACAAGAACGTGGGCGAGGCGCTGCAGCGCGTACCCGGCATCCAGATCAATCGCCAGGATGGCGAAGGCCGCGCGGTCAGCATCCGTGGCGCCGACCAGTCACTGATCCGCGTGGAGGTGAATGGCGTTTCGCAGCTGTCGCTCACGGTGGGCGGTGGACGTGACGTCGACTTCCGCGACATCCCGGTCGAATTCATCTCGCGTGTCGAAGCGGTCAAGACGCCGACGCCGGAGATGACCGAAGGCGGCATCGGCACGGTGCGCCTCTATACGCGCCGCCCGCTCGACTCCCCCGATGGTTATCTCGCGGGCTCGGTGCAGGGTGTGTACAGCGATCTCGCGGAGTCGACCGACCCCAAGGTCGCGCTCATCGGCAGCCGCACTTTCTTCGATGGCACGTTCGGCGTGCAGCTGTCGGGCCAGTGGGAACAGCGTCACCTCAACAGCAACAACGCGCGCACCACGGGTTGGCTGCGACGTGCCCCCACGGCAACGGGCCCGGGCGCGACGCCCGGCCGCGGTACCGATGTGAACGCCGACGGCACGCTCGACTGGATTCCCGAGATTCCGCGCTACATCAATGACCGTCGCGAGACGACGCGTACGGCTTTCAACGGCGTGTTGCAGTGGAAGCCCTCCGAATCCTTCGAGCTGTATCTCGACAGCACCTACACCAAGGGTCGCGAGAAGGTGAGCAGCATGCTCATGCAGCTGGGCGCGGCGGCGGGTCTCATCGACTACGCCAACACCACCGTCGGCGCCGACAACACCGTCGATCACATCGAGCTCACCAGCAGCACGGCGTTTCCCATCGACCTCGCTTACCGCAACATCAATGGCCAGCTCGAGCGTGAGCAGTACAACGCCATCCTCGGCGGCAAATGGACCTCGGGCCCCTGGACGCTCGACGCGCGCTACGCGTATTCGCGCGGTGAAGTGCAGAACGACGAGAAGAATTCCACGGCGACCATCTTCGGCGTCCCCCGCGCCATCATCGATTACACGGGCGGCGAGGGTGCACCCAACTTCTCGTTCCCCGGTATCGACACCACCGACGGCGGGCTCGTGAACAACCTCGCGGCGGTCTTCAACCCGCGCAACAACAACCAGGAAGAAGACGGCCTCCAGTTCAACATCGAGTTCAAACCCGAGTCGCTGCCCTGGGTGCAATCCATCAAGGCCGGTTACGAACAGCGCGACCTGACGATGGAAAGCCTGCTGTTCGCACGCACCATCCAGATATCGAGCCGCACGCCGACGCCCGCGAGCTCGGGGGCGACGACCACCGTAGCCGTGCCGCAGGCCACCATCGCCAACATCGTGAACAGCAACTCCGGCACCAACTCGGTTGCGTTCTTCTCGACGGGCGATCTGGGCTTCCCGGGTGGCATCCACTACTGGAACGACAATGGCGATGCCACCTACGCGGCCACGATCGCCGCCAGCGGCCTGACCCTCGACCCGTACGGCGCCAATGCCAACGCGGGCACCAACGGCACCTTCCAGAACTACCTCGACACCTGGTCCGTCGAGGAGAAGACCAAGGCCGGCTATCTGCAAGCCACCTTCGGCTGGGATGAGATGGCGGTGCCCGTGCATGCGACCGTCGGCGTTCGCTACTTCGACACCAATACGCTGTCATCGGGATTCAATCGCGTACAGCAGGGCGCGAACATCACCTTCCCCGAAGCTTCGCAGGCCGGCGGATACAACGACTGGCTGCCGTCCATCAACGTCCGCATGGATCTCACCGACAAGCTGGTCGCACGCGTGACTGCGGGCGACGTCATGGCGCGACCGAACCCGGCGCAGCTCGCTTTCCGCCGCTCCACGGACGTGGTCGGCCTGACGGGCTCGCGCGGCAACCCCGACCTGCTGCCGTTCGAAGCGCGTCAATACGATGCGGGCCTCGAGTACTACTTCTCCGATGTCAACTATGTGTCGGCAGCATATTTCCGCACGGAGATCGGCCGGTTCATCATCAACCAGGCGACACCGGAGACCATCGACGGGCTCACCTACAGCATTTCGCGGCCCGTCAACGGCACCGACAAGGTGACCATCGACGGCTTCGAAATCGGCGGGCAGTATGCGTTCGACTTCCTGCCCGCGCCGTGGAATGGCTTCGGTGTGGTGGCCAACGCCACGTTCGCCAATGACAAGGGCTTCAAGGGCACCAACCTGCTGACCGGCGAGTTGCTGCCGTTCCCGGGCCTTTCCGAGAGCAGTTACAACGCGTCCATCTACTACGAGAACGCGAAGTTCAGCGTCCGTACCGCGTACAACTGGCGCAAGGAATGGCTGCTGACGGCGGCCGGCCGCGGCGGCCTGCCCGAGTTCAACGAGGATTACGGGACGCTCGATGCCTCGGTCAGCTGGACGGCGAACAAGAACTTCACCGTGTTCGCGGACGTCGTGAACCTGCTCGACGAGCAGAAAATCGAAAACAACAATCCGTTCCGCCGCATCGGCAACGAGACCTTCGGCAAGCGCTACTTCCTGGGCGTGCGCGCGAAGTTCTGACGACCGGGAGCCTCGCGGGGCGCGTGCGATGCGCGCGCCCCGCGGTGCTGCCGCAGATTGCGACGGATTCGCATTGGCATTCGCAAACCTGAAATCCGCGCGCGAGTGCACTAACATCCCGCCCCGTAACCAAACGCCGAGGGATGTCATGGCCGATTCCGAAATGGACAGCAAGCTCGTCAAGCGGATGATCGACAGTCTCAACCGCATCCTCGAGCTCGAGCTAGCGGGCGTGGTGCGCTACATGCACTACAGCTTCATGATCTTCGGTCACAACCGCATCCCGATCGTCGGCTGGCTGCGCGAGCAGGCGACCGAATCGAATGCGCACGCGGTTCTGGCCGGTGAGCACATCACGGCGCTCGGCGGTCATCCCTCGCTGAAGATCGGTTCGTTGCTCGAGACGCACCAGCACGACGTCAACGAGATCCTCAAGGAGGCCCACGAGCACGAGAAGGTGGGCCTGGACGCCTATTACGACCTGCTGAAGCTCGCGGAAGGCAAGAGTGTGCTTCTCGAGGAATACGCGCGCGACCAGATCGCCGCCGAAGAGATGCACCTGGCCGACATCCGCAAGATGATGCGCAAGCCGGGCTCGCTCAAGTAGCTAGCTGCCCGCGGTGTCCTGGCCGCGCTCGAGGAAACGTAGCGACCATTCGAGCGGCGTATCCGCATCGTGCCGGAAGGCCCGCCGCCAGGCTGGCGGCGCGCTGTCCCGCCAGCAGCGTTCGGTCGAGCCGCCAACCAGGACGGCCGGCCCCGGCGCGAGCTCGAAACCGCGCGCGGCGGCAAAATTCTCGATGGCCGACGGGCTCCAGAAGCAGTAGCCGTTGGGCAGATGCGGGTTGCACGAGCCGGCGAGTTCCTGTTCCAGGTTCGCAGGGGCCAGCGTCGAATACACCGCCCGGACATGCACCCGGAGCCGCTGCGACAGCGTTGCCACGGCCGACTGGTGTTCGGGCTGGCGCAGCGCCGCGTCGCTCGTGGGGTAGAACACTTCCGCGCCGGCGGGAATCGCCGACGAATCGTGCACGGCCTGCGCGAGCTCGCGCACTCCACCGCGCGCGGTGAGCCCGACTCGAATGCCGCGCGACTCGAGCGTGCCCGACGTGGTGGGCGCGATGGCCGCCACCGTGACGGCCTTGTCGCTCACCGGGTCGATGTTCCGGGGAATGTCCACGCGCGCCGCGGCCGCGCGGCTGGTCACGAACAGCACCGCCGGCCCCCCCGCACCCATGCGTTGCAGCTCCGGCCAGTCGAGCCACTGGTGTTCGATGCAGGGCAGTGCGAGCGCGTGGAAATTCTGCCGACGCAGCTGGATCACTACGCTGTCGGCGTGGGGCTGGGACTTGGTGATGATCCAGGTGTATGGCATTGCGAGCTCCGTCGCGGATGTTAGCAGCGGGCGCGAACGAAGCTCGCGAGCCGGCTCCCCGTGACCTATCTGTGACACATGGCCGGGCAGGGGCACGTAGGCTCGTTTTTGATTCCCATGGAGTTATTCCCCGATGCACTCGCGTGAGCGATTCCTCGCGGCGCTGCGCGGTGACGCGCTCGACCGCCCGCCGGCCTGGTTGATGCGTCAGGCGGGTCGATACCTGCCGGGCTACCGCGCGCTTCGCGCCGAGCACAGCTTCTGGGATGTCTGCCAGAACCCCGAACTCTCGACGCGTGCCGCTCTCGAGCCCCTGGACAAGTTCAAGCTCGATGCGGCCATCGTGTTCTCCGACATCCTCGTGGTGCCGCTGGCCATGGGCCTCGGCGTGACCTTCGGCCCCGGCGAAGGCCCGCGCATCGCGCGGCCGCTGCGTACCGGCGCAGACTTCGATGCCTGGCAGCTCGATGGCGTGCTTGGCCGCATCGATTATCTGCCGCGCGCCGTGCGGCATCTCAAGGACACGCTGAAAGACCGTTACGGCATCCTGGGCTTCGCAGGCGCGCCGTTCACGTTATTCGCCTACTGCGTCGAAGGTGGCGGCAGCGACGATTTCCGCGAAGCGCGTACGCTCATGCATCGCGATCCCGTGCTCGCACGCCGCGCGTTGAACACCATCGCCGACGTGGTCGCGGACCTGTTGCTCGCGCAGGTGGATGCCGGCGCCGACGCCGTGCAGCTGTTCGACTCCTGGGGCGGCTTGCTGGCGCCGGACGAATACCGCGATTTCGCATTGCCGGCGTTGCAGCGGATCACCGCGAAGCTGAACGCGCGCAAGGTGCCCACGCTGCTGTTCGTGCGTGGTGGTCATCACCTGCTGCCGCTGCTCGGCGAGAGCGGCGTCACCGGCTTCTCGCTCGATTGGCGCACGGAGTGGCAGGTGGCTCGCGAGATGTATCCGCATCACCTGCTGCAGGGAAACATCGACCCCGTGCTGTTGTTAGGCAGCGCGGACGTCATCCGCAAGCGCACGCGCGACCTGCTGGAGACCATGAAACGAACTTCTGGCGGCCGCAGCTGCATCCTCAACCTGGGCCACGGGATCCTGCCCGGAACGCCGCCGGAAACGGTGGCGGCGCTCTGCGACACCGCGGCGGAATTCGGCTAGCGGCCATGATCCCGCTCGCGCTCGTCGGCATGAGTTATCGCGAGGCACCGTCCGCGGTGCGCGCGGCGCTCGCGGCCATCGACGCGGGGACGGGCGGGCCCTCGCAGCAACTGCTCGAAGCCGGACAAATCTCGGGCGTGGTGCGCATCGAGAGTTGTGCGCGCGTCGAGTGGTTGTTTGCCGCCGAGCATCCGGCCTGGGCGGCCGAGCTCTTCAGCGCGACGCTGACCGGCGCGGCCGAGAATCCCGATCATCTGCGTCCCCGTGTCAGGCATGGCGCGGCGGCGGCGGGCGGCCTCCTGCGCGTGGCCGCGGGGCTCGATTCGGTCGCGCAGGGCGAGCACGCCATCGGCAACCAGGTATTGCGTTCCTTCGAACGCGCGCACGAAGCCGGCACGGTGTGCCGCAGCCTCCACGTGGTCTGGCGCGGCGTGGGTGAGATGCTCGGCAAGGCGCGGCGCATCCTGCCGCAAGGCCGCACGGGCGGCGTGCAACAACTCGTCATGGATCGCATCACCGACGTGCCGCGTGACTCCCCGATTGCGGTGTTCGGGCTCGGCGAGATCGGGCGCGCGATGTTGCGTGCGCTCGCGGACGCAGGCTTCACCGCGGTCGAGAGCTTCAACCGCGCCAGCATGCGCGCGTTCGACGGCGCGGTGACTCGCGCGTCGATCGTCATCGTGGCCTCCGGCGCGCCACATGCCTGGCTGACACTGCCCCCAGGGGCCGGACGCAGGGCTTTCGATCTCGGCAGCCCGCTGCAGATCGAGGATGCGCCAGGCTGGCATCTCACCGCGCTCGATGAGCTGCTCGATGGCCAGGGCGCCGTGCTGCCCGACGCCGAATACGCGTCGCTCGAAGCCGAGTGCGCGGCCAGTGCCGAGAAGATCGGCCAGACCCTGCTCGCCCCGCCGCCCAGCGACACGCTCGCCGCGATGACCGCCATCCGCACCGAATTCATGCAGAACAAACTACCCGCCCTGATCGAGGGCCTGCCGCCGCAGCGCGCGCGCAAGCTCACCTCCGAAGTGAACGCCATGCTGCACGAATTCATCGCCGCGGCAAGGCGCGAACCATGAGCGCGCGCATCATCGGCAGCCGCGGCAGCGACCTCGCGCTGTGGCAATCGCGCACGGTGCTGGCGGCGTTGGGGCAGTCCGCGCCCGACTCGCATTGGCATCCGGACATCACCGTGATCGCGACTCGCGGGGACCTCGATCAGTCGCCATTGCTCGTAGGCAAGATGGAGAAGGGGTTCTTCACGCGCGAGCTCGAGCTGGCGCTGCTGGAGAATCGCATAGACGTGGTGGTGCACTCGCTCAAGGATCTGCCTACCGCGATGCCCGACGGACTGCTGAATCGGACCATCCTGCCCCGCGCCCCGGCCGGCGACTGGCTGCTGGTGAGACCCGAGTTTCACCAGCCGCGAAGTGATGGCTTCCTGCCGCTGCGGCAGGGCACGCGCGTGGGTGCGTCGTCACTGCGTCGCGGCGCCTTGCTGGGTCGCTATGCGCCGCAGGCGATGTCGGTGCCATTGCGCGGCAACGTGCCCACGCGTCTGCGCCGTCTCGGCGAAGGGAAGAACGTCGATGCCATCATCCTGGCCGCAGCGGGTCTCACGCGCCTCGCGCTCGACCTGTCGGCGTTCGTCAAGATCGAACTACCGCCCGAATGGTGGGTACCGGCGCCGGGGCAGGGCGCCCTGGCCGCGCAATGCCGCGCCAATGACGCTGCGATCGATGCGCAGCTCGCGCTGCTGGCCGACGCCAGTTGCGTCGAGGCCACGCGCTGGGAGCGCGAGTTCCTGCGCGTCATCGAGGGTGGCTGCTCCACGCCTTTCGGTTGCCACGTCATCGGACGGCGCGCGCATCTCGGCGTCGCCAGCGAATCCGGCTGGCTGGCGGGCAATGTCGAACTACCGCAAGATTTGAACGAAGGAAAGCAACGTGACGAATTCATCCGTGCCGCCGTCGCGGGCCTCGCGCCCGCCTGATTCACCGACGCTCGCGCGCTCCGCCGAGCTCTATGCACGCGCGGAGGCATTGATCCCCGCCGGCGTGTCGAGCCCGGTGCGAGCCTTCCGCAAGGTGGGCGGCACACCGGTCTTCTTCAAGGAGGCGCGCGGCGCGCATGTCGTCGACGAGGACGGCAACCGCTATCTCGACTTCTGCATGGCCTGGGGCCCGCTGATCCTCGGCCACGCGCACCCGAAGGTGGTCGAAGCCGTACAGCGCGCGGCCGCCGACGGTCTTGCTTTCGGCACGGCGCATCGCCACGAGGGCGAGCTGGCCGAGCGCGTGCTGGCCGCCTACTCGTACGCGAAGATGGTGCGCTTCGTCGTGAGCGGCACCGAAGCCGTTGCCACCGCGGTGCGCATCGCGCGCGCGAGCAACGGCCGCCGCCGCATCCTGAAGTTCGACGGCTGCTATCACGGGCACGTGGATTCGCTGATGGTCAAGGCCGGCAGCGGCGTGGTCACGCAGGGTCTGGCCGACAGCGCCGGCGTGCCGGCGCAGGTGGCGGCCGATACGCTGGTGATACCGCTCGGTGATCCGGCGGCGCTGGAACAGGCTTTTCGCGAGCATGGCAAGGAGCTGGCCGCGGCCATCATCGAGCCAGTGCCCGCCAACAACGGCCTGTTGCTGCAGACGACGGAATTCCTGCGCAAACTTCGCGAGCTCACGCGCACGCACGGCACCGTGCTCATCTTCGACGAGGTGATCACGGGCTTCCGTTTCGGCTACCACGGCTATGACAAGGTGGCGGGCGTCGAGCCCGACCTCACGACGCTCGGCAAGATCGTCGGCGGTGGACTGCCGGTCGCCGCGGTGCTGGGCCGCAAGGACCTCATGTCGCAGCTCGCCCCGCTGGGCCCCGTCTACCAGGCGGGCACCATGGCCGGAAATCCGGTGTGTCTCGCGGCTGGCGTGGCCACGCTGACCGAGCTCGCCAGCGGCGAGCCGTACCGGCACATCGAGATGTTAGGGCAGCACCTGGATGCCGCCCATGCACGCCATCCGCTGCGCAAGATCGCGCAGCTGCCGCGCATCGGGCCCATCGTCTGGCCATACTTCGACATGGCCGCGACGCTGCCGGTAGCCGCGGCGGCCATTTCGCCGGATGCGGTCACGGACTACCACCGCCGGTACCGATCATGGCTGGCGCGTGGCGTTTATCTCCCGCCATCGGCATACGAGGTCTGCTTCCTGTCGGCCGCTCACGGCACCGCCGATATCGATAGACTGCTGGACGTGCTGGCCAGCGAGACCTGATGCAACCCGGACTGCGACAGTGGTTTGCCGAACGCGTCGAGCTCATCGTGCTCGGCGTGACGCTGCTCGCCACCGCTTCGCTCGTGTTCTGGTGGACCATCCTCCTGCGCGGGGAAATGCGCAGCAACGAGTTCCTGGAGCGCGCGCTGCTCGATACGCAGACCAGCCTGAGCAGCCAGCAGATGGACCAACGTCGCGCGGAAATCGCCGCGCGGCACGACCGTCGCAGAGTGATGCTGGTGGGCGAGTCCACGCTGCTGGCGCTGCTGCTCTCGGGCAGCCTGGTGGTGCTGTTCCTCATCGCCCAGCGGCGCAAGCAGCAACGCGAGGAC
>DATLDQ010000079.1:0-10924 GCA_035525785.1 Steroidobacteraceae bacterium | reverse complement strand
AGCGCATCATCTGCCGCTGATCGAGCAGCAGCCGCTCTTCACCCACCACGCGGTGACCCTTGAGCACGAGGCGCGCGACGTGCTGGCCCATGTGCGCGGCGATGAACAGGTTGTCGCGCCACTCGGGAAGCAGCTTGCCGTCGTAGAACGTCATGCTGGTAGGCCCGATGGCCGGATCCCAGAAATACTTCGGCTGCTCCATCTTCGGGGCGTTCGTGAGCCCGCCGTTGATGGGGCTCCGGTCGTACTCGGTGCCATAGGCGATCAGCGGCCAGCCGTAATTGTGGCCGGGCTCGATGAGATTCAGCTCGTCGCCGCCCGCCTCGCCGTGCTCGATCGACCAGAGCTCGTGTGTTCTGGGGTGATATGCCAACCCCTGGGAATTGCGATGCCCATACGTCCAGATGTCAGGCAGGGCGCCCGCGGTCTTTTCGAACGGATTGCCCGGCGCGGCGCTGCCGTCGGTGTTGAGGCGCAGTAGTTTGCCCAGTCGCGAGTCGAGCTGCTGCGCCTGGACCCGGATCACGGGGTCCATGCGTTCGCCGGAAGTCATGAACAACTTGCCTTGCCGGTCGAACAACAGCCGGCAGCCGAAATGAGAAACGCTGGTATGCGTCGGTTCGATGCGCAACAGGATACGCACGGCTTCGAGCGCGGTCTCGTCGGCGCTGAGCCGCGCACTGGCGAGTGTGAGGCCGGAGCCGCCGGTGCGAGGTTCCGAAAAAGCGAAGTACAGCTGACGATTGCTCGCGAAGGCAGGGTCGATCACGAGATCGAGCAGGCCGCCGTCGCTCTTGTAGAGCACCTCCGGCACGTTGGCGATCGGCGCGCCGACTTCGCCGCTGGCGGAGATGACGCGCATGGCTCCGGGTTTTTCGGTGATCAACTTGTGGCCATTCGGCAGGAATGCGAGCGCCCACGGATGGTTCAGGCCATGGGCGACCACCGTGGCTTGCACCGGCATATGAGTGCGGATGGCCGGTGCGCGCGTCTGCCCGACGAGGAGTGGCTTCTGGTTCGCACCGACAGGATCACGCGTTTCGAGTGGACTGCCGACGACGGGCTCGGCATCGGGCGGACGACCCCCGAGGATGAACGTGCGCCCGCCCGGCATGCGTCCCGCTCCCGGTCTTACCGGCATTCCCGGTGCGAAATGTTTGGCGAGGTACCCCGCGATTCGCGCGGCCTCCTGATCGTTGACTTTCGCGCCCCGCCCACGCATCGCGTCCACGACCCCTCGCCACTCTGGCTCGGTGCGCTGCTGCCCGAGCATGGCCATGATGGGATGGCAGACATTGCAAGCCCGCAGCAATTCTTCACGCCCCTGCTCCGGGGGCAGGGATTCCGCGCCGGGAACCGGAAACGGCGATTGGGCAAGAGCCGGTGCGGCAAGCGTCGCGAGAAGGAGTCCGGTGCCGAACAGGTGAGAAATAGTCGACGACAAACGCATGGGGTGCGCAGGCCCTGTGTCATTGGGAGGAGGCGTATGGTGCCACGGACCGCGGGGCAGGGTCGCCGGTGGAAATGCAATGGCTATCACATATCCCGTATGCCTGGCTGCGTCACAGGCGCACGCACCCTAAGATCGCGATATACAAGCACCTGCATGAATCCGCCCACCCGCAAGATCCGCATCCTGTTTCTCATCGACTACTGGGGTCTGCCCGGCGGCACCGAGAGGCATCTCGCCTATCTGCTGAAGAACCTGGATCGCGATGCCTTCGAATGCCGGGTCGTCGTCTTCAACTACCTGCCGAACGTGCTCGTCGACGAAGCCCGCGCATCGGGTATCGAAGTGCAGCCCATTTCGGTGGATCAGTACTACACGCCGCGGGCGGTTCGCCAGGCCGGGGTGCTGCGCAAATACATCCGCGATCACGGCATCGACATCGTGCAGTCCTTCCATTTCAAATCCGATGTCTATGGCGCAGTGGTTGCGCGGCTGTCTGGCGTGCGTCACTTCGTGGCCAGCAAGCGCGACGCGGCGGACTACAAGAACGGACTGCACTTCTTCCTGCATCGTCTCGTGCGGCCGATCACCCAGCACTACATCGCGGTGTCGAAGGTGGTCGCCGACGTGGTCGCGCGCAAGGAAGGCGTTCCAGCCGAACGCATGTCCATCATCTACAACGGCGTCGATCTCGAGCGGTTTGCAGTGCCCGACGCAGCCACTCGCTCGGCCGCCCGCGCTGCACTCGGCCTGACGCCCGAGCACTTCGTGATCGGCATGTCCGCCGCCTTCCGACCGGAGAAGGATCACGCGTTGCTGTTACAGACGTTTCGCGAGTTTCATCGCCGCCAGCCAGCGACCAGGCTGGTGTTGATAGGCGCCGGACCACTGCTCGAGCATTACCGGAAGGAGGTTTCCGAATCAGACCTCGCCGGCCTCGTGACATTTACGGGCCCGATGAACGACGTACGCCCGCCCATGCACGCACTCGATATCGCCGTCCTCATCCCGTCGATGAACGAAGGCTTCTCGAACTCCATCATCGAAAAGATGGCCATGGGTCTGCCGCTCGTGGTCACACGCATCGGTGGCAATGCTGAAGCCGTGGAAGACGGCGCGACCGGATTCGTCATTCCACCGCGGGACCAGACGGCTTTGCTGGACGCCATGGCCAAGCTTCATGACGACGCTGGATTGCGCTCGCGCCTCGGCGCCGCCGCACGCCGCCGCGCGGAGGACTCGTTCAGTCTTTCGCAGATGATACGGCGACACGAATCGCTGTACCGCTCCCTTGCGCCGGAATTCGCGGAGGAGAAATCTTGAGTGCGGTTGAGGCAGGCCGGTCGACTGACTTCGACATACTCGTGATCGGCGCCGGTGCGGCCGGCGTTTGCGCGGCGCACGTTCTGTGCGCGCGGGGCCTGCGCGTGGGCCTGGTGGACAACCGCGCCAAGTGTCCGCCCACTTTCAAGGCCGAGAAGCTCGAACCCGACCAGTTCGCGATCCTGAAGGAGATCGATCTGCTGCAGCAGGCCATGCCGGCGATCTCGCCACTGCGCGAAGTCGTCGTCTATCGCCGTGATTCGATCATCCAGCGGCTGAAGATCGATCAGTTCGGCATGCATTACCACGATTTCGTCAACACGCTGCGCGACAAACTACCGTCGGCCGTCACGCAGATCATCGACACGGCGAGCGAGCTCGATACCGCGGGCAGCAATCCAGCGGTAAAGCTGCAGAGTGGTGGCACGGTCACGGCGAGACTCGTGGTGGTGGCGGCGGGCACCAGCGGTCGCTTGCGACAAGTGACGGGCGCGGTACGGCGCGACGTTTCCACGCATCACAGTATTGCCTTTGGCTTCGACCTCGCGCTCGACGCGGGCGGGCTGCCGCACGACGGCGTCAATGTGCTCCCGGACCGATATAGCGACCGCGTGGGCTTCCTCACGCTGTTCCCCACGCCGGTTGGAGTGCGCGCCAATCTCTTTTCGTACCACGATCCACAATCGGAATGGAGTCGTGAGATGCGACTCAACACGGGGGCCGCACTCGAGCGGACATTCTCGCGATTGCGCAGGGTAGTGGGGAATTTCACGATCGTCGGCCGCGTGAATGCGGCCGCGATCGATTTGTGGACCAGCGATGTCACGCCGCAACCTGGAGTCGTGCTGATCGGAGACGCCTTTCAGAGCGTCTGCCCGGTCACCGGCACGGGTCTCTCGAAGGTGCTCACCGATGTCCATGTGCTCGGCCAGATGGCGCCGGAGTGGTTAGCCACGCCTGGCATGTCTGCCGGGAAGACGGCCGCCTACTACGCCAGTGCGGCCAAACGTTCCAGCGACGAGCGGTCGCTGCAATCCGCCTTGTACAGCAAGCGCGCGTCCATCGATCAGGGGCTGCGCGCTCGCCTGGCGCGCTTCCGCAGGGACACTATCGGCAGATTGCGTTACGTCACCGCGGCGAGCTAGTCAGCCCGGCGTTGGCGCTCATTTGCGGCGACGTACCCGCAGTAGCAATGCCTTGACGATGGCCTTCAATCGGTCGAATGCCACCTCGCCCGTCTTGCGCAGCCAGCCCATCGCGCCGGGGCTGTAGAACGTCCAGTGGTTGAGCGTGCGACTCTGCTTGGTCCAGGTCCACTTGAACGACTCGTCGCCCTGCAGAAAGTTGAATTCGGTGCAGCCACGCTCATGGGCGTCGCGGATGACCTCTGAAAGCAGCACGATGCCGGGAGAGCGATCCGACCAGGCCGGGTCGTAACCGAGCTGGAAATAGAACAGCCGACCCTGCATCGTGAATCCGTAGAACACCGCAAATATCTCGTCGCCCGACCACAGGCAGCGGAAGGCCACGGATTCGGCAGGCAGTGCAGCCACGAGTCGGGCGTGAAATTGCTGGACATCATCCCGGTCGAAAGAACTTTCGATGCCTTTCTGTGTCGCGCGCAACGCGTGCAATACACGCAACCGGTCCAGCACCGCGGGTAGTTCGTTGGCCGCCACCGCGCCGAAGCGCACGCCGGGCAGGGCGAGCATTTTCTTGGTCCGATTGCGGATCTTGTATCGCTCGTTCGAAGACAGTCCCTTGAGAAATTCATCGAACGAGCCGCGGATCGGCAGGTACGGAGCGATGCCGGCCGCGCGCACTCGCGCCGGAAGACCCGTGTGAACGCAAGCCCGATCCATGCCTGAATCCGCTGCCACCATCGGCAGGTCGATGCGCGCGCGACTACCGGCGGCAGCCAGCGCCGCGCGCAGCAGCGCGGCAAGCATGCCGTCGCGCACTTCTCCCTCGGCCAGCACTGCGAGGTGATCCGGAAAAAGGCGATCCACGCCGAGCATCGTCAGCGCCGGCAGCCAGGTGCTGGAACCGCGGCGCGCAAGTGGCAGGATCCCGACGGCACGGCCGCTTCTGCGAGCGACTGCGATGAGCACATCCGCGTCGCGACCGATGCCCTGGAGCCAGCCATCGGCCCACTCCCAGGTGGCAAACGGCGTCGCGTACTCCATGCGTTGACAGAGATCGTTCCACTCGGCCCGCAGCCCGGCCAGGGCGTCGCGTCCGACGATCGTAACGGTGAGGGGAGATTCCGTATGCGGAGGTGATGCGTGTGTGGAATTCAGGAAGCTGGTCTCAACAAAGAGTGTCTCGTCAGAGCTGTGCGCGGAGCACTGATCGGGCTCCGCCACCCAGGGCGAGCCTGAAGATGCTGGCCGAATCGTACCGGCCGACGCTCATGCGCGGGATCGCGAACGGATCGCAGCCCGACCGCCACAACCGCTTCTCGGTGGTGACGGCGGTGCGAAACCCGCAGCCGATGACGTTCTCGCGCACTCTGGCGTCGTATTCCCCGCTCGGATAAGCGAAATGCTCCACGGGTTGACCCGTCCACTGCTGCAGCAGTCGGCGCGAAGTGGCTACATCGGCCGCGGTATCCGCGCTGGACATCTGCGTCAGCAGGCTGTGCGCATGCGAGTGCGCGCCGATGGTCACCTGCGGACATTCCGCGAGCTCGCGGACCTGCTGAACCGTCATCGGCTGCAATGGCGCGCGGACAGCGCCGCCAGCCGCCCTGGCACGCTCCTCGACGATGTCGGCGAGTTCTTCGTTGCGCTCGACACCGGCGGCCTTGATGTCCACCAACAGGCGCTGGATCCTGGCCCAGTTCTCCGCGCCGCTCGGCGGACCCACGGCGTACTCATCCAGGCCGACGTCTCGCAGGTCGAGGCGGAGTGGTTCGACCACCTGCAATGCGTTCATGACCCGATCGAACCAGTAGAGCCGGCCTGATTCCACGTGCCCGGTCGCGACGAACACCGTCACGGGCACACGCGCTTCTCTCACCACGGGCAGCAGGTGTCGGTGATTCCCCGCGCCGCCATCGTCGAACGTGAGCACCACGGCGGGCCGCATCGCCTCGCCGCGCGTCAACGCCTCATCCATGGACAGGATGTCGAACGCGGATTTCAGATATTCGATCTGGCGGCGCAGCTCGGAAACCCGGACGGCCGTCCACGCCTCCGCGGCGTCGTCGTCACCGAGCACTTCGTGGTACATCAGCACCGCGACGCCGGGGGGTGATCTGCGGCGCGCCCTGCGCAGCAGCGGTTCGGTGGCTAACAAACCCGCCAGCAGTCGACGCATCATCGCGATTTTCGCCGGCGCGGGTTCATGTACTGGCTTCTGCCGCTCTCTCACGCATGGTGACACCACTCCCCATCGAGCCGCGAGAGCAGTGTTTGCCCGCGAGTGAAAGCTTCGAGGATGGCGGGGTGCCGGGTTTGCACCAGCATCCAGCGCACCGACGGTTCGAACACCGCGCGGCGCTCTGCAAGCGGAGCCAGCAGCGGCTGATGCAGAACCCCGGACAGGCTCGTGGCTCCGCGGAGCCATGCGTCATGAGTCAGGCTGTCGACGACGAGAGCAGCCCACGCGGGCTCGGCGACCAGCTGCAGCACCTCGCAGCGTCCGCCCTTGTTGGCGTAGTAGACATACCAACCGACTGCTTCGCCCCTGGCATGCAGACTTTGCATCACGAGTTGCCCATGCCCGTGCTCGCGCATCGACCGGGCACGCTCGACCAGCCACTCGATCGCGCCATCGGCAGCATCCGGCCGCAGCAGATCGTCGCCTTTCGCGCCCGCGAGCAGTGAAGCCAGCCCGGCAGCAGTCAGGGGAGCGACCTGCAGGTCGGGCGCACTGAACCGGTAGGGACTGCGCGGAACGCGGCGGAGCATCGCATCCATGGCGCGGGCGGGCAGCAGACAGACCGGGCGCAAGACTTTTGGCAGCCGGTCCGTGACCATCGAAGCAAGGCGACGCACCGGCCGCAGCGGCAATATCCAGCGAACGCTCTGCGCCAGGCTGACCGTCATCCCCAGGCGTTCGTGCAAGGGTCGGTTGCTCTCGCCCACTTCGTCGACGAACGCGAAGTCGCGCGGCAATTCCAGGTAGGCGCGGAACAGCGCGCCGCCGACTCCCCGTCCGCGATGCGCGGGATGCACGATGAAGTTGGAATGCAGCGTTCCCGTATAGGTCTGACCGCGAAGCGTGAACCGACGTCCCGCGACGCCGATGAAGCCGACGACCGTTCCTTCGTGCTCGTAGACCAGTGGATCATAGGTTGGCAGGCGGGCCGGGTTGTTGAGGAAGACTGTCTCGAGCCAATGGCGATAACGCTGCCGCACTTGCGGGGTCATCGGTCGTGACGGGAGGAACACCGTGTTGTGAAGTTCGGCCACCGCGTCGATGTCCGAGCTCGTGAGTAGCCTCACGCCTGTCATTGGGTTCCTCGATGGAATGTCGACGTCGCGATACTAGACGGTTGCCGGATCCGTTTGGCGCGCACGACGTCGCGTTTGTCGGCGAGCACCTATGGTGGCAGTGCACGCGTACTGTTTAAATACACAGTATGGATCTCGAACGCAAGCTCGCCATTCTCGCGGACGCCGCGAAGTACGACGCCTCGTGCGCGAGCAGCGGCGCGCCCAAGCGGTACTCGGCGCCCGGCAAAGGCCTCGGTTCCACCACGGGGATGGGCATCTGCCACAGCTACACGCCCGATGGCCGCTGCGTCTCGCTGCTCAAGATCCTGCTGACTAACTTCTGCCTGTTCGACTGCCAGTACTGCATCAACCGCCGTTCGAGTGACATCCCGCGCGCGCGCTTCTCGGCCGACGAAGTGGTGTCGCTGACGCTCGACTTCTATCGCCGCAATTACATCGAAGGGCTGTTCCTCAGCAGCGGCATCATCCGCAGCAGCGACTACACCATGGAACAGATGGTGAACGTGGCGCGCACGCTCCGTACCGAGCACGCCTTTCGCGGCTACATCCACCTGAAGACCATTCCCGAGGCGAGCGCGGAAATCATCGAGGAAGCCGGTAGATGGGCCGACCGCCTGAGCGTGAACATCGAACTACCGACGGAACACGCCCTGACCCGGCTCGCGCCGGAGAAGTCACAGCCCGTGATCAAGCGCGCCATGGCCGGGATCCGCACGCGCATCGACGAGGTGCGTGCCGAGCAGCCCGCGCGCACGGCGGCGGCCCGCAAAGTCGCGCCGCGTTTCTCACCGGCAGGTCAGAGCACCCAGCTCATCGTCGGCGCGGACGACGCCGACGACGCCACCGTGCTCGGGACGGCCGACACGCTGTATCACGCTTACCGGCTGAGACGCGTCTATTACTCTGCATTCAGTCCGATTCCGGCCGCGGCCGATGCGCTGCCGAATCGTGCGCCACCACTGATGCGAGAGCACCGCCTCTACCAGGCTGACTGGCTGCTGCGCGGGTATGGCTTCACGCTGCCCGAGCTTCGCGCCGGCATGCCATCGGGAAAACTGGATCTGGACGTGGATCCCAAGACGCAGTGGGCGCTCGCGCATCGCGATCGGTTCCCGGTCGATGTGAACATCGCGCCGCGCGAGGTGTTGTTGCGCGTTCCGGGGCTCGGCGTACGCGTCGTCAACCGCATCCTGGCCACCCGGCGCCTGCGTCGTCTGCGCATCGGCGACCTCACGAGCCTCGGTTGCCGCCTCTCTCGAGCGCGCCATTTCATCGTGGCCGTCGACTACAGGCCGCCGCTCGACGCCGCGTCATCCGAGTCTTTGCGTGCGCGTGTCGCGGCGCCTGCGCCTCAGCAGCAGTCGTTGTTCTGAAAGCCGGTGACCGTTCCGCGCGATTTCGACGACTGGCGCGCTACAGCGCGGCAACTGCTCGCGGGGGAAGTGTCACCCGATGCCGCCGGATGGTCGGACGCGACGCATCCCAGCCTCTTCGCGGCCTCCGAGGTCCCAGGCATTGTGACGGATGGCGTGCGCGGGGCGCCCGTGCAAGTGGCCCCGGTTCCGAAAGAGTTCTTGCGGCTGCTGCGCGCGGTCGCCCTGCACCGCGACCCGGGTCGTTGGGACCTCATGTACCGCCTCCTGTGGCGGCTGCAGCGCGAGGGCCGAGATTTCCTCGCCGATGCGGCCGACCCCGCGCTGGCACAGGCTCGTCGTTTTGCGCATGACGTTCACCGCGACCTCCACAAGATGCATGCTTTCGTCCGGTTCCGCGAACTGCCGCCTCTCGAAGAAGGTGGTCGACCGCGCTTCGTCGCCTGGTACGAGCCGCAGCATCTGATCCTGCGCGAAGGCGCGCCATTTTTCGTGCGCCGCTTCGCCAACATGGACTGGACCATCGTGACGCCCGAGGGCGCGGCGGTCTGGGATCAGCGCGAGCTGCGATTCGAGGAATCACCGTCCCGAGACTCGCTGCCACGCAGCGATGCGCACGAAGGTCTCTGGCGCACTTACTACCGCAGCATCTGCAACGTGGCGCGACTGAAGCCCGCGGCGATGAAACGCGAGATGCCCAAACATCGATGGAAGAATCTGCCCGAGGCAGTCGAGATCCCGACGCTGATGCGTGAGGCGCCGCGCACGGTCGCCCGCTTCGACGAGCCGGCGGCGCGCGCGCGACATGCGCCGATCCACAGCGACGGACCGGCGAGGCGGGAGGAGGGCGCAGGAGTGCCCGACCAGCTGCAGCTCGATGCATGCCGGCGATGTCCGCTGTGGGAACACGCCACGCAGGCGGTGGCGGGCGAAGGTCCGCCCGACGCCCGCCTCGTGTTGGTGGGCGAACAACCGGGTGACGAAGAAGACCTGAAGGGCCGTCCATTCGTCGGCCCCGCGGGCCGACTGCTCGACCAATTGCTCGAAGAGGCCGGCATCGACCGCAAATCCGTCTATGTCACGAACGCCGTCAAGCATTTCAAATGGGAGCCGCGCGGCAAGCGCCGGATCCACAAGACGCCGGCACAGCAGGAAGTGGCGGCCTGCGAGACCTGGTTACGTGGCGAACTCGCGCGGCTACGGCCGATGGTCGTCGTCGCATTGGGCGCGACCGCGTTGCGCGCACTGTGCGCGGATGCAGGTCCTGTCGGAACGTCACGCGGTGAAATGCTGACCACGGACGAAGGGCTGCAACTGGTCGCCACGTGGCATCCGTCGGCGCTGCTGCGCGCACGCGACGACAGCGTGGCGAGGATGCGCGCCGAGGTCGTGCAGGACCTGCGACGCGCCGCGAGTCTCGCCGCCGGCGCTGACGTACGGACGTGAACGCCGCTTCGATCGGCAAACGGCTCTAACCACCGAGCGTGGCGAGCAGTTCGTCCAGTTGATCGAACATCTCGCCCATCGCATCCGCGGCGCCCGTGCCGGCAGCGTCGAGCGCTTCCTTTGAAGGATAGAGCTCGCGCACGACCAGCAAGGTCTTGCCGCCTTTCTCTTCGAAGGTCACGGTGGTGACCGGGCCGCCCTCGCCACCTTCTTCATTGGTCCACGCGAGCCGCGAATGCGGGGTGACCTCGACGTACTTGCCGAAGAAGTCCATGTCGCCGCCGAAATTGAGGCGGTAGCTGCCACCGACCCGGACATCCATTTCGCAGGAATGCAGGACCATGCCCATCGAGCGCGGCGCCCACCATTTCCTGAAGAGTTCAGGCTTCGTCCAGGCCTCGAACACGAGGCGCGCGGGCCCGTTGATGGTCCGCGTGACGACGAGCTCACGGTCGGACTTGCGTTCCACGGTCGTGCGCGGTCGGGCCGGCGCGGTCTCTCTACTTGCGTCCATCTCTTTTCTCCTTCCGTTTCAAATCTTCGACGACCTCGTCCAGCGCCTCGAAGCGCGCGTCCCACACTTCGTGGAACCGGTCGATCCACGACGCAGCCTCCTCGAGGCGGCGTACGCCGAGCCGGCAGGTGCGCACGCGCCCGATCTTTTCGGTGGTGATGAGCCCGGCCTGCTCGAGGACGCCGACGTGCTTCTTCATGCCCGTGAGGGTCATGCTGAATCGGTCGGCGAGGTCGGTGATCGAAGCCTCGGCTCGCCCGAGCTGCTCGAGGACTCCGCGCCGCGTGACGTCGGAGAGAGCGGCGAACGAAGCATCGAGGCGCGTATTCGTATAGTGAACCATGTGGTTCAGTAT
>DATLDQ010000173.1:0-25933 GCA_035525785.1 Steroidobacteraceae bacterium | reverse complement strand
TGCGCATGCGCCTGGTGACTCTCGCGGAGATCCCGGAGCAGTGGGCCGAGCGCGTGCGCAGCTGGCACCGGGTCCTCGGCGAAGAAGCGCGCGCGCTCGACGACTCCGCGCTCGAGTACTTCTTTTACCAGACGCTGCTCGGAAGCTTCCCGGCGTCAGGGGGAACCCCGTCGCCCGACTACCGGGAGCGGCTGGGCGGCGCCATGATCAAGGCCGCGCGCGAGGCGCGGCGCCGCACCAGCTGGGCGCGTCCCAACGAGGAATACGAAGCCCGGCTCACTGCGCTCATCGATGCGGCCCTGGGCTCCCCGCGGTTCATGGATGAGTTCCGACCCTTCCAGCAGCGCGTCGCGCACGCCGGCGCGCGCAACAGCCTGGTGCAGACCGTGCTGAAGCTCACGCTGCCCGGCGTGCCGGACATCTACCAGGGCTCGGAGCTCTGGGATCTGACGCTCGTCGACCCCGACAACCGCCGCGCGGTCGACTACGACCTGCGTTCGAGGATGCTGGGTGAAATGCTCTCCGCCTGGGAGCGAGACCCGGCAGCCAGCATCCGCGATCTCGCCGGGCAATGGCAGGACGGACGCATCAAGATGCTGTTGATCGCCGTGCTGCTGCGGCTGCGATCGACCACCGACGCATTCGAGACGGGCGACTATCTACCGTGCGAAGTCACGGGCGGCGAGGGCGGCGCATTCCTGCGTCGTGGCGCCAACGCCCAGGTATTGGTGACCTTCCGACGCTTCCCGTTCGCGGGCGCGAATCCGCAGCCGTCATCGCGTCTTCGTCTGCCGGAGTCGCGCCAGTGGCATGACGTCCTGCGGCGCCGGGATGGCGCGCCCGACCATGAATGGGCCGTCGATGCCGAACTACCCGTCGGAGTCTATCTTTCGAACTGACGAGCCGCGCTAGTCCTCGCGCTCGCCGGCCCGCGGCGGTGCTGAATGTGCTTCCTGCGCATTCGGCGTGCGCAGGTGATCGTCACGGCCGGGGCTCGCGGCCTTGTCCGCCGCACCCTGCATCGAGCGCACGAAGGCCGAGATCTGCCAGATCTGATCGGGGGAGATCTTGCCGGCGAAGGCCGGCATGCCGTTCGCGCGACCTTGGGCGATGGATTGATAGATCTGGTCGATCTCGCCGCCGTAGATCCACTGCTCATCCATGAGCGGCGGACCGATGTCGCCGCCGCCCCACGCATGGCAGCCGTAGCAATTGAAGGCGCCATAGAGTGTCAGGCCCTGGGAGATCTGATAGGCATTCTCGCCGAAGTCTTTCTGCTGACGCGCGCGCATCGCAAGATCCGTCTGCCCACCCACCAATGTGTTGACGGCGGTTTGCGCCGGCGGCGCGGACTGCTCCGCGGGCTTCTGCAGGTCGCGCTGCTCGCGCTGGCAGGCCGCGAGCGCCAGCAGAACGCACAGCGCCAAACTATTTCGGCAGGCCGAAGACATACATGGTGCCGCCGATACTGGCGGTCTTCACGAGTTCTTGAGTCATGTTTCCGAAGCCTTTCGCGGCCGTGGGGTCACGGGGATCCAGCTTCCCGGAGACCATGCCACCGGGCCAGCCGCCGATGCCCGAGAGGATGGCGACGTACTGCTTGCCATCAGGTCCGGTGAAAGTGGTCGGCTGTCCGACGATCCCGGACGTGGTCTTGAACTGCCAGAGCACCTGGCCGGTCTGCGCATCCACCGCCTTGAACCAGCCCTCGAGGTTTCCGTAGAACACGAGGCCGGATGCGGTAGCCAGCGCACCGCTCCACAACGGCCAGCGTTCGGGGATGGTCCACATTTTCTTGCGCGCGATCGGATCCCACGCCATGAACTCGCCGGCATTGCCACCAGGGCCGGGGAAGAACCGGGGCTTCGCGCCGATGTAAGGCGTGCCCTTGATATACGAGACCGGAATGGCTTCCCAATCCATGCACAGATTGCTGTGCGGCACGTACAGCCAGCCGGTCTGCTTGCTGAAGGCGGACGGGTTCCAGTCCTTGGCGCCGGGCGAGTTGGGACACACGTCCCGGATCACCTTGTTTTCGGCGGGGGTCTTGTCGGGGTTGCTGATCAGGCGGCCGGTCTTGAGATCCACGCCGCGGTGCGCCGTGATGTGCACGTAGCCGTCGGCCGAAAGCACTTCGCCCGTGGTGCGGTCGATGACGTACATGTAGCCGTTGCGTTCGGGATGCACGAGCACCTTGCGCGGGCGACCCTGCCACTCGACGTCGAGCAGGATGCTCTCGTTGACCGCGGAGTGATCCCAGAGGCCGTGCGGCGAGTACTGGTAGAACCAACGCGCCTGGCCGGTGTCTGGATTGCGCGCGAAGATCCCCTCGGTCCAGAAATTTTCGCCGGGGCGCACGACGTGATTCCACGGGCTCGGGTTCGAGGTGCCGTGGTAGATGAGATTCTGTTCGGGATCGTAGGAGATCCACCCCCATACCGTGCCGCCGCCGATCTTCCAATGATCGGGCGGCCATTCCTTCACGCCGAGGTCGGTGCCCTTGTACTGTGGATAGAAGGGCTTGAAGTCTGGACCGATGAGCACGTCCTTGTCGGGGCCCGTCTGGAACGCGCGCCACAGCTCCTTGCCATCGTTCGCGTCGAGAGCCACCAGCCAGCCACGCGCGCCGAACTCGGCACCGGAATTGCCGACCAGCACTTTGCCGTTGACGACGATGGGCGCCATGGTGAAGGTCTCGCCCCGCGTGAAGTCGCCGACCTTGGTCTTCCACTTCACCGCGCCCGTCTCGGCGTCGATGGCGAAGGTGTGCGCGTCGACGGTGTTGTAGTAGAGCGTGCCCTTGTCGTAGACCGGCCCGCGATTCACCGGCTGGCAGCAGGCCTCGCCCTGGGCTGACGCATCGGGCTTGGGGTCGAACTTCCACTTCACCGCGCCGCCGGGCTTGGTGAGGTCGATGGCGAACAGGTAGTTCGGATACGAGGTGGTGAAGTACAGCGTGCCCTTCACCGCGAGCACCGGGGATTCCTGGCCCTTGTTGGTCTCCGTGGAAAAGCTGTACGTCGGCTGCAGGCTCTTCACGTTGTCGCGGTTGATCTGCGTCAACCCGCTGTAACGTGTGTTCGCGTAATCGCGCGCGGGCATTCGCCAGTCGCCATCCTCATCCGGCGAAGCGGCGCGCGGCGCCACTGGCGTCGCCGCCAGTGCGGCCTCGGATGCACACAGCGCGAGCAGGACGTACAAGAGGTGTCGCATGGCGGTCGTGGGCGTGGAGCGGGGCGCTACTGTGCTTCGCGCGCCGGTGACTGCGCTGTAGGAGGCATTACGGCCGAGCGGCGAGAGTGCGCCGGTGTCGCGTCGTCGTTTGACCGACGCGCGCGCCGCGGCAATTTCGCGTGCGACACCGTGAGCCCGGCCGTACGGCCGCGCGGACACGGGTTTGCCAGCCTACCGCCTTCCCCGGATCGGCCACGGTAGTTAGTCTGGCGCCAATTGCAGCAGGGGGTCCCCACATGAAAAGAATGTTCTGGATGCTCGTGCCGGCGTTGCTCGTCGCGAGCGCGGCCTCATCCGATCCATTGCCGCCCGACGCGACGTACCGGCCGCTGCCGACGGCGCCACTCGACGCGGTCATCAAGTCGGACCAGGGCGCGAAGCCGCAGGTGTTGCAGCGTCAGAAGACCTTGCTGGCGCAGCGCTACGACCTGTCCGACCGCCCGGTGCCCGGCGTCAAGATGTCGGGCGGGCGCAAGAACGTGCAGGGCGGCGTGCGCGTGAAACTGCCCTCGGGCGTCACCTGGGACCAGCTGGCTGACATGACGCCGGACGAGATCAAGCAGAAGAACCTGTTCCCCGCGGGTTTCCTGCGGTTACCGCACGTGAAGCAGTCCGCGGGTGGCCAGGTATTCCCACAGGAAGAGATCGACGAGATCATGAGCACGGAGAAGCGCGACCTGCGTCGCTTCGACGTGGATTTCGATCTGCCGCCGCTGTTCACGCCGGAGTTCCCGGCGCCCATCTTCCTGCAGAGCCGTCCGGATCTTGGCGACGTGTCGCAGGGCAAACTCGTCACCATCCGGAATTTCTATGCGCTGTTCGTCGGCATCATCACGCCCGTGCAGATGGAAGGCCTGCGCCTGTTGCTCACGCCGCAACCGCAGGAGGAGTTCAACCAGACCGAGGACCGCAAGGTGCTGGAACAGAGTGACGGCGTGGCCTGCCTCGACTGCCATCAGAACTTCCACACCAACGCCGCATTCCACCTCACGCCCGACATCCGCCCGCAGGCCGCGCGTTTCCGGCTCGATTCCACGTCGCTGCGTGGCATGTTCAACCAGCAGATACACGGCTCGAAGCGCTCGCTGCGATCCATCGAGGACTTCTCCGAGTTCGAGCAGCGCACGGCGTACTTCAACGGCGATCACGTGAGCGCCACGCGCAAGGGCACCTTCCTGCCCGATCGCCCCAACCAGGTGGCGATGATGGCGCAGATGCAGAACATGATCGCTTTTCCTCCGGCACCCAAGCTCAGGCCAGATGGCACGCTCGACCCGGCCAAGGCGTCGCCACAGGAGCTGGCCGGCGAGAAGGTGTTCGTCGGCAAGGGCAAGTGCTCGGGCTGCCACATGCCGCAGCACGACTTCCTCGATCACCAGATGCACGACCTGATGACCGAGCGCTTCCACAAGATCGGAACCGTGGTGAGCGACCAGGTCGTGCTGCCCGACGGGCCCATCAAGACCTTTACGCTGCGCGGTATCAAGGACTCGCCGCCATACCTGCATGACGGACGTCTCCTGACGCTCGACGACACCGTCGAGTTCTTCAACCTCGTGCTCGGGCTCAAGCTGACTTCGGACGAGAAGCAGTCGCTCGTGGCGTACATGCTGGCTCTTTAGCAATTGCCCCGTGAGGTGCGTGATGATCGATCGCAACAGTCTCCTGGCCGCCGCAATCTGCGCGCTGATTTCCACGGCCGCGTTGGCGGCGAATCCCGATCCCGCGAAGGCCGATGGTGCATCGGCGAATCCGACGTTTGCCAATCCGGACACCCCCGGGCTCATGGAGGGCAAGCCCGCGCCCGACGTGGCCAACACCAGCGACGTGATCTTCCTCAAACAGCTGGCCATCGGCGGCCGCGCGGAAGTGGAGCTCGGCAAGCTCGCGGCCGATCGCAGCCAGGTTGCAGGCATCGACCAGTTCGGCCAGCACATGGTGAAAGACCACGGCGAGGCGAACTCGAAGCTGGCCTCGCTCGCGCGCGGCGCGAAGGTCGAGCTGCCGAAAGACCTCGATGCGGAACATGCGGCCGTGCGCCAGGACCTGCAGTCGCTCAATGGCAAGGACTTCGACCTGCGCTACGTCGAGTCGCAGGTCAAGGATCACCAGAAAGCCGTGCAACTGCTCATCTACGAGATCGGTTCAGGCCAGCATGTCGGTGTGCGTCAGTTCGCGGCGGATACTCTGCCCAAGGTCATGGAGCATCTCGAACGCGCGAAGGAGCTGCACTCGGAGCTCACAGGTGCGGCTCCGCCGAAAGGGCCCGCCGCGCCCTGAGATGCCAGAGGCCGCGCAGGTACTCTTCGAAGATCATCGCGAAACCGCACCCGAGTCCGACCGGCACCGCGATGCGCCACGCCTTGGGCAGCGGCTCCGCTCGCCACGCCGGTAGCCAGTGTGGGTCGGTGAACGCGTCGGCATGCAGCAGTGTGATGAGGACCAACGCGAACAACGGCAGCATCTCCAGCCAGCTGTGCACCATCTGCTCGATGGGGCTGATGTAGCGTAGCGGTTGCGCGTAGCGCGAATCGCTCAACGACGTGAGCATGTGGGCGAGCACGCAGGCAGCCATGAACAGCAGCAAGCCCGCGTTGATCTCGAGCCACAGGCCGAGCAGCAGCGGCACCGCGATCTCCGCGTGCAGCACCATGTGCCACACGGATTCGGTGGCGCCCGACGTGCGTTCGATCTCGGTGCGGCGGTGACAAAGCCAGTCGGCCGCGCCCGCCAGAAGCCACGCGGGCAGCGCCCCGAATGCCAGCACCCGCCAGACGATTTCGCTGGTCACTGCGGCTTCACCACCATCAGATAGAAAACCACCACCAGCGCGAGGAAGGCGACGATGCCGAGCGCGACCCAGGCGCGCAGGTATTTCCAGTAGACGGGTGGCAGCGGGACGGACGCCTCGGCGGACGTGATCGCAAGATCGCGCATGCGGATCTGCATCCACACCACCGGCAGCCAGGCGGCGCCGGCCAGAAGATAGAGCCCCACCGTCCAGAGTATCCAGCGGCTGGTGAGCGGAAACCCGGCGAGGTGCACCAGATAGAACCCCGTGAGCGGCTGGATGACGATGGTGGGCGTGGTGAACACCCAGTCCGCGATCACCACGTACTTCGTCACCGGCGCGATCACGCGCGGATCGCGCGTGCGGCTCGCGAAGAACATGTACCACGCCGAACCGAGCCCCGTGCCGAACAACAACGTGGAAGACAGGATGTGAAGCCACTTGACGACGAGATAGGTCACTTGCGATCCAGATATTTCAGCAGCAGCAACAGCGCGAGGATGGGCAGGTTCTTGGCCACCGGCCCGAAGGGTTCGAGCCACAACCAGGGTAGCTTGATGCTGATGATCGCGGTGTAGGCGAGCACCAGTGCGATCTGTGTCGTCCACAGCCAGCGCGAGCGGCGTGGCCACAGGGTGAGCACGCCGAGCAGGAAATCGAGCGCTACCGCCCCGGCGAGCAACAGCGGGGCGGTGCCGGCGGGGGCACCGATACTTCGCAGCAGCGCCAGGCTGTCCTGCACCGGGTACGGTCCCATGGACACGATGGCCGCGATGAACCACATCGCCGCCACGCTCACGCGCAGCATCGGCAACAGCCAGCCGAGCGCGGCGGCGCGACGATGTTCCGCGATGTCGCTGGCGGCAATGAACCGGCTCACGGGCTTGGGGTCCCGGCCCAGCCAGGCACGTTGGGGCGCGGCGTCGCCGGTGTTGCCGCGTTCGAGCATGCCGAGGGTTTCGGAGTCGAGCAGCGCGCCGGGCAGATGGTCCCCGATGCGGGCAGCCATCGCCATGAGTCCGCTCGGGATCGGCAGCGCGAGCGCAGGCTTCTCGCCCATGGCCGCACGCAACCCCGACAGGAACTCCCGCAGCGAGAGCGACACCGGGCCGACCACGGGCAACACACAGCGCAATGCCGCTGGAGATTCGACGAGACGGATGATGGTGGCGATGACGTCGTCGACGTGCACCGGCTGCACGCGCTGCCGGCCACCGCCGGGTAACGGTGTCACCGGCAACGAGGCCAGCATGTCGAAGAGGGTGGCACTCGTGCCGCCCGCGCCGTACACGAGCGAGGGCTGCACGATGGCCCAGTCGAGCGGCAGGTCCATGAGATAGCGGTCGGCCTCGTGCTTGCTGCGGTGGTAGCGCGAGAGGGCCGTGGCCTCCGCGCCGAGCGCGGAAATCTGGATGACGCGAGGCACGCCCGCCGCGACACAGGCCGCGAACAGCTCGCGCGGTCCGCGCGTGTGCAGCGCCTCGAAGGTCTGCGCGCCGTCCTCGCGAAGGATGCCAACCGCATTGATCACGACCTGGCAACCGGCCACGGCCGCACGAAAGGCCGCCGGGGCAGAGCGCGCATAGTCGAGGCCCACATGCTCGGCGCATTCCGCGGGCGCATGACGAGAAGCGCAGCGCACCTGGCAGCCGGCGTCCTGTAGCGCGCTCACCAGGCGGGAGCCGATGAAGCCGGTGGCACCGACGACCAGGACTTTCACTGACAACACTCGCCGGATTTCTCCGGAGGGAATACTGCGCAGACGCGGTGATCCTTGACCGCATGAACGAATGGAAGCGCGCAGCGCGCAAAGCGCTGATCTCCGGTGCCACGGCGAGCCTGCTCTCGACCGCAGCAATGATGGTGGCGGGCAAGGTCGAGAGCGACGCTCCCGCCGGGCCCGTGAACGGCCCGAGCCAATGGGTGTTCGGCCGCAAGGCCGCGCACCGCCGCCGCTTTAACCTGGGTTATACCGTCACCGGTTTCTTGATCCATCACCTCACCGCCACGGGTTGGGCGCTGTTGCACGAGCGCGTGTTCGGTCGAAGCAAGCAGGCGCAGACCCCCGCACGGCAGATGCGCAACGCGGCGATCACGGCGGCGGTCGCCAACTTCGTCGACTATCGATTGACACCGAAACGCCTGCAACCGGGCTTCGACGCGCAGCTCTCGAAAAAATCGATGTTCGCCGTCTACGCCGCATTTGCCGCGGGCCTCGCATTGTACGACTTGGCCACGCGCGATCGTCAGACGAAGCGCCGCGAAGAGTGAATCGCCGCCGATAGCCTGCCCAGCCGACGTGCGTAGGCTGCGGGAAATGCTGAACGAGAGTGTGGACATGGCGGGATGGTCGCATGGCGCGCGCTCGGGCAATGTCGGACGGACCCGACCAAACTACCTTTTCTGATGGGTCCGGCATGATGCAAGGAGCCCTCGACACCGCCGGTCCCTTCGCCCAGCACATCGCCGGCCTGTTCTGGACGTTCGTCGCCGTGACGGCCGTCGTCTACCTGGTCGTGATGGGGTTCCTGATCCATGCGTTGCGCCGCAGATCCCGGGCGGCGGCGGGCGAGGCGCCGGCCGACACCGCGAAGTCCCTGAGGGTCATCGGCGGCGCCGTGATCGCAACCGCCGTCGTGCTGGTGGGGCTGGCGCTCAGCGATTTCTTCGCGGGCCGGGCGCTGGCGCGTCCCCCGGCGGACGCCATGCGCGTACAGATCACCGCGCACCAGTGGTGGTGGGAGATCGAATATCCCGATGCCAATCCCTCGTTGCGCATACGTACTGCCAATGAACTGCACATCCCGGTGGGCAAGCCAGTGGCGCTCGAACTCATCAGCGACGACGTGATCCACAGCTTCTGGGTGCCGAGTCTCAACGGCAAGAGGGACCTCATACCCGGGTACGCCAACAGCCTCGCGCTCCAGGCTTCGCGGCCGGGCGTCTACCAGGGCAAGTGCGCCGAATTCTGCGGCTTGCAGCACGCGCAGATGAACGTGACGGTACACGCCGAGGATCCGCAGCGATTCGCGACGTGGCAAGCATCCCAGCGACGACCGGCCCCGGATCCGGCCGATGCAGTCGCGGCGCGCGGCCGCGACATCTTCATGAACTCGACCTGCGCGCAATGCCATGCGGTGCAGGGCACGGACGCCGGGGCGACGCTCGGCCCGGATCTCACGCACGTGGCGAGTCGCAGCACGCTCGCGGCGGGGGCCTTGCCCAACAATCCACAGGCCATGGCCTCGTGGATCCGCAACCCTCCCGCGATCAAGCCCGGCACCAGGATGCCGGCGTCGCAACTCTCGGGCGACGAGCTGGCCGCCGTGGTCACCTGGCTGGGTAGTTTGAGATGACGCCACTCGAAGCGACCTGGAACGATCGCCCGGGACTCATGGGTTGGCTGGCCACCACGGACCACAAACGCGTGGCCCAGCGCTACATCGTGACCACGCTGGTGTTCTTCGCGCTCGCGGGTCTCATGGCCGCCGTGATGCGAGCCCAGCTCGCCCAGCCCGACAACCACCTCGTGGGGCCCGACCGGTACGACCAGCTGTTCTCCATGCATGGCACCGCCATGATGTTCCTGTTCGCCGTGCCGGTCATGGAGGCGGTGGCGCTCTACCTGATCCCGCTGATGGTCGGCACGCGCAACGTGGCGTTCCCGCGTCTGAATGCTTACGGCTACTGGCTTTTCCTGTTCGGTGGCTTGATGTCGTTCACCGTGTTCTTCCTGAACATCGGGCCGGAGGCGGGGTGGTTCAGCTATGTACCGCTTGCCGGGCCGCAGTACAGCCCGGGCAAGCGCCAGGATTTCTATGCGCAGCTCGTGACCTTCACCGAGGTGGCGGCGCTCATCGGGGCCATCCAGATCATCGTCACGGCATTCAAGATGCGCACGCCCGGCATGACGCTGGCACGCATGCCGTTGTTCGTCTGGGCCATGGTGGCCACGGCCTTCATGATCCTGTTCGCCATGCCCTCGGTGATGCTCGCGACCACGTTCCTGATCACCGACCGCATGGTGAGCACGCAGTTCTACAACCCGGCCGAGGGTGGCGACGCGCTCCTGTGGCAACACCTGTTCTGGTTCTTCGGGCACCCGGAGGTGTACATCATTTTCGTGCCTGCGCTCGGGATGATCTCGGAAATCCTGCCCACTTTCGCGCGCCGCAAGGTGGTGGGCTATGCGGCATTGGTCATCGCGCTGGTCACGATCTCGTTCCTCTCGTTCGGCCTGTGGGTGCACCACATGTTCGTCACGGGCCTGCCGCCGCTCGGCATGAGTTTCTTCACGGCGGCGAGCATCATGATCGCGCTGCCCACGGGCCTGCAGATCTTCTGCTGGATCGCGACGCTCGCCACCGGCGCGCGCGTGACCTTCGCGACGCCGTTTCTGTTCGTCATCGGATTCTTCTTCATCTTCGTGATCGGCGGGCTCACGGGCATCATGCTCGGAGCATCCACGCTGGACCAGCAGCTGCACGACAGCTATTTCGTCGTGGCGCACCTGCATTACGTGCTCATCGGCGGCGCGGTGTTCCCGCTGTTCGGCGCGTTTTACTTCTGGTTCCCAAAGCTCACGGGCCGGCTGCTGTCGGAGCGCGCGGGCCGCTGGAATTTCTGGCTGTTCTTCATCGGCTTCAACGTGGCCTTCTTTCCCATGCACATCCTCGGCCTCGAGGGCATGCCGCGCCGCATCTACACGTATTCGGAAGCCAGCGGGTGGCAGGGCCTCAACCTGTTGTCGACGCTCGGCGCGCTCACCATCGCCGCGAGCATGCTGGTGTTCGGCGTCAACGTGCTTCGCAGCTGGCGCCGCGGGCAGGCCGCGCCCGACAATCCGTGGCGCGCCTCGGGGCTCGAGTGGGCGACGAGCTCGCCGCCGCCGAGCTACAACTTCGCCGAGCTGCCGACGGTCGCCTCGCGTACCCCGCTATGGGACGCGGATTTTCCGCCGGCAACCGTGACCGGGCTTCCGGAGAAAGTGCGCAGCGCGCTGGTCACGCACGTACACGATGCCGAGCCCGATCACGTGGAAATCCTGCCCGGTCCGTCCGTATGGCCTTTCCTCGCGGCCATCGCCACCACGCTGATGTTCATCGGCACGGTGTTCACCCCGTGGGCGCTGCCCATTGGCAGCATTCCCATCGCCATCACGTTGATAGGCTGGTTCTGGCCCAGCGCCGACGAGGCGGAAACCCTGCGCGAAATCGAGGTGCCGCCGCCCGAGCACGCAGGCGCGAGCCCGGAGGCGGCAGCATGAGCTCGCGCCCGGTAATCGACGTATCGCGGCTGCCGACCTACGCGTTCAGCCACCGTTCGATCATGTTCTGGGGCACGGCCGGCATGATCGTCATCGAAGGCACGATGTTCGTCATCGCGCTCGTGACTTACTACTACCTGCGCGGCCATGCGCTCCACTGGCCGATGTCGTCGCCGCCGCCGGCGCTCATCTGGGGCACGGTCAATACCGCCATCCTCATCGTCAGCGGACTGCCCAACCACCTGGCTGCGAAGGCATCGGAGCGCAAGGATCTCGCCGGCGTCCGGCTGTGGATGCTGGTGAGCGTGGCGGTGGCCGCGGCCTTCCACGTGGTGCGCGCGCTCGAGTTCACCACGCTCAACACGCATTGGAGCAACAACGCCTACGGCTCCATCGTTTTCACGCTGCTGATCCTGCACACGGTCCATTCGGTCACGGATTTCGTCGACACCATCGTGTTGACGGCGCTCATGTTCACCTCGCGAATCACCGGCAAGCGCTACGTGGACGTCAACGAGAATGCCGACTACTGGTGGTTCATCGTGATCGCCTGGCTGCCCATCTACTTCACGCTCTACCTGGTGCCGCGATGGTTCCCCTGACGCACGAGGCGCATCAGCCGCGCGAGCTGCTGCGGCTCTGGACGTTGTTCCTGCTCGCACCGTGCACGTGGGCGACTTCACTGGGAATGCTGTTTTCGCTGGTCGACGAGACCTGCGTTTCGGGATCGCGCACCGCGTCCTGGGTGGTCGCGATCGGGAGCGTGGTGCTCGCGGCGTTGCCGGGTCTGCTCGCGTGGCCCTGGCGCCGGTCGGCGAATCTCGCGACGCCCGCCCACGAGCGCACGCGCTTGATGCTCGACGTGGCGATCGGCGGGAGCGTGCTGTTCACCATCGTGACGCTGCTGGCAGCGGTGCCCATCGCCTTTCTCGATCCATGCCGAACCTGAGACCCGTCGCGTTCATCGCGCTGGTGCTGCCGGCCGCTGCGATGGCGCACGTGCCGGGCGAGATCCAGGAAGACCACTCCGCGCTGGTATTGAGCGGCCTGCTGTTGCTCAGCGCGGTGCTCTACGCCGGCGGATTCCTGAGGCTCTGGCCGCATGTGCATGCGCGCGCGCAGCTGTGGTGGCGAGCCGTGGCGTATGTCGCCGGCTGGATGACGCTGGTGGTGGCATTGCTGTCCCCGCTCGACCGCGCCGCCAGCGGGTCGTTCGCCTGGCACATGATCCAGCACGAGACGCTGATGCTGATCGCCGCGCCGCTGCTCGTGATCGGCCGCGCGCTGCCCACGTTCCTGTGGGCGCTGCCTCACGGCGCGCGGGTATCGGCCGGGCATGCGACCAAGGCGAGCTGGTTCCGCGGCGCGTGGAACCGTCTCACGTCGCCGCTCAGCGCGTGGCTGCTGCATGCGGCGGCGCTGTGGCTATGGCATGCGCCCGCGCTGTTCAATGCGGCGGTGACCAACGCCACGGTGCATGACTGGCAGCACGCCACCTTCCTCGTGACCGCGCTCATCTTCTGGCACGCGTTGCTGAACAAGAGCGCCCGGGCACGCCGCGGATTGGCGCTGCTCTATCTATTCACGACCACCATCCACACGGGCGTGCTGGGCGCGTTGCTGACTTTCGCCGGGCGACCGTTTTATGCCACGCTGGATGGGGGATTGCGCGAGGCCTCGTCGCTGAGCGCGCTCGAAGACCAGCAGCTCGGCGGGCTGATCATGTGGGTACCCGGCTCCATCGTGTACGTCGCCGCCGCGCTGATCCTCGCGGCGCGCTGGCTGAGTGCGCTCGACGGGCACGGCGCGCCCCGATCAACCGACAGGCCGTCGTCAACGCCACCGCTGGCTTCGCCCCGTATCTGACATCCCCCGACGCGGGGTTGGTGCGCAATGACCGCTCACCAGAAGCGGAGTGATGCCATGGCGCGCAATGGTTCGGACATCCTGGTCGACTGCCTGATTTCGTGGGGCGTGGACACCATCTTCGGCCTGCCGGGCGATGGCATCAACGGCGTTATGGAAGCAATCCGGTCGCGCGAGGATCGCATCCGGTTCATCCAGGTGCGACACGAGGAGTCCGCGGCGCTGGCGGCCTGCGCACATTCAAAATGGACCGGCAAGCTCGGCTGCTGCCTGGCGACCACCGGCCCCGGCGGTGTGCATCTGCTCAATGGTCTCTACGACGCGAAGTTCGACCGGGCGTCGGTCATCGCGATCACCGGGATGCCATATCACGACCTCATCGACACGTTCACGCAACAAGATGTCGACCTGCCGCGCCTGTTCGCCGACGTCGCCGCATACAGCACGCGCATCATGAGCGCCGCGCACGTCGAGAACACGGTGTCGCTCGCCTGCCGCATCGCGAGCACGCAGCACGGAGTCGCGCACGTTGCGATTCCCGTCGACGTGCAGGAGGAGACGGTCGAGGAGGCCGAGCCTTCCACGCGCAATGTCCAGCACCATGTGTCGTTCGCGCGCCAGGAGGGCGAACGGGTGCCCGAGGAGCCGGAGATCGCGCGCGCGCTCGAGTTGCTGAACCGGGGCAAGCGCGTAGCCATCCTTGCCGGGCAAGGCGCGCTCGAGGCGCGCGAGGAACTGATCGAAGTTGCCGAGCTCATGGGGGCGCCCATCGTGAAGGCGCTGCTCGGCAAGGCCGTGGTGCCCGACGATCACCCCCTGACTACCGGCGGCATCGGTCTCCTCGGCACGCGCGCATCGCAAGAAGCCTTCGAGGAGTGCGACACGCTGCTGATAGTCGGTTCGACGTTCCCCTTCGTGGAGTATTACCCGAAGCCGGGACAGGCGCGCGGGGTGCAGATCGACCGCGACCCCACGCGCATCGGGCTCAGGTTCCCGGTGGAAGTGGGGCTGGTGGGTGATGCGAAGAAGACGCTGAGAATTCTGGCTTCGAGGCTGAAAGCGCGTGCCGACCGCGGCTTCCTCGAACGCTCGCGCCGCCGCAAGCTCGAGTGGGACCAGATGCTCGAACGCTCGCTGGACAATGGAACGGGGCGACTGACTCCCGGGCGCCTGGCGCGCGAAGTGGGGCAGCACCTCACCGACGATGCGCTCGTGGCCTGGGACTCCGGCCACAACACCGGCGTGCTGGCGCGCTACTTCGTCGCGCGCGGCTCGCAGGCCTACAGTGGCTCCGGCTTACTGGCCACCATGGCCTGTTCGCTTCCATACGCGATCGCGGCCGCGTTGGCATTCCCCGGCCGGCAGGTAGTCGCGTTCACGGGCGACGGTGGGCTCAGCATGCTCATGGGCGAGCTCGCGACCATCGTGCGCTACAAACTACCCATCAAGATCGTGGTGATGAAGAACAACTCCCTCGGCCAGATCAAGTGGGAGCAGCTCATGTTCCTCGGCAATCGCGAGTACCAGTGCGATCTCACACCCATCGACTTCGCCAAGGCGGCGGAGGCTTTCGGCATCCCCGGGCTGCGCACCAATTCACCGGACACGGTGAACGGTGTCATGAACAACGCGTTCGCCGCGGACGGTCCCGTGCTGGTCGAAGCCACCGTAGACCCCAACGAGCCTCTGCTGCCCGCGAAGCCCGTCGAGAAGTACGTGCAGAACCTCGACAAGGCTTTGCAGTCGGGCACGCGCAACGCGCCGGAGATACGCGCCGCACTGCGGCGTGACCCCTCGCGCACGCAGTTGACCGACGATGAGGGCACCGACCAGCACATCGGCGCGGAAGGCACGGAGCCGCTGGGCGAGAGCCGCCGCAGTGGTGCGGCGCACTCGAGCGACGAAGAGGAGCAGTTGGATGCCGCACTGGCCGGGACCTTCCCGGCCAGCGACCCGGTGGGCGGGACACGTGCCGATGCCGAGTCCCCACGCCGAGAATGGCGCACGCATTGACCTGGGTTGATGTCGCACCTGTTGGTCAGGGCCGACGTGTTGCGGGTTGACTGACGGCGGGCGACACTCCTCGCCACATGAGGGAGAGCACTCACCGTTGGCTGTTCGACGGTGTGGCAATCGGATATGGAGCGCTGGTCCTGCTGCTCCTGCCCTGGGTTGCCGCGCCCATCGACGTTCCATCGCACGTCATCGGCGTCTATGGTCTCGCCGTCTGCGCTGCAGATCTGTGCACCGCCATCCTCCTGATTCGCCAGTACCGTCTCGAAGGACACGGCTATCTTCTGGTGCTGCTCGGCGCCTATCTGCTCTCGGGGTTGCTGGTGCTGCCCATGGCGTTCAGCTTCCCGGGCGCGTTCGGCGCGGGCCAGCTGCTGGGACACGAGATGACCGCGGCCGTGCTATTCCTCACCTGGCGCATCGCGGGTGCCTTGCTGCTGTTCACCGCCGTTATGTTCGGCATCCGGCCATCGGCGCCGCACGAGCGCCCGGTGCGCAACCGTCGCGCGCTGGGCATCGGCGTGCTCACCGCGCTCGCGGCCGTGGGGTTCCTGGTGCTTTCGCTGTGGCTGCCCGTGGAGCCCATGCAGCATGGGCGATTCAATCTCTCGTCATTCATCGTCGGTGGCCTGGTGGCCGCGATAAGTCTGGCTGGGGCGATCATTGCGTTCTCCACGCGCTCGCGCGCGGGTTCGCTGTTCGGCTGGGTGGCGCTGGTCATGGTGGCCACGGTGGGCGAAATGCTGCTGAGCACGCTGTCCGGCGGCCGGTTCACCATGGGCTGGTACGTCTCGCGCTGCATCACGGTGATCTCGTCCTATCTGTTGCTCGCGTATCTCGCCGCGGACTTCGCGCGGGATCTCGCGCACCGGCCGATGTCTGCCCGCAAGTATTCGTACGTGGCCGCCACCGCGCTCGCGATCTGCGCCGTGCTCATGCGCTACTTCCTCACGCCCTGGCTGGGTGGCAGCTCGCGCTACGGAATGCTGTTCGGCGCGGTGGCCATCGCCGTGTGGCTGGGAGGCTGGCGGCCGGGCGTACTCACGGCCGTGCTCGGTTACGTGCTGGTGCAGGCCTTCCTGACGCCGGGCGAAGCATCCATGCTGGATACGGCCGACCTCATGGGCCTGGTGCTCTATGCGGTGTCCTGCGCCGTGATCATCGCGCTGGGGCACAACCTGCGCTCGGCGCGCGAGCGTTCGCGACTTGCGGAGGAACGATTCCGCAAATCGCAGGAAGCGGCGATCCAGGGCTACGGCCTGTTGCGCGCGGTGCGCGACGACACGGGCAAGGTGCGCGACTTCGTCGTCGAATACGTGAACCCGCGCGGCGCGGCGCTCGCGGGGAAAACACCCGAGACCGTGGTCGGCCGGCGGCTGACCGAGGTTCTGCCGGGCGTCACGCGCAACCACGTGTTCGAGACCTTGCGCGACGTCACCGAGACCGGCCGTCCGCTCGAAGTCGAGCTGCGCTACGAGGAACACGGCCGCAGCGGCTGGTTCCGCAACATGATCGTGAAGGTGGACGACGGGGTGGCCGTGTCCTTCTTCGACGTGACGCGCGCCCGCAAGCTCGAGAACGAGCTCGCGCAGCGCGCCTATCTTCTCGAGCGCGCGGATTCCAACAAGAGCCGCTTCCTGGCGACGCTCTCGCACGAGCTGCGCAATCCGCTGGCGCCGCTGCGCAATGGCATGGCCATCCTGAAGAAGCACGGCAACCCCGAGCACTCGGCTGTGCTGGTCATGATGGACCGGCAGCTCAAACAGATGGTGCACCTGGTCGACGACCTGCTCGACGTGAGCCGCATCGACCGCGGCAAGATCGAGCTGCGGCGCGAACGCGTGCCCGTGGATGCCGTGGTGTCCGCGGCCATCGACACGGCGCGGCCCAGCATCGATTCCAAATCGCACGAGCTGGTGGTGCGGTTCGCGCACAAGGCGTTGCACGTCGAGGGCGACCCGGTGCGCCTCGCGCAGATAGTCTCGAACCTGTTGATCAACGCGGCCAAGTTCACCAGCCCCAAGGGACGCATCGAGCTGTCGCTGCGCGGCCTCGATGGCCAGCTCGAGATCATCGTGCGCGACAATGGCATCGGCATCGAGCCCGCCGAGCTGCCGCGCGTGTTCGAGATGTTCGTGCAGCTCGGGCAGGGCGGCGAAGGCGCGGGCGGCCTCGGGCTGGGCCTCGCCCTCGTGAAGTCGCTGGTCGACCTGCATGGCGGTCGCGTGGAAGCGCGCAGTGAGGGGCGCGGCAAGGGCGCCGAGTTCGTGGTGCTGCTGCCGCTCGCGGCCGCGCCCTCGCAACCTTCCGCGGTGCTGCCCGTGGTCGTGTCGACGCCCACGCTGCGCCGCGTGCTCGTGGTCGACGACAACGAGGACGCCGCGCAGACACTGGGTGCGCTGCTGCGCGCGCAAGGCCACGAGGTCAGGGTGTATTTCAATGCGCGCGAGGCGCTCCAGGCGGCGATCGAGGCGCTGCCCGACGTTGCCTTCCTCGATCTGAACATGCCCGTCATGGATGGCTTCGCACTGGCGCAGAAGTTGCGCATGCTGCCGGGCGGCGCTTCGGTGACCCTGGTCGCCGTGACCGGCATGGGCCGGCAGGAAGACCACGCTCGCAGCCGCGACGCGGGTTTCGATCTGCATCTCACGAAGCCCGCCGACCCCGAGGTGGTGATCCGCATCGCGGCGCAGGATTCCTCGGGCGAGGCCAACGTGGTGCCGTTCACACGACCCCGCGCTGCCACGGAGTGACGCGCCGCACGTTTTCCCGTCATTGTCTGTGAACCATTAGGGAAAGACCCTGGGCCGCATTCCTTAGACTGGTCGCATGTCGAGGGCGCAGCACCGCCGGTTGTTAGCGCTGCCCTGGGTCCTTTGTCTGGCCCTGGGCGGCGGCGCCTCGGTGCGCGCGGCCACTTTCACCGGCACCGTTTTCGAGGACACGAACTATGGCGGCGGTGCGGGCCGGTCGCTGGCTGCGTCCGGGGGCACGGTCCTGTCGGGTGTCACGGTCGAGCTTTACCGCGCCAGTACCAACGCCGTCCTCGCCACCACCACCACCGATGCGAGCGGCGTTTATACGCTGAGCTCGGGCAACAACAACTTCCAGGTACGCGTACGGGTGGTGAACGGGACGGTACGTTCGTCGCGCCCAGGTGGCGCAGGTTGCACCACCTGCGTGCCCGTGCAGACGTATCGCACCGAGGGCAGTGGCACCACGGTGATACCGGTGACGAATCACGTGGGTGGCGAGAACCCCGCGCTCAGCGACGCCGTGGTCAACAGCGGCAGCGCCACGTTCACTTCGCTCACCGTCGCGGGGTCGCGCGTGCCGCAGTCGTATGCCACGGTGACGCCATCGGGCAATGCGGCCACGGTGAGCGGCATCGATTTCGGCTTCAACTTCGACACCGTGGTCAACACGCGGGACGCCGCGACCTGTGGCGCCGCGAGCGCCAGCTATCCCTGCCAGGGCTCGCTGCGGCAGTTCGTGATCAATGCGAATGCGCTGGGCGGCGAGGGCGCGCTTTCGCAGTCGGGCAGCGGCCTGCTCGACGGCGCCAGCTCGTTCCTGCCGTCGGGATTCGAATCGAGCATCTTCATGATCCCTGACGGAACGGCGGCGGCCGGTCTCAACACCGGGTACGCGAGCCAGCTCGCGGGCGGCTATGCCACCATCACGCTAACTACCGCTCTGACTACCGTGTCGGGCGCAAGCACCCGCCTCGATGGCACCACTCAGACCTCGAACGTGGGCAACGACAACGCGGGCACGCTCGGCACCGGCGGCACCGTGGGCGTGGATGCGGTCGCGTTGCCGGCCTTCCAGCGCCCCGAGGTGCAGCTTTCCGCAGGTGACACCACGATCACGCTGAGTGGCGCGAGCGCGGGCATCCTCGGATTCGCGATCCGGCAGGGCTATATCCTGCTGAGCGGCAGCGGCTGCCTCGCCCGCAACAACCTCGTGGGAATGACCGCCACGGGCAGCAGCGCCGACAACACCGGCAGCACGCACGGAATCACCTTCACGGGCACCGGCGCCACCGTGCGCAACAATTTCGTCACCGTGAACAACTCCGGCATCCGCACCGACGGCGGTGGCATGGGCTCTGTGATCACTCTCAACGAGGTGGCGCGCCCGACTTCCGGACACACCGACACCTTCGACGGCATCCTGCTGGTGGGCACCGTCAGTTCCATCCAGGTCACCGCCAATCTCACGCGCGATCAACGCGGCGGCGGAATCGAGGTGGGCTTCGGGGCCGGCTCCGTGGCGTCGCTGATCACCGTCTCCAACAACACGGTTCGTGGCAATGGGTTCACCAACACGGGTGGCGGCGCCGCGTCGACGGAGCCCATCGGCATGGCCGCCTATGACTACAGCGGCAGCTCCGTGGTCTTCAGCCGCAACCTGGTTCGCGACAATGGCGGCCCGGGCATCGTGCTCATGCGCGCCAACAACACGCAGGTGACGCAGAACGTGTTCATGTCGAACGGCGGCCTGAGCATCGATCTCGACCCGCGCGCGATCGACCCGAACAGCCTCGGCACACCGAATGGCGTCACGATCAACGATGCGAACGATGCGGACGCGGGCCCGCCCAACAGCCTGCTCAATTACCCCGTGATCGTGAGCGCGTCACTGATCGCCGGACAGCTCTCGGTCTCCGGCTTCGCGCGCCCGGGGAGCGGCATGGAGCTGTACATCGCGCAGACCGACCCGTCTGGCTTCGGCGAAGGGCTCACCTACCTCGGCACGCTGGTCGAGGGTTCCGCCGCGGATCTCGACACGGGCACGGGCACGTATGGACCCGCGAATATCAACGGCGTCGCACAGGGCACCGATACCACCAATCGCTTCCTGTTCCGCTTCGCCGTGCCCGGCGGCGTCTCGGTGGGCACCACGCTCACCGCGACCGCGACACTCGGCGGCGAGACATCGGAATTCGGTGGCAACGTGGTGGTGACCGCGGGCCCCGCGCTGCAGGTTCGCAAGGTGGTGAGCTCGTTCTCGGACCCGGTGAACGGCGCCACCAATCCGAAGAGCATTCCTGGCGCGGTGAAACTCTACGTAGTGCAGGTGGCCAACCAGGGCGCGGGCACGGTGGACAACAACACGTTGTTCGTGGTCGACAAGATCCCGCCCAACACTCGCATGTTCGTCGGCGATCTCGGTGCACCCGGTTCGGGACCGGTGACGTTCGTGAACGGCCCCACCAGCAGCTCGCTCACGTGGACCTTCACCGCGCTCAACAGCACCACGGATGATCTCGATTTCTCCAACGATGGTGGCGCGACCTGGACCTACGTGCCCGCGCCGGACGGCACCGGCACCGATGCCGCGGTCACGGACATCCGCATGAAGCCCCGCGGTCTCATGGCGGGGCAGGGCACGGGCAGCCCGAGCTTCGAACTGCAATTTCGGGTGCTGGTGAACTAGCCGCGACCGCCGGCGGACGCGCGCTTCAACGAACGTTCACTTCGAAACGGTCGAGCTTCTCTTCGATGACCCGGAACGCGTCGTCGCCGATCTCGGCGGTGTCGCGCAGGCGCACGAGAGCGTCGCGCTGCGCCTCCACCACGCGAGCGCGCAGGCGATTGTGCGCGCTGTGGTGGCTCGCGGGCACGGTGCCGTCATCGTCCGGCGCCGGGGCGGTGAATTCGTCGCGCAGCATGCGTGCCGCCTCCGAGCCGTCGCCGTCGAGGATCTCGAGCGCCACGCGGGAAAGTTTGTGCTTGGCCGCGCGCACTTCGTGTTCCACCGAACCGTCGTCCTTGAGGCCCATCGCGAGGATCAGCGGACGCAGCGTGAGACCCTGCACGATCAGCGTGCCCACCACCACGGTGAATGCGCACAGCAGGATCAGCTCGCGATAGGGGAAAGCGGCGGCGCCATTGCCACCCGCTGGCAGCGCATACGCGGCGGCCAGCGTGACGATGCCGCGCATGCCGCACCAGCTGACGACGAGACTGCCGCCGAGCGTGGGGCCGTTCGGTCCCGGCCAATTGCCGGGTCCCCAGAGCTTCGTCTTGAGCCACGCCGCGCGGTTGTAGAGAAATACCCACAGGAGTCGCACGGCCACCACCGTGCCGAGCACCGCGAGCGCCACGCTCAGGTATTGGTCGCGCTCGACGGCGTCGAGTCCCGCGAGGATGGGCCGCAGCTGCAGGCCTATCAACACGAAGGCCAGCACGTTGAGCACGAACACCACCGTCTCCCAGACAGCGTAGGACGGCAAGCGAAGCTGCGGCGGCGTGAGCGCGGGCGCGACGCGGGACGCCGTGATCGCATAGACGACGACGGTGACGATGGCCGAGAGTCCGATCTCGTCCGCGAGAATCCACAGGCCGAACGTGCCGACGAACTGCAGCACGATGGAGCTCGGTATGTCGGTGATGAGGCGCGTGATGCGCGTGTAGAGATGCGCCAGCGCGAAGCCCACGACCACGCTCGCCAGCATGGCGCCGGCTTGCCAGGCAATGCGCGCGCCCGTGAACTCCGTGCCCATGACCGCGGTCACCGCGAGGCGATAGATCAGCAGCGCCGTCGCGTCATTGAGCAGGCTCTCGCCTTCGAGCAGCACCACCATGCGGTGCGGAATATTGAGCGAGCGCAGCACCGCCGAGGCCGCAGCCGCATCGGGCGGCGCGACGATGGCGCCGAGCGCGATGCAGGCGGCCCAGGGCATGCCCGGGACCAGGTGGTGCACCAGCCACGCGACAGCGAACGTCGTGACGCCCACCGCGATGACGACGAGGCAGAGCACGGGTATCCACATTCGCTTGAGATCGCGTACCGAAGTGTCGAACGCGGCGTCGAGCAGAACCGGCGCGACGAACAGCGCCAGCGTGAGCGAAGGGTCGAGCGCGAACTCAGGTGTGTTCGGAAGCAGCGCGAGTGCGGTGCCGCCGAGCGCGAGCAGCGACGGGTAGGGGAGCTTGAGCTTGCGCGCGATGGCCGTGGCGACGACGGCGCCGGCAAGGAGGATCAGCAACCATTCGAAAAGGTGCATCTACTTCTTTTGTCCGAGACCTTCGATGAGCTTGCGGATTCGCTCGCGCGTCAGCTCCATCGAATCGTGCGGCAGCGTCAACGGCAGCACGAAATGCACCCATTGCCCACGCGTGACCTTGCCCGATCGGCTAGTGGCCGCGGCGCGCCGCTCGGCCAGGTCCAGCGCTGCTTCGAGCGTGAAGCGCCCGTAGTTGTAGGGCTCGACGACCACGCCTTCACCCAAGGCCACTTCGATTTTCAGACAGGCCAGCGATGCATCGGCTTGCACCACGCAATCCACGGTGGCGGTTGCGGTATCGGGCGGGCCGGGTCGATCGGCCGTGCCATCGCTCGGCCTGCGCGCCGAGTGGGCGATGAAGACCTTGCTCCACTCGATGTCGGCGGCGGACAGTGGCGAGACGGGGGCGCCGAGGTCCAGACGTTCGCGCGGGTCGAGGTGCATCTCGAGGGTAGTCAACAGGGGCAAACTGCTCGACGGGAAGCCCGAAGTGTCGAAGGCCATTTCATCCATGCGCTGGTTGAGTGCGCCTCGCAACCCATCCGTCGGCTTGGGTTCGAACTGGCAACGCCCGATCCGGCCGGTGTCGCGAGCCAGGTGACAGCGGGCTCGCACCGTTACGCCACCCGCCGGGACGTCGAACTGAGCCAGGCTGTTGTGCAAGGTACCCAGCGATGGCGAACGCACGAGCCCGAGTCGCTCGGCCGGTATCTCTGCGACTTCGGCGGCTATCACCACCGGGGCCAGCACCAGCGAAAACGCCATCACCGCTCGCGCAGTGATGGCGTTCATCGTCGATCGACGTGTCGCGGACATGCGTACGCGCCCGTCTACCCGGCGCTTACGCGCTCTTCGCGACCGGGCCGCGCTCCAGCACTTTCTTCATTCGTTCGATGCACTTCTCGAGCGTAGCCATGCTGGTGGCGAACGACGCGCGGAAGTGCCCCGGCGCGCCGAAGGCCGAGCCCGGCACCACCGCGACACCCGCGTCGTTGATGAGCATTTCGGCGAACGCGTTATCGTCCTTGCAGCCGAAGGCCATCATCGCGGCGGAACAGTCGGCCCAGGCGTAGAACGCGCCAGCCGCAGGCAACGCGACGATGCCCGGCAGGCGATTGAGCGCGCCGATGAAGTAATCGTGGCGCTTCTTGAACTCCATGTTCATGTCCTCGACGGGTTTCTGGTCCCCGGTGAGCGCGCTGAGCGCGGCCTTCTGCGTGATCGAGCACGCGTTCGACGTGCTCTGGCCCTGGATGGTCGACATGGCGTTGACGATTTCCTTCGGACCACCGCAGTAACCCAGGCGCCAGCCCGTCATAGCGTACGACTTGGAGACGCCGTTGATCGTCACGACGCGATCGTAGAGCTCGGGCGCGGCCGTGAGCAGCGAGCAAAACGGCTCCGAGCCCCACCAGATCTTCTCGTACATGTCGTCGGTGCCGATGATGACGCGCGGATGGTTCACCAGCACGTCGGCCAGTGCGCGCCACTCGGCGCGCGTGTAGGCGGCGCCGGTCGGATTGCAGGGCGAATTGATGAGCAGCAGGCGCGTCTTCGCCGTGATGGACGCTTCGAGCTGGCGCGGCGTGAGCTTGTAACCCTGCGCGGCCTTGCAATCGGGCGTGACGGGCAGGCCATCGGCCAACAGCACCATGTCGGGGTAGCTCACCCAGAACGGCGCCGGGATCACGGCTTCATCACCCGGATCGAGCACGGCCATGCAGAGGTTGTAGATAGTCTGCTTGGCTCCCGAGCTCACGAGGATCTGGTTGCGCTCGTACGAGATCGAGTTGTCCTTCTTGAACTTCTCGATGATGGCGTCCTTGAGCTCGACGATGCCGTCGACGTTGGTGTAACGCGTGAAGCCCTTGCGGATCGCATCTACGCCGGCGTCGGCGATGTGCTTGGGCGTGTCGAAATCCGGCTCGCCGGCGCCGAGGCCGATGATGTCCTTGCCCTCGGCCTTCAGTTTCGCGGCGCGCGCGGTGACGGCGAGAGTGGGCGAGGGCTTGACGCGATTGACGCGTCGCGAGAGCTGGATGGGCATTTGGACTCTTACTCGAAGTGTAGGTGGAACGGGGTGGGTCAAACGGCCGCGTATATTACGCGATCCCAAGCCCGTAACCACAGGCCACCGGCGCCACAAATCCAGCGAATTCAAGCGTTTTGCACCGGCAGGTAGCGACGACCGCCCGCCGGTTGCCGGTACGGGGCTAGCCGCCGGGAATGTAGGGGCCTTTGGCCTCTCCCCAACCCCAGCGGGGCATCGGCGCCTCGCCGGAAACATCGGCGCCGGGCTGCGAATTGATGACGGCGAGCCGCGTGCCCCACTCGATGTAACTGACGAACGCGGACCGGAATTCGGGGTCCGTGGGCAGACCCACGTCGTCCGCGCACTCGAGCAGCAGGTGCATCCATCGCTTGCGCTGCTCCTCGGTCAACGAGCGGCCCACGTGCTTGCGGATCATGGCGTGATGTCCGCCGCGCTGCTCGCTGTAGGTTTTGGGGCCGCCGAACACTTCGGCGATGAACTCGGAAACGTGCGCCACGTGTTCGGGCGACATGTGGGCGAAAACCGGTGCGAGCACCGGGTCGCGCGTCACGCGGTCATAGAAGACAGTCGCGAGCTCGCGCAGCTTCGGCGCGCCGCCCATCCATTCGAGCAGGGTTGGTGTGGTCATTGGTTTCCCGCAATGCTGCCATACAGTAGGTGTGTCGGCGAAGCCCTGTATGCGAGTGGGAAACCTGTCTGCCGCCAACCCTCCGTCTCTACAATGCCCGCATGGAACACAAACCCTTTGTCCTGAAATCGGAATTCGAGCCCGCGGGCGACCAGCCGCGCGCGATCGCGAAGCTCGTCGAAGGCATCCACGACGGTTTCCGGTTCCAGACGCTGCTGGGCGTGACGGGTTCGGGAAAAACGATGACGGCGGCCTCGGTGATCGCCCAGGTGCAGCGCCCGACGCTCGTGCTCGCGCACAACAAGACGCTGGCCGCGCAGCTCTACGGCGAGTTCAAGGAGTTTTTCCCCGAGAACTCGGTCGAGTATTTCGTCAGCTACTACGACTACTACCAGCCCGAGGCCTACGTGCCTTCGAGCGACACGTACATCGAGAAGGACGCGTCGATCAACGAGCACATCGAGCAGATGCGACTCTCGGCGACCAAGGCGCTGCTCGAGCGCAGCGACGCCATCATCGTCGCGACGGTGTCGGCGATCTATGGTCTCGGCGACCCCGAGAGCTACCACGAGATGATCCTGCACCTGAACCGCGGCGAGCGCATGGACCAGCGCCGCCTGCTGCGGCGGCTCGCCGACATGCAGTACACGCGCAACGAGCTCGATCTGCAGGCCGGCACGTACCGCGTGCGGGGCGACGTCATCGACATCTTCCCGGCGGAGTCCGCGCGCGAAGCGGTGCGCGTGGAGCTGTTCGACGAGACGATCGACGGCATCGCGTTGTTCGACCCGCTGACCGGCGAAATCTTGCGCAAGCTGCCGCGCTACACGATCTACCCGGGCTCGCACTACGTCACACCGAAGGAGCGCCTGATCGGCGCCATCGATCACATCCGCGAGGAGCTGCGCGAGCGGCTCAAGGAGCTGCGCGAGCAGAACAAGCTGGTGGAGGCACAGCGCCTGGAGCAGCGCACGATGTTCGACATGGAGATGATGAAGGAGGTCGGCTACTGCGCCGGCATCGAGAATTACTCGCGCTATCTGTCCGGCCGGGCGTCGGGCGAGCCG
>DATLDQ010000171.1:0-55456 GCA_035525785.1 Steroidobacteraceae bacterium | reverse complement strand
CTATACGAGCGCCAATGACGATGACCAGTTCTACAACTCCGGCGCCACGATAGATTTGAGCAGCGCGACGCGCACTTACTATGTGCCCAAGCCCGCCGCGACCGATCTGACGGACCCGCGTCAGTACTACCGCGTTCAGATTCTCAACACCGGCAACAAGGTGGTGCGTTCGGAATGGAACAACGGCAACAACACCATCGTCATGAACGCCGGCACGAACTGGAACGGCGAATCCGCCAACTCGGGCCGCTGGACCAATGGCGGCGGTACCGGTAATACCAGCACCACGAGAAGGACGTACACGGTCCCGGCAGGCGCGACCCGCGTGGTCATCGCCACGAGCGGTTCGGTCGGCGCGAACCGCGACCCAGCCATCTACGTGAATGTGGGCGCGACCGCTTTCCCCAATCGCAGCGGTACCGCCACCTATTCGCGAAACGCGGCCGGCAGCAACGCACACGAGACATTGACCATCGACAGCCCGACGCCCGGAGCTGTCTTTCAGATCGGCGTGTTCAACCTCGGCAGCCAGAACATGACGGGCCTCAATATCACGGTGACCTACAGCACGTCGCCCATCAACGAAACCGCGTTGGGCTGCGCGGTGAACGCCAGCAGCTACGGCTGGAAAAACTGCGCCGACCTCACTACCAGCGGCGACGCCACCACGGGCATCCGCGCACTGGCCGCGGAAAAGACGAACTACGCCAACTGGTACCAGTATCACCGTACCCGCATGAAGACGGCCAAGGCGGGTGGCAGCGAGGCCTTCGCCACGCTGGATGAAAATTATCGCGTGGGTCTCATGGGCCTGTATCCGACCGGGGCGCGTCAGCAGGTGATCGGCGGCTCGGGGAGCGGATCCGCTCCCACTGCCACGAATGCCGGAAACCTCAACGACATCATTCCGGTGGACACCGACGGCGGCTTGTTCGTCGGCAACAATCGCAAGAACTGGTTCGATCATCTGCACGGCATGCAAGGCCAGTACTCGACGCCCTTGCGCCAGGCTCTGAATGCCGCGGGCAAGTACTTCTCCACTCCGCGAGCCTATCGATCCACCGTCAGCGGGGACACCACTTACCTGGCTTGCCGGCAGAATTTCGCGATCCTGACTACCGACGGATACTGGAACAACCTCGGTGGCGAAGACCCGGACAGCCGCTACGCGGGCACCAACATCAGTGGCGACGAGGAAAGCGGTAGCACCATTACCGGGCCGAACGCCCAGACCTTTACGTATACGAGGCGGGCGCCGTTTTGGTACAACAACCTTGGCGACTATGCCGACACCACGACGTTGGCTGACGTCGCCATGCATTACTGGAAGACCGACCTGCGCACGGCGGATGTCTCCGGTTATGCCGGTTCGGCGGAGAACCGGGTGCCAATCTCGGGGTCCAATCCCGCCTTCTGGCAGCACATGGTGACTTTCGGGGTCGGCCTCGGTGTGGACGGCAGATTGACGGACGCTCAAGTCGCAATCGCCATGGACGGATCCGGCACTGCCGCGAATGGCGGTTTCTGGCCCGCGCCCGTGCACGCCACGGACGCCACCGAGAACAAGCCAAACGTTGACGACCTGCGCCATGCGGCGTTCAACTCGCATGGCTCCTTTGTCAATGCCAATGACTCGGCGGAATTTGCCGCCGGCATCGGCGACGCGCTGGGCCGCATCAGCGAGCGTCGCGGCTCGGCCTCCAACGTGCTGGCCAATTCCACCTCCATCAGTACCGACAGTTTCGTCTACCAGGCGACCTACAGCGCGGGCTCCTGGCGCGGTGAGCTGCTGGCCTATCCAGTTTCCAGCGCCGGCCTCGGCGCGCCCGCCTGGCTTGCGTCCGAACACATCCGCCTGTGGAGCGCGCGCAACATATTCACCGTGGCCACGACTACGGGCGGCAGCACGTTCCCGAACGCCACGCAGTTGTCCGCGCTGGGCACGCCGGCAACGGCGCTGGGTCTCGCCAACGGCACGCAATTGGCCAACTACCTGAAGGGCGATCGCAGTCTGGAGAAGATCAACGGCGGCGTGCTCCGCGATCGCTACATTCTCGATGCGTCCAATCAGAAGATTCCCAAGCTGCTCGGTGACATCGTCGATTCCTCGCCCTTCTACGCGGTGGACACCCAGACCGTGTTCGTCGGCGCGAACGACGGCATGCTGCATGCCATCGACGCCAGCAACACGACCGCGAATGGGGCCAATACCTCGGGCGCCGGCACGGAAAGGTTTACCTATATCCCGCGCGGCGTGTCCATGAGTCAGCTGGCGGGGCTCGCGGATCCGGCCTATGCCACCAATACCTCCACGAAGCCGCACCGCTACTTCGTTGACGGGCCGCTCGTGGTGTCGAGCCAGACACGCACGCCCGGCGCGAACTACCTGATCGGCGCCCTGGGCCGTGGCGGCAAGGGCGTATTCGGACTCAACGTGACCAATCCGGCTGCCTTCACTATCGCGGACGTGCTGTGGGACAACACGGGCAGCGCCGCGCCCGCCAACATGGGCAACGTGATTTCCGAACCGCTGATCTCCAAGTTGAACACGGGCGTCACGGCAGCCGTGGTGGCCAATGGCCCCAACAGCACTTCCGGCACGGCCAGTCTGTTCATCCTCAACCTGACTACCGGCGCGACCATCGCGGAGCTCGATACCGGCACCAGCGGCAACGGTCTATCCGCGCCGCGCGCGGTGGATGTGAACGCCGATGGCCTGGTCGACTACTTCTTCGCGGGTGACTTGCTCGGCAACCTGTGGAGATTCGACGTGAGCGCCACCAGCGCCTCGAGCTGGACGCACGACAAGGTGTTCACCGCCACGGATGCCAGCAGCAATGCGCAAGCGATCAGTTCGGCCCCGGGTGTGGCGCGTGATCCCTCCACGGGCAAGATCTGGGTCTTCTTCGGTACGGGTCGTTACATGACCGCGGCCGACCAGGCCAGCACCGCCACGCAGACCTATTACGGTGTCATCGTCGGCCAGGACGGTGATGAAGGCGGCAATCTCACGCGCAGCGATTTGCAGGAGCGCGCGATTCACGTGGTGGATGACGCAACGGGTCGTCGCGCCTTCGAACCGGGCGAGACCAGCGTGGACACCGGCCAGCACGGCTGGTTCATCGATCTCACCGACCCGCCCGACACGGGCGAGCGTGTGATCTCCGCGCCTCTGATCTTCGATGACATCCTGATTTTCTCGAGCATCGTTCCGGCGTCGTCGACCACGGTCAACAGCTGTGAAGCGGGCGGGTCCGGTTATATCAATGCCCTGCAGGCTTTCAGCGGCACGAGTCTGCCCGCGCCCTTCTTCGACGTGGCCAACCCGACGATCACGGACGAGTCTGACAACGTGCTGCCGATCGGCTCACTGCCCATCGGCGCAGGCATGCCGACGGCGCCCATCATCATCGGCGACAAGCTGGTGGTGGGTGATTCCAGTGGCGGTACACCTACCGACATGGATGTCAACGCGCCCGGCGGCAGCTCCACGCGGCGCGTATCGTGGCGCGAATTGCTCAACCCGCAGTAACGTCCCATGCTTTCAACGAGAAGTGCCATGAACAAGCAGCAAGGTGTGACCCTGATCGAGCTGATCATCGTCGTCGTGATCGTCAGCATTCTTGCGGCGATCGCGATTCCGGGTTACGGCGCCCATGTGAAGAAGACCCGCCGTGCCATGGCTGCGGCCTGTTTGCAGGAGAACGCGCAGTACATGGAGCGCTGGTATACGAGCAAGCTGACTTACGTCGGCGCGGAAGCGCAGCCTTGCACGAGCGAGATCCAGCCCTTCTACGACGTGGACGTCGATCCCACCGGTGCGCGCACGTTCAGCGCCACTGCTGTGCCAAAGGGCGCGCAGGAAGACGACAAGTGCGGCACGCTGTCACTCAACGAGACGGGTCACCGCGAGTCGTCCGAATTGACGGCAGACGCCTGTTGGTAACGCGGGGATCTCGGCGCCGGGCACGTATCGAGAGTTAATTCTTGAGCTTGTAGCCCGTGCGGAACATCCAGCTCACCACCGCCAGGCAGAGCAGCAGGAAGGCCAACGTCATGCTGAAGCTCAGCACGACGTTGACGTCCGACTGGCCGTAAAAGCTCCAGCGGAAGCCGTTCACCAGGTACACCACCGGATTGAACAGTGTGATCTTCTGCCACACGTCCGGAAGCATCGAGATGGAGTAGAAGCTGCCGCCGAGGAAGGTGAGGGGCGTCACCACCATCATGGGGACGATCTGTATCTTCTCCCAGCTGTCGGCCCAGATGCCGATCAGGAAGCCCAGCAACGCGAACGTCACCGACGTAAGCACCAGGAAGGCCATCATCCAGAACGGGTGCTCTATGCCGAAAGGCACGAACACGCGCGCCGTGGCGAGGATCACGAGCCCCAGGATCACGGACTTCGTCGCCGCGGCGCCGGTGTAACCCAACAAGGTCTCCGTAAGGCCGACGGGCGCGGACAGCAGCTCGTAGATGGTGCCCGCGAACTTCGGCATGTAGATGCCGAAGGAGCCGTTCGACACGCTCTCCATGAGCACCGTGAGCATGATGAGGCCGGGCACGATGAACGCGCCGTAGCTCACACCGCTGACGTCCCCCATGCGCGAGCCGATGGCCGATCCGAACACCACGAAGTACAGCGACGTGGTCATCACGGGTGTGGCGATGCTCTGGAACAGCGTGCGCCAGGTGCGCGACATCTCGAACTTGTAGATGGCCTTGACTGCGTGCAGGTTCACCGGCGCGCCCCCGTCGTATCGTTCGTCGCCCCGCTTCGCACGAGATTCACGAAGATTTCCTCGAGCGAACTCTCGGCGGTGTGCAGGTCCTTGAACTCGATGCCAGCCTCCTGCAGTTTGCGCAGCAGCGGCGCGATGCCCGTGTCGTGGGTCTGCGTGTCGAAGCTGTAGATGAGCTCCATGCCTTCCTTCTGCAGCTCCAGCGGCAGCGCGGCGAGCGCCGGCGGGATGCTCGCCATAGGCTGCGCGAGCGAGAGCGTCAGCTGCTTCTTGCCGAGCTTGCGCATGAGCGCGTTCTTCTCTTCCACGAGGATGAGTTGTCCCTTGTTGATGACGCCGATGCGGTCCGCCATCTCCTCGGCCTCCTCGATGTAATGGGTAGTGAGGATGATGGTGACGCCGCGCTCGCGCAGCCCCCGCACCATCTGCCACATGTCGCGCCGCAGCTCCACGTCCACGCCGGCGCTGGGCTCGTCGAGGAACAGGATCGAAGGTTCGTGCGACAGCGCCTTGCCGATCATGACGCGGCGCTTCATGCCGCCGGACAGCGTCATGATCTTCGCGTCCTTCTTTTCCCACAGCGACAGATCGCGCAGCACCTTCTCGAGCACGGAATCGTCCGGCGGCTTGCCGAACAACCCCCGCGAGAACGCCATGGTGTTCCACACCGTCTCGAACATGTCGGTGGTGAGCTCCTGCGGCACGAGACCGATGGCGGCACGCGCCTTGCGGAAGTCGCGCACGTGGTCGTGGCCGTCGGCCGTGATGGTGCCGGTGGAGGCGGTGACGATGCCGCAGATGATGTTGATGAGCGTAGTCTTGCCCGCGCCGTTCGGCCCGAGCAGCGCGAAGATCTCGCCGCGTCTGATTTCGAGGTCGACGCTCTTGAGGGCATGGAAGCCGGTGGCGTAGGTCTTGGAGACGCCGGAGACGGTGAGTACATTCATGGCTGGGCGGGAAGGTAAAGGGAACGGGCGTGTCAGGGAAGCACGAACTACGGCAGAAAACCTGAAGGGGGATTTAGGCTGGCTTCCGATCGGCCCGCGCCCATTTCTCACCCGTAGAGCTTCGATTCCGCCGTCAATGCCGACAGAACCGGCTGCCGGCGACCTGCGTCCGAACAACTTCGATCGAGTGCCCGGGAGGGCTATTGAATGCGCGCTAGCAAGTCGTGGGTACTCGTCCTGGGCCTGATGTCGGGGGCTGCCTTTGGCGCCACTACCGAACTCCTCAAGGATGTCGGCGACGAGAACGTGACCGCGGGCTCCATGCCCGAAGTCTTCGGCTCCGCCGGCGGGCGCGCTTACTTCTCGGCCGCGCCATTCAATGGGTCGCGACGCCTCTATCGCACCGACGGCACGCCGGGCGGCACGGTCGCCGTGGTGACCACTGATTCGCTCGTGAATCCGCGCCAGGCCATGCAGGTGGGCAGCGCGGTATTGTTCCTGGGTTCGCGCTCTGGCGCGCCGGGCAACGACCTGTGGATCACGGACGGCACCGACGCGGGCACCGTTCGCGTGCGCTCGCTGGGCACCAACGACGGCAACCTTCACTGGTTCGGCGTCACCGCCGGGCGCGGTTACTTCTGCTACTACGACCAGTTCCTGGGCTGCGACCTGTTCGTCACCGACGGCACGGCCGCTGGCACGGTGCGCCTGGCCACGCAGCAGCGCGTCCTGAACGGGCCCCTGTCGTGGCTCGACAACGGCAGCCTCTACTTCTTCATGGACAACGGCGCCCAGACCGCGCTGTGGGCCACCGATGGAACCGTGGCGAGCACTCGTGCGCTTTTCCCCATGACCAGCACCACCGGGCAATTCCCGCGCGCCGTGCTGCGCGTACGCGGCAGCGCGGTGCTGCTCACGGCGACGGATACGCAAGGCGTGCTGGCCATCTACTCCGTGAACTTCACTTCGGGCGCGGGCACGCGCCTGCAGGACCTGCCCTTCGACACGCGGAACAGCGGTCTCGAAGTGGGCGCGATCCAGCTATTCGTGCAGGGGAACAACCTCTGGCGATCCGACGGCACCGCGGGCGGCACCTTCGTGCTGACGGACACGACGGCTTCCGATGGAGTGCAGGGGCCGCTCTGCCGGGTTGGCGGCCGCGCGATATTCCGTAATCAGGATGCCGCGGGCGCGGAGTTGTGGAGCACCGATGGCACGCTGGCGGGTACGCAGATCCTCGCCGATGCCGCGCCGGGCCCGGGCGGCTCGGCCAAGGTGCTGACCTGCACCGCGGACCAGGTGTTCTTCCTGGCGGGAGACCCGGTGGCCAACTCGCTGCGCTTCTGGGTCACCGATGGCACGCCGGCGGGCACTCACGCGCTGCCGCTGGCCGGGAGCACCAGCTATTCACTGCCGCTGTACACGCAGCAGTACGGCGTGGTCGCTGGTGATCGCGTGTATTTCAACATCACGGACCAGCGGTTCATCCGCAACGGCACCGAGGAATTTTTCCGTGTATTCGCCACGGACCTGACCGGCAGCAATGTCATCGATGCGGGTTTCGGCGGGTTGGGGCGCCCGCTGGGCAACCGGTACGTCTACGCGAACTCCGCGGACGTCGAGGGCAATGAACCCTGGGTCAGCGATGGAACGTCCGCAGGCACGCTGCGGCTCGCGAACCTCGCCGTGAGCGGCCAGACCGAGAGCGGCGACCCGCGCGAATTCGCCACGCTGGGCAATCGCGTGTTCTTCTCGGCGACCAGGAGCGACACCGGTCGCGAGCTCTGGGTCACGGATGGCACCAGCGCCGGCACCCGCTTGTTTCGCGATCTGTACCCGGGGCCGCTGTCCGGTGATCCGTATGGACTGCAGGTCATCGGCAACTACCTGTACTTCCGCGCGCGTTCGGGCGCGAACGAAACCGGCTTGTGGCGCACGGATGGCACGGATGCCGGCACCATTTCGCTGGGCGCGCCGCTGTCGCTGGCCAGCCGCAGCAATGAAGGCGAGTGCACGGTGCCGTGGGGCGCCGCGATGAACGGGCGCGCCTGGTTCTTCAGCGAGAGCGACAATTTCGCGGGGTACCAGGTCTGGTCTTCGGACGGCACAGCCGCGGGTACGCGCATGGAATTCCTGCTGCCTGCACCGATCCGCAACCAGATCGTCTGCGGGTTGCGCACCGTGGCGAATGGCATGGTGTTCATCTCCAACCAGATCGGCGGGGAGCAGCTGTGGCGCACCGATGGCACGGCGGCCGGGACCGCCCGCCTGGGGACGATCCGCCCCGCGACCACCAGCAACTTCGGTTCGCGCGGCAACCTGGTCGTGTCGAATGGCGTGGCCTATCTACTTGCCGATGGCGGCGGCGGCTACGAGCCCTGGCGTACGGATGGCACGGAGGGCGGCACCGCGAGGATCAGTGACCTCACGGCCGGCACGGAGGGCGCGCAGAATTTCCGCGCCGCGCCGTTCGGCGACGGCATCGTGTTCAGCTACGGCTCGCAATCCGGCGCGTCCGACGGACTCTGGCGCGTGGCCAATGCCACGTCGGCTCCGACCCGGCTCAAGGCAGGGTCTACGGGTACAGGGCGTCTGCCGCTCACGGTCGGCTCCCAGGCGTTCTTCGATTTCAGCACGACGAGCAACACCAGCCTCTGGGTGACCGATGGCACCGTCGCGGGGACGCGCGAAGTGCTCAACCACGGCGCGACTTCGACGCTGTTGATCAACCGCTACATGGTGGGCAACGGCGTGCTGTACTTCGACGGACCAGATTCCGGCGGCTTCAACCTGTGGGTCACGAACGGCGTGCCCGGCGCGCAGCGCGCCTTCGGCCGTTGGCACAACTTCGGCGCGTCCGCCGGTGACCATGCGCTGCTGCAAGGCAAGCCCGTGTACGTGTTGTTCGATGACAGCCTGGGATACGAGCCGTGGATCGTGCGCGGTTCCGCGCCCGTGGCCACCGCGGATACCGCGACGGTCGCGTCCGGCTCCAACGTGCTGGTCAACGTCCGGTCCAATGACGCCGACGCCGATAGCACATCCACGGATCTCAGCGTGAGCATCGTGACCGCGCCTGCGCATGGCACCGCCGTGGTCGAGGCGGGCGCTGTGCGGTATACGCCGACAGCCGGATACTCGGGCGCCGACAGCTTCGAATACCGGGTCACGGATGAACTGGGCGCGCAAAGCGCCGCCGTCGCCGTGGCCATGACCGTGAACGCCGCGCCGAGTGGTGGTGGCGTTGGTGGTGGTGGCGGCGGCGGTGGTGGAGGCGGGGGCGGCGGAGCGCTGGATCTGGCCTGGCTGGCCATGCTTTCGGTGCTGCTCGCCCGACGGCGCTGGAGATGAAATCGGGGTAGTCTTGCCGCCCTCAAATGGCCTCCAAGTCCAAGCTCGCCGGCCAGACGCAGATCCACGGCGAATCGCTCAATACCGCGCGTCAGTTCTTCGGCGTCTTCAAGTACAGCAAGCGCGCGCTCGAGCTCCTGTGGAGCACGAGCAAGTCACTGTCCATTCTGCTGGGGTTCTGCACCATCCTCGCTGGCATCCTGCCGTCGGGCGTCGCCTGGGTAGGTGCGCGCATCGTCGACAGCGTGTACTGGGCCACGCGCGCGATCGCCAATGGCCAGCAGATGAGCATCATGCCCACCTTGTGGTGGGTGGTGGCCGAGGCCGGCATATTGGTGCTCATCACGGCGGCGCATCGCGGTATCACGATGTGCCAGGCGCTGCTCAAGGCGCAGCTGTCTCACAAGGTCAACGTGCTGATCCTCGAGAAGGCGCTGACGCTCAACCTCACGCACTTCGAGGACTCGGAGTTCTACGACAAGCTCACGAGCGCCCGCCGCGAGGCTTCGAGCCGGCCGCTGTCGCTGGTGATGCGCACCTCGGGTCTGTTCCAGAACGCACTGCAGATCGCGAGCTTCGCGGTGCTGCTCGCAGGTTTTTCGCCATGGGCGGTGTTCATCCTGCTGTTCGGCGGACTCCCCGCATTCTTTGCCGAGACCAAGTTTTCGGGTGATGCCTTCCGGCTGTTCCGCTGGCGCGCGCCCGAGACGCGCATGCAGACCTATCTCGAGACTGCGATTGCGCGCGAGGACCACGTCAAGGAGGTCAAGCTCTTCGACCTCGGCAAGTTGTTCCTCGGCCGATACGTTGGCATCTACGAAGGCCTGTACGAGAAGGATCGCAACCTCACCATCCGTCGCGAGACCTGGGGTCTCGGGTTCACGATGATCAGCATCGCGGCGCTGTACAGCGCCTACGCCTGGTGCGCGATCGAAGCCGCGCGCGGCCTGATCTCGATCGGCGACATGACCATGTACATCATGTTGTTCCGCCAGGGGCAGGCGGCGGTCACGGCGAGCCTCGGCAACATCGGCGGCATGTACGAGGACAATCTCTATCTATCGACGCTCTACGAATATCTCGAGGTCAAGGTCGAGCCGTCCCGGGGCACCGCCGTCAGCGGCCCCGACCCGGAAGCCGGTGTGCAGTTCGAGAACGTGGAATTCCGTTACCCGGGCTCCGACAAGCCGGCCATCAGCGGCATCAATCTGCAAATCCGCCGCGGGCAGAGTCTCGCGCTCGTCGGCGAGAACGGTTCGGGCAAGACCACGCTGATCAAGCTGCTCACGCGTCTTTACAAGCCGACGTTCGGACGCGTGCTGCTCGACGGCCGCGACCTGCAGGAGTGGGACGAAGAAGTGCTGCGCCGGCGCATCGGCGTGATCTTCCAGGACTTCGTGCGCTACCAGCTCATCGTCGGCGAGAACATCGGCGCGGGTGACGTGCGCGAGTTCGAGAACCGGGAGCGCTGGGTCGATGCGGCGACCGAAGGCAAGGCCGCGCCGTTCATCGGCGAGATGCCGGGTCAGTACGATACGCAGCTCGGCAAGTGGTTCAAGGATGGCCGCGAGCTCTCGGGTGGACAGTGGCAGAAGATTGCGCTGTCCCGTGCCTTCATGCGCAAGGACGCCGACATCCTGGTACTCGACGAACCCACGGCCGCGATGGACGCCGCCGCCGAAGCCGAGGTGTTCGAGCACTTCCGTTCCCTCATGGGCAAGAAGATCGGCATCGTCATCTCGCACCGTTTCTCCACCGTGCGCATGGCGGACGAGATCATCGTCCTCGACCAGGGGCATATCGTGGAGCGCGGGCCGCACGAGCACCTCATGCAGCACGACGGCGTTTACGCCAAGCTGTTCACACTGCAGGCGCGCGGCTACCGCTAGTTGTCTCGCGGCATCGGCAAGCGTCTCCCCGACGACGCGCACGCGGGATACTGAAAACAAATTGTCTGTTTCGCCCCGCTGCGGTTATGGTCGCAGAAGAATCCGGGGGGACTCATGCGATCGACCAACATCCTTGGCGCCGCGCTCGCGGCCTTGTGCGTGACGCTGGCTTCCTGCGGCGGTGGCGGCGGCGGCAGCAGTAGCAGCAGCAGCAGCGGCGGCTCGGTCCCGGCCGTCTTCACTCTCAATGTCGTGACCCAACCCGGTGGAGCCACCGCGAGTTCGCCCTTGGCCACGCAGCCCGTGGTGCGCGTGCTCAACGGCAATGTCACCGCGACCTCTGACAACTCCACCGTGGTCACCGCCAGCATTGCCTCCGGCACGGGTCCCGCCGGCGCGACGCTCAACGGGACTGCCACTGCCACGGTCGTGGCGGGTGTGGCAACGTTCGCCAATCTCGGCATCGGCACCGCGGGAACCGGCTATCAGCTGCAGTTCAGCGCCCCCGGCATGGTCGGCGCCACGAGCAGCAGCTTCGAAGTCGCCGCGCCCGCGCCGGCGGTGCAAGTCAACTTCGCCATCGACAGCTCACTGGATGTGCGCCCCATCTCGCGCTTCATCTATGGCATGAACGGCTGGGATCCGTCGACGCGTCCGGCGAATCTCACGCTGTCGCGATCCGGCGGCAATCGCATGACCGCGTACAACTGGGAGACCAATGCCAGCAACGCCGGCTCCGATTTCCAGAACCAGAACGACAGCTTCCTCGGCGGAGGGAGCACGCCGAACGGCGCCGTGGCCCCCGCCATCGAATCGGCGCGCGCGGCCGGCGCCGGCATCGTGGTCACACTGCCCACCATCGGCTACGTGGCCGCGGACAAGAACGGCGGCGGCGACGTCAACCTGACGGCTAACTATCTGGCCGCGCGCTTCCGCCAGAGCCTGCCGCGCAAGGGCGGGGCGTTCTCGCTTGCGCCGGATACCACCGACGGTTTCGTCTATCAGGACGAGTACGTCCACTTCCTCGACCAGACGTATGCCGGCGCGTTTGCCGCGGCGGGCAATCCGATCTTCCTCAGCATGGACAACGAGCCGGACCTCTGGCACACCACGCACGCGCGGCTGCGCGGCGATGCGGTGAATCCGCCGGCCACGCAGCACGGCACCAACGTCACCTATGCCGAGATCGTGCAGCGCACGCGGGATTACGCCAACGCCGCGAAGGACGTGAACCCCGCCGTCACCATTTTCGGTCCCGTGAACTATGGCTGGCAGGGCTACATCCGGCTGCAGGATGCCGCCGATGCCAACAATCGCGATTTCCTCGACTTCTTCCTGCAGCAGATGGCGGCGGCGCAGGTCAGCGATGGCCGGCGCGTGCTCGACGTGCTCGATGTGCATTGGTATCCGGAAGCCCAGGGCGGCGGTGTGCGCGTCACCGAGGACAATGCCACCGCGGCCGTGGCCGCCGCGCGCAAGCAGGCGCCGCGCAGTCTCTGGGATCCGGCGTACACCGAAACCAGCTGGATCACGCAGTTCAGCACCAATGGACCCATCCGCCTGATCCCGAGGCTGCGCGACAAGATCGCCGCGCACTATCCGGGCACGCGACTGGCCATCACCGAATACAACTACGGCGGCGCGAACGACATCTCCGGCGCTATCGCGCAGGCCGACGTGCTCGGCATCTTCGGACGCGAAGGCCTGTTCGCCGCCAATCTCTGGCGCCTCTCGAACAACAACAATTTCCTGTACGGCGCGTTCGAGATGTTCCGCAACTACGACGGCGCGAATGGCAGCTTCGGCGACACCAGCATCCGTGCGACCAGCTCCGATGTGGCCGGGGCGTCGGTGTATGCGAGCGTGAACACCGGCAACGCCGGCCGCATGGTGGTGGTGGCCATCAACAAGAACGACACTCCGTTGACCGCGGGTTTCGCCGTGGCCCACGGAACACGATTCCACACCGCGCAGCTGTATCGCCTGACCAGCGCCAGCTCACAGCCGCAGCGGCAACCGGACATCGGCATCACGCAGGCGAACGCGTTCCAGTACACGATGCCCGCGAACAGCATCACCACGCTCGTGCTGCTGCCCTGACAAGAGTGGTGCCGGACGAGGAGCAGGCGGAGATCTCCGCGAAGGGTCCCGGAGGCCCGCACTAGCAAAGTGGTGACGGTGGAGGCACCGCCTCCCGAGAACCTCCACCAGGCACTCGTCGCGCAAAAAAAAGCGGCGCCATTTCTGGCGCCGCTCAATTTCAAACCTTTGGTTTGTTAGAAGCGGCGACCGCCGCCTCCACCACCAAAGTTGCCACGCGGGGCGCCGCGCTCGCGCTCCTGGGCTTCATTGACCTTCAGCGGGCGACCGCCAAAGTCCTTGCCATCGAGCGCCTGCATGGCGCGGGTGGCATCGGCGTTCGGCATTTCGACGAAGCCGAAGCCGCGCGGGCGACCGGTTTCGCGGTCGTTGACCAGAGACACCTTGTCGACGGTGCCATGGGCAGCGAACAGAGTGCGCACCTGATCTTCGGTGGCGGTGAAAGGCAGATTTCCAACGTAAAGTTTCATCCGGAACAACTCACAAAAAATAACAGACGGTGACAGGCAAAGCCCTGTCGGCTTGGTTCGCAAATCTTTGGAAGTGGCGGACACCGCGAATGCGGGCCGTTTCAACGAAAGAATCAGCAAATCCGTGCCGCACGGTACAGCAAACCCTGGCGCGAAGCGACTTTTTATGGTCAGAAGGGCTCGCGGGAGCGGTCGTCCGCCGGCCACCCCCGGCCCGTACCCGGCCCGCACCCGGCCCGCACCCGGACTGGGTGCGGGCCGAAAGCCCTTACAAAGGCATCTCGTCAGTCCCGGCGAAGTTGACCGCGAATCTCGCCGGCGGGCCACTTCGAGCTGTGGACGTTGGCGTAAGCCACGCCATTGCGGATGGCAGCGGCGATCTCGGAAAACGCACCCGGCTCGATTCCCTGGCCCGGTGAGGTCGCGGTGGCCGTGGGACCGATAACAAGGTCTGGCGTGATGATGCCCTCGAGCTCGGCTGGGCCCGCCGGGCAGGTCTGGGTGCCCACCGGTCCATTGCCGAGATTGGTGCACAGAAAGAAGCTGATGCCGCCATTCACGCTCATCTGGCCAAAGTGCACGTGCGACTGGGTCACCGTGCCTTCCAGCCCGTCATAGCTGAGCTTCCAGTGGATGGAATCGTCCACCGTATCCACCCACGCCCGGAACCGGCCGCGGGCGACAGTCGAAAGGGACGGCACCTCCTGGTACCCGATCAGTTCGGCGCTCACGGCGAACCGGCGCTTGTCACGTCCCCGGTCGTCGTCCCGGTCGTGCGCCATCAAACTACCGGCCGCTACGCAGAGCGCGGCCGTCATCAGGCCTGTCTTCAATCTTCTGGTCATGACTCTTCCCCTTGGGTGTGTTTGGATGGATGCATGACCTTCGAACTACGACTCGTCTACCCGATGCTGGCGATGGTGCTGCTCACCTTCGTCGTCCTCATCACGCTGTTCCGGTCCCGGGTCCGGATGATTCGCGAAGGCCACGCGCCGGTGAGTTACTTCAGAACGTTCCAGGGTTCCCAGGAACCCGACTACGCGATCAAGCCGGCGCGGCATTTCGCCAACCTCTTCGAGGCCCCGACGCTTTTCTATGCCGCCTGCGTCACGGCCATGGTCGTCGGAGTCACCGGCTGGGGCGTGCTGGCGCTGGCATGGGGCTATGTCGCGATGCGATGCCTCCATGCGCGGATTCACCTGGGCGGCAATCGCGTGCGCCACCGGCTGCGCGTGTATTTCGCGGGCTGGCTGATACTGCTGGCCATGTGGGTATACATCGCGGTCGTCGCTGCCCGCGGCACCCTCGCGGATTGAAAATTTTCCAATCCCCTGGGCAGCCGCCTTATGTCGCGGCCGGATCCTTGCGGCCTGTGTCACTTAATCGAAATCACGCCGGTGTTCTTGTCACCCGAGACCTACACGCCACCTCTAAACTGCCGACACCGCTATAAGAGCATCGCCGACACGGCGCTGGGAGCTTTAGGGTGGGTCGAATCGGCAGCCGGATCGCGCTGTGTTTTCTCGCATTGGGACTGGCGGCTGTCGCCAGTGCGGCCCAACCTGCGATCCGATACGCCGAGCCCGTCAATCTCGCGCTGAAGAGCGCCCCCGGGTCTTCCGGCTCCATCGAGTTCGATGCCTACGGACGCCGTTTCTCGCTCGCGTTGCTGGGCAACGAGCGCGTACTCCAGAAACTCTCCACCGATCAGCGCAACTCGCTCTCGTCCTACCGGCTGCTGCGCGGATCCATCGCGGGCGTCCAGGGATCGTGGGTGCGCCTCACCGAAACGCCGCGAGGCGTCGAGGGCGCCATCTGGGACGGCAGCGATTTCTACGCGATCACGCGTTACGAGAACATCGCGCCCCTGCTGACCACGCCGCTCAGCGCATCGCCCGACCAGACCGTGGTCTATCGCCTCTCGGATGCGCGTGATGCGCTGCCCGCCGATTTTTGCGCCGCCTCGGCCGCGAGCGACCTGTCGAAGGCGCAGGGCGGCACGGTCCTCGATCAGTACGAAACGATGATCGCGGAACTGCAGACGGGCGGCGTCGTCACGCCGTCGATCACGCGGCAGCTCGAGATCTCGCTGATCGCCGACACTGCGTTTCAGCGGGACGCCGAAGGCGGCGACCCCACGGCTGCGATGCTGGCCCGTCTCAACATCGTCGAAGGCATCTTCAGCGAGCAGGTCGGGCTGCTGATCGTGGCCGGGGAAGTCCGGCTGATGTCGCCCGAGGCAGATCCATTCACGAGCACCAAACCCGCCACCTTGCTCGATCAGCTCGGCTCATACCGCTTGGCTACGCCGAGCGTGCGGGCCCGCGGCATCGCGCACCTCATGACCGGCAAGGACCTCGACGGCACCACGGCGGGCATCGCTTACGTGCGCACGGTCTGCGAGAAGGAACGCGCCGTGTCGCTGAGCCAGCGCAACTATGGCACCACCATCTCCGCGCTGGTCATGGCCCACGAGATCGGCCACAACCTGGGCGCCTCGCACGACGGTGAGGCCGGGACGCCCTGCGCCAGCACTGGCGCGGGTTTCATCATGGCGTCGTCGGTGACCGGCTTCGGCACGTTTTCCCAGTGCAGCATCGACACCATGAAGCCGGTGATCGCCTCGGCGAGCTGCATCACCGCGCCCGAGTTCGCGGACATCACCGTCGACTCCGAGGTGAACCTGGTCGCGGGCGAAGGCGGCGTGCCATTCACGCTGCCTTTCGTCGTGCGATCGATGGGCAATGTCGATGCCCAGTCCGCGCAATTCACGCTGACCGTGCCGCCCAGCCTGTCCTACCAGCTCGATGCCGCGACCAGCACGCAGGGCAGCTGCAGCGTGGCGAGCTTCACCATCAACTGTGATCTGGGCGACGTGGCGCCGGGTGCGCGCGTCGACGTCGGCGTCACCGGTCACGGCCGCGTGGCCGGCAGTATCGCCGCGCAGGGGCGCGTCGCGGCCGGCAATGACCGCATCACGTCGAACAACAATCGCCAGATCGTCGTGAACCTGAGGTCGGGCATCGACGCGCGCCTGGCGATGTCCGCCAGTGGCGCTGAATTCGCGGTGGGCGCGCCGATCGAGATCTACGCGGACGTGAGCTCGCTGCGCGCGATGGCGGTGAGCAACTCGACGCTGTCGGTGAGCCTGAACCAGCCGGTCAGCAGCGCCAGCGTGTCGGGCGGCAATTGCATCGTGAACGCGACTTCCGTGAACTGCGCAATCGGCGAAATTCCCTCAGGTACCACGCGCCGCCTGACGGTACAGGCCACGGCGCAGACCGCCGGACCGTTGTTCGCCAACGCGAGCATCAGTGTGCCCGGTGATGGCGACCTCGCGAACAATGGCGCCAGCGCCGGCGGCTGGGTGCAGGCCGCGCGCGACCTCGAGGTCAGCGCGCCTTCGTTGTCGCTGGACCTGCCGGTGGGCTCGGTGCACGAGATTTCCTTCACCGTGCGCTCGCGCGGTCCGGTTCAGACTTCGAATGCGGAGCTGTTACTCACGTTGCCGGGCGCCATGGCGGTGGATGGCATCGAAGCCGGTACGGTCTGTTCCCATCCCAGTGACTACGTCTGGCGCTGCGCGCTCGGTGCGCTCGCACCGGGTGAATTCCGCGTGGTGAAGCTGCGCATCCATGCCGTGGCGCCGACCACCGGTGACATCGCCGCCGTGGCGGTGACCGCGGATGACGGCTATGCCGGCAACAACAGCGTCGACGTGCGGCTGCGCATCGATCACGTCATCGACCTGGCCGTCGCCATGGCGTCGGGGGGTTCGGGTGTCGAGGGTGTGCCCTTCGATGGCCAGGTGACACTCGCATCGAACGGCCGCCTCAATGCCACCGACGCCACGCTCGACGTGGCCCTGCATGCCGCCGGGCGTCTCAGATCCGTCAAGGTGCACAACGGTGAGGGTTGCGCGCTGCTCGATGACACACATGCACGCTGCGCGCTGCCGCCGCTGATGCGGGGCACCAATCTCTACGTCGACTATCAGACCGTGTTCGACGAGCCCGGCGACTACGACATCACCTTCGCGGTCAACGCGCCTGGCGACAGCGCGCCGGTCAACGACATGCTGACGCGCCCGGTGCTGGTGCGGCCCTTCCTCGATGCGTCCGTCTCGGGTGCGCTGACGCTGGATGGTCTCTTTGGCGCCCAGACACGCGTGCAGACATTTACCGTGACCGCCGGCCGCCGCGGCTTGGTCTCCGCGCGATTCCTCGCCGCGCATGCCATGCCGGCGTTGCGCGTCGAGGCCATCAGCGCAGACATCGGTGATTGCCGCGTCGACGCCGACCTCGGCGGCATCTGCGATTTCACAGGCCTCGCGGCCGATGCCAGGGCGACGGTGTCGGTCACCTACCAGGCCATGGATGGGTCATGGGTCGTGGACCCGGTGGTCAGCATCACCACGCCAGGCGACGTAGCCCCCGCGAACAACGCACTGACCGCGCGTGTCGAGACGCTCGGCAAGACCGACATCGAACTACGCGTCACCGGCAACGTCGGCGGGCCGCGGTCCACGTCGCTCACCTTCCCGGTGATCGAACTCGTCAACGGCGAGAGCAGGGCAAAGACGCCACGCCTGGAAGTGACTCTCCCCGAAGGCGTGACCGTCGCGGACGTGTCCGCGAGCGAAGGCATCTGCACGGGCACGACGACGCTGCGTTGCGACTTCGCATCGCTCGAGCCCTTCGCGCATGCCAGCGTGAGTCTGCTCGTGCGCGCCAGCAGCAACGGCAGCTTCACCAGCAATGTGAAAGTGACCGCGTTGAACGACACCAACGCGGCCAACGATTCGCGCGACGTGGCGCTGGAGATCAACGGCGCCACCGTGTCGGCGAGCGACGGGCCCGGCAAAGGCAGTGGGGGCGGCGGCAGCCTCGAATGGATGGGGCTGGCGATGCTGACGATGCTCGTGCTCAGGAAATGGGGGCAGCCCCCATTTTCCAGCAAAAGGGGTCAAGCCTCGTTGCATTGATCTGCCGCGCCGCGTGACGTCGCGCGCGACCGACAGCTGTACCAGTTCTGAGTCCCCTGTCATGGTGCAAAACCCATGGAAGGAAGACTCGATGTCCCGACTGAACAAGTTCCTGCTCGGCGTTGCCGCAACGCTGGTTCTCGCGGCGATCGCCGCTCACGCCGCTCAAGCTGCCGCAACTGCACCGGGTGACGGCGGCGAGCCAGGTGCTCGAGCCCGGGTATCCACGCACTGACTCTCCGTGTTAGAAGGCGCCCATGCGGCTTGCCTTCAGCGCGTGCCTTTCCAGCCTCTTGCTCTTGGGTTGCACCAGCATGCCCAAGGGCGGCGTGCCTGATGGCACGTATCGCGAAGTCAACGGCTCGCGCGACGCGCTGGTCATCGATGGCAAACAGCTTTCCGTCTATCTGCCGGACCTCTACGGGAACTGGCGGCCCAGCCCCGATGGCCGCGAGTTCTCGTACCAGTTGAACCCGGACGGAAGCCTGCGGTTGTGGGGGTCATCCAATGACGCCTATTTCCTGGCCATCATCAACGACTGCGACTGGCGATGGACCGGCTCGGCGATCGAATGCACACGCGAGGGAGGCGCGGTCACGCGGTTCGCGCGCAACTCATCGGACGCCGCGTTGCCGCCCGCGACGCCGGAACAGCAGGTCTGGCTCGCCGTCGCCCGGCAGGTCCGCGCCAACGAGATATCGAGCGTCGGCAAGGAGGTCGCGCTCGCTATCTACCACCAGACTTCGTTTCCCACGCACCGCGCGCACCTGACCCAGCTCGACAAGCAGGCTCGTGCCGGGTTCTGCAGTCTGGCGCGCGACGAATCCGCCGGTGTCTTGCGTTCGCTGCGCTGGCAGAACAAGCGCGCCAAATCGATCGGCGATGTGTTCGAACACCTGCCCGAGTTCACCGTGACCGACACCCGCCCCGGCAAAGGCAGTTACCTCGGGCTCTCCCATGTCGTCTTCGGCCGCGAGGGCAAGACCGCCTATGTGAATGCCGACATCTCCGGTCAGTCGGGTTCCATCGTGCAGATGCGGCTGTCGGAGGGCGTCTGGGTGTGGGGCGATGAATGCGCGACGTGGGTGTCGTGGTAGCGGCGCGGGACAACGCTCCGATCTATCTACAGCGCATCCGAGTTCGATACGAACGCCACGTGCGTCCCGTCGGGCGACCATGACGGCACGTTGATGGTGCCCTGGCCACCGTAGACGTACGCGATCACCTTCGGCGCCGCGCTCCCATCGGTCGGCATCAAGCGGATCATGCAATGCTTGTAGTAGGGATGGTCGCTCGCCGGGATGTCCGTCCCGTACGAGATGAGCGTGATCCACTTGCCGTCGGGCGAGAAGTGCGGGAACCAGTCGTTCCACTTGTGATCGTTGGTCACGCGCTCGGGGTTCTTGCCATCCGCGGTCATGCGCCAGATCTGCATCTGGCCCGAGCGCACGGAATTGAAGTAGATCCACCGGCCGTCGGGGCTTACTTCCGGGCCGTCATCGAGCCCGGGCGAACTGGTCAGGTTGATTTCCTTGCCGCTCCCATCCGACGCGATCCTGTAGATGTCGTACTCGTTGTCCTTCCCACCTTTGGGCACACGGCCGCCGGTGTAGATGAGCCACTTCGCGTCGAGCGTCCACGAGTGCATGTAGCTCGGCGACAGCGGCGTGATGCGCTTGGGCACGCCGCCACGGGTCGGCAGCGTGAAGATGGTGGATTGCCCGCCTTCGGTGCTCTGGTCGCTGATCGCGAGCTGCGTGCCATCGAACGACAGGACATGATCGTTGTTGTTGCGGATGGCGAAGCCGGTGTCGATGAGCGTCTGCGTGCGCGTGGCGAGATCGAACTTCCACAGGCGTCCGCGCGTGGCGGGGTCGCTGCCGCTCGCGTTGTAGATCAGCGCCGAGCCGTCCGGCAGCCAGTTGGGCGCCTCGAACGGCACACGCGAGGCATAAATCTGCGAACGGTGACCGTTGGTGACGTTGACTAGTTCGAGCCGGCTGCCGATGTAGTCGCGATACGGTTGGAAGCCCACCTTCACGGGCTTGATCACGCGCACGTTGCGGAAGATCGCGGTCTCCTTCACCTCGGGGTTGTGCGAGGAGAGGAACAGGCCGACGTAGGCTTCCTCGGGAACATTGGTTGCGTCCTTGTACTCCTGCACCTGCAGCGGCTCGCCGAAACGCGCGGCGGAGAAGATGAACACATTGCCACGGCGCTCGAGCTGGATGACGTTCGCGCCCTTGGCGTCCGGCATCTCGAATTGCGCGGTGTCTTCGCCTTTCGCCTTGCGATATTGCATGGAAGTGAGGCCGTCGCCATGCAGCGCGCCGTCGACATAAGCCGAATCGAAATCGGCGATGGACGCCCGCGCCATGATCCCCGCCTTGCGGTGCGGATCCACGCCCTTGCCCACGAACTCGACCTGCGCCTGGACGATGAAGTCGCCCCGCATCCTGCGATACGCGAACTGGAACTCGTCACGCTTCGCCCAGATGTTCAGGCCGCCCGCGCTGAGCGTGTACACCTGCGATGCCGCGTTGTAGGTGGCGTCGCCGCCGATCTTCGGCGAGCCGACGTCGGCATGCGCTTCGAAGTCACCCAACGGGCCGCCGTTCGGCGAAGCAGACACGGTGGCAGACAGGGCCAGCAGGGCCCCCAGGATCATTAGGTTCTTCACATTTCCCCCTCTTGAAAATGGAGGGGTTGAGCCCGCCCCTTTCCGGTCCGCGCCGGCAAAGGCCCACCCCTTTGAATTCAGACGCGCTCGATCAGACTTCCCGTTATCTCACCGCAGCAGCGCGGTGGCGGACCACATCATCGGCGCCTGGCCGTGCGTGTCGCCCACCACCCGCGGCCGGTTGAGGTAGTGCTGCAGGTCGTTCTTCTTGCCGGTACCCACGCAAACTTCGCGCAGCAGGCCTTCGGGTGTGAGATAGCCGACCACTGCGATCCATGCCTTGCGCGCTGCCGGGCCGTACGTGTCCTCGGGTAGCCAGCCGTTCTTCACTCCGGTGATGAACGCGTAGGTGAACATTGCGGTGCTCGAGGTCTCTTCCCAGCTCTCGGGATGGTCGATGAGCTGGCGCCACATGCCGTTGCCAGCCTGGTGGCGGAGCAGCGCGGCCATCATCTTGCGGTAGGCGGCCAGCACGAACTTGTGGTGACGGTGCCGCGCCGGCAGCTCGCGCAGCAGATCGGCCATGCCCACCGCCACCCAGCCATCGCCGCGCCCCCAGTAGAAAGGCACGTCGGGCGCATGGAAGAAGAGCCCGGTGGGCTGCTGGAGCTTCTGCAGGTAGGCCACCATCTCGTCGGCGGTGCGCTCGAGGTATTTCGCATCGCCGGTGGCGCGGTACGCCTGTAGCTGCAGCGCCGTGATCATGTACATGTCGTCTATCCACCAGCGTGTCTGGCGCGTGAGGGGCCCAAGACCATTCGTACCGGGCAGCGGACGGTCCCATTGCCCGTCCGCGAAGGCCAGGCCCATCGCGCGATACTGCACACGCGGCTGCTGTAGATAGAGCTCGAGGGGCAGCGAGCCGAAAACCGCGCCGTCCACGTGATCGGAGAACGGCACGCCATCGGCATCGACGGCGAGGAACGGGTCGAAGCGGTCGACGAGCCGCTGCGTCAGGTCCTTGTTGCCCGTGAGTTGCGCGAACTGCAGCGACCCGGTCCAGGTCGCGACATGCGAGTAGTGCAGGGCCTTCGGTCCGTGGCTGGGCATCTCCATGTTGGGCACGGGGATGAAGGCTTCCGCCACGCGCTGGCCGACTTCACGCGGGTCGGTACCGGCGGGCCAGTCGGTGAAGAACTTGCCGTGGCTGGGCGAGGCCGCGCTTCTTGCCGGCTCGAGCGAACCCGAGCCCGGATCTTGCGCCAGGGCCGCGACGCCGATCAGCAGCGCCGCGAAACCCGCGACCAAGGGAATCACTTGCGCGCGCTCACGCTGATGCGCAGCGGCTCGAGCGCGCGTTCGGCGTGCGCAATCACGTGTTTCTCCCACGCTGCACGATCGGCGAACTGCCCGCTGCCGGTCCAGCCGGCGCCCGCGTAATAGTGCACGGGCACGCCGTCCCTGGCCTTCACCAGCAACAGGTGGTTGCCATTGCCGGGCGCTTTGGCCGGCGGTTCGAACGCGAAACCCGCCGGCGTCTCGCCGGCCGCGAGGATCACGGCGATGCCGAGGCCGCCATCCTTGTTGTCCTCCCACCAGCTCATCCAGCGGCCGTCGGGGTCCTTGGTGAGCACGCCCTTGGGAAACCCTTCGGCCTGCGGGTGCTCGGTGATGCCGATGCCGACCACGGCCTCGGATACACCGAAGTCGAAGGTGCTCACGATGGTGTCGAAGTTGCGTCCGCAGTCACCGGTAACTTGCCTGGTCTCGCTGACGGCGCCGGCCGCGCCGGCATCCCAGGGCGCGTACCACAGCTTGAACGCGATGCGACGCGGGCCGTTCGACAGGATCTCGCCCGCTGCAAAATTGTCAGAGGTCCAGAGCTTGCTGCCGTCCCAGATGCCGGTGCCGCCCGCGCCGCGCGAGCCACCGATGCTGTAGAGATCGAGTCCTTCGCCTTCGCCATCCTTGTGGAACTGGTCATGGCCCTTGGCGTACCAGCGGTCGATGACTGGATAGGTGACGCGCTTGCCCCAGACGTCGACGCCGCTGCCACGCAGGCGCTCCATGCCGGCGGCCGGCGTGTTGAGCCCGGGGCCGTACATGCGGTGCGCGATGCGGTCGTTCTCCCAGGCGATGTCGTCGAGACGCTCGGGCACCAGACGCGCGTACGCGCAGGCGGGCTCCGGCGGCGTGGCCTTTTCGACGGCTTCCACCGTGAAGACCGCGCGGCTCTGCTTCGCGACGAAGTCGTAGACGAACACCAGGTCGTCGTACTGTGCGCCTCGATGATCGTGCTGGTAGTTGGTGACCTGCGACGGCAGCACCTTACCTTTCGCGTCCCTGACGACGACGTGGAACATGCGCAGCGAGGGATCGAACTTTGCGATCTCCGCGAAAGGCACCGCGATCGTTGCCTGCGGCCGCGCCGCGGCGAGATCGTTTTCCACGGTGACCGTGACGCCGCCGGCGCCGGCATCCGCGGCTGCCAGGGCCATGGAGAGGGCGAGACCCCTGGTGACGGCGAGACCCCTGGTGACGTCGATGCTCGACTTGCGCATGAATTCCCCCGATGACGGCCGAAGCGGCCGCGCATTGTGGCCTATCCGGAGAATTCGAGGGAACCGGTGTCAGGGAAGCAGTCGCGAGGCGGCGCGATCGATCTCCATGGCGGCCGGCGGATCCATGTTGGCCAATGTGACCACGACGTAGCCCGTGTCGGCGAAGATGGACAGCACCGCATTCATGCCGGGTGCGCCGCCGCCATGGCCGACGCGGCGTTTGCCGTCCGGCAGCCGCGCATCCTCGAAGCCATAGGCGTAACGCAGGCCCGGACGTGGCGTGTCGATCTTGCCGGTGAGTAGCAAGTCGACGTGCGCGCGGTCGAGCAGGATGCCGGATCGGAGCGCGATGGCGAAGGCCAACAGATCGCGCGCCGTCGTGTAGCCGCCGCCCGCGGACGTGCCGGACCATGGCAACCGGTCCTCGACGGAGCGTTCGCCGGAGTACGGGACGGCCAACCCCACGACATGCGATTCCTCGGGAAGGTTATCCGTGCTCTTCATGCCGGTGGGGGCGAAGATGTGGCTGCGTACGTAGTCCGCGTAGCTCTGTCCGCTCACGGTCTCGATGACGCGACCGAGCAGGATGTAACCGTAGTTGCTGTACTCGTGGCGCTCACCGGGCGGGAAACCCGGTTCGCGCGAACCGAAGGCCCTGACGTAGTCCTCGAGGCGCTTGAGCTCTGCGCGGTGGTCGTCGAAGCCGGGTCCGAAGATGTCCCCCGCGCCCGCCGTATGCGTCAGCAGCTGGTGCAGCGTGGCGCGCGCCTGCGCGCCGTTCGGGTAGTTGGGCAGGAACTTTCCGAGCGGGTCGTCGAGCTCGAGCCTGCCAGCCTGCTCGAGCTGCAGGATCGCGACGGCCGTGAACATCTTGCCCAGCGAGCCGAAGCGGAACTTCGTGTCCACCGTGTTCATGACATGACGGGAGCGGTCCGCCTCGCCATGCGCTGTCTCGTACAGCACCTCGCCATCGTGCGCCACGAGCGCCACACCCGAAAACGACACGGCCCGGGTTCGCTGGTCGAGCTCGGAGCGTAGAGGCGTCGGCAGCTCCTCCGGCGCGGCGTGGGCGATATCAGCCAGGCAAAGAACGGCGAGCAGCAGGGTCGGCGCGAGGCGCATGTGGTTTCTCCATCCGGGACTACCCAGATGCTTCATGCGCGCAAAAAGTCGCTCACGGAACCGCGATCGAGGGATCCACCACCGTCCAGAACGCCCACTTGGGGTTGCCGGCGGCGTCGAACAGCAGCGGGTGATTGGTGCGTGTGACGGGGAAGGTGTTGAGCCAGGACCGGTTGTCCAGGATTCCCCAGAGCGTCACCGACGTCACGCGCGGCCGGTTGAAGGCATTGAACAGTTCGCGGTACTTGAGCGCCTGTGCCGAGAGCAGCGCCTGCGGGGCGGTGGCCCCGACATCCGCGAGGCAGGGCGGGATGGTGCGTTGGGCGAAGCATTCGCCGGGGTCGGCGTAGATCGATACATCGAGCTCGGTCACGTGATTCACGAGCGTGCCGTTGATGGCCTCGACCGCGGCCAGGGCCGCGGTAACCTGCGAGACATCGGCGTTGATCTGCAGGTGGAACTGATGGCCGACACCGTCGATCGGCACGCTGGCGTTGACCAGCGACTGCACGATCTGGATCACGTTGGCGCGTTTGCCCGGCAACTCGGTGTTGTAGTCGTTGAGCATGAGCTTCATGTTGCCGCTGTTGCGGCCGGCGTTGTTGCGCGCGGTGTTGGCGCACGCGAACGCATCGCTCACGTATTCGAAACCAGGGTTGGCGACGCCGGCCGCTAGATAGGCCTGGTACCACGGGCTCGCGGTGCGGTACGGATTCGCGGCGTTCTGTGTGTCGCTCGCCACCTCGTTGACCACGTCCCATGCGTAGATCTGCGGAAAGTGCGTCACCACGGCATTGATGTACTGGCACAGCCGCTGCGAGAGCGTGACGCGATCAGGGTTGTTGGCGAAAAACCAGGTCGGGGCTGTCTGGTGCCACAGCAGCGTGTGTCCACGCACTTTGATGTTGTTGAGGAGGGCCACGTCGTAGACCTCGTCCGCGTCGACGAAATTGGGCGCGGCCGCCGGCTGGTTCGTACCGGGCGCGTTGGGCCAGATGATGTCCGGCTTCATCGAGTATTCCGCCGTGACGCTGCTGAAGTGCTTGAGCAGCAGGCCCTGGTCGGGTGTAGGAGCTCCGGTGACGACCACTTCATAGGCGGCGCCGACTGGATAATCCACCACGCCGTATTTCGCGGCGAGCACCGTCTTGAGCGCCGGTGCGCTCGCCGGCGGGGGCAGTGTGGGCGGACCGTTGCCGCCTCCGCCCGGAGGCTGGAACACGTCATCGCCGCCACCGCACGCCGCGAGCATCAACGCCGCTGCTGCCGCCATGGCGGCCGCTGACATCCTGTTCATCGCATCGCTCCGGAAAATTTTCATTGCGACTCCGTCGGACATGGCCGAAGTAGTTTGGTTGCGGTCAGCGGGAGAATGCCCGCGCGAGGACGCCGCGGATCGCCTGTGCGCGTTCCGGCGACGGCGGGCCGAGCATGCCGCGCTGCTCGGGGGACAGGTGGCTCAGCGCCTGGTCGGGCGGGGTGAATACGTAGTGGCCGAAGATCTGGCGCCACGCATCGCGTTGCGCGGCCGGCAGATCACGCAGGGCGAGCACGGCGTGCAGCATGGCGTCGAACGGCGAGCCCGCCTGCCGCGCCTCGTTCCACCAGTAGTTGACCAGCGCGTTGAACGGCGTCAGCGATTCGACGTGGTGCCACCATGCGTACGGAATGTAGATGGCGTCGCCCGGACCGAGCTCGGCGCTGCGCGCGTGGCGCAGCGCTTCCGCGAAGCGTGGAAAGCGATGCAAGTCGGGTGACTCGAGTGACACCATGCTGATCGGCGGCCCCGAAACCGTGAACTCGATGGGCCCTACGTAGAGGTTTTCGATCTGACCGGGCGGGAACAGCGTGAAGCGCCGTCGTCCACCCACCACGCAAGCGATGTTGCTGGATAGGTCGAAGTGCGTCTGTACAGTAAGTGTGTTGCCGAGCCAGAGGCGCGCGGGAACCTGCGAGGGCAGCAGCGGCTGCGGGTTGGCCGCGGAAAACGCGGGTAGGTGCTCCGCCGTGGGAGTGGACTCCACGTAGAGCGCGGGCGGGTTCGGATCATCCATCTGCGCGAGCAGGCGATCGATGGTTGCGCTGATGGTGGCGGGGCGCCGCTCGAAGTTGAACCCGCGCATGTCCTCGCGATAGAAAAAGTGGCCGCGAATGGACGGCGGTCCTTCGAGCACCGCCACCTGCCTGCGTTGGTCCATGCCGCGCAGGTATTCGCCGAGCGTGCGCGGCGATTCGAGACCCGCGCGCACCGCGGGCCAGTCTTTCACGAGAGCCTTGAAGACCACGGGTTCGTTCGCGGGCAGGACCTCCTCGCGAAAGGTCTTGAGATCGATATCGTGGCGAACGACTATGTCGGTCATGGGAGGGGGGATGGTACAGCGATTGGCCTTGGGTCTGGCGTGGGTCCTGTCATGGGCGAATGCCGGCGCGGCGCAGGCGTCCACCAATGTTCCGCTCATGGACGCTCTCTTCGTCGATCACGCGGTTCTCCAGCGCGATCGTCCCATCGACGTCTACGGACGCGCCGCTCCCGGCGACGAGGTCACGGTGACAATCGGCGCCGCCAGCTCGACGGCCGGCAGCGCAACCGCCACGGCGCGCGCCGATGCGAACGGCCGCTGGAACGCGCAGCTGCCCGCGCAACCTGCCGGTGGTCCGCATGTGCTGACCGCGCGTGCTGGCTCCATGAGCGAGACGATCAACGACGTGCTCATCGGCGACGTCTGGTTGTGCTCGGGCCAGTCGAACATGGAGTTCGCGGTGCGCAGCACGCACGACGCGGGCAACGAAGCGGCGCTGTCCGCGAATCCGCGCATCCGGTCCGTGACGATCCCGCGCGGCAGCAGCGCCGCGCCGCTCGAGGGTTTTCCGTCGCCGCTCGAGTGGAAGCTCGCGGCGCCCGGCAACACCGAGCACTTCTCCGCCGTCTGTTACTACTTCGTGCGCGAGCTGCAGAAGGTCGTCGACGTTCCGCAAGGAATCATCCATTCCAGCTGGGGTGGCAGCCGCATCGAGCCCTGGATGAGCGAGGCTGCGTTGCGCCAGCAGCAGGGTTACGAGCCGGCGCTCGATCTCATGGGCGAGTATCGCGCCAACAAGCCGCTGGCGTTCCGGCACTGGGGCGACACCTGGCAGAAGTGGTGGGCCGCGCAGGGCGCGACCGGCGGCAAAAGACCGTGGCTCGCGGGCGGCACGGAGACGGGCGAGTGGAAGTCCGCGCCCACCCGTCTCGACTACTGGGAGAAATGGGGCGTCCACGAACTCGATCGATGGGATGGCATGGTCTGGTTCCGCGCGCGCGTGAACCTCACGGCGGCGCAGGCGAGGCAGGCGGCGAAACTCTCGATGGGCGCGATCGACGACGTCGACGTCACCTGGGTGAATGGCCGCGCCGTCGGCAATACCTTCGGGCTCGAACCGCGCGTGTACGACCTTCCGGCCAAACTATTGAAAGCGGGCGACAACCACGTGGTCGTCAACGTGCACGACTTCTGGGGCGACGGCGGGATGTATGGCCCGGCCGCCGACCGCGCACTGGTGCTGGCGGACGGTTCGCGAGTGCCGGTATCCGGCTGGGAATACCAGGTGGCGCCGCCCGACATCTGGCCGCCGCATGCGCCCTGGGAAACACTGAACGGCGTCGACGTGCTCTACAACGCCATGATCGCTCCGCTCGGCAAATACGGGTTGCGCGGCATCGCCTGGTACCAGGGCGAGGCCAACGGCGCGCTCGACGACGCTCGCCGATACCAGCCGCTGCTGCAGGGCCTCATGGCCGATTGGCGCCGTCAGTTCGGCGCGCCACTGCCCTGGCTGGTGGTGCAGCTCGCCAACTGGAATCCGCTCGCGAAGTCGCCGGTAGATAGTGGCTGGGCGCAGCTGCGTGACGCACAGCGCCGCGCGGTGGCCGCCGATGGCAATGCAGGGCTCGCGGTCACCATCGACATCGGCGACCGCATCGACATCCATCCCATGAACAAGCAGGAAGTGGGGCGGCGCCTCGCGCGTGCCGCGCGCCACGTCGTGTATGGCGAAAAGATTTCGCCGAGCGGAGCGCAGCCCGAAGGGGCGAGGCGGGCACCCGAAGGGGTGCTCGTCACGCTGGGCGGCTACGACGACGATTTGCAGGTGATCGGGTCGAAGGACCCGTCGGGGTTCGAGCTCTGCGGAGCCACGCAGGAGACTTGCCGGTTCGTGCGGGCGGAGTTGCAGCCAAAGGGCCACGTGCTGCTCACGGATGCCGCCGCGGCTTCGGCCACGCGCGTGCGTTTCTGCTGGGCGGACTCGCCACTGTGCAACCTGTTCGACACCACCGGCCTCCCGGTCGGCCCCTTCGAGATCGATGTCAATTGACGGGGACAGGACCCGAGGAGCGCGAAATGATTCGACAATGGATGAAGCTGGCGACCTGCGTGTCGCTGGCGCTGATGTCTCTTGGCCGATCGATGGCGGCCGATGCACCGACGACGCTACCGGGCACCTTGTTGGGCCCACTGTTCGTCGACCACGCGGTGCTGCAGCGTGATCGCCCCGTCAATGTCTGGGGCGAGGCCGCTGCGGGCGAACAAGTCACCGTCACGCTCGGCGGCGCCAGCGCGAACGCAACCGCGGACGCCAAGGGCAATTGGCACGCGCAGCTCCCCGCGCAGACGGCCGGTGGACCCCACACGCTCACCGCGCGCGCCGGCGCGCGCGAACAAAAGGCGAGCGATGTGCTCGTCGGCGACGTGTGGCTGTGCTCCGGCCAATCCAACATGGTGTGGAACGTTCGCGCCTCGCTCAATGGCCGCGCCGAAGTCGCCGCGTCGGCGAACGACGGCATCCGCCAGGTCACCATCCCCATGGTGAGCGACACGACGCCGCGCGCCGGATTCGACAAGGCGCTCGAGTGGAAGATCGCGAGCCCCGATACCACCGGCGATTTCTCCGCCACCTGCTACTTCTTCGTGCGCGAGCTCGCCAAGGTGCAGCCGGTCGCACAGGGCATGATCGTCTCGGCCTGGGGCGGCTCGAAGATCCAGCCCTGGATGAGCGAAGGCGCGATCCGCTCGCTCGGCGGCTACGACGAGCAGCTCGCCGTGCTCGAGACGTATCGCGGTGACCCGGCCGCGGCAGCGCAGCGCTGGGGCGACGTCTGGCAGCGCTGGTGGCTGGCGCAGACGGACATCACCCGGAACAAACAACCCTGGCTGCGAAAGAAAGGCGACGCAGCGGACTGGAAGCCCGCGCCCGCCGACCTGACTCCGTGGGAAAGCTGGGGCGTGCCGCAGCTCGCCACCTACGACGGCATGCTGTGGTACCGCGCGCGCGTGACGCTCGATGCCGCGCAGGCCAAACTACCCGCCACGCTCTCGCTCGGTCAGGTCGACGAGGTGGATCTCACCTGGGTCAACGGCCGCGCCGTGGGCAGCAGCGGCTGCTGCCCGGAACGCAGCTACGCGCTGCCCAGGGGTCTGCTCAAGGCCGGTGACAACCTCGTGGTGGTGAACGACGTCGATACCTACGCCAGTGGCGGCATGTACGGCCCCGCCGAGAAGCGCGCGCTGGTGTTCGCCGACGGGTCGCGCGCGCCGCTCACGGGCTGGGAGTACCAGATCGCACCCGCCGGTCTCGACTCGCCGCTGCGCTCGCCCTGGGAAGCGACCGCCGGCGTCTCCATGATCTACAACGCCATGATCGCGCCGCTGCGCAACTACTCCGTGCGCGGCGTCGCCTGGTACCAGGGCGAATCGAACACCTCGGTGCCCGAAGGCAAGCGATACCAGGCGCAGCTCGCGGCGCTCATGGCCGACTGGCGCCGGCAGTTCGAAGCGCCGCTCCCTTTCCTCGTCGTGCAGCTCGCGAACTACGGCCCCATGGCACCGCACCCAGTGGAAAGCGGCTCGGCGCTCACGCGTGACGCGCAGCGGCGCGCCGTGGCCGCGGATGGCAACGCCGCGCTCGCCATCACCATCGACATCGGTAACCGCGACGACGTGCATCCCACCAACAAGCAGGAAGTCGGGCGCCGGCTCGCGCGCGCCGCGCGTCACGTGGTGTTCGGCGAGAAACTGTCTGCGTCGGGCGCACAGCCGCGAGCCGCGCGGCGCGCCGGCGGCGCCGTCCAGGTCACGCTGGGTGATTTCGCGGGCGACCTCATCGCCTACAACTCGAAGGATCCGTCGGGGTTCGAGATCTGCGGGTCCGCCGAAGGTTCGTGTGTGTTCGCGAGCGCGAAACTCATGGGCGGCGGCGAGGTTTCGATCGAGGCCGCCGTTAACTCGCCGACGCGCGTGCGTTATTGCTGGGCGGATTCGCCGCTGTGCAACCTGTATGACGGGGACGCGCTTCCGGTAGGGCCTTTCGAGATCGCGATCCAGTAGTCAGGCCGCCGGCCGGGTCCGCCGCGAGCTAAGCCGAAAAGAAGTTTCCAAGTGCCGTCCGACGTCTCCGCCGGACGGCTAACAATCACCTCAGGACAGCGAGACCGGCCGTCCCTTGCGGGCCGACTCGTAGATGGCCATGAGGTATTTCACATCCGACACACCCATCTCTCCGGACACCTTGGTCTGGCGCTTGCTCAAGATGCAGTCGGCAAAATCGTCGAGCTCGGTCGCGAACTGGTCGGCTACCGGGATGTTGATCTCGGGGCCGTCGCTGCGGCGGCCGCGGTTGCCGTTGTAGAAGTAGGCAGGTTCGAGACCAAACCAGCCCTTGGTGGTGGCGGCACGGAAGCCCGCGAGCCCGTTCGCGCCGTAAGTGGCGACGCTGTTTGAAATGACGCCGCTCGGGAATTTCATGGTCCAGGAAATCGTTTCCTCGACCTCCTTGAACTTCACGTTGTCAGTCTTGGTCTCGGTGGCCGAGATCCAGACAGGGTTCTCACCCGTGAGCATGCGCACGGTCTGCAGACAGTAGATGCCCACATCCATCAGGCAGCCGCCGCCGGCGAGGTCTCGCTTGAGTCGCCACTGGGTCGGGTCGCCGATCGCGAAGCCGAAGTTGGCGTCGATGACGCGCACGTCGCCGAGCACTTTCTCGCGCGCGAGTCGCACGCATTCCTGGTTGTTGGCCTCGAATTGCAGGCGGTAGCCCACGCCCAGCTGCACACCGGCCTTCTTGCAGGCATCAACGATGCCTTGCGCGCGCTCGGTGTTGATCTCGAGCGGCTTCTCGCAGTACACGTGCTTGCCGGCCGCAGCGGCCGCCTGCGCATGCGGCAGGTGCAACGCGTTTGGCGTGACCACGTACACGATGTCGATGTCCTTGTTCTTCGCCATCTCCCCCATGTTCTGGTAGTCGTAGATGGCGTTCGACGGCAGGTTGTACTTCTTCTTCCACTCCTCGGCCTTCGCGGGCGTGCCCGTGACGATGCCGGCCAGCCGGCAATTGCGCGTCTTCTGCAGCGCGGGCGCGATCTGGTTCGTGCTGAGACTGCCGAGCCCCACCAACGCCACGCCTAACTTGCGCTGCGTCTGCGCCGAGCCGACGCTGCTGATCAGCGGCGCCGCCGCGAGCGCCGAGGTCTGGATGATGAATTGCCGCCTTGATTGATCGTTCACTGCTGTCCCCTTCGAATTAGGCCTGCAGATTTCAGGCCATGGCCAAGAAAGTCTAACCCAGTGCCCGTTGCCAGATACCGGGTCCGCATTGCACAGTGACGCACATGCTGGGCATTCACCACTACTGGCTGTTCATCGCCACCGCAGTCCTCCTCATCATCACTCCCGGGCAGGACACCTTTTTCATCCTCGGGCGAAGCCTGGCCGGCGGCCGCAATGCGGGTATCGCGGCGGCGCTCGGCGTCAGTACGGGCACGGTGGTCCACACGGTGCTCGCCGCGCTCGGGCTCTCGGCCTTGTTGGCGACATCGCCGCATGCCTTCATGGCGGTGAAGCTCGCCGGCGCGGCCTACTTGATCTACATCGGCATGAAGGCGCTGATGACCAAGGGGAGTGGGCTTGCGGGCGAGGCGGGCCGCGCAGAGGCCAGCTCGGCGGATGCCAACGGTGCCGCTTTCCGGCAAGGTGTGCTCACCAATCTGCTGAACCCCAAGGTGGCGCTGTTCTTCCTCGCGCTGCTGCCGCAGTTCATCGATGCCGCGAGCACGCAGAAGGTGGGCGCGTTTCTCGCGCTCGGCCTTTCGTTCGTGTTCCTGGGCGTCCTGTGGTGCGTCATGCTGGCCATCGCCGCCGCGCGGCTGCGCGGCCTGTTCCTGCGCCGTCCGTCCATGGCCAACGTCATGAACAAGGTGGCCGGCGCGGTGTTCATCGGACTTGGCATCAAGCTGGCCACGGCACGCCAGTAGGCGGGCCGTAGTCATCGAGTGCACCAGTAGGCGGGCCGTAGTCATCGAGTGCGCCAGTAGGCGCGTCGTAGTCATCGAGTGCGCCAGTAGGCGCGCCGCCGCTATATATCGCGGCGGCAGGCCGCGAGGCGGTAGTTAGCGTCGGCGCGACAGCATGGCGGCCAGGTGCGCGCGCATCACGTCGGCAAGCTGCGGCGTCATGGGGCCCTGGATGCCCTGCTGCCGCGGCGACAGGTGCGCCACCGGATCGCCGCCGGTCTGGAACACGTAGTGATCGAAGACCTGGCGCCACAGCTCGCGGCGCTCAGGCGGCAGCGTCCGCACCGACAGCAACCCATGCAGCATCGCTTCGAAGGGCGAGCCCTGCCACGGCGGCATGTCGTCCCACCAGTAGTTGAACAGCACGTTGAACGGCGACAGCGATTCGACGTGATGCCACCACATGTAGGGGATGAACAGCGCGTCACCGGGCCCGAGCTCGGCGTATTGCGCGTGGTTCCATGCTTCGCTGAATTTCGGGTAACGCGTCAGATCCGGCTCGTCGATCCGTACCATGCTGATGGGCTGACCGGCGAGCGTGAATTCGAGCGGACCTACGTAGAGATTCCCCAGCTGCTCGGGCGGGAACAGCGTGAAGCGCCTCTGGCCCGCGAGTACGCAGGCGATGTTGAACGACAGATCGTAGTGTGTCTGCACGGTAACGCGGTTCGACAGCCACAGGCGTGGCACCACGTGCGGTTCGACGAGGTCGAGCACGTTGTCGCGAGCGAGGCCCGGCATTGCCTGCGGCGCAGGCACCGCGCCGACGTACAGGGCAGGCGGATCCGACGCATCGATCTGCGAGAGCAATTGCTCGACCGACTGCGCCAGTGGCTGCGCGCGACGCTGGAAGTTCAGCCCGGTGATGTCGTCGTTGTAGAAGAAGCGCCCGCGGATCGATGGATCGCCATACATCATCTCGGCCTGGCCCTGCCCGCCGAAGCCCAGCAGGTAGCGGGAGATGGCTTGCGGTGATTCGAGCCCGGCGCGCACCGACGGCCAATGCGCCACCACGCCGCGCAGCACCGCGGGCTGGCCGGAGGTCAGGATCTCGTTGCGGAAAAGGGTGGCGGTGACGTTACGCCACTCGCGGACGCGGGAATCTGGGACGGGCATGGCTGCTCCAGATAGCAGCCGACATCGGATCGGTCAACGTCCGCGAAAAGGCGCCTTGCCCTGCGCCCGATCAGCGCTGGACCGTGCGCATGGCCGAGCTGCGCTCGCCATACATGCTGACTTCATTGCGGCGGTAGTCGATGACCAGCCGCTCGAGCACGCCCAGCATGTCCATGCCGATGAGCATGGCGGGCTCCTTGTCGAGGCCCCAGAGCTTGAACACATGGAAGTCGGAAAAGATGACTTCCAGATTCGAGAGCTTCATGTCGCCGATGCTGGCTTCCTTGATCTCCTGAACCTCGCCATCGGCGATGTCGGGAGTGGCGCCGTGGACGATGGCGGACACCGGATCGCGTCGCTTCTTGCCCTTGTTCATCGCGGTCTGCAGCGCGACGTTGCCCAGCGTGCGCTCAGCGCCCGTGTCGATTACGGCCTTCGCCTTGATGCGTCGGCCGACGCGCACGTCGAGGATCATGAGTCCACTGTCGTTGCGCTGCGCACGCGCGGTGACCATGCTGAAGTGCGGCCGCTTGCCATTCGAGGCGAGCACCTGCACGCGGTCCCGCTTGAAATCCACGTCGATGCGTTGATCGTGGAAGCCCGCGACGCCGAGAATGCCGTCGGCGTTGCCCATGATGGACGTGAAGATCACGGGCAGATTCTGCTTCTCGAATCTGAGGGCGCCGATCTCGATGCTGTCGACGGCAACCGTGGGCACTTCGGCCGCGCCGGTGACGCCGTTCAGCATGACGTTGCGGCCGACGGATTGCTGCAATCCCAACGATCGCGCCAGGTGCGGCGCAAGCGTCGAGCGGCTCGCGCCGGTGTCGATGACGAACTTGAACGGGCCCTTGCCATTGATCATCACGTGCGTCATCACGCGACCGATGCGATCGAGGCGCGTGGGCGCGGCAAACAGCGGTTCGGAATCGGCGAGCGCGCCGGAAAGATCTTCGGGCGTGCCGGGGAGACGCGCGCCGATGTTGGGTTCGGCAAAAAGGGAGCGGGAGGCGGTGAACCCGCCGAGGGCAAGCAAAGCCTGCAAGGCTACGCGACGGCTGGTCGGCTCACTCATGACCAAACAACCTACGCCTGATCCCCGGTGAAAGAAACTACGTGCAGGCCGAAACGTGCGCGCTGCACGGTTGGATGTCCCGGAAGTGGGTGGCGGTGCCGGGCATGGTGTCCAGGGCTTTGTAAACGATGCCGCTTATGGTGCGTTGCCGGCGCGCAACCGCGCGACCCCCGGCCTGGCACCGCTACGACCCTGCGAACCCCGTCAACCCCGCGAACGCTTTCCCGGGACCACTCAGTGCGATTCGTAGGAGTTGCCGCCGAGGTCGTTCATGGTGCCGCCTTCGAAACGGCGGCCGACGCCGGTGAACGTCGACTGCGCGACGTAGATCTCGGCGCCGTCGGACACCTCGTACGACCCGCGCGAACCGCCGATGATGCTGTTGACGATGTGCACGCGCGCCTGGCGCGCGATGATGCCGATGCCACCAGCGCGGATGCGTGCGTTGCTGATGTACAGATCGCAGCCCTTCTCCGCGATGACGGCGTCGCCGGTGAATTCGATGGTCTCATCATCGATGCGCATGAGCCGGTCGCCCTGGCAGATGATGGGGTCGGTGCGCCGATCGACGTTCGCGGCCTGCGGTTCGGGCGCGGAAGAGCGCGCGGCCTTGGCGTGTTCGGCGCTTCTCTCGATCTGGTAGCCCGGGCCTTCGATCCTGGCGGTCGCGGCCTCGGGCCGATCGCCAGTGCCACGCGTGATGCTGTAACCCGGGCCCTCGGCTAGCGGCGTGCCGGTGCTGGCGGGCGCGACGCCCACGGGTCCGGTAGTTTGATTCGAAGCGAGTGCTTCCGGTGCATCCTCGGGCGCGTCCGTCGACTCCACGGGTTCACTGGCCGGAGCAGGCGAGGATCTGGCAGGAGCCTTGGCCGGCAGCGGCGCGGCGACCAGGTCCTTGAGCTTGAGGGTGGTGACGTTGCCGCTGGAGGTGTCACGCACCGTGAACACCCCAGCCGTTTCGTCGGTGGCGACGATCTCGAAGTTGGGGTTGCGCGCCAGGGCCGCCTTGGCCCAGTCGATCTCGCGCACGGACTCCTGCTGGGTGCAGGCTGCGAGGCAGAGGAAGGATGCGATCGGCAGCAGGTGACGAGCGTTCATGGCGATGATCGTAGGCTTCCGCGCGGCGTGCGCAAGTGGTGTTTCTAGTACCCTGCGCGCGTGACACCGGAAATGAACCCAGAACTCGTCGACTTTTGTGAGCAGCAGCTGACGCGCCTCCGTGAATCGGGCGCCCTGGCGGAGTTGGAGGGCGCGCCGCCCGAATTCCGGGAAGCACTGAACCGTGTCGTCATCGCCAGTGACTTCGTCCCGGGCAGCCTGGCGCGGGAACCGGCCATGGCCCGGTGGCTGATCGACGAGGGCGGCGCGCATCGGGTGCTCGCCCCCGGCGAGATGGCGCGACGGTTGCGCGCGAGCGTCGCGGACGCGCCCGACCTCGCAGGTTTCATGGAAGCGATACGGCGTCAACGCAACCGCGAGATGGTGCGCATCGCCTGGCGCGACCTCGCGGGCTGGGCGACGCTCGCCGAAACGCTGGCCGACACCACCGCTTTTGCGGATGCCGCCATCGACGTGGCCACCACCTACGCGGCCCAGGATCTCGCGCGCACCTACGGCGAGCCGCGCAACCTCGCGGGCGAGCTGCAGCCGCTCATCGTGCTCGGCATGGGCAAGCTCGGCGGCGGCGAGCTCAACTTCTCCTCCGACATCGACCTGATCTTCGTGTTTCCCGAGAAGGGCACGACCTCGGGCCCGCGCAGCATCGACAACGAGGACTTCTTCACGCGCCTCGGCCGGTTGCTCATCAAGATACTGGGCGAACGCACGGGCGATGGCTTCGTGTTTCGCGTCGACATGCGCCTGCGGCCGTTCGGCGACAGCGGTCCGCTGGCCGTGAACTCCACGTTCCTCGATGACTACCTGCAGACGCACGGCCGCGATTGGGAACGCTACGCGTGGGTGAAGGCGCGCGCGCTCACCGGCACGGAGGCCTGGCGCGCGATCCATGCCGAGAGCGTGCGGCCGTTCGTGTATCGGCGCTATCTCGACTTCGGGGTGTTCGAAAGCCTGCGCGAGATGAAAGCGCTCATCGAGAAGGAAGTGGCGCGTCGCGACCTGGCCGAGCACGTGAAGCTCGGGCCCGGCGGCATCCGCGAGATCGAATTCATCGTGCAGTCGTTCCAGCTCATCCGCGGCGGGCAGGACCGCCGCATCCAGACACCTTCGTTGCTGGTGGTATTGCCGCAGCTCGCCGGCGGCAAGCTCCTGCCCGCACGCGTGGCGCAGGAGCTCGAGGCGGCCTACGCGTTCCTGAGACGCCTCGAGAACCGGCTGCAGATGCTCGCGGATGCGCAAACGCATGCCATCCCCACGGACGCGTTCACGCGCGAACGCATCGCATTCGCCATGGGCTTCGGTAGTTGGGCCGCGTGCGCGGTCGAGCTCGACGAGCATCGCGCCCGCGTGACACGCGCCTTCAAGGAAGTGCTGTTCGCGCGTGACGAAGCTTCAGGCCTGCCGGGCGTGAACGGCCTGCAGGAGGCCTGGGTGCGCGGCGCGGAAGAGCCGCTGCTCGCGTCGGCCCTCGAGGCGCGTGGATTCACCGACGGTGCCGGCGCGGCGGCACAGCTCACGGAGTTCCGCGCGTCGGGCGCGCTCCGGCGGCTGGATGCGGCTGGACGTGGGCGGCTGGATGCACTGGTGCCGCGCCTCCTGTCTTCCATCGCTGAAGCCGCGGCACAGAACGACGTGCTCCGCCGCGTGCTCAAGGTGCTCGAAGCCATCGGTTCGCGCTCCGCCTACTTCGCATTGCTCAACGAAAATGCGCAGGTGCGGCGCAAGCTCGTCGAGCTTGCCGGTCTCGGCGAATTCCTCGCCGCACAGATCGCCTCGCATCCGTTGCTGCTCGATGAGCTGCTGGACGAATCGACGGGCGGCCTGCCGCCGCCGCGCGCCATGCTCGAAGCCGAGGCCGCGGCGCGCATTTCGCATCTCGCCGAGGACGAGCCCGAGCGGCAGGTGGAGGTGTTACGGCAGTTCCAACGCGCGGCCATTTTTCGCGTGGCCATGGCAGATCTCACCGGCAGGATCCCGCTGATGCGGGTCAGCGACTGCCTGACCGATATAGCCGAGATCATCGTCGAGCAGGCGATGAAGCTCGGCTGGGCGCAGATGACTGCGCAGTTCGGGGTTCCGCACTACGGCGTGGATGGCGAACGGCGCGTGGTGAAGATCTGCGCCGTGGGTTACGGCAAGCTGGGCGGCAACGAGCTCGGCTACGCCTCGGACCTCGATCTCGTGTTCCTGCACGACTCGGGCGCGGAGGCCGCCGAGACCGACGCGGCCAAGCCGGTCGACAACCAGGTGTTCTTCATCCGGTACGCCCAGCGCGTGGTGCACATTCTCACCATGCATTCGGGCGCCGGCCGCCTCTACGAAGTCGACCAGCGGCTGCGCCCCTCGGGCAAGGGCGGCATGCTGATCACGCGCATCGGCGCGTTCGCCGAGTACCAGGAAAAGGAAGCCTGGACCTGGGAGCACCAGGCACTGCTGCACGCACGCGCGGTGGCCGGCGACCCGGCGTTGCGCGCGGCGTTCGAGGACGTGCGGCTCGACGTCCTCATGAAGCACGTGCGGCGCGAGAAACTGCGCGACGAGGTGCGCGAAATGCGGCTGCGCATGCGCCGCGAGCTGTCGCGCGCGAAGCATGGCGAAGATCTCTTCGACATCAAGCAGGATGCGGGCGGCACCGGCGACATCGAATTCCTCGCGCAGTACTGGGCGCTGCTGCACGCGGGCAGCCATCCGCCGGTGGCGATGTTCGCGGACACCATCCGCCAGCTCGAATCCGTGGCGTCGGCGGATCTCGTGCCGCAGGCCACCGTCGACGTGCTCACGCGCGCTTACCGGCGCTATCGCGAACACGCGCATCACCTGTCGCTGGAACGTGGCGAGCCCGTCGTACCGGCCGCGGACTTCGCCGACACGCGCGCCGCGGTCACCGCCATCTGGAATGCGACGATGGGCGAGCCCCAGGCGACCCACCGGGCTGCCGAGAAGGCGTGAGTGCGTGCTGCCAATGGCTAGCCGGGTGCGCCACCTCTATAATCCCGCCGCCATGCCAGCCACCAAGCCCCTGATCCAGCCGAACGCGCAAAACGAATACAAAGTGGACGCCAGCGATCTGCCGCTGTCGTGCCCGATGCCGGAGATGTATCTCTGGAACTCGCATCCGCGCGTGTACTTGCCGATCGAGCAGACGGGCTGGGCGAAGTGCCCGTACTGCGGCGCGGAATACACGCTGACGAGGTAGTCAGCTGATCGGTCGCCGGGGCACCTCGCCACGGCGGCGCATCTCCTCCAGCAGGCGGCGCTGTTCTTCACGGTGCTGGTTCACCCGAGCCTGCAGTGCGCGAAAACGCGGTAGCTTCCTCAGCGGTTCGAACAGAAGATCGCGTTCGCCGTAGTACCACCAGCCGCCGTAGCGATTTCGTCCCAACCGAAACTCCAACTCTTGCAGTGCCTTTTCATGCTCGCCCAGGAGCATGTAAGGCTCCGCGCGATAGCCGCGAAAATCGTAGGTGATGGGGTGATCCATATTCCTCGCATCCAACGATCCCAGGATCTCACCGGCTATATGCCGAGCTTCGTCCTTGCGGCCGAGGAACAGCAAGGCTCGCGCCTTGTATTCCAGAAAGGACGAAACTCGCAGGAACGGCACATCCTTCGAGGTCGCGATCTCCGCGTCCAAAAACTGCAGGAATTCCGGAACACGGTTTTTTCGCATCGCGTCCTCCAGTAGCGCTTGGCAAAGTGAAGGACTGCCAACCACCCAGAAGATGGGTTGCGCGTTGCTATTGGCGCGACTTGCGGCTTCGGCATAGTCACCGCGATACAAGGCTATCTGCACCGCGGACAGCACGGTCATCTGCGTGCCGAGCGATGCGGCGGCATTCGGCTCGCCCAAGTCGAGGTACATCGACGTCAGATAAAACTTCGCAATGTCCGACCCCGGGTCTTTCGCGAGCGCGCGCTCCGCCAGCCGCACGCCTTCGGCAAATTCGCCGTGCAAGTCGTGCTTGATCCTCCCCAATTCGTACATGGCCACGGGCAACTCGGGATCGATCTCGAGCGCACGCCGCAGGAGCTGCTCCTGCTCTGCGCCATCGCCCATGACCATATTCGCCAGGTACGACATCTTGACCATCTCCCGTGCCGACAACGGGTCGATGCGATGGGCGCGGTCCAGCATTTCCTTCGCTTCCTGCAAGCGCTGGTTCTGCGTAAGGAAGTCGGAGAAAGCGAGGAAGCTGTGTGAATCATTCGGGGCGAGCTCGAGCGCGCGCTTGTGCGCGGCCTCGGCTTCGGGCGGCTTGTAATAGAGATACAGGGCCTTGCCTGTCCAGGCTTCGCCCAGGCCGGGATCGAGGCGCAGGGCACGCTCGAGTGCCCGGTACGAGGCACTGAAGACCTTGTTAGCCCAGAATCGGCGAAGCCGCGACTCCTGCACGCCGGCCAAACCGACGCCAAGATGGCCACGCGCGAAAACAGGGTCGAGAGTCACGCTGCGCGCGAACAGCGCCTGCGCCATGGCGTTGTCCTCGAGCGTCTCCTTGTCGAGAAATTCCAAGCCCCGCAGGTAGATGGAATAGACGTCGACATCGATGGGGAACACCACTTTGATTTCCCGGATGCCGAGCCCCATGCGGTCCGAAAGCGTCTTCGCGATTTCTTCGTTGACCAGCGCGATTTCGCTCACGGGACGCTGCAGGCGTGTCGACCAGATCTCGTCACCGGAGACCTGGTCGGAGAGCCTGGCTTCGACGATGATTTGTTCAGCCGCCCGCGCCGCGTTGCCCTCGATGAGGTAACGGGAATTCAACCGCGCGGCGATGTTGGTGCGGTCCGATTCCATTTTTACGGCCAGTCGCGATGAATACCTGCCGATCACCGTGTATGTGCTGCTCGACGCCAGCCGGTTGCGCAATGCGTCGGTGACAACTCCGGCGGCGCTCACGTCCTCTTCGCGACCGGAGCTGGCCGTGAACGGCAACACGACGAGCGTGTGACGGTCGAGTTCCGGAAGACCGGCAGGGCGGGGGTGCTCCCGCGCAGCAGACGGGCGAGGTGTTTCCGCCGATGGGAAGTACCGCGATCCCACCACGGCACCCAACAGCAACGATGAGCCCAGGATCCAGCCCCATGTGTTGGCTCGTCGCTTCCGCGCGGTCACGGACTGGGGCACCGCCCCAGGCGGATCTGGAGCTTTCAGGTGCGCGACCAGCCGATACCCCTTGCGAGGCACGGTGGCGATGTAAGTAGGAGTGCTCCCCGTATCGCCCAGCAGCTTTCGCAAGTGCGAGATGGCCTGGTAGACGGATGCCGGGCCGACCACCACGTCCGGCCATACCGAATCCAGCAGTTGCTGGGTGCTGACCACCTCACCGGGGTTGCCGGCGAGCCGGCCGAGGAGCCGGGCCATGCGTGGTTCGAGCTTGATGACGAGGTCGCCGCGCGACATCTCGTCGAGATTCGGATTCACCAGCCAGTCGCCGACCCTGAAGGGCCGCGAGGTCTCCATCGTCGGAGCGGGTTCCATGCTCATCGCGCGCGCGCCGGTTGTTCTCGTGTTGCGCATTGTACGAGTCGGACGAGCGCGACTAACTCTCGTTCAGCAGAAAAAGGCAACCTTTCGACAACCTTGAGATGGCGATCAGGCTGTTCAGGCCTGTCCCGCGCACAACCGGACGAACTACTTCGGGGAGTTCGTCATGCGCAAGGTTTCTCGCTGCGCTGCGGCCGGTGTGTGGGTAGTGCTGGTGGCGGCCGCGTGCTGCAACGCGGCTCCACCCACGGGCGATTGTCCGAGCGCGGAAGTGGCAGAGCACGTGCTCCGCCAGATGCAGCGATATCTGCCGATGTCGGAAACCCGTGAGTACTTCGGGTTCGTGTATTCGTGGGGTGGCCGGATCGACAGTGCGATCGTGCAGGGCAGCACGTGTCCGAATCCCGCTGTATGCGGCGTGGACACGCGTGCGGCCGCTGCCAGGATCCCGCGCGCGGCCAAGGTTCTCGGCGAGTGGCACACGCATCCGCGCGGCGGATCGAAGCTGCTGTCGGCGGATGACGTGCGGGGCGCGAATGCCAACCACCGGATCCGTTGCTACGCGGCGTTCTATGCCACCTCCGACGGACGGATGTATCGCTGGAACCCGGAAAAGACCTCGGTGCCCACCGCCATGGCCTCGCGCGAGGGTCTGCAACTGCCCGCGGCAGTGGCCGCCGACGCTCAGCCGAACGGCTTGTCCAGCGAGTCCACGGGCGTCGAGAACCAGACGGGCTCCTCCGCGCCCATGTAGAAGCAGTCCTCGAGGCGGATGCCGAACCTGCCCGGTAGATAGATGCCGGGCTCGTCGCTGAAGCACATGTTCGGCGCGAGCTTCGTGGCTTCGCCGTGTACCAGGTTCACGGGCTCGTGGCCGTCGAGCCCGATGCCGTGGCCGGTGCGGTGCGAGAGGCCGGGCAGCTGGTAGCCGGGGCCGTAGCCCCACTTTTCGTATTGCCGGCGCACGGCATCGTCGACCGCGCCGGCGGCAACTCCGACGCGGGCGGTGTCGATGGCGATCTGCTGGCCCTCGCGCATCTGCTGCCACACCTTGCGCTGTTCGGCCGAGGCCTTGCCGTAGACGAAGGTGCGCGAGATGTCGGATTGGTAGCCCTCGACGGTGCAGCCGCAATCCATGAGCACCACTTCGCCTTCGCGCACCACCTGCGGCCGGCCCGAGCCGTGTGGATAGGCACTGGCTTCGCCGAGCAAAACCAGCGCGAACTCGTGCTCGGCGCCGAGCGCCGTGTGCGCCGCTGCCATCATGTCGCTGATGTCGTGGTTGCTCATGCCGGTCTTGATGCGCGGATACACGTGACGATAGGCGGCGATGGTGACGTCGCTGGCCTTCTGCATGAGCGCGATTTCGGCGGGCGACTTGATCATGCGGCAGCCGCGGACCACCTCGGCCGCGTTGCGGAATTGCCCGGTCCAGAGCCCGGCGTCGCCGATCTGGTCCACGAGGAAGTAGCGGATGGTTTCCTCGAGACCGAGCGCGTCGCGGATCTTGCGGTCGCGCAACAGGCCGGCGACCAGGGCCATCGGCTTCTCGTGTTCGTTCCACACGCGCACCTCGGCGGGGATCCGCAGGCTCTCGCGAACGGAAGGTTCCTCGAAGTGCGGCGTGACGATGACCGGGTCGCCGTCACGCGGGATCACAGCCACCGTCGGGCGTTCGCTGCGCCACCAATGCACGCCGGTGAAGTACACCATCGACGCGCCGGGCTCGATGAGCAGCGCGCCGAAGCCGTGCCGGCCCATGAGGGCGCGCGCCTTGTCGAGGCGCGCGAGGTATTCCGCTTTGGAGATGGGCTGGACGGCGCCGGTCATCGACTTGAGCGTAATGGCGGAGTCCTGCGCGAACAGCCGCGCGGACGGCAGCGCGGCGAGGGCGGTGGCGCCGCTCCACTTCAGGAGCTCGCGCCGATTGAGCCGAGTCGTCGCCATCGTGTAACTCCGTGGACCCCGCGAACCCTTCCCCGGCACCACTCAATACGTCTTGTACGACTTCTCTTCGACGATGGTGGAACCGAGCACGGTGTTGATGCGTTTCTTGATGGCGGCGCGTTCGTCGTTGGTGAAGTACACCGCGCGCGCGAGCTCGATGAACTTCTCGGTGAATCGCTTGGCGCGCTCTTCGTCGCGGATCTCGTCCTCGATGACCCAGAGCTTCTCGTTGACGACGGTGAGGTTGGCTTCCTCATCGCCGATGTTCACGTCGGCAGCGCCGGACTCCTTCCAGGTCTTCTCGAGCAGCGACAGCTCGTGCTTCACGTTCGCGACTTTCATCGGATCGCTCATGCGCGCCGCCTTGATGCGCAGGATGGTGATCTTGTCGAGCAGTTCGCCGGGACTGATGGGAACCTGGATGTCTTTCAAGTGCGTTTCTCCCTGGGGCGCGACCTGGGCCGCGAGGCCATGAGCTCGTCGAGCTTCGCGTTGACGGCGATCACGTCGATGAGCTCCATCACGCCCGGAACTTCGATTTTCTTCGTCCAGGGCAGCTCGGAGGCGGGCTTGTCCAGGAATTTGCGGGCGGCCTCATCATAGAGGTTGAGGCACCACTGGCGCGAGAGATACGGGCCGCTGCGCTCGGGATTGGTCGCGGCATAGAGCCCGATGACCGGGAGATCGACCATGGTGGCCATGTGCGCGGGGCCCGAGTCCGGCGTGAGCAGCGCCGTGGCGCGCGACATTAGTGCCAGCAGCTGCGGCAGCGTGTCCTTGCCCACCTGGTCGACGAGCGGTACCGGGCAGCGCTCGGCGATCTGCCGCGCCATCTCGCGTTCGACCTCGGATGGCCCGCCGCAGAGGATCACGCGCATGCCATGGTGAGTGACGGCATGTTCCGCGACGGCGGCATAGCGTCCCGGCAGCCAGTTGCGCAACGCGTGGCTCGAACAGGCGCTGATCAGCAGCGTGGGCTGTTTGTCGGGGATCAGGTGGTCGGCGTAGGCCATCACCGTGGGTGGCGGCACGGGGATGCCCCAGGTCGGCGGCATCGGCGGCACGCCGAGCGCATCGGCAAAACCCTGGAAGCTGTCGAGCACGTGCTCGCGCGAGCGCTCGGCCACGCGCCGGTTGGTGAACAACCATTGCATTTCGCGCGCGCGGGGCTTGTCGAAACCGAGCTTGATAGGCGCGGGGATCATCGCCGCCGCGGCGCTCGCGCGCATCGACAGCTGCAGGTGCAGCAGCAGGTCGAAGCCGCCGCGTCTCTGCATCTCCTCACGGAGCCGGCTGTAGGCGCTGAGCCCGGCGCCCTTGTCCACGGTGATAAGCTCCACGTCAGGAATGAGGCTCATCAACTTCGCTTCGAGTTTGCCGATCACCCAGGTGAAGCGCGTCTTCGGCCACGCGGCCTGCAATCTGCGCAGCAACGGCACCACGTGGCACGTGTCGCCGATCGCGGAGAGCCGCAAGAGGCAGACCTTGTCCGGTATGAAATTGTCGGATGGATTGGGGGCAGGTGCGTTCATGGTGAGTGTATGAAGCGCCACTGGCCCGTGGGCGCTGAAGTCAGCGAAGCCGCCATCGCTGGCGGCCGGATGCTATACGACACCCAACGCACGGGCAATTTCTCCGAGGAATTCTTCGAACCCGAATACTGGCGCAAACATGACGCCATCGAAGGGTCGGCGCTCGGACGCGGCACCACCTGGTTCATCCAGGCAGGTGATGGCCACTTCGTGCTGCGGCACTACCGCCGCGGCGGGCTCATCGCAAAAATTTCAAAGGACCGCTACTGGTGGAGCTCGGAGGGGGAGACCCGCTCCTTCGCCGAGTGGTATCTCACCTATCACCTGCATCGCGCGGGGCTGCCCGTGCCCGCGCCGATCGCGGCCCGCTATCGGCGCGAAGGCCTGTTCTATCGCGCCGACCTCATTACCCAGCGCATCGAGAACAGCGAGTCACTGGCGCAGCGCCTGCTCAGGGGCCCGTTGTCGCTGACGCAGTGGATCGCGGTGGGGCGCGTCCTGCGCCGCTTTCACGATGCCGGTGTCTGCCACGCGGATCTCAATGCACACAACATCCTGCTCACGCCCGAGCAGGTCTACGTCATCGACTTCGACCGCGGCACGCTGCGCAAGCGCGGCTGGTGGGCCGACACGACGCTGGTGCGGTTGTATCGATCGCTCGAGAAAGTGACGCTGCTGGACGCGCCCGAGAGTTTTTCCGACGAGGACTGGCACTCACTGCTGGCGGGCTATCGCGAGTCGGCGGGTCTGCCCCAGAATTCGCTGGCTTGAGCGGCCGCCGATGCGCTTCGTCTATATCTTCCTGGCCTATCTGATCGCGCCGCTGTGGATAGGCGCGCTGGCGCTGCGCGGCTTCCGCGACAAGACGCAGTGGCGCGGGTTCTCGCAGCGCTTCGGGCTCGGCGCGGCGGTGCCGGCGAAGAGCATCTGGGTACACGCGGTGTCGGTGGGTGAAGTCCAGGCGGCCGTGCCGCTGGTGGAAGCGTTGCTCACGAGATTCCCGCGGATCCCGCTGGTGCTCACCACGGTCACGCCCACGGGTCGCGCGCGCGCCGAGGCCATCTTCAAGAACCGCGTGGACGTGCGCTTCGTGCCGATCGACTGGCCGGGCTCGGTGCGCCGATTCTTCCAGCGCGTGCAACCGCAGCTCGCGGTCATCCTCGAGACCGAAATCTGGCCCAACCTCTATCACCGCTGCGGGCGGCTCGGCATTCCGCTGGTGCTGGCCAGCGCGCGCATCTCGCCACGCTCTGTGGACCGTTACCGGCGTCTGGTGGGGCTGTTCCGCGAGACGCTGTCGCACGGCATCTTCATCGCCGCGCAGAGCAGCGAGGATGCCGAGCGCTTCCGTTCCATCGGCGCCAGCCCCGAGCGCACGCACGTGGTGGGCAACATCAAGTTCGACTTCGGCTATCCACCCGATATGGAAGCGCGCGGGCACGAGCTGCGGCAGATGCTCGGGCCCAACCGCCCGGTATGGGTGGCCGGCAGCACGCACGAGAAGGAAGAAGAGCTGCTGATCGCCGCGCACCTGCGGGTCCGCGAGCGCTTCACCAATGCGCTGCTGGTGCTGGTGCCGCGGCATCCGCCGCGGTTCGGCGACGTGGCGAACCTGCTGCGTGACCAGGGCATCCGTTTCGTGCGGCGTACGAGCGCGAGGCCCGTGAACTCGGACACCGAGGTCTATCTGCTCGACACGCTGGGCGAACTGCCGCCGTTCTATGCCGCGGGTGATGTGGCCTTCGTCGGCGGCAGTCTCGGCATCGACCATGTGGGCGGGCACAACCTGCTCGAGCCTGCCGCGCTGAACCTGCCCATCGTCGCCGGCCCTCACAACTTCAACTCGGCCGACATCGCCCGCATGCTCATCGAACGGCAGGCGTTGACGATCGTGCACGATCCCGCGGAGCTCGCCGCCGTGGTCGGCGACCTCCTGGCCAAACCGACGCTGCGCAGGACCATGGGCGCGGCGGGTCGCAAGACCGTGGACGACAACCGCGGGGCCGTGAAGCGGCTCATGGAATTCCTGGGCCCGCTGCTGCCCTGAGCGCACAAAAAAAACGCCGGCGCGAGGCCGGCGTTTCTTCAACATTTCATCGACGCGTCTACTGCGCCGGCGGCGTGCCCGGCGTCACCTGCGGGGGGTTCTGCGGCGGCGGCGGCGTCTCGAGCCAGGTATTGATCTCTTCCAGCGCCTTGCGGTCGAGGATGCCGGCGGACTGCTTCAGTCGCATCACGTTAAGCATGTAGTCGTAGCGGCTGCGCGCATAGTTGGTCTGCGCGAGCACGAGCTGCTGGCGCGCGGCCAGCACGTCGACGGCGGTGCGGGTGCCCACGTCATAGCCGGCTTCGGTGGCCCGCAATGCGGTGGCTGAAGACTCGAGCGCCTGCTTGAGCGCCTGCACGCGCGACATCTCCGACACCACGCCGAGATAGGCGTCGCGCGACGTGCGCTCGGTCTCGCGCGACACGCGCTCGAGACGCTGCCGCGCCGCCTGCCAGCGGTACGACGACTGACGCACGCGCGACTGGGTACCGCCGCTCGACCAGATCGGTACCGTCACCTGCAGCGATATGGACTTGTCGGTGTCCTGTTCGCTGGCGGACAGCGCCGATCCGCCGTCGAAGCGACCGGGCACCGGGGAGAACTGCTCGATGTCATCGCTTTCACTGTGCGATTTGCCCAGCACCAGGTCGACGGTGGGAAGGTGGCCGCCGAACTGGATGCGTACGTCATCGCGCGCGATGTCGGCACCGAGGCGCGTGGAAGTCAGTGCCGGGTTCTGCTCCATCGAAGCTTCCACCCACTTCTGTGGATCGGCCGGTTCCGGAATGGCCAGCGGCATGGTGCCGCGCGGCGTGGCGAGCACGGCGTACTGCATGTCCGTGATCTCGCGCAGCAGTTCCTGCGCAGTGGCGAGCTGACGCTTGGACGCGATGAGATCGGCGGAGGCCGTATCGCGCGCGGCGCGAGCTTCCTGCACGTCGGTGATGGCGATCAGGCCCACCTCGAAACGCTTGTCGGCCTGCTCGAGCTGGCGCGAGATGGCCTCGACGGATGCCTGGCGCGCCTCGACGAGGTCCTGCGCGGCGAGCACGTCGAAGTAGCGCGATGCCACGCGAATGGCGAGGTCCTGCTGGGCAACCGCGTAGTCGGCGTCGGCTTGCGCCGCGATCTTGCTGGCCGCGCGCAGGTTCACCAGACGCGCCCAGTTGAATACGGTCTGACGCAGCTGCAGGCCCCAGCTCTCTGAATCCGGCTCGAAAGTACGCGTGCTGTCGAGCTGCTGAAGGATCAGGCGGCGCGAGCCTTCCGGCGCCGGATCCGTGGGATCCTCGATGAGCTGCGAACCGGTATCGGTGCGATTGCCCTCGGTCCGGCCCTTGGTGTACGTGCCCCCGATCTGCGGCAGGTAGTCGGCCCAAGCCTGCGGACGCGCTTCGCGCGTGGCTTTGCGGGTGAATTCTGCTTCACGAACCAAAGGGTCGTTGACCACGGCCTGATCGAAGATGGTCAGCAGGTCTTCACTGTATGCGGAGGCGGAAATCAGGCAGCCCACACCCAGGGCGAGTAAACGGCGCATTAATAAGAATCCTCTTTAGTGTTGTAGTTCACTATATCACCTGCCACGGGGCCAAAGGCAATGGTCTGATCGAGCAACTTAGACGAGTCAGTAGCGCGGAACGGTTGCATCCACCAGCTCACTCCAGGCAGCGATGCCCCCGGTGAGATTGGCGACGTTCGTAAACCCTTGGTCCGCAAGAAAATGAGCGACACGCAAAGAACGGGCACCCGCGTGGCACAGAACGATCGTTTCCGCCTCGCGGGACAACTCCGACACTTTCGTGGGCACCTGGTTCATGGGCACATGTAGGACGTCAGGGATGCTCGCAAGTTGCAGCTCCCATTCCTCACGCACGTCGAGGACGAGAGGCTGCTCGCCGCGGTCACGCTTCGCCTTGAGCTCGGGAGCCGAAATCTCACGCACCATGGGAGCTCAGAAGCTGAACGGTTCGGGGCGCTTGGCGTTGTGCAGCGGGTCGATCGCCGTTTCGAACAGACCCGTGCTGCTCCACGTCGACTCCCCCGTGCGCGTGACCAGCAGCGCTTCCTGGAGTTGAGTGTCTCCAACCACCACGAAAAGCTTGCCACCCACAGCCAACGCGCGGGCGAAGAGTTCGTCGTACAGGGGCAGCGATCCACATACCGCAATGAGCGCATAGTCGTTGCCGAGGTCCAAGTGGTAAGTGTCACCCGTGACCACTTCGACCTGGCCGAACCCGGCGCGCTTGAGGTTGTGGCGCGCGGCGGCGGCGAGCGCATCGCTGATCTCGATTGCGCGGACGCTGGCGCCCATCGCCGAGAGGCAGGCGGGTACGAAACCGGTGCCGCAACCCACGACCAGCGCCCGCATGCCCGGCGCGGCTTCCAGCGCCTGAAGGAGGCGTCCGACAACCTTGGGTGCGAGCATGTGCTGCCCATCTCCCAACGGAATCTCGGCATCGGCGAAAGCCAGGCCCGCGTATTTCTCGGGCACGAAGAACTCGCGCGGCGTGCGGCGCATTGCGTCCAGCACACGTAGATCGAGCACGTCCCACGCGCGCACCTGCTGCGTGATCATCTGGCCGCGCGCGAACTCGGTCTGCATGGGTAATCCTCGGAGATGAATCGAATGGGATGCTACTTATTCTGCCCGAATCCGCTAGCGCAAAGGGCTTCGTTTCGGCGCGGAACTGGTCAGCACATCGCTTATCTTTATGGTTAATGTCCAATGAGAGGCTGACTTCGCTCGGCTATTCTGCGTTTGGAGCAGGGATGCTTCGAAAAAAAGACGCACTAATAAAGTTGGGGATAACTGGTTTTAATGTCGATCCTTGGGCTGATCTGCGTGCTGCTCGCACTCGTGGCGACGCTGCTGTTCGTGCTGTACCTGTTTCAGCGGCGCGATCTGCGGGCGGTCTCCGAGTTGTCGTTGTCGGTCCAGCGCGCGGTGAGCGGCGAACGCTTGCCGCAGCGCATCGAGATGGATCCGGATCACGAAAGCCAGCTCGACCTGCAGGCGATCGGCGTCTCGGTCAACCAGCTGTTGCTGCGCGCCGCGCGCACAACGGGCCGCGAACGCGCCGGCCCCAAACTCTTCACCGAACTGGGTGAGCGCATCCACGAAGCGGTGCTCGTGCATCGCGACGTGATCCTCTACGCGAACAGCCAGTTCGCGAGCTTCGTCGGCGCCGACCGCGTGGACCTCATCGACCGCAAGCTCTCCGACCTGGTCGCGCCCGAGTACGCGGACCTGGTCGCGGACAACCTGCGTCGCCGCCTCGGCGGCGTGAACGGCGCCGAACGCTTCGAGGTGGAGATGGTCGGCCTGCAAGGCCAGGTCAGCCTCCTCGAACTAACTACTGCGATCATCGACTTCGAGGGTGCGCCCGCGCTGCTGGTCACGGGCGTCGAAGTCATCCCGACGAAGAAGCTGCGCGCGCTGGCCACCGCGCGGATCGACGAGAAGGAAGCAACGAAGCGCGCGGCGCTCGTGGCTCCGCCGTTGCCGCCGCCGCCACCCGCGCCGCCGCCATTGCAGGTGCTCGCCATGCAGTCGCTGGCGGAGGCCGTCGTCACCACTGACGCGGACGGTCACCTCGTCTATCTGAACCCCGCCGCGGAGAAGATGCTCGGGGTCGAGAGGCAGCAGGTGGCCGGCCGCCCGCTCGAGGAAGTGGTCGGCCTCGTCGACCCGAACGATCGCAAGCTGCTCACCGACCCGGTGCGCGAAGCGGTCGCGGGCGGCGGCAATTCACATGCGTTGAGCCGGCGCGCCGTGCTCATCGGCAAGGACTCGGGGGAGGAACGCGCCATCGAACTGGCGGCATCGCCGTTGCGCGATGACATGGGCGAGCTCGTTGGCGCGGTGATACTGCTGCACGACGTCACCGAGCTGCGCGGCCTGCACCGCCAGATGTCATACCAGGCTACGCACGATGCGCTCACCGGCCTCGTGAACCGCCGCGAGTTCGAGCGCCGCATGGCCGAGGCCGCCGAGTCGGCGCATCGCGGCGAGGCCACGCACATGTTGTGCTACCTCGACCTCGACCGCTTCAAGATGGTCAACGACACCAGCGGGCATCTCGCGGGCGATTCGATGCTGCGCGAGGTCGCGAAGCTCCTGCGCGAAGCCGTGCGCGATTCCGACACCGTGTCCCGCCTCGGCGGCGACGAATTCGGCATGCTGCTCGTGGGCTGCCCGCTCGACAAGGCGCGGCAGATCGCCGATGACGTCTGCCGCTCCATCGCGGCCTACCGCTTCGTGTGGCACGACCGCGTGTTCAACATCGGCGTGTCCATCGGTCTCATCGAGATCGGTCGCGAAGCCGGTTCGGTGGAGCAGCTGCTCGCCGCGGCCGACTCCGCCTGCTACGTCGCGAAGAAGGAAGGCGCGGGCCGCGTGGCCGTCTATTCGGCGCGCGACGAGGCGCTGGCACGCAGCAGCGGCGAGATCCAGTGGCTGCAGAAGCTGCAGGTCGCGCTCAAGGAAGAACGCTTCGCGCTGTATTACCAACCCATCGTCGCGGCGTACGGCGGCGACACCGACGGCCCCTCGATGGAAGTGCTGCTGCGCATGCTCGACGAGAACGGCAATGAAATCCCGCCGGGAGAATTCGTGGTGGCGGCTGAGCGCTACCGCCTCATGGCGTCGGTGGACCGCTGGGTGGTGCACACGACGCTCGGCGCGCTGGCGCGCAACGCGTTCCAGCTCGCGCGCGAGCGCAGCGTAGCCATCAACATCTCGGGGCAGACGCTTGGCGACCCTCTGTTCCTCGAGTTCGTGGTCGAGTGCCTCGACCAGACGGGGGTCAATCCCGACCAGGTGTGTTTCGAGATCGCCGAGAGCGCCGTCGTCGGCAACCTCGAGCAGGCGCGCCGGTTCGTCGGCGTGCTGCACGGCATGGGCTGCAAGTTCACCATCGACGATTTCGGCTCGGGCGTGGGTTCGTTCTCGAGCCTGAAGTCGCTGCCGCTCGACTATCTGAAGCTCGACGGCTCGTTCATGCGCAATCTCGCGCGCGATTCGGTCAGTCAGACCATGGTCACCGCCATGATCAAGCTGGCGCGCACGCTGAACTTCAAGATCATCGCCGAGCAGGTGGAAGACGCCGCCGCGCTCGAAGCCGCCCGCAAGATTGGCGTGGACTACGTACAGGGCTTCGTGATCGCGCGACCCGCCAGACTGGGCGTCGCTGCCTGAAGAAACCACAGAAGGAAATTTCCGGGGAAGATATGACAACCGCACTCAACCAAAGCACCGCCCCCTGCCGGTTCCGGGGTGAACATCCCACCGGTTCGCGGCCCGCGTCTCGCCGGCCCCTGGTCACGGGTGTGGTCCGCTTTCGTGCGGGCGCGATGTGTGCGTCGACGCCGCGCGGCCTGCGTGCCAGCAGCCGCCCGCGCCTGCGCGATGCGCGCGCGCGCCGACCGGCTTCGCGCGTCGCGCCCCGGCGCGCTTCTTGAATCGCCGCGCCGCGACGCCTGATTAGCCCTCGCATATGACATGGAGTCACGAATGAAGCAGACGTATCACGGCAGCTGCCACTGCGGCGCGGTCAAGTTCGAGGCGGACATCGATTTCACGCAGGGCACCGGTAAGTGCAACTGCTCGATCTGCACCAAGACGCGCAACTGGAACGCCATCATCAAGCCCGAGGATTTCCGGCTGATCTCCGGCGCGGAAGCGTTGTCGGACTACCAGTTCGGTTCGAAGGTGGGGCACCACCTGTTCTGCAAGACCTGCGGCGTGCGCAGCTTCGAACGCGGTTACGTCGAGCAGATCGGCGGCCACTACGTCTCGATCAAGCTCGCGAGCCTCGATGACGTCGACCCCACGGTGCTCGCGGAGGTACCGGTGCGGTATGCCAATGGCCGCGACAACGCCTGGTGGGAGCCGCCGAAGGAAACGCGGCACCTTTGACAGTCGCCGCGCGCCCGCATAGCGTCACCCCATGAAACGCGTCACCGGCATCGGCGGAATATTCTTCAAATCAAGCGACCCCGCGCGTCTGCGCGAGTGGTACCGCAAGCACCTCGGCATCGACATCGAGGAATGGGGCGGCGTGGCTTTTTCGTGGAAGTCGGATGGGAACCCCGAAGGTGTCGGCACCACGGTCTGGAGCGTGTTCGAAGGCTCGTCCAACTACTTCGCGCCGGGCCAGGCCAACTTCATGGTCAACTATCGCGTGGCCGACGTGCACGCGCTGGTGGCTGCATTGCGCGCCGAAGGCTGCCAGGTCATGGACAAGGTCGACGAATCGGAATTCGGCAAGTTCGGCTGGGTCGTCGACCCCGATGGCAACAAGGTCGAGCTCTGGGAGCCGCCGCCCGGCCGCTAGCTCACGGCTGCTGACGCAGCCGAGCGATTCCCAGCTTCTTCATGCGGTGTCGCAGTGTCGCCGGTTTCATGCCGAGCTTGAGCGCGGCGCCGGAGTTCCCTTCGATGACCCAGCGCGTGGCGTTCAGCACGCGCAGGATGTGTTCACGCTGCACGTGGTGCAACCCGGTCGCCTCGTTGTCATCGAGATCGATGGGTGCCACCGCGAACGAGGGCAGGCGATGCGTGCCGGTGGCGGCGCCGGCCACTTCACCTCGTTCCATCGATTCGAGTTGGCCGCGGAGACGGTGCAATTGCGCGTCGAGAGAGCCGCGCTCCCGCTCGGCGCGCAGCAACTGCAGCTCGGTGCCGAGCAGCACCGCGACGATCTCCACCAGGCAGTGCTGATTCTCTGAAAGGTTCAGTGATTGGTCCGAGCGCGCGCAGACGAAGCCGATAGCGCTGCCGTCGGTCGCGTGCAGCGCGAGGCCGAAGTAGCCGGAGTCCGGGCCGGAGGGGGGCGCTGCGCCGTCGCCCGCGGATTCAGTGGCGACGCCTTCGTCGGCGAGCACCGGCCGCAGCAGCGCCTCACAGGGCGTGCCCGCCAGCGCGAACGTGTAGTTAGGCTGTGCGGCGCCATTGACGCAGACGCCGAGCGTGCGCGCACCCAGTCCATCGGGCGCTTCGCCGATCAGCACCTCGTTGGCCTGCAGCATCGCGGCGAGGTACTGGGCCATCGCCGGGAACAATGCTTCGCCTGGCGCCGCGACGATGCGCGCCGCGAGGCTGCGTACTTCGTGATTCGCGCCCGCTTCTCCCATCGCGCGAGTATAGGCGAGGGTTGAGTCGGCGCCGCACCCGGAACATCACCGCGGCGGCAGGTGCTGGCAATTCAGTTAGTTAGCGCGTCGCGATTGCCGGCGCGCCGCTGGAGCAGGTGGTCGAGCGAGATCGCGCCAGGGCCCGACACCGCCAGCACCAGCAACATGAAGCCCCAGAGCACGTGCTGGGCGAGGGCTGCTTCGAATCCTTCCTGGCCTAACACGTGCCAGTACGACACGACCGCCATGAGGTTCACGGCGAACAAACCGAGGGCGCCGACGCGCGAGAAGAGTCCGAGCACGAGCAGGGCGGAGAAGAACAGCTCGCCGAAGCTGCCCGTGACTGCGGCCAGGGTCGGTGGCAGCACGGGCACGTGATATTCGCTGGCGAACAGTTCGACCGTGCTGTCCCATTGCGTGACCTTGAGCCAACCGGATTTGAGGAACTGCCAGCTCACCCAGACACGTGTCAGCAGCAGCAACGGTGACCGCAAGTGGTCGAGACCTCGGCCGACGCGCTCATTGATCCTGATCAGGTGCAGCATGGTTCGGGACTCCGTGTTTGTCTCTTGGATGGCGTACTCGCAACGCTCCGGCCTGACCGCGGGTGTCCGTCCAATCAGACACTTAAAGCCCGGCGACACTGCAAGCGAGCGCGGGTGTTGGCAGATTGCGACGCTCGCGGCAACTTCGGCGATCGCGTTTGTCAGAGGAGACCCGCGAACGCTGCGTGAAATTTCAGGGACGTTCGCAACAAATTCGGGTATTTTCGGCCGCAAATGCCGTCAGGGGAGGCGAAAGAGATGCAGCTTTCGCAGATGTGGCGAGAACATCTGCAGGCGGGCTGTCCGCCTGAGATTCGAGGGTTGAGCATTGCCGGGACGGCGGC
>DATLDQ010000168.1:0-28430 GCA_035525785.1 Steroidobacteraceae bacterium | reverse complement strand
CACTACCTGCTGGGCATGGTCTTCGCCGCCGGGCTGCTGGCCGTGACCCGGCCCGGCTGGATTCAGCGACCGACGCTGGGGCCGGCACTGATCTTCGGCGTGCTGACGGTGGCGGTTCCGTTTCTGGTGATGCAGCCCGCGTTCGGCGCCGGCATCGCCGCCAGCCGCATGCCACGGCCCAACGCCGTCCGGCTGCAGAGCCTGCTCACTCACCTCGTATTCGGGTTCGGACTCTTCGTCGGAGGCTGGGCCGCCCACCTTTTCTACTCAACCGGAGATTGATATGCGCATACCCGCACGTTTCGCGCCATTGCTGTTTGGCGCCCTCTTGTCAGCCATCATGGTGGCCATCGTTTCAGCCTTCGTGCTCATCAGCGCGCAGGGCTTGCACGCGGGCTTCGCGAGCCAGTGGCTCAGGAGCTGCCTGACTACCTGGCCGATCGCCTTCCCCACCGTGACGCTCATCGCGCCGATGGTGCGCAAGTGGGTAGGCCGCGCGACGGTTCCGGCAGGCTGATCAGCCTGCCTCCGGGATTGCTACCCGCCCTTGTTGATCGCCACGGCGGCGCGGATCAGAGCTTTGAACGCCTTCTCATCCAGCGCCGCGTCTTCCGCGAAATCGATCGCGCGCCGCGTGTTGCCATCGAGACTGGAATTGAAGAGCCCTTCGGGATCTTTGACCGACGCGCCCTTGGCGAACGTGAGCTTCACCGCCTTCTTGTAGCTCTCGCCGGTGCAGATGATGCCGTCGTGCGACCACACGGGCACACCCCACTTCCATTCCTCGACGACGTCGGGGTCCGCTTCGTGGATCAGCTTGCGCAGTTTCGCCAGCGTCTTGCCGCGCCAGTCGGCCAGCTCCTTGATGCGCCCGTCGATCAGCTTCGACGCCGACTCGCCAGGCGCCGCGCTCGTCTTCTTTCCCTTCATCATGTGCCCCTCCGCAATGTCAAAGGCTCCGCCGCATTCCTGCCGAGGTACGGCCGCACGAACATATAAAGGCCCGTGATCATGAGCAAGATCAGGGGGAACAGCGCGAGCAGGCCTATCCACACCTCTTGCACCTTCATCGCGGCCGCGACCAGGTTGATGATGACCGCCACCGTGAACACGATCGACGTCCAGCGGTGGAACTGACGCATGAAGTTGCCCGATTTCATTTGCGCGCCTGGATCATCTTCCAGCCATTGCCGGACGGGTCGCGAAAACCCGCATCCACCGTGCCATAGCGGTCGACGGGTTCCTGCATGAACTCCACGCCCATCGCGCGCATCTGCTCACAGGTCGCGCGGCAATCGTTCACCACCAGCACGAGCGGCGGCATCGCGCCTTTCGCCACCATCGCGCGCACGGTCTGCGCGGTCGCGGCGTCGAGCACCGGCGGGCCGGGCGCGAACAGGCCGAGTTGGAAAGAAGGCTGTTCCGGGTGCTGCACCGTCAGCCAGCGGTACTCACCGTTTCGCACGTCCGTGTGGACGCGGAACCCGAGCTTTCCCACGTAGAACTGCACCGCCTCGTCCTGGTCTCTCACGTACAGACCGACTACTTCCACGCCCTGACTCATTGGACCTCCTGGGTTCCTGTTGAGGTCCATTTATACCGGCGGCCTCCTGGCGTCGCTTCTCCGAAACTGCTGTGTTGAGATCGGGCCGATGTGCGGCGGCGACGATGCACGCCGGTACGGGGGCGAGCGCCGGAGCGGTGTCCCTGGTCTCCTCGCGGAGATTGCCGGGGCTGTCTCCGGTGACGTCGCGAAATGTGCGCCCGAACGTGCCGAGGCTGCCCCAGCCCGTGTGGAATGCGATTTCGCTGATCGACATCTGCGTGTCGCGAAGCAGTGCCTTGGCCTTTTCGATGCGACGTGTGAGCAGGTAGCGATGCGGCGGCAGGCCGAAGGCCTCCTTGAACTGGCGCGCGAAATGCGCCGCGGAGATGTGGCTGACCTCGGCCAGCCGCGAGACCGGCCACTCTTCGTGGGAGGCCGCGTCCATGCGGTCCTTCGCGCGCAGCAGGCGGCGCAACAGTTCGGGGTCCTGGATCATGGTTTCGCCGGGGAAAATAGCACTTCGCTAGGGTTCACCGCGAGGCTGCGCTACGCTTCGCGCCCCATGCGAGTCCTGCTCGTCACACCCCCGATGATCCAGCTGAATACGCCGTACCCCGCGACGGCGTACCTGACGGGTTTCCTGCGTCAGCAGGCGCCGGAACTCGGGCTGCAAGTCACGCAGGCCGACGCGTCGATCGAGCTGTTCCTGCGGCTGTACTCCCGGCCGCTGATCGAGCGCATGGCGGCGACGCTGCGCGAGCGAGCACGCATGGCGCGGGGGACTCGAAGCAAGCACGACATGCCCCCCTCGATCGCGCATTTTCTGGAGCATGCCGACCGCTATGCGGATACGGTGGAACCCGCCATCCGCTTCCTGCAGCGTCGCGACCCGAGCCTGGCCTTCCGCATCGTCGGACGGGCCTGGCTACCCGAAGGCCCGCGATTCGAACAGACCAACCATGAAACCCTGCAGTCGGCATTCGGCGCGCTCGGCACCACCGAGCAGGCGCGATATCTCGCGAGCCTCTACATCGACGATCTCGCGGATGTCTGGCGCATCGGCATCGATCCGCGTTTCGAACTGGCTCGTTATGGTGAGCGACTGGCCGCAAGCGCGGCATCATTCGATCCGCTGCACGACGCGTTGAGCGGTGAACCGACGCTGGTCGATGAATCGCTCGACGCGATCACCCACGAAATGCTCGCGGCCCAGCGGCCCGACGTGGTCTGCATCACCGCGCCATTCCCCGGCAATGTGTACGGCGCCTTCCGCATGGCGCAGGCCATCCGCGCGCGGGCGCCCGGCGCCAAACTGGTGCTCGGCGGCGGCTGGGTGAACACCGAGCTGCGCTCGCTGCGCGATCCGCGCGTGTTCGATTTCTTCGATTACGTCACGCTCGATGACGGCGAGCGTCCGCTGCTCAACCTGCTCACGAGTCTGGCCGGACGCGATGCGCCGCTGGTACGCACGTTCGTGCGCGAGAGCGATGCCGTGGTGTTGAAGCACGACGCCACGCAACACGATTTCCCGGCCGCCGGCACCGGCATCCCTACCTACGACGGGTTGCCACTGGATCGATACGTCTCGGTCATGGAAATGCTCAACCCCATGCACCGGTTCTGGTCGGATGGCCGCTGGAACAAGATCACGCTGGCGCACGGCTGCTACTGGAAGAAGTGCTCGTTCTGCGATGTGTCGCTCGACTACATCGGCCGCTACGACAAGCCCGGCACCGACATCGTCATGCAGCGCATCCGCGCGCTCGTCGATGAAACCGGCGAGACGGGCTTCCACCTGGTGGACGAGGCCGCGCCGCCCGCGGGCATGAAGGCGCTGGCGAAGAAGCTCATCGAAGAGAAGCTCAGCATCACGTGGTGGGGCAACATCCGCTTCGAGAAGACGTTCACGCCCGAGCTCTGCCGGTTGCTGGCCGAGTCGGGTTGCGTGGCCGTGAGCGGCGGCCTCGAAGTCGCCTCCGACCGGCTGCTCGAGCTCATGAAGAAAGGCGTGACGGTCGAGCAGGTGGCGCGCGTCACGCGCGCGTTCACGGATGCCGGCATCATGGTGCACGCGTACCTGATGTACGGCTTCCCCACCGAGACGGAGCAAGACACCATCGATGCGCTCGAGCGCGTGCGCCAGTTGTTCGCCGCGGGCTGCATCCAGTCCGCCTACTGGCATCGGTTCGCCGCCACCGCGCATTCGCCGATCGGCCTGCAGCCCGGCAACTACGGCATCACGCTGCAGCCGCCCGCGGATATCCGCTTCGCGCACAACGACGTTGCGTTCAACGACCCGACCGGCACCGATCACGACTACCTGGGGGCGGGCCTGCGCAAGGCGCTCTACAACTACATGCATGGCGTGGGGCTCGATGACGACGTACGCGTGTGGTTCGAGTCGCGCGAGCAGCGCGAGGGCAACGGCTCACGACGGCGACACGGGCGCGCCCGGCATTTCGTCCCCGCGACCACGGTGCCGGCGAACCTGATCGAGCGCTATCTCGGCTGATGCTGATCGCGTTCAACAAGCCCTTCGGCGTCATCTGCAAGTTCAGTCCCGAGCCCGGCCGCCCGACGCTTGCCGACTACATCCAGGTTTCCGGCGTCTACCCCGCGGGCCGTCTCGATACCGACAGTGAAGGCCTGCTGCTGCTCACCGATGATGGCGCGCTGCAGGCGCGCATCTCGAGTCCGCGGTTCAAGCTCGCCAAGGTCTACTGGTCCCAGGTGGAGGGCATCCCCACCGAGGACGCGCTGACGCGCTTGCGCGATGGGCTGGACCTCGGCGACTTCCGCACGCAGCGCGCAGACGCGCGGCTCATCGATGAGCCCGCGAGCCTGTGGCCGCGCGATCCGCCGATCCGTCATCGCGCGAAGATCCCCACGGCCTGGATCGAGCTCACGCTGCGCGAGGGCAAGAACCGCCAGGTGCGGCGCATGACGGCGAAAGTGGGTTTGCCGACGCTTCGGCTCGTGCGCGCGAAGATAGGCGGCGTGAGTGTGCGGGAGATCGCGCCAGGGACCTGGCGCGAGATCGACACGGCGTCGCTGTCGGCCTAACGCCGACCGACGGTGACGGGCCCTTCAGGCGCCGCGCTCTCTTGCCCCTGTGCCGGGATGATCTCGACGCCCTTGTCGACACAATGCTTGGCGGCGCCCACCAGACAGACTTCGAATGGCCGTGAATCCATCTCCAGGCAGGAGGTGCCGAGCTTGCAGATACGCCCCATCGCCAAGCGCGGCTCGAGCGGCAAGTCCTTCTGGATCACCATGGGCGGCAGCGGCCCGGTCTGCGCTACCGGCGTCGCCACCGCGGCAGGGCGTGGCGATGTGCTGCAGCTCAGCAAGCCCAGCGCGGTGAGCGCGAATGTGGCGGAGAGCTTCGTGTTCATGGTCTTCCTCCGCTCGTGTAACGCGCGGTTCAGCGGCGTGGGGTTCGGGCGTGCGAGAAACGCGCACCGACCATCGTCCGCTTGGCGGATTCGGGTTCCTCGGTGGTGAAGATATTCCAGAACAACAGCTTGAACAACGCGCCCGCCGCGAACCCGGAGAAGTGCGCGGCGTAGTTCACGCCCAGGTCTTCCGACGACCGGAAGTTCGCGATATCGAAGGCCAGGAAGCCCAGGATGAACACCGCCGCCGGAACATTGACCTTGCCGAGGAACAGCACCCAGCACTCGATGTATTCGCGCGGGTGGCGGAACAGGAAGATGCCCATGAAGCCCCAGACCACGCCCGAGAGACCCAGCGTCGGGATCGGCAACGGTGCGGTGGCGGCGTACGCGAGGTTGGTGACCAGCACGAACACCATGAAGGCCAGTAGATAGCCATCGAACGTCATCTGCGTCTCGGCCGTGCGCGCGAAGCAGTAGAAGAAGAACAGGTTGCCCACCAGGTGGAAGAAGTCCCCGTGCGTGAGCACCGAGGTGAACATCTTGAGCGGGTCGAGCTGGTCGGGGTGGAAGGCCAGCGCGATACGGTCATCCACGCTGCTGGTGAAGACCTGCACGAGGATGCACGCGACACAGACGAAGATCGTCGCGATGGGAACTCCACCGGTGCCTCGCTTGCCGAGCGGGAAGATCAGCATGGCGGTCTATATACCATGAGCCTGCCTGACAATCTGTACGAGGTTGGATCAGAGACGCGTGATCACGCGCACCGTCGTCTCGCGGTAGTTGCGATAGCCCATCTTCTCGTAGAGCGCACGCGCGGCCGTGTTGGTGCTGATCACGTGCAGGAACGAAGTCTTGCCGCGCTCCATCTGCAGCCGTACCAGCTTGAGCGTGAGCTTCTTCGCGAGGCCGCGCCCCTGGAAGTCCGGGTGCGTGCAGATGCCGCTGACCTCCTGCAGGTCGCCTGCGCACATGCGCTCGCCCGCCATCGCGATGAGCCGGCCGCCATCGAAGTAGCCGAAATACTCGCCGAGCTCGGGCGTGCGGATGCCGAAAGGCCCCGGATTCGTGAGCTTGGCGAGCTCCACGGCTTCACCGGCGTGCCCGGGACGAAGCGGGATGGCGTCGGGCGCCGCGTCCTCCGCCGGCATCGGCGCCTGCCAGGTCATCTTCCACATGCGCGCGTCGCGGTCGATGCGCCAGCCCGCCGGAGCGGGGCCCTCCCAGATGTCGGTGTAGAAGTAATCGCCGGGTTCGCAATACTTCGCGAGAGTCTCCAGGTCGGGGTGATGTGGATCCTCGAAACCGGCGATGGGCGAGAAGCCGGGCGCGTAGCGCCGCACGGCGCCTTCACCCGTGGCGAACTTCGCATGCGGGCCGGAGAGGCAGTTCCACATGATGTTGTCGAGCAAGGGAATCACGCGCCCGTGAACTCCTGTTGTTGCCTGCCCAATCAAACCTGGCCGTTTCGATGATATCCCTTCGCACCCACCGCGATCGCCAAATCGCTGCGGTAATCCCTGCCGTCGGCAATGCGCTGTAGCGCGTGCGCGAATTCATGGCGGGGCTGCCAGCCGAGCAGTTCACGGGCGCGCGCATTGATGTAAACGCGGTCGAGCGCAGGCAGCATCTTCCAGCCGCGCCGGGCGAAGATCGTCGGGTAGTCGGGGTAATACTTCGCGAGCACCGACGGTGCGTCGATACCGAGCTGCGCGAGATCTTCGCGACGGAACGGCGTGGTCGCGGTGATGATGAATTTGCCGAAGCCCAGCGATGGAGCCTTCTCCGCGGCTAACAAGTGCGAGGTCACCACGTCCTCGACGTCGACGCGGCGGTACAGCAGCTCGTTCACCTTGAGGTTGTCCTCCGCGTACGCGGACGCGCGTTCAGCGACGTCATCCTCCTCGGGGAAGAACCGCGACGTGCGCAGAATGAGGCAGGCAAGCTTCTCGTTGCGATGGAACAGCCGGCAGAGGTCCTCGGCCGCGGTCTTGGTCACACCGTAGAGGTTCTTCGGGAGCGGCACCACGTCCTCGGTGATCCACGCGGCCGGCGCGCCGGCCGGCGGAGTCAGCGCGTCGCCGAATGTGCTCGTGGTGCTCGTGAAGATGAACGACTTCACGTGGTTCGCGACCGCGGATTCGAGCAGGTTCAGCGTGCCGGTGACGTTGGTGTCGATGAATACCTGTCGCGGATGGGTCGCGACGTGCGGCTTGTGGAGTGTGGCCGCGTGCAGCACGTGTGTGGCGCCTCGCATGCACTCATCGACCACGGCGCGGTCGGCGATGTTGCCGACGAAGTCGGTGAAAGGCGAGGGCAGGAGATCGACGCCGACCACCGGCGTGCCTCGGTCGCGCAATGTGCGCATCAGCGCCTCGCCCAGATGGCCGGCGCTGCCGGTGACGAGAATTTTCATTCGGACGGATTCACGTTGATCGAGAAGTAGTGAGCCTCGTGCTTCATGCCCTTGCGGAGGTAGAAGCGATGCGCGTCCACGCGCTTGACGTTCGAAACCAGCCGCACCTGGCGGCAGTTCGCGCGCGCGGCCTCGTCCATGAGCCAGTCGAAGAGCTCGCCACCGTACCCGCGTGAGCGCGAGCCGTCGGCGGTCACCAGGTCTTCGATCTCGAGGTAGCGCCCGCCGGCCAGCCATTCGGATACGCGATAGCCAGCCACGGCCCTGATGCCGTCGTCGTCGAGAAAGGCCAGCCGGAAGTTGTTGGTGGCCGCGAGGCGCTTCACGAAGGGCAGGAATTCTTCGCGCGTGATCTTCGGCCGCAGCTCGGACATCACCGGGTAACACGCGTCGATGGCTTCGTCCGTGTCGGCGACGGCGATGGTCTTGGGCATCGATTGCTCCGGCAGGATGGGGCGCGACTAGATCACGCGCCCGCACGCTCCGTCAATCGCGCGACGCTTCCGGTTCGCGGCTCACGAAGATAATGCGCTTGCCATCCCCGGACCAGGGCGATATGCCGAGTGAGCCCGTGCCGCCGTAGAATTGCGCGAGCACACGCTCGCCACCGTCGGCAAGCGAACGCTGGACGAGTAGATAGTCGCCGGCACCCGGCTTGCCGTCCGCGACCTTCGCGGACCCGTCCATCGAGACGAAGGACAGCGCGTCTGGTGCGAGGCGCGGCGTCCAGTGGTTGTGTTTGTCCCGGGTGAGCTGCCGGGGCTTGCCGTCGGTGGATTCAAGGAAGATCTGCGAACTGCCACCCACGACCCGGCTCATGACGCGCCGGCCGGCGGAGATCGGTGGCGCCGCGGTCCCGCAATCCGCGAGGTTTTCGGCGCCCACGAGTCGGGGCTCGGAGCGGCCCGCGAGTGGCAGGATCTTGAGCTCCCCATCTTCACGGAAGCACACGGCGTCACCCTTGGCTGTGAAGCTCGGCACCTCGAGCCTGCTCGACGAAAACCACAGGATGCGCCGATCGAGCGAATCGAGAGGCACCACCTCGATGGCCGAGATGCGCACATTGCGCCGCTCGGGCGGGAGGCCGACGGTGACGCTGCTGAAGCGCGCATTCTCGAAGGCGCGGTTGTCGTGCGCGCAGATGGCCAGCCCGGCGAGAAACTTCGTGCCCAGCGGAAGCTTCACCTGGCATCCGGTCGCGAAGAACACGCCATCCTCGTTGGCCGTGAACAGCTGGATATAGTCGCCGCGCTTCTCCAGTCGCAGCGCGGTCGGCGCCTCCTGCGCGCACTGGATTTCGCGCGTGACCCCGCCCGTCTCGGCGCGATACTGCAGTGAGGTCAGGCCATCGCCGTGCACCACCGCGTCGACGTAGATCGAATCCGGGGCGAGCGACTGGCGCAGCATCACTCCCGCCTTGCGATGCGGTTGCGCGCTCTTGCCCATGAACTTCACCCGTGCGCCGATGCTCGCGTCACCTTTCATGTCCTTCCAGACAAAACCGAAGCCGTCGCGCTCGCCCCACATGTTCTCGCCCGCGGCGCTGATGAAATAGATGCCACTCGAACGCTCGTAGGTGACCAGCGTCTTGCGGCTGACGTCGCCGACGTCCGAAATCGTGGAGAAGGGGCCGAGGTCCTGCGGTTGCTGGGCCTGGCAGACGGCGCCGAGGAGAGCGGCGGCGATCGCGTAATACATCCGTGCCATGATGGCAGTCTACCGCTGAAACCGGGACGACTCTCAAAATGAAGCTGGTGCTTTTGCCCGGGCTCGACGGGACGGGCGAATTGTTCGCACCGCTGCTGGCGGCCTTGCGGGGAACCGACTGCCAGGTCATCGCCTATCCACCCGACCGCGAGATGGACTACGCCGGGCACGAGGCACACGCGCGCCAACAACTGCCGCGGGATGACTACATACTGCTGGCCGAGTCCTTTTCCGGGCCGGTGGGCGTTTCGATAGCGGCCTCGGCACCCCAAAATCTGCGTGGGCTCATTTTGTGCTGCAGCTTCGCGTCCAATCCGCTGCCATTGTTCGGGCCATTGACTCGGCTGGTGGGCGCATTCCCGGCCACGAAGTTGCCGCCGCGCCTGCTCGTGCCGTTCTTGTATGCGGGGCACTCCACGCCCGAGCTGCGGCGCGCGCATGCGCAGGCCATGGCCAAGGTGTCCGCACGCGCGCTGCGCGGCCGGGTCGCGTCGATACTCGGAGTCGATCACTCCCAACTATTGCGGCACATCAAGGCGCCGATGCTGTACCTGTTGGCGCGACGCGATCGGCTGATCCGGCGCGCGGCTTTCAACCGGATCGATCGGCTGCGGCCCGATATCCAGCTGCAGCAGCTGGATGGGCCACATTTTTTGCTACAGACACTTCCGGGCGAAGCGGCGGCCAAAATCATCGAGTTCTGCCGGTTCGTGAAAACGGGTGGTCACCATGCAACTGACGCGGCTGGCGAGCCGCTCGAGGGTAGATAGCAGGACGAGCCGGCGCCTTGGGGCGTGGGGGAGGACGCCGGCCCGCCTGCCGTCCTCTTATTCCAGGCCCATGCAGCTTGCGTAGTAGCTCACCGTCGCCGGCCAGTCGGAGAACACACCGATGACTTTCACGTCCCGCGCCAGCGCATCCAGCGCGAGGTACATGTCGCTGTCCTTCTTCACGACCTTGCCCTCGGGGTCGTATGCGGCGTAGAAGCCGCCGAACGCGGCGCCGCGACGCAGGTCCGCGCGTTCGAAGCTCCAGGTGATGATGTCGAGGCCGGCGGACTTGATGTCCCTGGCGTACTGCGATGGCACCAGCGTGTTCGTGCTGTCGTCCACCGCCAGCAACGCCGGGATCGGCGGCGCGAATATGCGCACATTGTTCTTCCTGAGGTTCGCGAGCTCCGCCACGGTCAGGCGTGGAATGCCCACGCTCGGGTCGACGTCATCGAGGTATACGGCCTGCCGGCCGAAGCGCGGCTCGTTCCTGATCCAGTACAGCACGTCGTCGAGGTTGAACGACTGCGCCCAGACGTCTTTCGGATCCACGCCGGCTCGCTTGAACTCGTCGATCATCGCCTGCGCGTAGCGGGCCTGGCTACCGAACACGGCGTTCACGCGCGTCGGGTTGCCGGCCTTGAGCTCGGGCGTGTGGCCCACCCCCAGCTTCTTGTTGAGCGCAATGCTCTCCTTGAGTGTGAGCAGCGTGCCGCGACCGTTGTAGAGGTCGGTGCGCCACGTGGCGGTGCCGCCCAGATAGCCGGCGGCGGTGGAGGCCGACGGAACTGACGCATCCATCTTGCCCTTCAGCGACTTGAACTCGCCGAGCGTGAGGTCGCTTGCGCAGCAACGCGGACCCGAGTTCGCGCCCGACCACGGCGTCGAGCACTTGGCGTTGAGCGGCGTGTTCACGATGTTGGTGGTCGTGTGCAGGTCGCACTCGTCGTGGCGGCAGACGAGGCCGCCATCCTTGGTGAAGGTCACATCGCACTCGACGATGCCCGCGCCCATGCGCGCGCCAGCTTCGTAGGCTTCCCTGGTGTGCTCGGGGACTTCCAACGGCGCGCCTCGATGTGCAATCGAAAACCTGGTTCGACGCACGAGATCGTCGGAGCACTTGAGCAGCTTTTGCTTGAGAGGGCTGTCGTCCATGCCGGAGACCAGGAACATCGGGCGGATGCCGAGCGTGATCGACGGGTCGCCGCGATCGGAGCCGCCGTGATCGCGGTCGTCGTGACCGCGGCCATGGTCGTCGTGGTCGTAGCCGCCCGCCAGCGCAGGCGCGGATGCGAGACCGATACAGGCCGCGAAGGCGGCGACGAATGCGTAACGCATGGGTACTCCGAAAAAGAACAACCTGGGACGTGCATGCTGGTTTCAGGTCATGTCAGGGCCGTGAAACGTCGGTGAAACTTCGGTTAGCGCGCCGGGCCGAGAAACGGTCACCGCGGCAGCCGGTGGGCGTGCGACCATCGGTCCCCGCCGGACTCTCCTGCGGCAAGGAGATACGCATGAGCCAATTCGAGTACAAGACCGTTCTGTTGCCGTACAAGCCCAGCACGTTTCAGGACGACGCCACGGAGGTGAGCGCCCTCCTCAATGCGGAATCAGCGAATCGCTGGCGCCTCTCGCAGATCGTGATGCCGTCAACGCTGTGGGGGCGGGCGAACGGCATCATCGCCATCCTCGAGAGAAGCAAGGAGTGACCGCGCGACGTGACGCGCGGCTTACGGATAGTTAACCCGCCGCCACGATTCTTAGCGCAACTCGCGCGGATGCCGCGAGGTCCAGCCAACACCTTTCCCACGAGCGCGAATTCGATCTCGGCGCGCGCTACACGTTCACGCCCTGGGGCGGCCTGAGCCCCTTCGCCGGCGCCGCGCTCGGTTGACGCGCTCCACTATGAACGGAAGCCGATCTTCTCGTGTGTGCCATCGCAGAACGGCTTCGTGCTGCTGCCGCCGCACCGGCATAGCCGTGCCGACTCGAGCCGCGCGACCACACGTCCGGTGCCCGAGATGATCTCCACGTTGCCGCGCACCTGCAGAGGCCCATCAGTGGTCGGTGTGATCTCGAGCGCGCCATCACGCACCGGCAGCATGTCGGCCTTGCCGGTCGCCGGCTCGCCGCTCGCGGAGAAATGCACGTCGTGGTGTGAGCCGTCGCAGAAGGGCTTGTTCTTCGAAGCGCCGCAGCGGCACAGCGTGTACCGAAAATTACCGGCGGGCGCGCCGTCGAGGCGGATGTCGGCCTTGATCGCGTAGGGCCCGCCCTCACGCACGCTGATGAGATTCACGGGCGGCGCCCGTTCGTCCGGCTGCCCATCCTTGCGCCGGTAGCGGATCGCGCCCGAGACACAAACGTGCGCGATCTCGGCGAGCGCCTCCGTGGGCATCGCATCGGGATTGATCCACGGGCCCTTCACGTTGGCGATGAACACCTTCGGGCCCCAGGTCACGCAGAAGCGTGAGTGGATGCACTTCCTGCCTTCATAGATGAGCGTGAGGTCGCGGCCTTCAATGTAGTCGACGCCATCGACGGTGCGCGGTGTGGGTGCGAGGTTGCCGGGCTCGATGACGGCGGCGTCGGGTGCGGGCAGCGTCGCTGGCGCTACCGCGGTGCGTTCGGGCTGCGGCCGCGAGGACGCGCCCGGATACAGGATGTTGGGCTCGGTCTCGATGTCCGCGAACCGGCGCACCGCGCGATCGGTGAGATCGCCGATGATCTTCTGAGCGCGGGCCACCCGCGCGGAAGGCGCCAGCGCCGCGGCGGCCGCTGACAGCTCGCGCAGCCGTTCGGAGAAGAAACGCCCGGCGCTCTGCCCGGGCGGCAGCGGCGCCGAATCGCGCAGTGCCGTGAACGACATGCCGCCATTGCAGTGGGGGTTGGACGGGCCGGCCGGCAATCGAGCGGCCTGGTCCGCCAGCGGTGTCATCGCGCGCATCAGGCCCAGCGCGAGGTCTACGCACAGCGCCTTGGCCGGGTGTGGCCGCGGCAATAGATAGGAGTGAGAGATCAGCCGCAGCATCAGCATGTAGGCCGAGTTCGCGACGTCGACCGTGGTGGCCACGTCCTCGTTCTCGAGCCACACACGCGCGCCGGTGCGCACCGGCCGGCGGAGCACGGGGTTCACGGCCGCGGGAAAGGCCGGCTCGAACTTCGGGTTCGCGGCACGCAGCCCGGCGTACTCCTCGCGGATGTGCAGGAAGCGGCAGTAGTGAGAGTTGGAGTTCTCGGTGGCCGCGCCCTCGCCCTGGCTCACGATGGCCTCGAAAGCCTTGAGCGCGGTGAGTGAGCAGATGACCGGGTCGCAACCCTGGAAGTCGATCTCCTTGCGCGAGATCTGCAGGTTGCGGTCGCCGCAGAACGCCGCCCTCTCGCCGACGCGGGCGACGAACTCCTTCACGTTCTGCGACAGGGTCTCGTAGAACGAACCCACGGTGTCATAGTCGATGGGCATGGGCGTGACGCGTGTCGCTGCGACGCCGCGCGTGAACGTGAAGTCGGGTTTGAAGCCTTCGCCGTCGGGCTCGTTCGAACAGGTGGGCCGCTCCAGATAGATGAAATGCTGGAGCACCGCCTCGCTGAAAGGAGCGAGCCGCACGACCACGTTCGCGGGCAGCGCGCCCGGATCCAGCGGAAAGTTCATGCGCCCGAAACGCGGACTGCCGCCGAGCGCCGCGGTGATGTTCCACACCGCGGTGAGGTGCCCCATCTCCTCGATGGCCACGCGCAGGATCTCGCGGCGCCAGCGCGCCACGGCCTCCGCTTCTTTCTCGCTGAGCCCTTCCTCGACGCCGTTCTTCAGGCTGAAGGCGGCGTAAAGATAGGTGCACATGAGGTTGTGCTCTAGTTCGGCCGCTTCGTAGAGCTGGTGTATCAGCGCTTCGCGCGAGATCGAGGGCAGTGGCGTGGTCGCGTTCATGGGTAGGAGTCGGGCTATTTCCAGGGGAGTGCGCGCAAGTATGTGGGATGGCCTCCAGGTTTTGCCGGCGCAGCTGAAATATTTGGCGCATGGCGGCCACCACATTCCCCAAACGAGGCTGCGGCTACCCATGACGATGCGTGGCACGCGTATTGCTCCGTTTCATGCAGTGCGTTCAATCGAACGCAAGGAGTGAACATGGAAGCGCGCGCAAAGATGATGGGACACCCCGTCCACCAGATGCTCATCGTATTTCCGCTGGGGCTGCTCGGCATGTCCGTGGTCTTCGACTTCGTGTACATGGGCAGCGACGACATGGTGTTCTCGGTGGTCGCGTACTGGATGATGGTCGCGGGTATCGCCGGCGGCCTGCTGGCTGCACCGTTCGGCCTGATCGACTGGAGCGCCATACCGACCGGCACCCGCGCGAAGCGTGTCGGCGCCATGCACGGTATGGGCAACGTGGTAGTGCTGCTGCTCTTCATCGTGAGCGTGCTGTTGCGCGATGGCGCGGAAGCGCCGCCGCCCGCATCAGCCTACCTGTGCTCGTTCGCGGGCGTGGCGCTGTCGCTGGTGACCGCTTGGCTCGGTGGCGAGCTGGTGGACCGGCTCGGCGTGGGCGTCCACGACGATGCAAATCTCGATGCCCCGAGCTCGCTGGGCCATACCCACGCGCGTGCCGACCACGCGCCGCACGTGCGTTGAGCTAACTACGCCGCGCCTTCGCTGGATTCGGCATGCGGTGCTCCCCAGAGCACCGCCATGCCGATGACCGCGGACAAGACCGACGCGGCGAACACGGCGATCTTCGCCGCCGCGAAATCCGTGGCCTCGGGGAAGGCTTGGCCCGCGATGAACAGCGACATGGTGAAGCCGATGCCGGCGAGCGCGCCGGCACCTGCGAGCTGGCGCCACGAATAGGCCGCGGGCTTCTCCGCGATGCCAGCCTTCACCGCCAACCACGACGCCAGCACGAATCCCGCGGGTTTTCCCAGCGCCAGCCCGCAGATGATGGCGGCCATCAGCATGCCGTGACCCGTGAGCACTTCCGCGGCCATCGCCACGCCCGCGTTGGCCAGCGCGAAAATCGGCAGCACGAAATACGAAGAGCGAGGCGCCACCTGGCGGAGCAGCCGATCCGCGGGCGACTCGAGACGGTCGTGGATCGCGTCGAGCTCGCGCAGCGCGGGCGCGGAAGGCCCGTGCCTAAACTGCTCGCCGCCGTGGCTGGCTTCGGCGCTCAGGATCGCATCGGCCTGGGCAACGAGCGCGCGGTAGTCAGGCGGGGGGCGCGTGGGGATGAACGTGGCGAGCAGCACGCCCGCGAGCGTCGCGTGCAAACCACCGGCATGCACGCAGGCCCAGAGCACGATGCCCGCGACCACATAAGGGGTTGCGCGATACACGCTCCAGCGGTTGAGCAGGCCGAGGAACCCGACGGTCGCGAGCGCGCCCAGCAGCGCCGCCCAATTGAGCGCATCGGAGTAGAAGATGGCCACCACGACGATCGCTCCGATGTCATCGACAATAGCCGCGGCGGTCAGGAATATGCGCAGCTCCACGGGGACGCGTGGACCCATGATGGCGATGAGCGCCACGGCGAACGCCGTGTCGGTCGCCATGGGCACGCCCCAACCGATCTGCCAGCTCCCGGCTGGCACCAGTGACACATATATAAGAGCAGGAACGGCCATGCCGCCGATCGCCGCCGCGATGGGCAGGGCAGCGCTGCGCCGGGTCGCGAGGTGCCCGACGGTGAATTCGCGTTTTATCTCGAGGCCCACCACCAGGAAGAACACCGTCAGCAGCGCGTCATTGACCCAGTGCGCCAGCGACATGTGGAAACCCGAGTCGCCGAAGCTGATGCCGAAAGAGTTCTCCCAGAAACCGGCGAACGCCGCCCCCCACTGCGAGTTGGTGAACACGATGGCGAGCACCGTGGCCAACAGGAGCATCACGCCGGCGGATGGGGCCCAGCTGGCGAAGCCCAGCGCCGCGGTGCGCACGCGATGGCCCAGTGAGCCCAGCATGGCGTCGGTGAACGAGGCCTCGTCCCACGGGCCGTCATAACGCTGGCCGTTGATGAAGAACGTGGGAGTGAAACGTACGCCACTGGAATGCGAGCTCGCGACGTCCTGATCCACGCGCGCCACGGCCTCGGCGCGCATGGCCTGCGCGGTCGGGGCGTCGTGCTGGTCGAGCCGCAGATCCTCGGCCACGGCGCGCAGGTCGTCCTCGGTGAGCGTGCGCGAACGCGTCATGAGCGAGACGTGCGCGCTCCAGAATTCATCGGGCGTCGCCGCCTGTTCCACGAGGTCGGCGGCGCGCCGGGCCAGTTCACTGCCCGAAATGGGACGATGCCGGAATACGTAACGTACCCGGTCGCCTAACTGGTCGCGGACCTCGGTGATGCGGGCATTGGCCGCGCGGCAGTGAGGGCAGTCGTAGCTGCCGTATTCCACGAGCGTGATTTCCGCGTCGGGCGCGCCAACCACGTGGTCGCGCACCGAATCCACGGATCGGTCGAGTCGTTGCATGGCTGTCATTAGATCAGCGGGTGCATTCTCAGGAAAGCTGGACCGCAGTCGCTGCACGAGATGCTCGTGAACGAGGGCCAGCGCCAGTCGGACTAGATGGAAAGTCGGACGGCTCTGTCTCGTCGGGCCCATCGAAGCCCGGGGCACGGTTTGCCCCTTCGTGATTGACGAACGAGCGCGCAAAGCCCGCTATCCCGGACCGCGTCGACTGTCTTGACGGCCGGAGGCCCGATGCCGTGTACTCCGGCGTCCGGGCGGCGAACCGACGCCGACCATCAAATCTTGGGGGTTTCATGCTGAGCCGTCGTTCGTTCCTCGTTTCCGCGGGAGCCGGCGCTGCCGTCGGGTCGGTGCTGTCCTCGTTCGCATTCGCCGCCGATGGCGCATCGATTCCGCTCGGCATACAGCTGTGGACCGTGAAGTCCGAAGCGGAAAAGGATCTCGAAGGCACGTTGCGCAAGGTGTATGCCGCGGGCTTCCGTGAAATCGAATTCGCGGGCTATTACGGCAAGAACCCCGCGGATCTCGCCAAGCTCCTGAAGGGCATCGGCTTCTCGCTCGTGAGCACGCACGCGGGCGCAGGTGACATCGCGAAGAACGGCGAGAAGATCATCGCCGACGCCAAGGCGCTGGGTCTCAAGTTCGTCGTGTGCTCCTCACCGGGCGTATCTCCCGAGAAGGAGAAGCTGCCGTGGGAAGAGCGCATGAAGGCCGTCGATCTCACCGACTGGAAGTGGAACGCCGACCTCTTCAACAAGTTCGGCAAGCAGGTCGCCGATGCCGGCATGACCTTCGGCTATCACAATCACAGCGCGGAATTCCGCAAGCTGTCGAACGGCCAGACCGGCTTCGACTGGCTGTTCGCCAACACCGACCCCAAGCTCGTGAACATCGAGCTCGACGTGGGTTGGGTCACGGTCGGTGGCGCCGACCCCATCGCCATTCTCAACAAGCACAAGAGCCGCGTCATCGCGCTGCACGTCAAGGACGTGGGCAAGCGCGGCGCCGACGGCAAGGACCCCGCGTCGGTCGCGCTCGGTGAAGGCGTCATCGATTGGAAGACTGTCATCGCTACCGCGAAAAAGAATGGCACCAAGGCTTTCTTCTACGAGCAGGAGGAGCCGTTCACCCGCCCCATCCTCGACTCCGTCAAGATCTCGGGCGCGTACCTGCAGAAGCTGAAGGTCTGATGAAAACTTTGGGTCTGGCCAAGTGAGACAACTTCGTTGGGGAATGATCGGTGGCGGTGAAGGCGCCTTCATCGGCAATGTGCATCGCATGGCAGCGCGCCTTGATGGCCGCTATCAACTCGTGGCCGGCGTGTTCTCGTCGGATGCGGAGAAGACCAGGCGGTCGGCCGCAGCGTTGAACGTCGATGCGTCGCGCGCGTATCCGAGCGTCGAGGCAATGATCGCGGGCGAGAAGGCACGCCCCGACGGCATCGAATTGGTGTCGATCGTGACGCCGAACCACGTGCACTACGTGCAGTCGGCGGCCTGTCTCGAAGCCGGACTCGACGTCATCTGCGACAAGCCGCTCACCACCAATCTGGCCGACGCCGAGAAGCTCGTGAAGCTCGCGGCCGAAAAGAAGCGGTTGCTAGGCGTCACGTTCAACTACACCGGCTACCCGATGATCCGGCATGCCAAGCAGCTCATCGCCGACGGCCTCATCGGCACGCTGCGTGTCGTGCAGGCCGAATATCCGCAGGGCTGGCTCGCGACCGCGCTCGAGAAGACGGGGCAGAAGCAGGCCTCGTGGCGCACGGATCCCAAGCAGGCCGGCGCCGGCGCGCTCGGCGACATCGGCTCGCACTCGTTCCAGCTGGCCGAGTTCGTCACGGGCGAGAAGGTCAGCGAGGTCGCCGCCGACGTGAGCGCGCTCGTCCCGGGACGCACCATCGACGACAACGTCAATGTGCTGCTGCGTTTTGCCGGCGGCGCACGCGGCAGCCTCTGGGCTAGCCAGGTAGCCATCGGCAAGCTCAATTCGCATCGCTTGCGCGTGTACGGCGAGAACGGTTCCATCGAGTGGTTCCAGGAGCGTCCCGAGGAGTTGCTCATCGTCGAGGCCGGCGAGGCGCCGCGCTTCGTGCGTCGCGGCGACCCGGAAACGCCGACCAGCTCCGTGGGATTGCCGGGCGGGCATCCGGAAGGCTTCATCGAGGCCTTCTCGCAGCTGTACACGGATTTCGCGGAGCGCGTGACCGCGCGCCTCGAGAACCGATCGCCCAAGGCCGCTTCGCTGTTCGCGCCCGACGTGGTGACGGGCACGCGCGTGATGGCCTTCATCGAAGCCGTGTTGAAGTCGGGACAGGCGAACAGCGCCTGGACCCGCATCTGAAGCTGGGTTTGATTCTCTAACTACAAGGTTCTGGGGGTTGGGAGCATGAGTACAGCAGCCGCTACGATGTCGGGTACACCGGCATCCGCCGAGGCCAAGAAGACTTTCGCGGTGTGTTTCGCCGCGCTGGTCGCCACTTCGTTCTGTTTCATCCTGCGCGCGTTCTCGATCGGTGCGTGGGGCAAGGAATTCGATCTCAGCCAGACGCAGATGGGCGAGCTCGCGGGCGTGGGCCTGTGGCCCTTCGCCATCAGCATCGTGCTGCTCTCGCTGATCATCGACAGGATCGGCTTCAAGATGACGCTGTGGTTCGCGGCCGCGTGCCACGTGCTTGGTCTCATCCTGATCCTGCAGGCCAATGGTTACGCATCGCTGTACTGGGGCACGTTCGTGCTGTCGCTCGGCAACGGCGCCGTGGAGGCGGGCATCAATCCGCTAATCGCGCGCGAGTTCCGCCACGACAGGACCACGTGGCTCAACCGCCTGCACGCCGGCTGGCCCGCGGGCTTCGTGCTCGGTGGCCTGCTCGCGATGATGTTTCCCGCGGACATGGGCTGGCGTTATCAGATGGGCCTGATCCTGATCCCGGTGGTCACGTACATCGTGATGCTGCTGCCGCGGACCTTCCCGCCCAGCGAGCGCGTCGCCGCGGGTGTTTCCTATCGGGAGATGCTGGCGGAGGCCGGCGCCATCAGCGCGCTGGTAGTCGCGTTCATGATGATCTCCGAACTGTCGCGCGTGTTTGGCTGGTCGGATGGTCTCAAGTGGGGCCTGATCGCCGCGATGACCATCGGCTACGGCGTGTGGTCGCGCTCGCTCGGCCGGCCGCTTTTCATCGTCATGATCCTCGTGATGATCCCGCTGGCGATCACCGAGCTCGGCACCGACAGCTGGATCACCGAGCTGCTCACGCCCGCCATGACCGATCTCGGGCTCAACGCTGGCTGGGTGCTGGTGTACGCCATGGCCATCGTGCTGGTGCTGCGCCTGTTTGCCGGTCCGCTGGTGCACAAGTTCTCGCCGCTGGGTCTCCTGGCCATCTCGGCGCTGATCGCGGTGGCTGGTCTCTGGCTGCTGTCGAGCGCGGCGAGCGCCGTGGCCATCGTCGTCGCCGCCACGGTGTACAGCTTCGGCAAGGCGTTCTTCTGGCCCACCTCGCTGGGTGTGGTGGCCGAGCAGTCGCCGCGCGGTGGTGCGATCACGCTGAATGTCGTGGCCGGCATCGGCATGCTGGGCGCGGGCGTCATCGGTGGTCCGTTGATCGGCCAGGTGCTCGATCGCCAGATGGTGCATGGCGTCGCGGCCTATGACGCGAAGAACAACACGCACCTCGTCGAGACCCTGAAGACCGAGCGCACCGGCATTGTCGGCGACTACGTCGCCATCGATCCTTCCAAGCGCGCGACGCTGGCCGGCGCAGAGAAGGCCGCCGTGGATGCCGCCGATCGAGAATCGAAGCACGATGCGCTGCGCACCATCGCCGTGCTGCCGGTGATCATGTTCCTCGTGTATCTCGGCCTGATCCTTTATTTCCGGAGCAGGGGTGGATACAAACCCGTGGTGCTCGATCTGAAGAACTGACGGAAAGGTCATCGGGGACAGATCTCGAATCTGTCCCCGCGGCTCCATCCAGGGGCGGACTTCGGTCCGCCCTTTTTCATTGCGTCTCTTGCAGCAAAGTCCACAGAGTTCGGCGACTACCGCCCCGGGACGAGGCGGCTTCACTACCCAGCTTCGCGTTGCCGGCTCGGTCAACTCATAGTCTTCGCAGATAGGCCAGCAAAGGCGCGATCTCCTCCGGGGAGGGCGGCCGATCTGCGCGCACGCCATCCGTGGAAATCACCGGCGGCAGAGGCGCGCCGGCCGGCGCCAGCGCCTGTACCCGCTTGAAGAACGCGGTGTAGTGATCCAGCACGGCTTCGAGCGTGTCGGCGCTGTTGTTGTGGAAGTAGGGTGCCGTCTTCGCAATACCGTGCAGGCCCGGCATATCGAGCTTGTTCCAGTCGTCACGTGCGGGCAGGCCGCCGACGAAACCAGTGACCAGCGCGCGACCCGGATCCGAACTCGTGCGCCGCAGAATGCTGCCGTCGGGCAAGGTGATTTCATAGGTTCTGGCATTGCGCGCCAGGCGTTCGGGGCAGGGCGTGAACTGCCATCGCGGCGGCACCGCGGTGTCCACGGGTCGCGGGCACTGCGAGCTGATGTCGTGGTATCGGACTACCGGCGGCTGCGGCGTCGACTGCCCCGGTCCGCCGTGACAATGCGCGCACGCTCGCGCGAAGACCTGTTTACCGTGCAGCTGTAGTTCGGACAACGGAGGATCCGCATCGGGCAGAACGGCGCTGCCGGCGCGCATGGCGTCGGCGACTGCACGCAGCCGCGGCGACGAGAACAGGACGTTCTGAAATGCCGCGAGATCATCGAGCGTGCGCTGCGGCGCGGTCACCAGCGTCTGCGCGTGGTTGACGAAGGCCGCGGCCGCCTGCTCCTGCAGCGTGCCGATGCGGGCGTCGAGCTGGAATCCGCCGGATGCGTTGGGCCCGCGCGGCCAGGGGTTCATGCCGTCGGGGCCGGTGACCTTCAGGTTCTTGACCGTGGGCACCATGCGCCACACGTCCACGAAGTTCTCGGCCGATGCCACGTTGGTCACGGGCTCGATGAGCCGCAGATTCGCCGGCAATGGGTAGGTGATGCGGATCAGCCCGTTCTCGCGCAGGTTCCGGTAGTCGCTCGCGAGCTCACCGTGCACACGGAAGTCATCGGCATCGATAGGCCGGAACAAGGGGTCGTCCGCGCGCTTGTTCCAGCGCCTGCGCATCTCGAGACTCTTGAACCGCGCTTCAGCACTCGCCGGCGACAACTGGAAATCGTCCAGCGGCGAATGGCAGTCCGCGCAGGATCGCCCATTGCCCTCGTGGCCCTGCAGGTTGCGATCGACGAAGGCGACGATGCCGCGCAGCACCGCGGCGCAGGACTCGCCACCGCAGTCTTCGCGAGCCGGCGCTGCCGTGACTCTGGCACCATCGCCGGCATGGGCGGTATTCATGGTCAACACGCTGGCCGCGACCAGTGCGGCGTAGATTTTCTTCATGGCCTGCTCTCCGGAAATGGAGCGTGTTTCTGTCATCCCGGCGCTTCCGAGTCCTCGGCCGCACGATGAGAAATGATGAAAAATCCTGAAGGCATTCATGCCACCTGAGAAAACAGTCATTTACGAGTTCGGCGACTTCTCGCTCGATGCATACGGACGTCGGCTGCTCAGGAAGGACTCGCCCGAACTGGTGCCGTTGACTGGCAAGGTGTTCGACACACTGCTCTATCTGGTGGAGCACCGTGGCGAAACGCTGGGCAAGGACGAGCTTCTTCAGGCGATCTGGCCCGACCTGGTGGTGGAGGAGAACAACCTCACGCAGAACATCTCGACGTTGCGGCAGGCGCTGGGCGAGCTGCGCGGCGAGAACCGCTTCATCGCGACAGTGCCGCGGAAGGGATACCGGTTCGTGGCGCAGGTAGTGGAGAAGAATCCCGGGACCCCCGCGGTGCCGGCTGCCCAACGCACCATGGCAGTCGCGACATCGCAGCCCGCTGGAAAGTGGCGTCGCTGGTCATGGGCTGGCGCGGCGCTGCTGATTGCAGCGCTGGCCGCATTCCTGCTGCTGCGCACGCCGCTCGACGTGAACCCGTTGCGTGGCGCGGTCGGCGGTACGCATGACTCAGACGCCTTCAGCTTGTATTCGAACGGCCGGTACGCACTGGCGCGCTCGGACGAAGCGAGCATCCGGCTGGCCATCGAGTACTTCCAGCAGGCTATCGACCGCGACCCGAGATTCGCGCTTGCGCATGCCGGGCTCGCCGATTGCCATCTGGTCCTGGGCGTATTCGGTATGCGCGCGCCGGCCGAGACCTTCCCACGCGCCCGCGATTCCGCACTGCGTGCGCTGCAGATCGAACCGGGTCTCGCTCAGGCGTTCGCGGCGCTCGGCCACATCAAGATGCAATACGACCGGGATTGGGATGGGGCAGCCGCGGACTTCGACCGGGCGGTCGAGCTCAATCCGAATATCCCCGAGCCACGCATGTATCGCGGTGTGCTCTGGAGCATGCGTGGGCAGCTGGACCGTGGGCTCGAAGAAATCAGGGAAGCGCAGCGGCTCGAACCCCTGTTGACGTTGTCCAAGACCCGGATGGGGTCGATGCTGTATTTCGCGCGGCGGTACGATGAAGCGGAACGGCAGCTCAAGGAAAGTCTCGCGCTCGACGATCGTCCGGCGATAGCGCATCGGACGCTCGGTCGAGTCTATCTTCACACTGGCCGCCCGGCTCTGGCGCTGGCGGAATTCGCGAAGAGCGCTGGAACGTCGCCCGGCAGCTATGCCGACGTCGCCAACGCGCTCGCAAAATCAGGGAGGCGGGCCGAGGCACAAGCGGAGCTCGATCGGGTGCTGGCCATTGCGGCCCAGCGATATGTGTCACCGGTCGATCTGGCGGCGATCTATGCGGGGCTGGGGGAAACCGACACTTCGCTGCTGTGGCTGGAACGCGCGCTCGAGCAGCGTGCGTCCACGCTGGGCTTCATCGCCCAGAACCCCGCATTCGATGTGCTGCACCGTGATCCCCGTTTCGTGGATCTCGTGCGACGCATCGGCGTGTGGCCGGGGTCGTTGCCGCCGGCCAGCCTCAAAGACTGAACTTCACCCCGGCGCGCGGCAGCACCCCCCGCGACTCGAAGCCCACGAACTGCTGGTACTTCTCGTCGGTGAGATTGTCGATGGCGAGATAGGTCTCGAACTTCTCCGAGACCTGCCACACGGCGCTCACGTCGACGCGCGTGTACGAGCCGAGATCCACGTCGCCAGTGGCGATCGAGGAGTCGAACGACTCACCGACGTACGTGGCGGAAGCCGAGAACTTCAGGACGCTGGTCGGCGCCCAGTGCACACCCACGCCACCGCGCCAGTCCGGACGATTGCGCAGCTCGTCGCCGCTGGAAGCGATGCGGCTGCGCGCATGCGTGATGCTGCCGTCGAGCGACCAGGCGTCGTTCATCGCATAGCGACCCGCGAGCTCGAGGCCGCGCGTGTCCACGCGGTTGCGATTGACCAGCATGGGAGGCGGGCCGGAATCGAAGTCGATGGCATTGCGGAACTCGCCATCGAACCAGGTGGCGCTCCAGAACACCTTGCCCTCGTGCAGGCTTTGCGAAAGCTCGATCTCGTGCGACTCGCCGCGCTCCGGGGAGAGATCGGGGTTGCCCACGAGCGGATGCCCCAGCGCATACAGGCTGGGTAGTTTGAACGCGCGGCCCCAGCTGCCGGCGAGACGGATGCCGGTGTCGTCACCGCCCAGGTTGTAGGCCACCCGCAGGCGCGGACTCGTGACCGAGCCCATGTCTTCGGGCTTGTCCACACGCACGCCAATCTGGGCGCTCAGGCCGAAAGGCGTGCTGAGGCGCGCTTCGGCATAGGGTGCCCACGAGGTGCGCGTGAGGTCGAACGACGTAGGCAGGGTGAAGCCGCCGCCGAAGTCGAGTTCGCCGTCGCTCGAGCCCTGCTCGCGCTGGAATTCGGCGCCATAAGCCAGGGAGAACATGTCGCTGAGCCGCTGGGTGCCGGTGAACGTCGCGGTGAGGCGCTCGATGCTGGAATCGACCACGGAAGGTGGCACGCCGAACGGATCGCGCACGCCGGGCGCGACGCCCGGCGAGCCGATGTGATCGTCGCGATCGAAGTACCCCAGGGACAGCGAGAAACCGGCGTTGCCGGCGTCGTGCTCGACGCCGATGCCGAGCACGGTCTCGTCGGCGTCGCGGGTCTCGGGATCGCGGATGGCCGAGAACTCGAAACCGCCGCTGTCGTCGGGGAAGCCTGCGCGCTCGCTCTGCGTGAATCGCGCTGTGAGATTCACGCGCGTGCTCGCGTCGAAGTCCGTGTTGTAGCCCGCGGAGAACCGCTGGGAATTGAAATCGTTGCCGCGGATCCGCTCGCCTTCGTTGGAGTCGCCGGCGCCGAGCGACCAGGTGCCATTGGCGAGCGGGCCCGCCGCATTCAGCGAGATCTCGCGCGTGTCATGGCCGCCCGCCATCGCGTCGAGCGAGGCATGCGTCTCGGCGAGCGGCGCGCGCCGCGTGATGATGTTGATGACGCCGGCGAGCGCGTCGCCGCCGTAGATCGCCGAGTAGGGGCCGCGAGCGATCTCGATGCGCTGCACGTCGGCCATGTCGAAGGTCGAGAAATCGAAGGAGCCGCCGCGGGCGTTCGTCGGGTCGTTGACGCGCACGCCATCGACCAGCACGAGTGTGTAGTTAGGGTCGGCGCCACGCAGGTACAACGAGCCGGTGCCGCCGCGCCCGCCCACGGAATCCACGTGGATGCCGGCCACGCGCTGGAGCGCGTCGGCGAGCTTCGCGGGCTTCTCGATGTCGAAGCTCTCGCGTTCGAGCACGGTGACGTTGGCGCCGAGATCGATGGGCCTGGCCGCGACGCGCGACCCGGTGACGACGACGGGAGCCGCTTCGACGGCGATGAGGGGCTGGGCGATCTGATCAGCCAGGAGCAGGAAAAATGGCATGGATTGATACTGTTTCGGAGGGGAAATTTTCGGTTAGTGTAGCGGTACAGAAGGGGGTTCCATGTCGGCATTTTTTCACCGCCACGCCCTGGCGGTTGTGACCATTTGTGCGCTCGCGAGTTTCCAGGCCCGAGGTGCCGAGAGTGCAACGATAGACGCGCCAGGCGCGGCTTTCCGCGATAACCCCTCGTGGACGGTGTCGGATGGCGCGCTCACGACACAGGGTCCGGCCGAAGGCAGGGGGCTGGTGACCCGACTGACGCTTGCCGACAGCGTCACCTCGTTCGATTACCGCTCGCCCGCTGGCGCGAGCGCGACCTTGTACCTCATGGGCCGCTACGGCTTCGACCTCAAGGGCAATGGCGACTGGCAGAGCTTCTCGGTCAAGTTCCGCGCGCCGCGTTTCGATGACGGCTACAACAAGCTGCAGCCCGGGCTGGTGCTCGAGGTGCGCAATGGCACGGACGTCAAACGTAACCTGCTCATCGAAGGCCCGAGCGACGGCGCCATCTGGCAGGGCGAGGACAAGCGTGGCCCGGCGTTCATCGTGGTCAAGTCGGGCCCGTTCGCCGTGCGCCAGTCGCGCCACGAGCCCGCGGATTTCGAGCAGGTCACGCTGCCCAAGTCTTCCGGCGGCGAGACCAACGAAAAAGACCTCAAGGATCTGGTCGCCATGGGCAAGGAACTGTTCACGCAAGTGGGCTGCGAGGCCTGCCATCGCGTCGACGCCGACGACGCCGGCGTGAGCACCGGCCCGAACCTCTACGGCCTGTTCCGCAACGAGCCGCGCAACCGCGAGGTGGCCGAGGCCGAAGGCCACAGGTTCCAGGTCAAGGCCGGCCGCGAATACCTGCATCGCTCCGTGCGCGCGCCCGTGGACCAGCTCGCCGTCGCCGAGCGTGGCGAAACGAAGGGGCAGCCCTATCTACCCATCATGCCGGCGTTCAATTCCGACGTGCTCAGCGACGCGCAGATCGACGCCATCGGCGACTATCTCGCGACGCTCAACGCCGGCGCCGATCGCGGCCCGGTGATCCGCCTGGCGGGGCTCGCGGCGGCCGAGCAATACGACCCGATGAAGGACAGCCTGCAGTGGCTGGTCAGCGACGCCGTGCGGCTGCAGCGTGGGCCCATGGTCGGCACGTCGGGGCGAGCGATCCACGTCGGCTTGCCCAACGGCGTGAACTACAGCTTCGATCCGCGCGTGTTGTCGATCGTGAAGATCTGGCAGGGCGGCTTCCTCAACATGGAAGGTGAGCTCACCAATCGCGGCGGACGCGGTCTCGCGCTGGGCTATGAAAGCCGCGAGATCGGCTTCGGCGACCACGAATATCTGCTCGCGCCGCTGAACGCGGCGGGCAAGCCGATCGACTTCACGTTCAAGGAAGCCAAGTTCGGCGACCAGGCCGCGGACAAAGCCGCGCTGTACAGCAAGCAGGACCAGCTCGCGCAGATCGCGGCGGCCGATGCGCAGTTCTTCGGCTACTCGCGCAATTCGAAGGACAAGGCCGCGGCGCCGGTGTTCAAGTATCGCGTGGGCAAGAATGTCCTCGAGGTCGCCACCACGTTCGACCCGAATGGCAGCGTGGCGATCAGCGTCAGCGGCGCGCTCGCGTCCGAACAGACCTTCGCGCTGAACACCTCGCTGCTCAAGAACGGCACGCCCAGCGCCGGCAAATTGTCCGAGGGCCGCTGGGTTCTGCCCGCGGGCAAGGTCAATGCCACCCTCAAAGGCACGATCGGTCTCGCCGCCAGGTCCTGGCGCCCGGCCGTCTCGAGTTTCGCGTGGCAACGCCAGCCGCTCGACAAGGGTGCCGCGCAAGCGCAGCTCCCCGCCGGCTACAGCATCGAGAACTACTACGCGCCGCAGGACAACTACGGGCGCAAGCAGCTGTTCGAAGCGTTGGGCCTGAGCGTCACCAAGGACGGCACCGTGGTCGTCGCCACGCGCAACGCCGGCATCTGGCGGCTCGCGAACGGCCAATGGCATTTTTTCGCGGAAGGGCTGTTCGACAGTCTCGGCGTCGTCGCCGAAGACTCGAAGGGTCTCGTCGTGGTCGCCGGCCAGAAAGCCGAGCTCACGCGTATCAGCGACACCAACGGTGATGGCCTCGCTGACAAATACGAGACGCTGTACGACGCACACTCGTATCACGGCAACTATCACAGCTACATGCACGGCCCCGTGCGCGGCAAGGACGGCGCTTATTACTTCACGCTGAACCTCGTGCACGACGGCAGCGGCACCGCGTACATGGGTGGCGGCAACGTCATGGGCACGTACGGCGGCTTCAATGGCTGGGCATTCCGCGTCGAGCCCGATGGTAAAGGCGGCCCGTTCGCGAACGGCTTGCGCAGTCCCGCCAGCCTCGGCGTGGGCCCCGATGGTCGTGTCTGGTACACGGACAACCAGGGCGATTTCGTTGCGACGTCGAAGCTGTTCGAGCTCAAGAAAGATCACTTCTACGGCCACCCGGCGGGTCTCGTCGACCTGCCCGGCATGACGCCCGACTCGCCCGAGATCCGGTATGACGCGGTCGCCGATCGCCGCGAGAAGGCCGCCGTGCTCTTCCCGCACAACAAGGTCGCGAATTCCCCGGGCAACCCCGCGTGGATCACGCAGCCGAAATTCGGTCCATTCGCCGGCCAGATGCTGATCGGCGACCAGACGCAGTCGAATCTCCTGCGCGTGGTCACCGAGAAGGTCGGCCAGCAGGACCAGGGCAGCGTCATGCCGTTCTTCGAAGGACTCGAGTCCGGCGTCATGCGCCCGGTGTTCCTGCCCGACGGCAGCTTGTTGTTAGGCCAGACCGGCCGCGGCTGGCAGGCCAAGGGCGGCAAGGTCGCGAGCCTTCAGCACGTACGGTGGGATGGCAAGACCATCGCGCCGGCCATCTCGTCGGTTTCGGCGACCAGCGGCGGATTCAGGATCGCGTTGACGCAACCGCTCGGCAACGGCGTGAGCCCCGGGTTGTTGCAGAGCGCCCTGACGCTCGAGTCGTGGACGTATCGCGACGCGCCTGACTACGGCTCGCCCGAGCTCGGTCAGCGCAACGAAGCCACGAGCGCCATCGTCATCGGCGCCGATCGAAAGAGCATCGACCTGAGGCTCGCGAACCAGGACCTGACGCCGGTGCATCCGCGCCAGACGGCGCGCGTGTATCACCTGAAGATCGCGGCGGGCACGTTGTTCGATGCGAATGCGCCAAAAGAAATGC
>DATLDQ010000165.1:0-2701 GCA_035525785.1 Steroidobacteraceae bacterium | reverse complement strand
GCGCTTGCCCGCGGGCGCCGTCACGCCGGCGATGTAGGCGACTACGGGCTTGGTCACGTAGTTGCGGATGAAATCCGCGGCGACCTCTTCATCGGTGCCGCCGATCTCGCCGACCATGATGATGCCTTCGGTCTGCGGATCACGTTCGAACAGCTCGAGCACGTCCACGAAATTCATGCCGCGCACCGGGTCGCCGCCGATGCCGACGCAGGTGCTCTGGCCGAGGCCCTTGTTCGTGGTCTGGAACACGGCTTCATAAGTAAGAGTGCCGGAGCGCGACACGATGCCGACGCGGCCCTTCTTGTGGATGAAGCCCGGCATGATGCCGATCTTGCACTCGCCGGGCGTGATGATGCCCGGGCAGTTGGGCCCGATGAGGCGCGTGCCGGAGCGACCGAGCGTGGCCTTCACCTTGACCATGTCATTGATCGGGATGCCCTCGGTGATGCACACCACGAGCTCGATGCCGGCATCGGCGGCTTCGAGGATCGCATCGGCCGCGAAAGCCGCGGGCACATAGATGACGCTCGCGGTGGCGCCGGTCTGCTCGACCGCGTCCGCGACCGTATCGAACACGGGCAGGTTGAGATGTTTCTCACCGCCGCGGCCCGGCGTGACTCCACCGACCACGTTGGTGCCGTACTTGATGCTCTGTTCGGTATGGAAGGTGCCCTGCTGGCCGGTGAAGCCCTGCACGATCACCCGGGTGTTCTTGTTTACGAGAATACTCATTTGTCTTACTTGCCCTTCGCGAGGGAAACGGCCTTCTGCGCCGCGTCGGTGAGATCGGTGGCCGGCGTGATCGCGAGCGCACTGTGCGCCAGCATCTCGCGCGCCTGCTCCGCGTTCGTGCCCTCGAGGCGCACGATGACGGGTACGGACACGCCCACCTGCTTCACCGCGATCATCACGCCCTCGGCGATGAGATCGCAGCGCACGATGCCACCGAAGATGTTGACGAGGATCGCCTTCACCTTCTTGTTCGACAGGATCAGCTTGAACGCCGCGGTGACGCGCTCGGCAGTCGCGCCACCACCCACGTCGAGGAAGTTCGCCGGGTTGCCGCCATGCAGCTTGATGAGATCCATGGTCGCCATGGCGAGGCCGGCGCCGTTCACCATGCAGGCGATGTCGCCGTCGAGCGAGACGTAGTTGAGGTCGTGCTCGCTGGCCTCACGTTCGATCGGATCTTCCTGCGACGTATCGCGCAGCTCAGCGAGCTTCTTCTGCCGGAACATGGCGTTCGCGTCGATGTTGATCTTGGCGTCCAGCGCGACGAGCTCGCCGCCCTTGGTGACGATCAGCGGGTTCACTTCGAGCAGCGCCGCATCGCGCTCGAGATAGATGCGATACAGCGCCATGAGGATCGACTGGAACTTGCCGACCTGTGGACCCTTGAAGCCGAGGCCAAAGGCGAGCTTGCGGCACTGGTATCCCTGCAGTCCGGCGGTGGGGCTGATATCCACGCGCAGGATCTTCTCGGGCGAATGCTCGGCGACTTCCTCGATATCCATGCCGCCGGCGGCAGAAGCGATGACGGCGACCTTGCTCTTCTCGCGATTGAGCGTCAGCGACAGATAGATCTCGCGCTCGATGTCCGAGCCGCTCTCGACATACACCGTCTCGATGGGCAGCCCTTCGGGGCCGGTTTGTTTGGTGACCAGGCGCTGGCCGAGCATGTCGGACGTGGCCCTGCGCACGGTGTCGAGGTCGCGCGCGAGCTTGACGCCACCCGCCTTGCCGCGACCGCCGGCATGCACCTGGGCTTTGACCACCCAAAGCTTGCCACCTAGCTTTTCCGCGGCAGCAACGGCCTCCTCGGCACTCTTTGCTGGCAAACCTTGAGGCACCGGGATGCCGTATTCGCGGAACACTTCTTTCGACTGGTACTCGTGGAGGTTCATCAGACTCTGAGGGGTGGGTTGCGAAAAAGGACGTGCATTCTAGCCGCAACTCGTGCTGCGGGGGCCTTGCTGATACAGTCGCGACCGATGCCGCTAGTCGCCGCCGCCCCGCTCGCTCCGACCGATCTCGCCTGGCGCGTCATCGGGCTGGTCAATCTCTACCGGCTGCTGATTCCACCGGCCCTTTACGGGCTGTCGATGTACTTCGGCGGCGGTACGCCCATCGGCGGCACCTATCCCTTGCTGTTCCTGTGGATCTGCGTCGTGTATTTCGCCGCCGGCATCGCCATCGTTTTCGGCGGCCGGCGCCTGACGCCCAACTTGAGGGCGACGACGTTCGTCCATGCCATGGTCGATGCCGTGGCCATCAGCCTGCTGTTGCTCTCCAGCGGCGGCATCTCCAGTGGACTCGGCATCCTGTTCGTGGTGCCCGTGGGCGCCATGGCGCTGCTGGCCGACAGCCGCGATTCTTTTCTATTGGCGGCGCTCGCCACCCTCGCCCTGCTGGCCCAGCAGGTGGCGGCCCATTTCCTGGGCGGTGCGCAGACCTATGACTTCATCGCCGCGGGCATTTTCGGCGGCATCGTGTTCCTGGTGGCGCTGCTCGCCTGGCCGCTGGCCTCGCGCCTGCGCGACACCGAAGCCACCGTGCGCCGGCAGCAGGTGGACCTCGCCAATCTCGCCCAGCTGTCGCAGTACATCGTGCAGAACCTGCGCGAGAGCATCGTCGTGGTGGATCACGAGAACCGCGTCCGGCTCATCAACGAATCCGCGGCGCTGATGCTGGGCGACCGCAG
>DATLDQ010000155.1:0-17726 GCA_035525785.1 Steroidobacteraceae bacterium | reverse complement strand
GACGTAGTTCTCCAACGCCATTCTTGCAATCGCATCGGTATTCGGCCTCCGCGCGTGCTCGAACGCCTCGAACAACCCATGCCACCCATGGTGCTCATCCATCAGGTGATCGAGCTCCACGCAATCCTCGAACGCGCAATTCATACCTTGTCCATGGAAGGGCACGATGGCATGCGCGGCGTCGCCTAGCAGGCAGACGTCGCCATCCAGATGCCAGCTCCGCGTATACACGGTGCCGAGTGACCCTTGCGGGTGCTCGAAGAACTCGCGCCTCAGATCGGGCATCAGCGCACGCGCGCTGGGAAACTCGCGCGTGAAGAACGCTTCGACGGCATCCGCTGAAGTGAGCTGCTCGAAGCTGTTCTCCCCCTGGCGCGCCAGGAACAGCGTGGCAGTGAACGTGGCGTCGGGGTTGGGCAGCGCAATCAGCATGAACCCGCCGCGGGGCCAGATGTGCAGCGCATTCACCTCGAGCGCGGGCCGCCCATCGACTGCGGGTATGGTGAGCTCCTTGTAGTCGTGATCCAGCGGCTCTTCACGCACCTGCGCAACTTCGCGCGCGAGCAGCGCATCGCGCACGGCGGAGCCGGCGCCGTCGGTAGCAATGGAGGGCTGCGCGGCGGCCACGTAGATGCGACCGCTTTCCTCGTCACGAAACTCGAGCGTGTTCTTGCCGGGCGCGAGCCCGAGGCACAGTTGCCGGAACTTCAGCTGCACATTGGGATACGCGGCGGCCGCATCGATGAGCGTGCGATTCAATGTGCCGCGGTCGACCGAGTAGATCACCTCTTCAGGCCGCACGCCGTATGGCTGCAACGCGGCGCCGCCATCGTGCTCGTGCACCATGCGTCCGCGCATGGGGATGGCGAACTGCATCACGGGGTCGAGCACGCCGGCGCGCTGCAACCCGCGAATGCCACGCGCGGCGAGGGCGAGATTGATGGACCGGCCGGAGTCGGCGTTCGCGAGACGCGGGTCGCCGCGTCGCTCGTACACGGTCACCTGGCAACCACGGCGGGCCAGCAGGATGGCCAGCAACGAACCCGCGAGACCGGCGCCGACGGCGTTGACGCCGGTCGCCTTCAAACTCAAGTAATCACCTTGAGTGCGTCGGCGAGCTCTTCCACGAACTCGTGCACGTCCACGAACCGGTTGTAGAACGGCACGGGCGTGACGCGTATGACATCGGGCTCGCGCCAGTCGCAAACGATGCCGTGGTCGCCGAGCGCGTCGAACACGCGGCGGCCGCGGCGCTGGCCACCGACCACGCGCACGGAGAGCTGCGCGCCGCGCTGGGCGGGGTCCGACGGCGAGACGATCTGTATGTCGCGACGGACGCGGTCGTACAGCAGCTTCTCTGCATACGCGGTGAGTCGCACGGACTTCGCGCGCAGCTCGTCGATGCCGGCGGCGCGGAACATGTCGAGCGAGGCGATCAGCGGTGCGGCCGAAAAAACCGGCGGATTGCTCACGGCCCAGCCGGCGGCGCCGGCGGCGGGCTCGAAGTGGGGCCCCATCTGGAAGCGAGTCTTGGGGTCGTGACCCCACCAGCCGCTCAAACGATGCGGCTCCTGCGCGAAGTGCTTCTCGTGCACGAACGCGCCGCCAATCGCACCGGGGCCGGCGTTCAGGTACTTGTACGAACACCACACGGCGAAGTCGACGTCCCAGTCGTGCAGCTGCAGCGGCACGTTGCCGATGGAATGCGCGAGATCGAAACCCGCGACGGCGCCCACGGCATGCGCGGCGCGCGCGATGCGCGCGAGGTCGAAGCTCTGCCCGGTGCGATACTGCACGCCGGGCCACAGCACGAGCGCGAGCTCGGGGCCGAGCTCGGCGATGCGCGCTTCGATGTCCTCGATGCGCAGCGTGTCTTCGCCGATGCGTGGCGCCATCTCGATCAACGTTTCGTCGGGGTCGAGCTTGTGCCAGCCGAGCTGGCCGAGCACGGCGTGCCGATCGGACGGAAACGCACCTTCCTCGATGAGTACCTTGTCGCGCATGCCCACGGGCCGATAGAACGACGCCATCATCAAGTGCAGATTGATGGTCAGCGAGTTCATCGCCACCACTTCATTGGGCAGCGCGCCGGTGACGTGCTGCAACCCCTTGGTGAAGTTCTGCGCGTAGTCGATCCACGGGCGCGTGGCGGTGTGATGCCCGGCCACGCCCAGGGCGGCCCACTCGGCGAGCTCTTCGCTCACATAGTCGAGCGCGGCGCGCGGGGCAAGACCCAGCGAATGGCCACATAGATAGATGAGCGGCTGTTGGTCGCCATGCTTGGCGGCGCGCATGGGCAGCTCGAATTGCTTGCGGTAGGGCGCGAGGATGTCGGCCGCGTCGAGGTCCATCGCATAGTCTCGCGACGACGAAAACGGCGGCATCTCGGGCAGCGCGCTCATGGCGCCAGAGGATACACAATCGGCTGGCTGGGCACGGCGTCGCCACCGATGGCGGGCACGGCGAGTGCCAGGACGCAGGGTCCATCGGCTACTTCATCGGGAATGAACGCGAGCTCGGTGATGGTGGCGCGCGAGCGCGCCGCGTCGCCGCGCGCATGGCTGCCAGGCGGCATGCCGAAGAAGATGCGGTGGCCGACGAGATGCCCTTCGTCGTGCGTGCGGTCGATGGACGGCAGATCGACGACCAGGTGCTCGATGCGCTTCTCGACGAGCCACTCGACGGCTTCCCGCGTGAGGTACGGCGGCACGATGTCGGTGTAGTCGCGCGTGCGTTTGCCGGCGTCGTTCGGCATGGTGCGGATGATCGCGGCGATGGGCTCTATGCTGAAACCCGGCCGGGCCATCGGCCACGTGGCGCGCAGACGCCGCCGCGTGATGAGCACGTCGGTGCCCCAGGGCTGCGGATCGGTGCTCTCGCTGGTCTCGCGCGCGGGCTCGGGGCTCACACTAACTACCACGGCGGGCAGCAGGCCGCGCGGCACCACGCGCCACGCATCGCCGGCTTCACGCGTGAGATGCGCCACGCTCTCGGTGTGGGTCATCTGGCAATGCGGGATCAACGTGAGCGTCGAGCAATTGCAGCTCGCGCCGGTGGCGACGCTGCCGCTGAAGCTGCCCGCGACCCAGGGCTTGCTCTCGGCTGGCGGCGCGCCGAAGTGTCGCGGGCCGACACCCGTCCCGGCGCCGTTGAACTCGACCGGTATTGCGAGGCTCACGCCGCGATCCATCGCGACGCGTACCTTCTGCCCACCAAAATTCAGCTCGGCCTGCATGTGGTCACTTGGGGGCGGGTTTTTCCATCACTGTGCCGCAATTGCGGCACTCGAGATGCGCGGGATTGCCGAAGAACCGGTCGAAGATGGGCGGCAGCTGCGTCTCGATGTTCGTGATCTCGGCGAACTCCTCATGCAGCTTGTGGCCGCAGCTCTCGCAGTACCACTGGAAGCCATCGCGCTCGCCCGGCCGGCGGTTGCGCTCGATGACGAGCCCGACGGTGTTGGCCGGCCGGCGCGGCGAGTGCGGCATGTTGGGCGGCAGCAGGAAGATCTCGCCTTCGTCGATCGGGATGTCCACGCGCTTGCCATCCTGCACGGTCGCGAGCGTGATGCCGCCTTCGAGCTGGTAGAAGAACTCCTCGCCCGGGTCGACGTGGAAATCCTTGCGGCTGTTCGGACCGCCCACCACCATGATGATGAACTCGCTGTCCGTGAACACGAGCTTGTTGCCCACGGGTGGCTTGAGCAGGTGACGGTGCTCGTCGATCCAACGCCGGAAATTGAAGGGTTTGAGTTCTCGCATGTCGCCTCGCGCGCAGGGGTCCGATCATACGCGGTGATGTGATCCTCTCCACATTTGGCCACGATGTCGCTGCCCGGCGTCATGCCCTTTCGGGCTAGGGGCGCGGGGGCCGTGATATGGTTGCGGCCCATGAAAGTCCGCCTCGCCCGCGCCATGTTAGTCGCCGCTGCCTGCTGCCTGGCCCTCACGGCCTGCGGGTCGATGCACATGCCCTCGGTGCACATGCCGAAGATCTGGCCCTTCTACAAGAAGCCGAAATCCGGCCCCGACGCGGTCAACGAGCTCACGCTGCTGAATGCCGATGGCTCGGGCGCGACCTACCCGCAGTACTGGGTGCGCAATACGCTGGTCATCGACCTCTCGGGCGTTTCGGGGCAGGGCAGCCTCTCGGCCCGCCTGCCGGATGAAACCACCTGGCCGGTGCGCGTGGCGGTACGCGTGCGGCCCGGCAGCGTCGGGCAACTCGAGGTGCAGGCCGAGGAACGCAACATCCTGCCGGTGTCCGGCGAGGGCGCGAAGCCCGTGGACATCGAGCTGGCCTCGAGCCTCTACACGCCGAAGACTGCGGCTATCTACATCGCGTGGGGCCCGGTGCCGGTGTTCGCGGAGCCCGCGCCCGAGACGCCGCCGTCCCCGGAATTCGTGTCGCCCACCGAAGTGCCGAAGAATTCGGCGGAAGGCGCGGTGGAACAATCCGAAGGCACGCGGAAGGCCAACGACATCGTGTCGCCGGCCGAGGCAGCTCAACCTTCGCCGCCACCCGGCAACTGATGCCCTGAGCACGCGAGCTGCACGGGCGGTTCGTCGGCATCGAGGTTCACCGCGGTGAGGGCTCCGCCCCACACGCAGCCCGTATCGAGCGCCAGAAGATCGCGGCGGCGCTTCAAACCCAGCGTCGACCAATGACCGCAGACCACGCGCACGTCGGCGCTCTTGCGTCCGGGGACGTCGAACCAGGGCAGCAGGTGCTCCGGTTGCTCACCGGGCGCTCCCTTCGCTTTCAGGTCGACAGTGCCATCGGCATGGCAGAACCGCATGCGCGTGAATGCGTTGATGACGAAGCGCAGGCGGTCCATGCCACGCAGGTTCTCGTTCCACCGGTCGGGCTTGTTGCCGTACATGGCGTCGAACAGCGCGCGCGGATCTTCGCGCAGCACGGCTTCGACTTCGCGCGCGAGCTTCGCGGCGGCGCGGGGCGTCCAGTCGGGCACGAGGCCGGCATGCACGAGGAAATCCCCGCGCGGCTCGTCGTACACCGCGAGCGGCCGGCCTGACAACCACTCGAGCAGCTGGTCGCGGTCGGGCGCGTCGAGGATATCGTCGAGCGTGTCGCCGTCCTTCCGCTTGCGCTTGGAATGCGCCACGGCCAGCAGGTGCAGGTCGTGGTTGCCCAGCACCACGGTAGCGCCGGCGCCGAGCGACCGCACGAAGCGCAGCGTCTCGAGCGATCGGGGTCCGCGGTTCACCAGGTCGCCCACGAACCAGAGCTCGTCGCGGTCGGCGGAGAAGTGACATCGCGCGAGTAGCGCCTTGAGCTCGTCGCAGCAGCCCTGGATGTCGCCGATGGCGTAGCGGGCCAATTCGAATGGCCTAGTTGAGCAGCCCGGGCATGGCGAGCCGGAAGGCCGCGATGGGCGCATCGAACTGCTGACCGTCGTCGGTGACCATCTGGTAGCTGCCCTGCATGGCGCCCACCGGCGTATCGAGCACGGCGCCGCTGGAATAGCGGAAGCCCTGCCCGGGCTTGAGATAGGGCTGCTCACCCACCACGCCTTCGCCGCGCACTTCCTGCACTTTGCCGTTCGAGTCGGTGATGACCCAGTGCCGCGTGAGCAGCCGCGCGGGCACGCTGCCTTCGTTGCGAATGGTGATGGTGTACGAGAACACGTAGCGGCGTTCGCCGGGGTTCGATTGCTCGGCGAGATACGAGGTGTCGACGTCGACGCGGATCTTGTGCTGGGTCGTCTGCATGCGAGACGAATGATACCGGACTACTGTTCTTTCACACGCGCGGCGAGGCGCGCGAAGTCCGCGGGCGTGAGAGTCTCGGGTCGTACGCCGGGGTCGATGCCGGCGGCGGCGATGTCTTCGAGGTCCAGAATGGCGCGAAGCGCGTTGCGCAAAGTCTTGCGACGGTGCGAGAACGCCGCCGACACCGTGCGCGCGAAAGCCGGCGGCAGCGCGAATGCGGGCTCGCGTCGCACCGTGAGCCGGGCCACGGCAGACCACACGCGCGGTGGTGGCGTGAAGGCACCGGGGCCGACGTCGAAGAGGTGCCGCGCCTCGAACCACGGCGCGAGCATCACGGTGAGCCGGCCATACGCGTCGCTGCCCGGCGCGGCGGCGATGCGGTCGATCACTTCTTTCTGCAGCATCACGTGCAGGTCGTGGATGCCCTCGTGGGCGGCCGCGAGATGGAACAGCAGCGGGGTCGAGATGTTGTAAGGCAGGTTGCCGATCACCCGCAGGCGTGTGCCGCGTGCGGCGGAAAGCGCCTTGAAGTCGTAGTCGAGCGCGTCGGCCTCGTGCAGGTGAAAGCTCGCATCCGCTCCCCAGCGGACGCGCAGCTCCGCGGCGAGGTCGCGGTCGATCTCCACGACGTCGAGCGAGCGGGAGGTGCCGAGCAGACGCTCGGTCAGCGCGCCGCGGCCCGGGCCGATCTCGACCAGCGCGTCTTCGGGCGAGGGCGCGATCTCGCGCGCGATGCGGTCGAGCACCGAGCGGTCGTGCAGGAAGTGCTGACCGAATCGTTTGCGGGCGAATGGCACGGGGTACGGCCGCGCTTCAGGCGCGCGAGGCGAAAAGCATGGCGAGCTTCGTGGCGGCGACCAGGCTTCCGGGGTCGGCGCGGCCGGTGCCGGCGAGATCGAGGGCCGTGCCGTGGTCCACCGAGGTGCGTACCACGGGCAGGCCCAACGTGACGTTGACCGCGTGACCGAAGCCCGCGTGCTTGAGTACCGGCAGGCCCTGGTCGTGGAACATGGCCAGCACCACGTCGTAGTTAGACAGGTTGCGCGGCACGAACACGGTGTCGGCGGGCAGCGGGCCGTCGACCAGCATGCCGGCCGCTCGGGCGCGCTCGATGGCGGGCGCGATGACGTCGCGATCCTCGGTGCCCAGGTGGCCGTTTTCGCCGGCGTGCGGATTGAGCCCGCACACCGCGATGCGCGGACGCGCGATGCCCCAGAGGCGGCGCACATCCTCGTCGATGATGCGCAGCGTGGTGTCGAGCAGCGGCGCGGTGATGGCATCGCTCACCGCACGCAGGGGCAGATGCGTGGTGGCGAGCGCCACGCGCAGGTTGTCGGCGGCCAGCAGCATCACGGGGTGAGCGGCACGCGTGCGATCCGCGAGGTATTCGGTATGGCCGGTGAACGGCACGCCGGCATCGTTGATCACGCTCTTCTGCACCGGCGCGGTGACGATCGCGGCAAACTCGCCGCTCGCGGCGCCGTCGATGGCGCGGTCGAGCATGCCGAGCACGTGGCGGGCGTTCACCGGGTCGAGGCGGCCGGCGACGCAGGGCGCGGTCAGCGGGATGTCGAGTATCGACGCGCCGGTGGTCTGGCCGGGACGGTAGTCGGGGAGATCGAGCTCGAGGCCGAGCATGCGCGCGCGCGCGGTCAGGAGCTCGCGGCTGCCGAGGATCGTCAGCGGATGGGTGAACTCTTCAGCGGAAGACCGGCCGGCGAGTGACAGCCCGGCGAGCGCGAGACACAGATCCGGGCCGATGCCGGCGGGCTCACCCGCGGTGACGGCGATGGCCTGGGTGGCCACTCAGAGCTTGTACTCGACGTACGCCTCGTCACGCAGGCGACGCAGCCACAACTCGGTCTCTTCGTCGGCCTTGGATTCGCGCAGCGCCTGGAAGGCCTTCTGCCGCGCCATGTCCTGCGTGTTGTCGAACTGGCGGCGGCCTAACAACTGCACGATGTGCCAGCCGAACTGCGTGCGGAACGGCATGCTGATCTCTTCGGGCTGCAGCTGCGCGACCTGCTTCTCGAATTCGGGAACGAAGGCGCCGGGACTGGTCCAGCCCATGTCGCCGCCCTCGGCGGCCGAGCCCGGATCTTCGGAGACCACCGAGGCGACGGCGGTGAAGTTCTCGCCCTTGTTGAGGATGCGATCGCGGATCGAGTTGAGCTTCTGCTGCACGGTGGCGTCGTCCTGCAGCTCATTGGGCTTGAGCAGGATGTGGCGCACGTGCACCTGGTTGATGATGCTCGACGAGGCGTTGCCGCGGATGTCGTTGACCTTGATGATGTGGAAACCCGTGGGCGTGCGGACGGGCTTGCTGACGTCGCCGGCCTTGAGCGTGGCAACCACGTCACCGAAGAACGTCGGCAGCTCCGGCCCCTTGCGCCATCCCAGCGCGCCGCCTTCGAGTGCGGTCTGCGCATTCGAGTTGGTCACGGCCAGGCGCGCGAAGTCTTCGCCGCCCGTGGCTTTCTGGTACACCTCGTTGGCCTTGCGCTCGGCTTCTTCGAGCTGCTCTGGCGTCGCGGCCTGTGGCACGGCGATGAGGATGTGCGAGATGTTGTACTCGTTCTCCGCCGACGGGGCTTTCTTCTGCCGCTCGAGGAACTGGTCGATCTCGCGCGGGCTCACGCTGATGCGCGCGAACACGTCGCGCTGGCGGAGCATCTGCATGGCGAGCTCCTTGCGCAGGCCATCGCGGTAGCTCGCGTAGTCGATGCCCTGCGAGGCCAGCGCCTCGGGCAGCTGCGCGAGCGGGATGCGATTCTGCTCGGCGAGATCACGCAGCGCGTTGTTGAGGATCTCGTCCGAGACCTTGATGCCGGCGCGGTTCGCGCGCTGCATCTGCAGCTCCTGCAGCACCAGGCGCTCGATCACCTGTTGGCGCAGCACGTTCTGCGGCGGCATCTCCAGCTTCTGCTGACGCAGGCGGTCGGTGAGCATCATCATCTGCTCATCGACTTCGCTCGACAGCACCACGCCTTCGTTGACGGTCGCCGCCACGCGGTCGAGCAACTCGCCGGAGCTCGAGGCTTCACGGGTCTGCGCGAGGGCGACGGGAGCGGCAAAGGCGGCGGCAATGAGAAGGAGCCAGCCGCGCGAAAAAACTTTATGGATCATGTAGTTGTCTTTCAGCGCCGGGAGATTTCCGGCGAGTATCCCCGAATTGAGCGTTCCAGGAAAGCGTTGGTGTCGGTTCCGACACTGGCCATCCCGATCAGTTCCAGCTGCAGCTGGAAGCCGGTCTCCTGGCTGCCCTGGTTGTTCGAGAGAAAACGCCGGGCGACCGCGCGGATGCGCCAACAGCAGGAGCTGTATTCGAAGCCCGCGAAGCGCTCGAGCGTCGAGTCGTCGCGCAGGCTGTGCACGACGCGACCGAAGGCATTCCAGTGCTTGCCGATGGGCCACGCCGCGGACACGTCCACCTGCTCGAGGCGCTCGCGCTGCGCGCGGTAGGCGAGGTTGACCACGCGATCGCCGCCGGGGCGGTACTGCAGCCGGAATTGCGAGCGCTCACTGCGCGTGTCTTCGGGGTTCCACTGGATACCCGCCTCGAGGTTCCAGTTCTTCCAGCCCGTGAGGGACAGCTGCGCGATGAAGTCCGACGTGTCGCGCACGCTCGGCGTCTCCGTGGGCAGCACCACGCGCGGACGTTCGAAGTAGTAAGTCTGGCCGACGCTCACCGCCACGTACTGCGTGCCACTGGCGGCATCGAACAACCGGCTGGTGAGGCCGAACGCCATCTGGTTGGCGTCGTTGACGCGGTCCGCGCCGACGTAGCGGTTGGTACGATACAGCTGCACCAGGTTGAGGTCGGGCAGGCCGGTGTCGAACAGGGGCAGGTCGTCCTGTTCGCGGAACGGCGTGTATAGATAGAGCGCGCGCGGCTCGAGCGTCATGCGGCGCTGGCCGCGCGAGCCCGAGCTGCGCTCGAAGACGAGCCCGGCATCGAGCGAGGCGAACGGCAGCGAGCGCGTGGGTGAATCCTCGGCGCCGGGCGTGGTGTGATCGAGCGAATACTGTGTGTAGCGATAGCCCGCCGACGGGCGCACGAAGAAGCCGGGCGCCGACCAGTCGAGGCCCAGGCGGGGCGCCACGTCCATGCGCCAGCCGGTGACGCCGACGTTGCGGTCGAAGTTCACGAACTCCGCGTCGAAGCCGTATTCGATGGCGCCGAGGCCCGAGTCCCAGTCGCCCGACGCCAGCACGCGCGGCGTGCGCGCGTACGGGCGCTGCTCGGCGATCAGTTCTTCGTCGATGGTCTGGAAGTGCTGCAGCTGCGCGCGCACGTTCCAGTTCTCGTCGCGGTACGACGCTTCGGCCAGCCGCTCGGTGAAGGGCACGCTGGTGCCCTCGGGCCCGAGCGCGAAGTCCTCGAACCAGGCGTCGTCGCCCGCGTCGGTGGCGTCGACGCGAAAGCGCCATTCGCCTGGCAGCTCGGCCACGTGCTCCCAGTGCGCGAACGTGCGGTCGATGCCGAGGATGTCGTCGTTCGGTAGATAGTCGAAGTCGAACTCGCCGCGCTGGTTGAGCGTGAGGTAGCGCAGCTTGCCGCCGAAGTCGAAGCCGCGCCGGCCGTAGAACACCGGCTGCGCCAGGAAGTCGACGTTCGACCGTATATTCCAGTAGTAAGGCACGGGGAGCTCGGCGCCATTGCGCGAAGAGTAGCCGGGCTCGGGGAACAGGAACCCGCTCTTGCGCTGCGGCCCGATCGGGAAGCTCATGTACGGCATGTAGAAGATCGGCACGTTCTTGAACCGCACGCTGGTGCCACGGCTCGTGCCCTGCCGCGCTTCCGTGTCGAGCTCGATCTCGTCGGAGCGCAGCTCCCACGCCACGTCGTTGGCCGGGCACGTGGTGAACGACACGCCCGCGAGCGTCACCTTGGTCCGGCCGTCGACCTGGAGGCTGGTGGCCGAGCCACGCGCGTTCCGGTCCGGCAGCTCGAACTCGGCGCCGTCGATGCTCGCGCCCGTGGCCGGCGAGTAGGTGCCGTTGCCGCCGCGCACGTGCACCGTGGTGTCGGAATATTCCACGCCGCCTTCGAGCTTGGCGCGCTCGGTCGCGGCGTTGTATTCGAGGCAATCAGTGCGGATCACGCGCTCGCCCTGGCGGAGCTCGACATTGCCGCACAGGCGGGCGTTGCCGCTGGCGTCGAACTCGAAGTCGTCGTCGTCGGCGTCGATGGTGATGGGCGCCCGGGACGAATCGACCGCGGGTTTCACCGGGGCGGGCCGGGTTTCCTCGGCGGCGGGAGTGGACCCGGGGCACGGCGGTTCATCGGCGGCGACGGGTCGGGCCAATACAAGAATGAAGGTCAGGCCGGGGCCGACTATCGATCCAAAAATCCGCGCCCGCTTCCAGGTCTCTCTCGCCATCCGCGCACTATACTTATGTAAATGCTCAAGAACGACGCGCGACTCTCCCTCATTCACTCCTGGCTGACGCAAGACCTCGAATGGCGCATCGGCCGAATCACGGTGGCATCGGCTGACGCCAGTTTCCGACGCTACTTCCGGGTGTCGAGAGGTGACGTCGACCCCGCCGCCTGGGCGCCCAAGGCCGACTCGCTCATCGTGATGGACGCGCCTCCCGGCAAGGAGGACATCCAGCCCTATCTCAAGGTGACCGACCTTCTCGAACAGGCTGGCGTGCATGTGCCTCACGTGCATGCCCATGACGCGCGACGAGGATTCGTCGTCATGGAAGACCTGGGCGACATGCAATACCTGTCCGTTCTGCGGACCGGGCGTGGCGTGGACAAGCTCTATGGCGACGCGCTCACCACGCTTGCCAACATCCAGGTGCGCGGCCTGCGCGCCTCGCAGCAGCTCGCGCCCTACGATCGCGAGCCGCTCGAGCGCGAGCTCAACCTCATGCCCGAGTGGTTCCTGCGCAAGCACCTCGGCCTCGAGCTCACGCCCGAGGAGCGGGCCATGGTCACCGTCTTCAACGAGGTGCTCATCAACGAGGCGCAGATCCAGCCGCAGGTGTTCGTGCATCGCGATTTCCATTCGCGCAACCTCATGGTTCTCCCGAAAGGGGGCGGCCCCGGCGTCATCGATTTCCAGGACGCACTGCGCGGACCCGTCGGCTACGACCTGGTGTCGCTGCTCAAGGATTGCTACATCAGCTGGTCGCGCGAACGCGTGGAGCGCTGGGTAAAGGGCTATCGCCGCGTTCTCGGGGGCCTGGGCGCGAATGTCGGCGACAGCGAATACCAGTTCCTGCGCTGGTTCGATTTCATCGGCGTGCAGCGGCACATCAAGGTGCTCGGCATCTTTGCGCGCCTCTGGCACCGCGACGGCAAGATCGGCTACCTCGACGACCTTCCCCTGGTCATGAGCTATGTGCTCGACGCCTGCAGGCGATATCCGGAGCTCGTGGAGTTCGGACGCTGGCTCGAGTCGGGCGTGGCGACGCGGCTGCCGGACGCCAATGCGCGGCAGAAGGAGAAGGCGGCGCTGAAGGCAGCGGCCGCGGCCGAGCGCGCGCGGAAGAAGAAGCGGAAGGCGAAGACGAAGCTCGTGAAGAAGCGCAGCCCCGCGATGAAGCGCAAGCCTGTGAAAAAACGCAAGCCTGTGAAACGGAGCAGGCCGGCGAAGAAGCGCAGGCCCGCGAAGACACGCAAGCCCTCAAAGTCGAGCACGGCAGCCAGAAGGCTGAAGTCTGCAAGCAAGCGCAAGCCCGCAACGAAGCGAAGCTCCGCGACAAAGCGGAAATTCGCGCGCAAAACGCGGCCCAAGACGCGGCGGAAACATAAATGAGGGCCCGTAGATGAGGGCCATGGTCCTCGCCGCGGGGCGCGGCGAACGCATGCGCCCGCTCACGGATGCCGAGCCCAAGCCCTTGCTGCGCGTGGGCGGCAAGCGCCTCATCGAATACCACCTGGAACGACTGGCGGCGGGCGGTTTCCGCGAAGTGGTCGTCAATACCGCCTGGTTAGGTGACATGATCCCGGCGACGATCGGCTCGGGCGGGCAGTACGGGCTTGCCATAACGTACAGCCACGAACGACCCGAGGCCCTGGAAACCGGCGGGGGCATCTTCAAGGCGCTGCCGCTGTTAGGATCGGCGCCCTTCCTGCTGGTCAACGGGGACGTCTGGACTGACGTCGACCTGGGCGCGCTGAACCGCGATCCGCCGGCGGGCTCGCTGGCGCACCTGGTACTGGTGCGGAACCCACCCCAGCATCCGCGCGGGGACTTCGTCCTCGAAGGTGGCGCGGTGTCAGAAGGCGAGGGATTGCGACACACATACTCGGGCGTCGGCATATACCGGCCAGAGTTTTTCGCGGGCTGTACGCCTGGCAAGTTTCCATTGCTGCCGCTGCTGCGTCGGGCGATCGCACAGCGAGCATTGAGCGGTGAATTGCACCAGGGCCGCTGGTACGACATCGGCACCCCCGAGCGGCTCGCCGCGCTCGACGCCGAGTTGTCACGACACGAATAGGTTTTCCGGGAGGTCTCATGAAGAAGTTAGTCATCATCGTGGTGGTGCTTGCAGCCGTGCTGCTGGTCGCGCCATTCGGCATAGGCAAAGTCGCCGAGAAGCGGCTGAACGCGGACCTCGACAAGTTCGTCGAGCAGGTCCCGTATTTCAAGATCACCGAGCGCACCTGGAGCGGTGGCTGGTTCAAGTCCACGCAGACGGTGACGCTCGAGCTTTCCGACGAGCTCGGCAAGCTCATGGGCGACCAGGCCGAGGGCCAGGTCGGCGCGAATGAAGAGGCCGAAGCCGCAGCGGCCATGGACGCCGAAGGCACGCAGATGACCCCGGTGGCCGACCAGGAAGAAGCCGCGCCGGAAGAGGCGGCTGCCGCCGCCGAGGACTCGGCCGGCGACGCCGGTTCGGACGATGCCGCAGCCGCGGGGCGCGCGATGGCCGAAGCCGCCAAGGGCTTCCGCTTCACCGTGCGCAACGACGTGCTGCACGGTCCCGTGCTCGGCGCCGCCGGCGTCGGTCTCGCGCGTGTCGACACGCACGTCGAGCTCAGCGACGAAGTGAGCAAGAAGATCGAGGAGGTGTTCGGCACCGCGAAGCCGGCTTTCGAGATGCGTACGCGCGTGGGTTTCTTCGGCGGTGGCACGACCACGTTCAAGTCCGAGGGCCGCAAGCTCAACGTCAAGAACAAGAACGTCGACTTCACCTACGACACCTTCAAGATGTCGGTGGGCTTCTCGCGCAACGCGGACAGTTATGACATCGGCGGCGGGCTGCCGCGGATCGAGGTCCGCGACAGCGGGGACGGCACGCACTTCACGTTGCAGGACCTGAGCCTCGACGGCGAGGGCAAGCGCGTCCGCGGCGATCTCTATGACGGCGATTTCGCGATCCAGGTCAAGGAAGTGAAGATCGAGGGCAAGGGCGGCACCGAATCGGTGGTGCTGCAGGATGCGCACTACATCGTCGACCAGAAGACCAAGGATGACTTCGTCAACATGGCGGCGAAGTTCGGCACGGGCGCGGTGCAGAGTGACGATCTCAAGAAGATCAACCTCGAGGTCAAGGAAATCAACTACGACTTCTCGCTGCGTCATCTGCATGCGCCGACGCTCGAGAAGATCATGACCGGCGTTAAGGCCGGCTACACGATGTCGCTGACCGACCCTTCCAAGGTCGAGCAGGCGGTATTCGGGCCCATGAAGGAACACGTGGGCGAGCTGCTGCAGCACGACCCCGAGTTCGGTATCGACCGCATCGGTCTCGTGACTCCGGAAGGCGAGATCGTCGCCAGGGGCGTCATCAAGTTCGTGGGCGCGACCCCGGAAGACTTCAGTGCCCCGGGCGGCATGGCGCTGATCGGCAAGGTGGACGCGGACATCACCATCGAAGCCGCGCAGAAGGTGCTTGAGAAGATCCCGAACGGCGCCACCATGGCGGGTGGGGCCATCGACTCGGGCTATGCCAAGCGCGATGGCGACAAGCTGGTCTGCCACATCACTTTCAAGGCAGGAGAACTCTTGATCAACGGCAAACCCCAGGCGATTCCGGGGCTTGGCGGTCCGCCGCCCGGCGCCGTGAGTGACGGAGCCGGGGAAGACTCGGGCACCACACCGCAGGAGTAGAATCCGTCCCTCGCATGGCTTCGCTCAAGGACATATCCGTCGTCGTCGTCCGTAGCGGCGAAAAGTACGTGACGCCGCAGGGTTTCACGGCCATCAAGGATGGCCAGAAGCCCCGCGGCGCCGAGGCCGCGCCGACCGGCCGCAAGCCTGCGTGGATTCGCGCGCAGCTGCCGGTGGGCGCGGGCTTCGGAGCGACGCGCAGCATCGTGCACGAGCACCGGCTCGCGACGGTTTGCGAGGAGGCCAAGTGTCCGAACATCGGCGAGTGCTGGAATGCCGGCACCGCCACCATCATGCTGATGGGCGCCGTGTGTACGCGCGCGTGCCGGTTCTGCTCGGTGGACACCGGCAACCCGCGTGGCTGGCTCGACGCCGAAGAACCCGAGAACACCGCGCGCAGCGTCGAGCTCATGAAGCTCAAGTACATCGTGCTGACTTCGGTGAATCGTGATGACTTACCCGATGGCGGCGCGAAGCACTATGCCGATGCCATCCGGGCCATCAAGCGGCGCACGCCGCACGTGGCGGTGGAGGCGCTCACGCCCGACTTCCAGGGCGTGCTGGCCGATGTCGAGACCGTGGTCGATTCAGGTCTCGAGGTGTTCGCGCAGAACGTCGAGACCGTGAAGCGATTGACTCACCCGGTGCGCGATCCGCGCGCATCGTATGAGCAGACGCTGGCCGTGCTCGAGCACGCGAAGAAATACAAGCCCTCGGTACTCACCAAGACCAGCCTCATGCTCGGGCTCGGCGAAACCGACGCCGAGATCGCGCAGACCATGGACGATCTGCGCGCGATCGACGTCGATCTGCTGACGCTCGGCCAGTACCTGCGTCCCACCGTGCATCACTTGCCCGTGCAGCGCTTCGTCACGCCCGCCGAGTTCGAGCAGTACCGCGAGTGGGCGTTGGCCAAGGGCTTCCGCGAGTGCGTCGCCGGCCCGCTGGTGCGTTCGAGCTATCGCGCCGAACAGGCTGTCTCGGGGCTGAGGCCCACTTCGGAAAACGCCGTCGAAGCGACGGCGTCGGTGAAGTGGTTGGGTCGGGTGGACTACGAGCCGACGTGGCGCGAGATGCAACGCATCACCGACACGCGCGACGCCAACACGCCCGACGAGATCTGGCTGCTCGAGCATCCGCCGGTGTTCACGCTGGGTCTGAACGCCGACGCGGGCCACGTGCTCGCCGCCGGCGACATTCCCGTGGTCAAGATCGATCGCGGCGGGCAGGTCACGTACCACGGCCCCGGCCAGCTCGTGGTCTATCCACTCATCGACATCCGCCGCATGGGTCTCGGCGTGCGTGATCTGGTCACCGCCATGGAAACCGCGGTCATCGAGTATTGCGCCAGCCTTGGCATCGAGGCCGCCACGAAGCAGGGCGCGCCCGGCGTGTACGTGCAGGGCGAGAAGATCGGCAGCGTCGGTATCCGCATCCGCCGCGGCGCCAGCTACCACGGGCTCGCGTTCAACGTGAACATGGATCTCGAGCCCTTCCAACGCATCAATCCCTGCGGTTACGCCGGGCTGCAGATGACGCAGCTCGCGTCGCTCGGGCAGCCGGGTGCGACGGTGGAGGACGTGGGCAAGGCGTTCGCGCCTTTCCTGCAGCGTGCGTTGGCCGAGCTTCGCGAGCGCAACTCCAAAGCGCGCGCCGCCGGTTGATCGCGACACCCGTGATCCGGTATTTCGGCGGACTCTCCGCCGGCAAGATCGTGCTCTGGTGCTTCCTGATCTGGTACCTGGCCACCGTCGTCCAGCACTTCGATCCCACCGCCGGCATCTGGCTCAACGCGCTCGGCATCAGCGCCATCATCGGCATCGCGCTCTATCTATCGGTGCGCGAGCCGGGCAGGCCGCCGCCCGACCGGTGGACGGTTCTGCGGCTCTTCCTCATGCCATTCTGCGTATCGAGCTTTTCGCAGCTCATCAAAGGAAAAGGTTTCGTGCTGGTGTTCTCGCCCAGCCTGCACGAGAACGCGGTGGGACTGACCGCCTGCGCCACCTTCGTGGTGCTGACGCTCAGTCTTGCGACGGCAGGCCGTCGCGCTCCGCGATCTCCTTGATACGCGCCGCGGATTCGGGAAACGCGGTGAGCTGCAGCTCTGTGGCCACCACCGTGACGAAATTCCTGGCCACCGCCTCGGCGCGCTCACGCTCGCGCGCGATCTGCACCGGGTCCTTTCCCTTCGGTTTCACCGGCTGGTTGAAATCGAAAGCGCGTGCCGGGTCGTCCGCATCGGGATCGCCGACATTCCAGGGCTGGAGCTTGGAATCCATGAGGCGCATGAGGTCCTCACCGAGCGTGCGTGCGGCAACGCAGTCTTCGTGGCTGCCGGCGCGCAGCCGGCTCGCGAGTTCGTTCTCCCGGCGAGTGTATGTTTCCGTGGCCTCGGCGGTGGCGGCGGCATCGAGCGCCTGGAAACCCGAGAGATGCAGCTCGACCAGTGCCGCGAGTGATTCGAGGTATTCAGTCGCGCGTTCCTCGAGCGGACAGGCGCGCAGCGTCGCGCCGTATCGCGCGAACAGCGTGAGGTCGTAGTCCGCGACTTCGCGCATGAAAGCGGCGTCGGTCGCCGCGAGCCGGGACTTGAGATCGCGCGCCCGGGTCACACCGGCTGCCGGGTCGCTCGCGGTGCGTTGCGGAAAGAGCGTGAACGCATCGAGCAGCGGCACGACATTGCTGTCCGCGGCCAACTCGCGCTGTTGCCCGTCGCAGGCGCGCTTCAGTCGATCGATGCACACCTGCAAGAGTTGGGCGCTGGCGCGCAGTTGCTGCAGAGGGCGCTCGAGGCCTTCGGCGTAGTACCTCGCGGCACGAGCGGCCGACGATTCTTCCGCCGCAGCGGCTGCGGCGAATAGGCCAGCGACGAAGAGCAAGGCGATGCGCATGGCCCGATCATAGCGCCGCAACTACCCGG
>DATLDQ010000152.1:0-16906 GCA_035525785.1 Steroidobacteraceae bacterium | reverse complement strand
CGCCGAAGAAATTGGTGTCGAACACGGCGCGCAGCTCGGCGTCCGGGGTCTCCTCGACGGCGCCGACGATGCCGTACCCCGCGTTGTTGAAGAGGTAGTCGATGCGGCCGAATCGCCGTACCGCGGCATCCACCGCGGGCTGGATATCCGCCAGTTGGGTCACGTCGAGCTTGACGGCCAGTACGCGGCCGGGCGCGGTAGCCGTCAAAGCCTCGATTTTGCCGACGTTACGCGCGGATGCCACCACGTTGTCGCCGCGATCTAGCGCGTACAGCGCGAAGGCCATGCCGAAACCGGACGATGCGCCGGTGATGAACCAGGTCTTGGGGGCGTCGCTTTGGGTCATTTTCGTTCTCCTGGGTGGATTTCAGGGCCGCTGGGCGGCTCGCGCCGCGTTGGAGAACAGCCTAATTACGCAAACATGTGAGATAAACCGTCCGAAATCGCATTCGTCATGCGATCAGGTGAAGCAATGGACCGGGATTTACTCAGCCACCTGCCCGTCGTCGTGGCCGTCGCGCGTGAAAAGGGGTTCGCGGCGGCGGCCTCGGCCATGAACATGAGCGCCTCGGCCGTCAGTCACGCGGTCAAGGCCGTGGAAGACCGCCTCGGCGAGCCACTGTTCGCGCGCACCACGCGCAGCGTTTCTCTGACCGAAACCGGCGCGAGGCTCATCGCCACCTTCGAAGCCGCGCTCGAAGACATCGGTTCCGCCGTCGAAACGCTGGCCGCCGCTCGCGGTTCGATTACCGGCACCCTGCGCGTCAACGCGCCGCACGCCGCGTTCGCGATGGGTCTCACGCGCGTGATCGCGCGGCTCGCGTGGGAGCATCCGCGCCTCGTCGTCGAAGTGCATACCGACGAGGCGTTCATCGACATCGTCGCGCAGGGCTACGACGCGGGCGTGCGTCTCGGCGAAGCGGTTCAGCAGGACATGGTCACCGTGCGGCTCACCGATCCCTTCCTCGCGATCATGGTCGCTTCGCCTGACTACCTGCGCGCGAAGGGCGAACCGAAGTCCCTCGCGGACCTGGCCGGGCACAACTGCATCGGGTATCGCCTGCAAGGATCCGGACGGCTCTATGAGTGGCACGTGGTGGATGGCGGCAAGGAAACCCGCGTCGCGCCGCCGGGCTCGGCCGTGGTCACGGATGCCACCTCGGCGCGCGAGCTCGCGCTCGCGGGCGTCGGCATCGCCTATCTAGCCGAGCCCATGGTTCGCGAAGACCTGCGCGCCGGGCGCCTGCGCTGGCTGCTGCCGGATTCCGCGAGCCACGAGGACGGATTGTTCGTGTACTTCCCGCGCCGCGCGTCGATGGCGCCCAAGCTGCGCGCGTTCATCGAGGCGTCGCGCGAACGCGCTTGAATTCCATGACCCAGTTGGTATCCCAGGTCTTGCCCGCATCGAACGAGAGGGCCTGCTCCCACTGCGCCGTATCCTTCGTGATCTTCGACCACATGAACCGCGTACGCGCGGGCTTGCCATTGATGTCGCCATCCGCATAGAACGTGCCCACGCCGTCGGCAAACCTGCCGACCACGGGCGGATCCATCGCGCCGTGCGGCTGGCGCGAGTCTATCCACCAGATCGCCCAGGTGCCCGTGGCCGGTTCGTAGGCGCGCACGGCGAGACCGCGCGAGTCCCCGGCGGGGCGGTGAAACAGGTTGTCTTCCACATTGCCGAGCCCGTCGAGCACCGGCCAGGTTTTCGACGTGCCGTCCATCTCGTACCACTCGCCCGTGGGCCGCTTGATACGGTGATGCACGGTCCAGTCGCCGAACTCGAAATCGAAGTCGTGCGCGCCAGTGAGATCATCGGCGGCGGTTACCGGCGATGCTTGCAGCGCGAGCAATGCGAGCGCAGCGAACGCAAGTCGAATGAATTTCATGTGAGCCTCCTCGTCCCACTGTAAACGAGCGTCACGTCCAAACAACCGCGCGTCGCCAGGCCGTTGCTTTCGGTCGATGAGCGGACCCGCTGTCCCGAATTCGGTAATCTACGTTTTTTACGGGAGCCACCGATGCCACGACTCTGCTTCGCGCTCGATCTGCACGATGACGCCGCATTGATCGCCGAATACGAGGACTGGCATCGCCCCGGCAAGGTCTGGCCCGAGATCACCGAGTCCATCCGCAAGGCCGGCATCCGCGAGATGGAGATCTTCCGCATCGGCGACCGGCTGTTCATGGTGATCGACGCGGACGACACTTTCTCGCCCACCGACAAGGCCGCGGCCGATGCGCGCAATCCGCGCGTGCAGGAATGGGAGAAGCTCATGTGGAGATTCCAGAAGCCGCTGCCGCAAGCGAAGCCGGGCGAGAAGTGGCTGCCGGCGGCGCGTATTTTCGCGCTGTCCGAGCAGCCATAGAGAGGGGTCATGAACACACGACGAGATGCATTGAAGTCCCTGCTGGTCGGCGGCGCGGGTGTGGCGGCCGGAAGTGCGGCTGAAGGCGCCGACGGCGCGGCTGGCGCGGGAAAGCCCGCCGCGGGCTGCGCTTCCGTCCCGTACGGTGACTGGTCCGCAATGAAGTGGGGCAAGGGCTTCGAAGGACAGCGCATCGCCGATCTCGGCAACGGCAACTATCTGAACCCGGTGTTTTCGGGTGACCGCCCGGACCCGACCATCCTCAAAGACGGTGACGACTACTGGATGACGTTCTCATCGTTCGACTCGTACCCGGGCATCGTCATCTGGCACTCGAACGATCTCGTGAACTGGCAGCCGGTGGGCCCGGCGCTCACCAAGCCCGTGGGTTCGGTCTGGGCCTGCGACATCGCGAAGCACGATGGGCGTTACTTCGTCTACTTCCCGGCGCGCACGAAGGAGCGGCGGTCCAACTACGTGGTGCACGCGTCGTCGATGCGCGGGCCGTGGAGCGACCCCATCGATCTCGAGCTGCCGCGGCACATCGACCCTGGCCACATCGTCGGCGAGGACGGCAAGCGGTATCTCTTCCTCTCGGGCGGCGACCGCGTGCGGCTCAAAGATGATGGTCTGGCCACCGACGGTGCGGTCGAGCACGTGTACGACCCGTGGCGCTATCCGGACGACTGGGTCGTTGAAAGTTTTTCACCCGAGGGGCCCAAGGTCCTTCGTCACGGCGATTACTACTACATGATCACGGCCGTGGGCGGCACGGCCGGCCCGCCGACCGGGCACATGGTGATCGCCGCGCGCTCGAAGTCGATCGACGGGCCGTGGGAGAACTGTCCGCACAATCCACTGGTTCGCACGACCGATGCGCGCGAGAAGTGGTGGTCACGCGGGCATGCGACGGTGTTCGAAGGCCCGGACCACCAATGGTGGAGCGTCTATCACGGCTACGAGAATGGTTACTGGACGCTCGGCCGGCAGTGCCTGCTCGATCGCATCGAGTGGACGGCCGATGGGTGGTTGCGGTTTCTCGGCAAAGACCTGTCGACCGCGGCGGCGAAGCCCCGGCTCGCAAAGAAACCGGCGAACGCGCCCGAGCACCACATCCCGCTCAGCGACGATTTCAGCCGCGACAAGTTCGGCATCCAGTGGGCGTTCTACGATCCGGGTGCGGATGAAAAGACGCGGGTCTCTTACGAGGATGGCGCGCTGGTCATGATGGGCAAGGGCGATGGGCCGGCGAATTGCTCGCCGATCACCTGCATCACGGGTGACCAGGCCTATCGTTGCGAAGTCGAAATCGAAGTGGAGGGGGACGCGACGGGTGGCGTGCTCTTCTTCTACAACCGGCGCATGTACTGCGGGCTCGGCTTCAACGACAAGCAGCTGGTGCGGCATCGCACGGCCATCGACGGTCCGCGGCGCAAGCCGGAAGGAATCGGCCGCCGGTTGTGGATCCGCTTCGAGAACAACCGGCACATCGTCACGTTCCACACCTCGACCGACGGCAAGACCTGGACCAAGTTCGACACGCAGATGGAGATCTCGGGCTACCACCACAACGTGGCCTACGACTTCCTGAGCGTGCGACCGGGCCTGTATGCCGCCGGCAGCGGCAAGGTGCGCTTCCGCAATTTCCGCTACACCGCGTTTTAAGGGGACAGATTTATTTGATGGCGATGCCATAGGGCGCAAATAGATCTGTCCCCATTTCTGAAAAGATATGTCCCCGTTCGTGCGACACCGCACGTGCGGACGCGCGCGTTTTTACTTAGTATCGCGCCACATGAAGTTCCGCATCGCTGTCGTCGCTGCACTGCTCGTCTTCGCTTCCGGCGCAGGTGCTTCCTCGCTCGGCAAGACTCCGGCGAAACCTGAGCTCAAGTCCGCCTCCGCGCTCATCGTCGACGGCGAGAACGGCCAGGTGCTGTTCGAGCGTGACGCAGCTCACGTCGCGCCCATCGCCTCGATCACCAAGCTCATGACGGCGCTGGTGGTGCTCGACGGCCAGCAATCGCTCGACGAGAAGATCGAGATCACCAAGGCGGATGTCTGGAAAGGCAAGGGCGCGTTCTCGCGCCTGCCCGTGGGTGCCAAGCTGACCCGAGCGGAGCTCCTCAAGCTCGCATTGACGGCGTCCGAGAACCGCGCCGCGCGCGTACTCGGCCGCAACTACCCGGGCGGCATGAACGCATTCGTGAAGACCATGAACATCAAGGCGAAGGCGCTCGGCATGTCGAAGACGCGCTTCGACGATCCGTCGGGCCTCTCCAACAACAACGTCTCGAACGCGCGCGATCTCGCGAAGCTCGTGAGCGCCGCGTCACGGGACTCGCGCATCCGCGAGTTCTCGACCTTGCACCAGGTCGAAGTCCGCGCGGGCAAGAGCAGGCTCACGTATCGCAACACCAACCTGCTCATCGGCAAGTCCGACTGGGACATCAACGTGCAGAAGACCGGCTTCACCAACGACGCCGGCGAATGTCTCGTGATGGAAGCCGTGATCGGCGAGCGCCCGGTGGTCATGGTGCTGCTCAACTCCTTCGGCAAGCTCACGCGCACCGCCGACGCGCGCCGTGTCCGCAAGTGGATGGAAGCCCAGGACCAACCCGCCGTCGCCGGCGCCGCCGAGCTCGCCAAGAAGTAGGTCCCGGCCTTTTCCGGGTTCTTCCAGGTCGGCTGCTCGACAGCTACACATGCACCTGGCCCGGCCCCAACTCATCCTCGTTCAGCTCGAAGCGCACCGCGATGAACGCGAGCCACCCGTACAGCACCACAATCCCCAGCACCACGATGCCCCCGGGGATCCCCGCGACGGCCGCGTTGGTGAGGAACTCGTCGATGGTGTGGATGAACCGCGTGTGTCCCTCCGACACCATCGACGTGGTCTTCACCAGCCACGCCAGCAGCACCACGAGGAAGATCCAGCCGTAGTTGCGCCGCAAACGGCGCGACATGGCCTGCGCGAGCGAGACCCTGAAGCACGGCAGCCTCAGATCCTCCGCGAGCGCGTCGAGCTGCACGCGGACGTCGGCGCACTGCGTCGAGAACATCCTCGCGAAGTACTCGCTCTCGAGCATTCGCACGCGCGCGCGGTACACGTGGAAGAATCGGTAGCGTCGCGCCTCGATGACGAGCAGCGCATGAATCAGCAGCATGGCGAAGAGCAGCACCGAGTGGTGCGCCTCTTCGGTCGCGAGCGAAATCGACAGCATTGCCGCGAGCGCGCCGATCGCCCAGTTGGTGGTGCGGTCGAGCCGGTCGCGCCAGCTGATCATGCGCGTGACCTCGCTGCGGTAATAGTGCGCGAGCGCCGTGACGACCTCGGTGGTCGTGCCGGGCAGCGGTATCCCGACGGGGTCGGCGCTTTTCGTCTCGGGTGTATCCGCCATACCATCGGAAGCTAGCGCCACCTTGGGGCCGCAGGAGTCAGAATGGCACTCGACTGGATGTACTCGATTGACGCCGTGGACTGGGAAGAACTGTCAGCGCTTTACCGACTGGCGCCACTCGGCGACAAAAAGCCGGAGCATCTGAAAAAGGTCTTCGGGAACAGCCTGTTCGTGAGCTTCGTGTATGACGCCGGCCGGCTGGTCGGCGCAGGCCGAGCGCTCGCGGACGGCGGTGACTGCTCTTATATATGCGACATCGCCGTGCTCCCCAGCCACCAGGGCACCGGCCTCGGCAAGAAGTTAGTCGGCGATCTCGTCGAGCGGTCGCGCGGACACAAGAAGATCATCCTGTACGCCGTGCCCGGCCGCGAGCCGTTCTACAAGAAGTTCGGCTTCCTGCGCATGAAGACCGCGATGGCGATCTTCGAGAATCAGCAAGCGCAGCTCGAACGCGGCTACCTCACCGACGACTAATGGGGACATTCCTCATTTGCTAGCAAATAGGGACGCGGCTCGATCAGCGCCTCGCTCACCGTGCTCCGCTCACCCTCTTCGCCGCCAGCGCCGCGAACCCCACGACCAGTCCCCAGAACGCCGACCCCAACCCGAACAACGCCAGCCCCGACGCCGTAGTCAGGAACGTGAGGATCGCCACATCGCGCTCCTCCTTCGCGCCCAGCATGTTCTCCACCGACCCCATGAGCGCCGGGATCAGCGCCAACCCCGTGATCACCGCGATGACCGCCGACGGCAGCGCCAGGAACATCCGCACCAGCGCCGGCGAGAACACCGCGAGCACCAGATAGAACCCCGCGTAGATCATCGCGACCATCCACCGCTTCGCGCGGTCCGGATGCGCATCGTCGCTGGTGCACAGCGCGGCCGTTATCGCCGCGAGATTCACCGCATGCGCGCCGAACGGCGCGAGCGCCAGCCACGTCACGCCCGTGCCGACGATCAGCAGACCCGGCTTCGGCTCGTACCCCGCATTACGCAACACCATGAGCCCCGTGAGGTTCTGCGACAGCAGCGTCACGAGGAATAGCGGCACCGCCAGGCTCACCACCGCGCGCGCGTCGAAGCGCGGCACCACCGGCAACAGCTGCCCGAACATCGCCCCGGGCGGCGGTTGCGCGACATCACCGCGTATCAAAGTGAGCGCGATCGCCGCCACCAGCACCAGCAATAGCGCGTACAGCGGTACGCGCTGCCGCGCCACGATGAACACGCCCACGAGCACCCCGACCAGCACCCAATCCGTCGACCCCAGCCGGAACGCCGCGAGACAGAACGGCAGCAACACCCCCGCGAGCATCGCCGACGCGATCGAACCCGGAATCCTCGCGGCGAGCCGTCCCAGCGCGGGCACCAGCCCCAGCACGATCATCATCAGCGCCGCGCAAACGAATACGCCGATGGTCGTCGCCCACGTGAGCCCGGGCGCCGTGGCCGCGAGCAGCGCCGCGCCCGGCGTGGACCAGGCCAGCACGATCGGCAGGCGCGTCCGCAATGACAGCGTCGCGCCGCCGACCGCGATCCCGAGGCACAACGCCGTGACCGCGGACCCCGTCTGCTGCACCGATGCCCCCAGCGCCTGCAAGGCCTGCACGACCAGCGCGATGGTCCCGCCGAACCCCACCACCGTGGCGATGAGCGCGGAAGACCAGGAATGCGGCGGTGGCAGGCGAGTGAGCATCGCGCAAGATTGCCAGAGTGCGGATTCCCACGCTGGCTCCCACGGCCGTGCTCCAGCATGCGCGCATCACCTCAGGAGCTCACATGGCCCGCTATCAGAACATTCTCGAGACCATCGGTAACACGCCGGTGGTGAAGCTCAACAAGCTCGCGCCCGCCGGCGTCAACGTGTACGTCAAGGTCGAGTCGTTCAACCCCATGGGTTCGGTCAAGGATCGGCTCGCGCTGGCCGTCATCGAAGACGCGGAGCGTTCGGGCGCGCTCAAGCCCGGCCAGACCGTCATCGAAGCCACCAGCGGCAATACCGGCATCGGCCTTGCGATGGTCTGCGCGCAGAAAGGCTACCCGCTCGTGGTTACCATGGCCGAGAGCTTCAGCATCGAGCGGCGCAAGCTGCTGCGCTTCCTTGGCGCGAAAGTAGTGCTGACGCCCGCCGCACAGAAGGGCAGCGGCATGCTCGCCAAGGCCATCGAGCTCGCGGACACGCATGGCTGGTTCCTGTGCCGTCAATTCGAGAACCCCGCGAATGCCGAGGTGCACGCGCGCACCACGGCACGCGAAATCATCCGCGACTTCGCGGACCAGCGTCTCGACTACTTCGTCACGGGCTTCGGCACCGGCGGCACGCTCAAGGGCGTGGCGAGCGTGCTCAAGCGCGCCCGCCCGGATACGCGCATCGTCGCCGCGGAACCGGCCGCCGCGCCGCTGCTCGGCAGTGGCATCGCGCAGCCGCGCGATACCACCGGCGGTCCGGCCGGCAGCCATCCCAAATTCACGCCGCACCCCATGCAGGGCTGGAGCCCGGATTTCATCTCGACGCTCACCGAGCAGGCTGTGGAAGCCCGGCTCATCGATGAGATCGTGCCCGTGGCTGGACCCGAAGCCATGCGCCTCGCGCGCGAGCTCGCCCGACAGGAAGGCATCTTCGTCGGCACGTCGAGCGGCGGGACGCTCGCCGCCGCGCTCGAAATCGCGCGTCGCGCGCCCGCGGGCTCGACCATCGTCTGCATGCTGCCGGACACCGGCGAGCGCTATCTATCGACGCCGCTGTTCGAGGGCATTGGCATCGAGATGACGGAGGAGGAGTGGGAGCTGTCGCGGTCGACGCCGCTGTGCCGGTTCGAGGCTGCATGATGGTGCAGCCCCAATAGCCAGAGAGGGGACAGACTTGAAGTCTGTCCCCCGGGATCGTCCTTCTGACCGACTACGCCTTCAACCCCGCGATCAGCGCGCGTGCCGCGAGCGGATTGCGCTCCTTCGCGCCGCTGATGAAGTAGAAGTAGACATCGCCGTCACTCGCGAGCGTTTCGGCGTGTTTGCGCCACTTCGTGAGCGCCGCGGGCGCGTAGCCCTTCGCCTGACCGGCCTTCGCGCCCATGACCCGTAGATAGCTGAACGGCGCGGTGCGCGCCTGAATGCGCGGGTACTCCGAGTCGCCGGCTTCGATGATCGCGACCTCGTGCTGGCCCGCGATCTCGACGAGCTCCTCGTTGTCGAAGCTCTCGTGCCGCACCTCGAGGGCGTGGCGCAGCGCGCGGCCGTCGATTTTCTGCGGCAGCAGCTCGAGGAAAGCCTTGATCTCATCAGCATCGAACTGCTTGTTCGGCGCAAGCTGCCAATTGATGGGCCCGAGCTTGTCGCCGAGTTTCAGCACCCCGCTGCCGAGAAAGTTGTCGATGCTCGACTTCGCGGTGCCGAGATCCCGGCGATTGGTCACGAACCGCGGCGCCTTGACGCTGAAGACGAACCCATCGGGCGTATCGTCGCGCCACTTCTCGAACGTCGCCGGCTTCTGCAGCCCGTAGAACGTCGAGTTGATCTCGATGGAGGTGAGCTCGCGGCTGGAGTAGTGCAGCTCGCGGGCCTGCGTGAGGCCCTTCGGATAGTACGTGCCGCGCCATGGGGCGAAGTTCCATCCGCCGACGCCAACGTAGATCTTCCCTGTTTTGCCTTTCGCCATGGCCGCAGAATCCGGCGGCGTGAGCGCCGCGTCAATCGGAATGCGCCGGCTTGTCAGCAACCACTACCTCCATTTTCGGATTCGGCCGCATGTTAGCTAGGCGGCACGGGTGCCAATGTGGGGCATGACCACGGACCAGATCCTCGCTTTCTCGATCATCGCCGGCATGATGGTGCTGTTCGTTTGGGGCCGCATCCGGTACGACCTGGTCGCCGGGCTGGCGCTGCTGGCCGCATTGCTGGTCGGCGTGGTGCCCTTCGACCAGGCATTCTCGGGGTTCAGCAACGACATCCTCGTGATCGTCGGCGCGGCGCTGCTCGTCAGCGCGGCCGTGACGCGTTCGCGCCTCATGGAGGGGCTGCTGCAGAGGCTGGGTCCGCGCATCTCGTCGGTGCGCATGCAGGTGGTGTTGCTCGTGACCGCCGTGACCGTGCTGTCGGCCTTCGTCAAGAACATCGGTGCGCTCGCGATGATGTTGCCCGTGGCGTTCCAGATGGCCAAGCGATCGAACGTGTCGCCGTCCGTGTTTCTCATGCCCCTGTCGTTCGGGTCGTTGCTGGGCGGGCTCATGACGCTCATCGGGACATCGCCCAACATCATCGTGTCCAAGCTGCGGGACGAGCTCACCGGCCGGCCGTTCTCGATGTTCGACTTCACGCCAGTGGGTTTCGGGCTCTCGGTGCTCGGCATCGCGTTCCTGGCCGTCGGATACAAGCTGTTGCCGCAGGATCGCAAGGGCGAGGGCTCGCTCGCCGAAGGCATCGACATCCAGGACTACGTCACCGAGGGGCGCGTCGGTCCCAAGTCGAGCTTCGCGGGACAGACGTTGCGCGCGCTGCGCAAGCAGCTCAGTGGCGCGGTGTCCGTGAACGCGGTGGTGCGCGAAGGCGAGAAGAAGGCGAGCCAGGACACCGTGCTGCGCGAGGATGACCGCGTCATCCTCGAAGGCGAGCCGGCGGCGCTCGACGAGGCCGTGAAGACCGCCGGGCTCGAGCTCGAAGGCGATGACCGCGAGACCAAGGCCGAGAAACCGGATGAGGAGATCGGCACGCTCGAGGCGGTTATCGGGCCTGATTCGCTGCTCGCCGGCAAGACCGCCGCACGGCTCGCGCTGCACGAGCGCTTCAACGTGAACATGATCGCCGTGAGTCGCAGCGGGGACCGGCTGACCGAGCGCCTGCGCGACATCCGGCTGTACGCCGGCGATGTGATCGTGCTCCAGGGGCCGATGAACGGCATGAGCGATGTATTGCGCGAGCTCGGCTGCCTGCCACTCGCGCAGCGCGAGCTCCATCTCGGCACGGTGCGGCGCGGGCTCGTACCCATCGCCGTGCTCGCGGTCGCGATGGTGCTGGCCGCCACCGGCAAACTACCCGTCGGCATCGCGTTCTTCGGCGCCGGGCTTGCCATCATCCTGTTCGGCTCGCTGACCGTGCGCGAGGCGTACACGTCGGTGGAGTGGCCGTTGCTGGTGATGATCGGGGCGCTGATACCGGTGAGCGAAGCGATTCGCACGACGGGTGGCGCGGATGTGATCGCGTCTGCGCTGGCGCAGGTCGCGCACTCGCTGCCGCCATGGGGCACGGTGGCGCTGATCATGGCCGCGGCCATGGCGCTCACGCCGTTCCTCAACAACGCAGCCACCGTGCTCGTGATGGCACCGATCGCGGTGAGCTTCGCGCAGCGTCTCGGGTTTGCGCCGGACGCGTTGCTCATGGCCGTGGCGGTGGGAGCTGGCTGCGACTTCCTCACGCCCATCGGGCACCAGTGCAACATGCTGGTGTACGGCCCGGGCGGGTACAAGTTCGGGGATTACGCGCGGCTGGGCGCGCCGCTATCGTTGCTCGTCCTCATCGTCGGGACGCCGCTGATCCTGCTGGTCTGGCCCCTCGGAAGCTAATGGGGACATTCCTCATTTGCAGCAAATGGGGACGCGGCTCGAATTCAGGGATCCGGGACCCCACCCAAATCAAAGCTGCAACCGCTCGCGCAGCTGCACCGCCTGCCGCTCGCTCACCTGGATCTCGCTTCTCGCCGCATCCTTCATGGTCAGCATCAGCGTGCCCTTGAACATCGGATTGATCGACGCGACCTTGTCGAGGTTCACGATGGTCGCGCGGTGCGCGCGAAAGAACGGCGGACTAGGCAGCCGCGCCTCGAGGCTGCCGATAGCGTAGTTCGTGCGAAAACTCTCCGTCGCCGTCTTAACGTACGTCACGCCATCGTCCACCTGGAACGAGCACACGTCGCCGAGCGGAATCAGCTTGTAACCCTCGTTCTCGATGGCCAGCACGTGATGCAGCGGCTGCGGCCTCGTGGACGCCAGCGTGCCCTGAACCGCCGCGGTGCGTGCCGCGGCCTGAGCGGCCTCCTCGGGCGAACGCGCCAGTTGCTCGATGCGCGAGCACACGGCTTGCAGCCGCTGCTCATCCACCGGCTTCAGCAGATAGGCGATGGCGTTCGCCTCGAACGCCGCGAGCGCGTACTGGTCGTACGCCGTGACGAAAACGATGAGCGGCAGGATGTCCGGCGTAAGCGCTTCGACCACCGCGAACCCGTCGAGGCCCGGCATCTCGATGTCGAGGAAGACCACCTGCGGGCGATGCGCGCGGATGGCCTCCAGCGCCTCGAGGCCATCCCGGGCGTCGGCCGCGACGAGCTCGAATGGATAGGGCGCGAGCAGCTTGCGCAACCGCGAGCGGGCGGAAGCTTCGTCGTCGACGATGAGGGCGCTAATCGGCATGCAGTGGTATCACGATGGTAACCGCGGTGCCGCCACCGGCTCGCGTGCCGATGAGGAACTCCGCTGCGTGCCCATACAACGTGCGCAGGCGCTCCTGAACGTTGCGCAGGCCGACGCCGCCGCCGCCCACCCCGCTGCGTTCGGCACCGTGGGGCATGCCAACGCCGTTGTCCTCGACGCTCAGCCGCAGCCGCTCGCCCTCGCGCTGCGCGCTCACACGCAGGCTGCCACCCTCGCGCACCGGCGCCAGCCCGTGCCGTACCGCATTCTCCAGCAGCGGCTGCAGCAGCAGCGACGGCACGGGCTCACTACCGAGCGCATCCCCACGCGAGAGCTGCACGCGCAGCCGGTCGCCGAAGCGCACCTGCTCGATGCCGAGATAGTGGCCCGCGAAATCCAGCTCCTCGTCGAGCGTCGAGAGATTGCGCGAATGCTTCGCGAGCGCGTAGCGGAAGCATTCCGCCAGCCGCACCGTCATGCGCTCGGCTTGCCCCGGGTTCGAGCTGATGAGATCCGCGATGGTGTTCAGCGTGTTGAACAGGAAGTGCGGGTCGACCTGGGTGCGCAGCGCCTTGAGCTCCGCCTCGGTGAGCAGCCGCTTCAGGCGCTCTTCGCGCAGCTGCAAAGCACGTTGCTCGTCTTCGAAGCGCAGGGCGTCGAGGCGGTGGGCGAGCTGCATGCGCGTCGATTCGAGAAATGCCAGCTCGGCCTGCATGAGCCGGCGCGCCTCGTGCGGCGTGGTGATCTCGAGCAGATTCGAATAGCGGGCCTCGACGCGCAAGGTCGAGCGCACCGAATCGATCGCCGTTGCGATGAGCTGGTCCGCGGTCGTCGCGCGGCGGAATGCCTCATCGCGCGCGCGGCCAGCCTCGGCGTAGTCCGGCCGCGAAAGGATCGCCTTGTCGACCAGCGTCTCGATCGCGCGTACGAGCGCGGGAGTCAGCAGCATCAGCGCCGAGGTGACCAGCGCCGTCGCGAGCAGCGGCAGCCCCGGTGATGCATCGAGCGCGTACCGGCTGAAAAGAGTGGCGAGAGTCACGCTCGCGAGCAGCCAGAGGCTGCGTTTGGCGATGACATCCGCGTAGTGCGCCTGCGCCAGTGACACTGCGATGAGGATGGACCACGGTATCGTCCAGTGCCGGCCGATGAGATTCGCCGCGGTCAGCAGCGTGTCCGGTAGTTCGGGGAACCGCATGCTCAGCAGAATCGTCGACGTGTGGATGGCGGCAAAGCTCAGCGCGGCCGGAGCGAACCAGCGCGGCATGGTTCTCGGTAGCGGGGCAGAGCGTCGCTGACGCAGGTAGATAGCGATCGCCATGAGCCAGACGGCGACCGCGATGACGAATGACGTGGTCGGATAGGGGCTGTCTTCCAGGCGGTACGCATAGGCGAGGTTGGCGCGCGTCATCAGCGCGAGGTTCGCCAGCGACACCGCCACCGTGAACGCGAAGAAGGCCCGCGACGCGCGGCTGCTCGTGCCGATGGCGCCCTGCAGCAGTCGGCTGATCACGATCGGGCCGAGCAGCGTGCAGCTCCAGGCGAAGGACTCCGCGAACTTCACCGCGGCCGAATCCGCGGTGACGTCCGCCAGCTGCAGTGCGCGGCGCAGGAAGTTGCCGAAGGTCCAGATGAAGCCCAACGCCCAGAGCAGCAGGTAGCCGCTCACGCCGCGCGTGGCGCGATCCACGCGCCACTGCATGTGGCCCAGCATCGCGCTGAGCATCGCGCCCGTGAGGAACGCGATCGCATCCAGCGCGGCCGTGGTGAGCTCGTGGTCCATCAGTTATCGGTGCCCGGCGCGTGACACATCGCGCATTGCGTGCCCGTGCCCATGCGCACCGCGGTGACGTTTTCCGGGCGTACCGGGCCTTTGGCGAGATCCGCCAAGCGCAGTTTCACCTGTTCCGCCGCGAACGCCGATGCACCCGTGACCTGCGCGTACTCCGCGCGCGCGGCCGGTAGTTGGCCCGTCTCCGCGAGCACGTCGCCGAGCAGCACGTGCAGCACGTCCTCGGGACGCCCACCCGGCGCAGTGTCGAGGATGAACCTCAGGTCTTCGGTGACGGCTTTGTTGTCGCGCATGTCAGGCGGAAGGTGAATGATCGTGAAGCCGCGCGTCAACCGTACCGCCTTCGATTTCGGCGCCTCGCGCACCGCCGCGTTCATTTCTTCGATGCCGGCCATCACGCCTGGGCCGTCACCCTTCAGTTGCGAGACCACCATGGTCGACATGCCGTGCCCCGCGCGGACGAGCGGGTTGGGTTGCTTGAGCGCGAGCGAGCGAGCGTAGGCGTCGCGCGCGTGTTCGCCGGTGGCGATGAGCGTCGGTATGTCGGGCGGGCCGGCGTACATCGAGCCCTGGAGCGACATGTAGGCGTGCCCGAGCGCTTCCCAGAGTTGGGCATTGTCAGGGGATCTGGCGACGGCTGCTTCGAGGTGGGATACGAGGGGTTTCGACACGGCGGAGTTGCCCTGGCGGAATTCGAGTTGCATGCGGTGGGCTCGGGCCAGGGCATCTGCGTCCTGGGTGGATGCGGCGAGTGCGGTCGCGGTCAGGAACCAGAGGGAGGAGAAGAGGAGGGTGGACTTGTGCATGGCGGGCTCCAATGGAATGTGGAGGCGCCAGGGTAGGAAGGCCGCTGGGAAGCGGCGATGGATTTCGGGCGAACGCGGAAATAGCGGGGATCAGCGCAATCAAAAGGGCGCCAGTAATAGTCACCTGCAATTTGCACGCTGCCAGGTCTGGAAGCACCATGCCTGCGATTGGGCTCCCCAGGCGCGTCCGTAGTAGTTTGCGCGACGCAGCAGGATGTTTCTGGCGCGTGACACATGCATCCTGAGCCGGTAGCCTGAAGTCTTGGCCAAGATATAAGAATTACAGACCTATAGTTAGTAAGGGCGCGCCAATGAAATCCAACGACTCTCGTGACTTCTTCGCGTTCGTGAGCTATTCGCACAGAGACGCGAAATGGGCGAGATGGCTTGCACGCTCCCTCGAGTCTTACAGACTTCCAGCGGAGTTAGCGAAGCGGTCGAACCTGCCATCGCGAAAACTAGGTCTGGTATTTCGAGACGATGACGAGTCGCGGGCGTCACAAGGTTTGTTGGACGACGTCAAGCGCGCGATTCAGTCCTCAAAGAACTTAATCGTCATCTGCTCACGGGCAAGTGCGGCATCAGAATGGGTGGCAAGGGAGGTCGAGTATTGCCATCAGACTAAAGGGCGTGACCGCGTCTTCTACCTAGTGGTTGACGGTGTTCCTGCAGCTAGTCTCATGGCCGACGCAGATCCGAATCTGGAATGCCTTCCGAGGCCCTTAATCGAGTATGCGTCGAAGGAGGGCGTTGCCAATTTACCCCTTGCAGCTGATCCGCGGCGGTCTGGCAAACAGGCTGCCTTGCTTAAGTTGATTGCCGGAATGAACGCCCTTGAATTCGACGAGCTGTATCGCCGCGATTTACGTCGGCGAGTCTCCATTGCTTTGACAGCGGCCAGTGCCGCTTTCGTTCTTGCGGTAGGTGCAACCGTACTGCTGATGCAAGGAGCACGAGCTCGGGGTGAACGGGATGCGCAAACGGCACTGGCTCTTGTGCGCCAGTCGGAACGTGCAACACAAAACGACGAAGCTGCAGAGGGCCTAAAGCTTGCTCTCGATGCAATCAAGTTGGATCAAGACGGGAATGCTTCGACCCAACGCATTCTTGCTGAAGACATGGCGCGATTCGCCATTAATGGGCTGCGCGAGGTGGCGCGTGTGGGGCTTGACTCGACTCCGGTCGGATTCGCGGTTTCACCAAGCGGAAGGGAATTTTTGCTGTGCTTTGGCGACCGGACACTACGGTTCTATGACGGCAATTCACTTGTGGAGAGCAAGCGGGTCACCGTTAAGGGCGAAGTCACACTCTGTGGTTACTCTGCGGATGCCTCGAAGGCATATGTTGCCCTGAAGCAGGGATCGATTGTCCTCGTTGATACCGGCTCGTTTGCCCAGTCCACCATAGAGTCTCCAGAAGACAGAACTCTCGTGGCGGCATCATTTCTCGGCGGGAATGAATCCATAGTGGCAGCGGAACTGGCTGGCAAACTATTCGTATATAGAGGCAATGAGGGCGTGCAACGGCAACTACATGACCACGGGTTCATGGCGCGCGTCGCAGCGCTGGAACCTACAGCGGACGGCCGATTTGTCGTTTCAATAACCACAGCTGGTAGCTCGGCGGTCGTCGAGGTGGCTTCCGGCAAGGCAATAGAATTCAGTCGCTCCGCCGGCGCTTTTTACCTCGATGTCCATCCTTCGGAACCTCGATTCCTGGTCGGATTCTCCGACGGCGTGGTGGAAGAACGAGTGGTAGCGCAAGCGGCGGTGCAACAGGGCTGGCAGCTGGCTGGCGGGCTGACTCAGGTGAGCTACTCGAGTGACGGCTCTGCCATTCGACTCGCAAGCGAACAGAGCGGTCCAGTGCAGCTAAATACAGCCTCCTATAACCAGGAGTGGATTCGAAATCCTGGTCAGAAGGCGACCTTGAACATGGCCGCCGCGAATGGATCAGCTGTCGCCATATTGCAGAACGGAGTGGGCATAGTCGCTGACGCGCGCGCGAAAGACTTGCACAGCACAATTCAGCTCAAAGGCGAGCCGACTTTTACGCGCTTTCTTATCAATGAAGACACCTTGGTCACCGTTAGTAGCCGAGGCGTAATGCAGAGTTGGAATCTCCGTTGGCCCAAACAACAAGA
>DATLDQ010000151.1:0-56339 GCA_035525785.1 Steroidobacteraceae bacterium | reverse complement strand
GGGCTGCGTCGCCTGCAGCGCGATCTGCTCCTTCGGGTTCTGCGGCGTCCGGTATTCAGCGCCGAGCCAGCTCATCGACGCGGCCGCGCCCACGCCGGGCACCGCGCGGATCTTCTCGTAGTACGCGAGCGGCAGCGGCGTCGTGAGACCGATCTTGCTGCGCAGGATCAGCCGGTCGGCGCCGGCCATCTCCACGCCCGACGCCATGCTGGTACGCAGCGCCTGGAGCAGGCCGAACAGCAGGAATGCGATGAGGATGGACGCGAACGTGAGGACCAGGCGCAACTTGCGCCGCCTCAGGTTGGCCCAGACGAGCGGTAACCAGCGGAACATCAGGAAGTCTCCCGTTCCAGGCGGCCCTTCTCCAGGTGAAGCGTACGGTTGGCGCGCTCGGCGGCACGCGGATCGTGGGTCACCATGACGATGGTCTTGCCGTGTTGTTTGTTCAGCGCCTGCAGCAGGTCGAGGATCTCGTCGCCCGACTTGCGGTCGAGGTCACCCGTCGGCTCGTCGCACAGCAGCAGGGTCGGGTCGGTGACGATGGCGCGCGCGATACCGACGCGCTGCTCCTGGCCACCCGAGAGCTCGCGCGGCTTGTGCTTCATGCGTTCGCCCAGGCCCACGAGCGTGAGCGCCGTGTGCACGTGCTTGAGGCGATCGGCCTTGCCGAGGCGCGTGAGCAGCAGCGGCAACTCGACGTTGCGCTCGGCCGTGAGCACCGGCAGCAGGTTGTACATCTGGAACACGAAACCGACGTTCGTGCCGCGCCACTTGGCCAGCGCGCCATCCGAAAGGCGGTCGATGGCGAGACCGTCGACTTCGATGCTGCCCACCGTCGGGCGATCGAGACCCCCGAGCAGGTTCAGCAAAGTGGTCTTGCCCGAGCCGGACGGGCCCATGAGTGCGACGAAATCGCCGCGGGGCAGATCGAGGTCGAGCTTTTCGAGCACGGGCACGATCTCGCTGCCGCGCTGATACTGCTTGGCGACACCGCGCAGCCGCGCGACCACCGAATCCTTGTTAGCTACCGCTTGTTCGACTGCCGACATGCCCGACTCCTTTACTCAACCGTTGCTTTCTTTGAGCTTGACCTTACCGCCATCCTCGAGGCCTTCGACAATTGGCGACACCAGTTCTTCACCGCCGCGAACGCCGGCGAGCACCTCGGTCTGCCCGTCGTTCTCGGCGCCCACGGTGATCGCGCGGCGCTCGACACGGCCGTCGCTGATCACCCACACGAAGGCATTGCCATCGGCGCGCTGCACGGCGGAGGTGGGCACGCGCACGCGCGGCCCCTTGTTCGTATCGGCGGTCTGCGGCGGCTTGTCGTCGAGGAAGCGCACTTTGATACCCATGTCGGGCAGGATCTGCGGCTCGAGCTTGTCGAAGGCAATGCGCACGCGCACCGTGGCCTTGGTGCGGTCGGCCGTGGGGACGATGTTGATGACGTGCGCCGCCAGCGGCTGGTCCGGATAGGCGTCGAGCTTCGCTTCGACGCGCTGGTCGGGCTTGACGCGATTGATGTAGGCCTCGTTGACGTCGACTTCCACTTCGCGGGAATCCATGTCGACGATCGTGGCGATGCCGGTGCGCGTGAAACCGCCACCCGCGGACAGCGGCGAGATCATTTCACCGGGCTGCGCATCCTTCGAGATGATCACGCCGTCGAAGGGCGCGCGCACCTGCAGGTCGTTGAAGTCATTGCGTCGGATGGCGAGCGCGCTTTCCGACACCTTTACCTGCGCCCTGGACGCCTCGAGTCGCGCGGCCAGCGCATTCACTTCGGCGCGCGAGGCGTCCAGCGCCTGCTGGCTCACCAGCTGCTGCTTGACCAGCGACTCGTTGCGAGCAAGCGTGCGTTGCGCGTCGGCGAGCCGCACTTCGATCTCCGCGAGATTGCGCCGCGAGGCTTCGAGCTCGCGCTCGGACATGGTCAGCATGGTCCGCAGGTTCACCGGATCGAGGCGAGCAACCACCTCATCCTTCTTGACCGCCTGGCCCTCTTCCACGTAGATCTCCATGACACGTCCGGTGACCTTCGAAGCCACCGTCGACATGCGGCGCGCCACTACGTAGCCAGCGGCGTTGAGCACGGAGTTTCCCAGGCTCGGGCCGGATGACTCCTCTTCGGCGACGACGGTGGTCACTTCGACGGTCTTGGCACCCAGCCACAGCCAGAGACCCGCGGCAACGGCTGCGACGACGACGATGCTCGCGGTCCAGAGCAGCACCTTGCGGCCAGAGCCACCGTCGGTGTGCTGCACACTACGATCGATGCGCAAACTGCCAAGCGTTTCGGAGTCGAGAGCCATCGATCTAAGTCCCTGAAATTGCTGAGCTGACTTCAGCGGGGTGGAAGAGTAATGGAATTCGCACGCTGGAACACCTGTCACCTGTCATGTCGAGCGAGTGAGGTGTGTGATGAGCGCCGCCGGCAATTGGTAAAACGATAGAATCGACGCGCCCTCCGGGGAAGGCCGACGATGCTCATCCAAAGATGCGGCGCGCTCGACGTCCTGCGCGGCCTAACCATCATGAGCTGAAGCCTTGACGATGGAATTGATCGACATCGGCGCCAACCTCGCCCACGACAGTTTCGATGCCGACCGCGACGCAGTGATGATGCGCGCCGCCGCCGCGGGCGTGGTGCAGATGGTGGTCACGGGCTCGAGCGAGGAAGCCACGCGCGGGGCGATCGAGCTCGCGCGCGCACATCCGGGCGTGCTGTTCGCCACCTGCGGCGTGCATCCGCATCATGCCGTGGATCTTACCGACGAGACGCTGCCCGCCTTGCAAGCGCTGGCGCGCGAGCCCGAGGTGCGGGCCGTCGGTGAGTGCGGGCTCGACTACTTCCGCGATTTCAGTCCGCGCGACCTGCAGCGTCGCGCGTTCGCGTGGCAACTCGAGCTCGCGAAGTCCGCCGGCAAGCCGGTGTTCCTGCACCAGCGGGATGCCCACGATGATTTCCTCGCCATGCTCAAGGAGCACCGCGTCAGCCATGGCGTCGCGCACTGCTTCACGGCTGGAGAGAAGGAGCGCGACGCCTATCTCGAGCTCGGCCTGCATATCGGCATCACGGGCTGGATCAACGACGAGCGCCGCGGACTCCACCTGCGCGAGGTCGTCAAAGGCATTCCCGCCGGGCGGCTCATGCTCGAGACCGACGCGCCCTATCTATTGCCGCGCGACATCAGACCCGCGCCCAAGTCCCGGCGCAACGAGCCTCACTACCTGCCGTACGTGGTTCGTGCCGTCGCGAACGCGCGCGGCGAGAGCGTGGAGGACGTGGCATCGGCCAGCACGGCCGCGGCCAGGCACTTCTTCGGAATCTAGGCGACCGCGATCGGGCTGGCGCGGAAGTGCGGGCTCGGCTTGCACGCTTCCTTGATGCGCGCCCATCCCGGACGGTACTTGGACACGGCGATATCGAGCTCCGCCGCGCCGAGCCTCGGGAATTCGGCGGACATGGACTCGAGCATCACCGTGAAACGCGGCAGACCCTTGGGGAACTTGGCACGCCGCGTGAAGACGATGCGGCCCTCGATCGGGGTCTCCGGATCCTGGGCCACGGCCTTGACGCTGGCGATGCGGTCGTAGAGACCCGACTGCGGATTCGCGAAGGTGTCGCGACGCGGGCCGTCCATGACGGTCCAGTCGGTCATCTGGTCGCCACCGAACACATTGCCCGTGATGTCGCGCATGTCGATGATCACCACGCCACGGCTCGTGAGCAGCAGGAAGTCGAGGTGGAAGTCGCCACCATTGCCATCGGGAACCAGCACGTTGCGCAGGAAATCAGCCGCGCCCGAGGTGACGCGCGCGACACGGCGCGCATCCCGGCGCCGGAGCATCCAGATGCGGCCGCCGAAAAAGCCGATGAGAGCGACGGCGAGTACGCCGACGGCTATCAGTACGAGTTGAACCTGTGTGAGCCCGAAAGGCGGATTCAATCTTTTATCTCTTGCTTGACCGTCCCCAGCGCTCCGGTCAGCGCCGCGAGCGTGGGCTCGAGATCGACGCAGGACACAGGACGCGAGAAGAGTTTAGCAAGGCTTTCCGGCATTTCGATTCGCCGCCCTATGAGCGGCTCCACGATTTCATGAAATTTGGCTGGATGCGCGGTCGAAACCAGCACCCAGCGTTCACTCCGGGGCTCCCCCTGATGCTCGCCCGGGCGCCCGCCCGAGACCATGCGTTCGTAGACCTCGGCCGCCGTGGCCGTATGCGGACACCAGGTTTTCCCGTACTTGCGGAAGTCGGCCGAAATGCGCGCCCCGATCTGCTCGTCACTGACGCTCGCGGCCTGCACGGCTTCGCGCACCTGCTCCACGTCCGGAAACAGCGAGCGCAGCCGCTCCATGTTGCTCGGCGTACCCACGTCCATGGCCGACGCCAGCGTCGCAACGCTCGGTCGGGGCATCCAGTTGCCCGTGCTCAGGTAGTCGGGCACGGCACGATTGGCGTTGTGGGCCAGCATGACTCGCCCGATGGGCAACCCGACCTTGCGGGCCCAGATGCAGGCCGCGGAATTACCGAGATTGCCGCTCGGGATGATGAAGTTGGCTTTTTCGCCGGTCTGGCGCAGGACCGCTAGGCTGGTGGCGGCGTAATACACGGCCTGCGGCAGCAGGCGGCCGAGGTTGATGCTGTTGGCGCTCGACAGCTCGAAGCGCTGGCGCAAGCCGGCGTCGACGAAGGCTTCCTTAACGATGCGCTGGCAATCGTCGAAGCTGCCGCTCACACGATACGCATGGACGTTGTCACCCCAGCAGGTGAGCTGGCGCTCCTGGGTCGGCGAAACCAGGCCCTTGGGAAACAGCACCGACACCTGGATGCCGGGCCGGCCGTGGAATGCGGCGGCAACGGCGCCACCCGTGTCTCCCGACGTCGCCACCAGGATGTTCAGCGGCCGGGAGTTTCCGTTTTTCGAAGACTGGCCACGGATGCGCGCCAGCGAGGCCGCGAGGAAGCGCGCGCCGAAATCCTTGAAGGCCGCGGTGGGGCCATGGAACAGCTCGAGAACCGACAGTTTGCCATCCGCGGTCACCGGCACCAGCGGCGCCGGGAAGTCGAATGCTTCGCGCACGATCTCGCCGATCTGCGGCGCGACCGGGTCATCGGCGACGAAGGGCCGCAGGAAAACCTCGGCGACTTCGGGCAGCGTGGTGGCGCCATCGAAGTCGGAGACCTGCAGCGTCGGCCAGCGCTCGGGGACGTACAGCCCACCGTCCGGCGCCAGGCCCTGCGCCACCGCTTGACCGAACGACACCGCGGGCGTGCCTCCCGCCGACGCATTGCCGCGAGTGGAGACGTATTTCATGGGATCACGTGCGCGCCGGTGGAGGAGATGGGCACGATCCAGGAGTCCACTTGCATGCCGGCCTGCTCGAAGGCCCCCACCATGGCGTTGCGAACTCCGGGCGCGTCGGAATCGAGCGACCACGCGAACATGGACGGGCCCGCGCCCGAGATGGTGCAGCCGAGCGCGCCGTTGGCCATGGCGCCTTCGCGCACCGCATCGAAACCCGGAATGAGCTGTGAGCGCTGCTTTTCGATGATCACGTCCTCGAACGAGGCGCGAATCACGTCGAGATCGTTGGTGTAGCAGCCCGAAATGAAGCCCGCGAGATTCGCGGTCTGCCAGATGAAGTCGGACATCTGCACTTCTTTCTTCAGGATGCCGCGCGCCTGCTTGGTCGAGAGGAACAGGTGCGGGTGAACCAGGATCGCGCGGATGCCGTTTGGAACCGGTATCTGTTTGACACGCGGCTGGTCGATGCCCACCGTGAGCACCAGGCCGCCGAAGAGGCTCGGCGAGATGTTGTCCACGTGCAGCGAGCCCGAGGACACGGCCTCACCCTGCATGGCGAATTTGAGTAGTTCGAGCTTGCCGAGCGGCTTGTCGAGAAGCGCGTTGGCCGCGACCACCGCCGCGACGGCCGAAGCCGCCGAACCTCCCAGGCCCGAGCCCAGCGGGATGCCCTTGTCGATGAACACATCGAAGCCGAAGCCGGGCTTGAGCGCGTCCTGCATGGCGAGCAGAGCACGGCCCGCGGTGTTGCGTTCGGGTTCACGCGGGATGTCCTTCACGACGCCGGACGAACCCGAGATGGTGACGCCAGGCTGGTCCGTGCGCGTGACCGTGCAGGTATCACCCAGCACGTCCACCGAGAAGCCGAGGATGTCGAAACCGATGGCGACGTTCGCCGCGGAGGCCGGCGCAAAGGCGGTGGCCCTCGATTTGCCGGAAGATGTGGGGCTCACGATTGCACGCACGGCGCACTCACAGGCGCGCTCCCAGGTAACTGCACACGCGCAGAAGGTCCGCGAACACGCCCGCCGCCGTCACTTCGGGGCCTGCACCGGGGCCCTGCACGATGAGCGGGTTGGTGTTGTAGCGGGCCGTCGCATAGCGCACGACGTTGTCGGTCAGCGCGATGTTGGCGAAGGCGTGCGTCCGATCGAGCTCGGAGACGCCGACCGTCGCCTTGCCGTCGGCGGTGAGGCGGCCCACGTAACGCAGCACCTTGCCGCGAGCGGCAGCGTCGTCGAAGCGCTTCTTCATGTCGCCGTCGTATCGGGGCAGGCCTGCGAGGAAGTCGTCGATGGAGCCTTTCTCGAGACCGGCGGGAATCAGGCTTTCCACCTGCACGTCCTTCATCTCGATCTTGAGGCCCATCTCACGGCCGAGAATGATGACCTTGCGCGTGAAGTCCGTACCCGACAGGTCATCGCGCGGATCCGGTTCGGTATAGCCCTTGGCCTTGGCGTCCTTGACGATCTGCGAGAACGGCGTCTTGCCGTCGTACACGTTGAACAGATAGGCGAGCGTGCCGGAGAAGATGCCTTCGACGCTCGAGATCTTGTCACCGGTCTCGCGCAGGTCACGCAAGGTGGAGATCACGGGCAGGCCCGCGCCCACGGTGGCCTCGTATAGATAGGAGCTGCCGCCCAGCCGGCGCGCTTCCTTCAGCGACTCGTAGAAACCCAGCGGACCCGAGTTGGCCTTCTTGTTGGGCGTGACCACGTGGATGCCGGCCTCGAGCCAGTTCGCGTAGTTCCTCGCCACGCCCTCGTCCGCCGTGCAATCGATGATCACGGTGTGCGGCAGGTGGTCGACGTGCAGGTGCTCGACGAAAGCGGAGAGATCCGCGGCAGCGGTGCTCGCGTCGAGCGCGGACTGCCACCCATCCATGGAAACGCCGCCTTCCGACAGCAGCATCTTCTTGCTGGTCATGATGCCGCGCACGCGCAGGTCGAGCTTGAAGTCGCGCAGCAGCCGCTCGCGCTCGGCCCAGATCTGTTCGAGCAGCACGCGGCCCACGGCGCCCGGTCCGACGAGGCCGATCGAAATGGTATGCGGCGAGAGATAGAAGCCCGAATGCACCGCGCGCAGCGCGCGCGTGGCCTCCTTGCCATCGACCACCACCGAGATGTTCCGCTCGGATGCGCCCTGCGCGATCGCATGCACGTTCACGCTGGCCGAACCCAGCGCATTGAAAACCTTGCCGGAGATGCCAGGCAGACCGGCCATGCCGTCACCGACCACGGCGAGGATGGCGAGACCCTTGTCCACCTGTATGGACTGGATCTGCCCTTCCTTGATCTCGCGATCGAACGCGGCGGCGACCACGTGCGCCGCGCGTTCGGCTTCGACGCCGGGAATGGCGCAGCAAATCGAGTGCTCCGAACTACCCTGCGAGATGAGGATGACCGAGATGCGCTCCTCGCGCAGCGCGCCGAACAGCCGATGCGCGGTGCCGGGCACGCCGATCATGCCGGCGCCCTCCACGTTCACCATCGCGATGTTCTCGATGCTGGTGATGCCCTTCACCGGAAGCTGGGATTCCGGCGTGGCGCAGATCAGCGAGCCCTGCTTCTGCGGCGCGAAGGTGTTGCGGATCCAGATCGGGATACCGCGGCCCACGGCCGGCGCCATGGTCTGCGGATGAATGACCTTGGCGCCGAAATACGCGAGCTCCATGGCCTCGTTGTACGACAGCGCATCGATGACCTTGGCGTCGGGCACGCGGCGCGGATCGGCGGACAGCACACCGTCCACGTCGGTCCAGATGTGGATTTCCTTCGAGTCGAGCAGCGAGCCGAAGATCGAACCCGAGAAGTCGGAGCCGTTGCGGCCGAGCGTGGTCTGCACGCCGCGACGATCGGAAGCGATGAAGCCCGTGATGATCAGCGTTCCGCCAAAGTTCGCCGGCACGAGCTCGCGCAACTTCCTGCGCGACTCTTCCCATTGCACGGCTGGGCCCAGCGGGCCCCATTCGACCACCACGCAGTGGCGTGCATCGACCCACAGGACCGGACCGGGGCGGTGTTTTGTCGCGGCGGGGCCCTGGGCTCGCGCGCTGAAGAATTCCTTGAACAGCTTCGTCGACCAGATCTCGCCGTATCCCGCGATGAGGTCACGCACGTTCTGTGCGGCGGAGCGCGTGAGCTTGACCGTGTGCAGGATGCCTTCGATGTCGTGCCGGTCGCGATCGAAACCCGCCATGTACAGCTGGCGCGCCTCCGGCGTGAGCACCGCCTGGGCAATGGTGTCGTGACGCGCGCGAATCGCATCGAGGTCGCCGCGCCAGGCATCGTCCTGGGCTTCCGCGCGCGCGACGAGGCCCAGCAGCCCGTCGGTGACGCCGCGGCAAGCGGAGAGCACCACCCCCAATGGGCCGGGAGGCAGGGTCTCGAGGATGTTGGCGACGCGTTTGAAGCACTCGGCGTCGGCGACCGAGGAACCGCCGAATTTGTGTACGACCCAGGCGGAGGGGTCTTGAGCTGGCATTGAGACTTACGACCTGACGTAGGGCAAAAAAGCCCGGCAAATCTACTGGTTGCACCCCTGTACACGCAAGCGAACAACCCCTCAACTGGCATATATTTCCGCACCGCATGAGCTTTCATCGCCTACTCGCCCTCTTCGAGCGTAATCGCGAGTCCGACCATCCTCTGGTGCTCTGCACGGTCATACGCACCGGCGGTTCGACCTATGCGAAACCCGGCGCGCAGATGTTGATCGCGTCGGATGGTGAGTACGCCGGCCTCCTGTCCGGTGGTTGTCTCGAAGGCGACCTGCGCGAGCATGCGCGCGGCGTGGCCGCGACCGGCCGCGCGCAGATCGTCAGCTACGACCTGCGCAGCAGTAACGACCAGCTGTTCGGTCTCGGAGCCGGATGCGAAGGCGCCATGGACATCCTGCTCTCGCGGGTTTCCACAGCGGAACACTGGTGGCCCTTGACCCACCTCGCCGATTGCGCCGCGCGCGGAATGGTTTGCCGCCTGGCGATGGTGGTGTCGTCGACGAATCCTGCGTTCGAGGTCGGCAAAGTCATGCGTAGTGGCGAACAGCAAGCGCCATCCGGCGTCGAAGTCTTCGTGCACGAGATTGCGCCACCACCGCGCCTGCTCCTCGCGGGCGGCGGACCGGACGCGCGACCCGTGGCGACACTCGCCTCTTTCCTGGGATGGAACCTGACGGTGATCGACCATAGGTCTTCCTACCTCGATGCCGCGCTGTTTCCGTCGCGCGTCCAGCTCGTGGAATCGCGCGCCGCCGAGCTGCGAGGCGCGGTCGACCTCGATGCGTTCGCCGCGGCGGTGGTCATGAGCCACCACCTCGAATCGGACTTGCATTACCTGCGTGCGCTCGCGCGCAGCCGCGTGCCCTACGTCGGCTTGTTAGGGCCGGCCGCGCGGCGCGAAAAGCTGCTCGGCGACCTGGGCGTCGATGCCGCGCTCCTGCGTCCGAGGCTGCGCGCGCCGGTCGGCCTGGACATCGGCGGCCGCACTCCGGAATCCATCGCACTGTCGATCATCGGCGAAGTGCACGCCGCGCTCGCCGGGCGCGGCGGCCGGCCGTTCAGCGAAACCGCCGGTTGAGCAAGAGCGAGCCATTTCATCTGAGCATGAGCGAGCCATTTCGATGAGCGTGAGCGAATCCTTCCGATGACCGCCAAACTCGCCGAGCACCTTGCCGACCTGTTGCCGCTGCTGGCCATCCTCGCGGCTTCGGGGCTCGTCGCCGGGTTCGTCGCGGGATTGCTCGGCGTGGGGGGTGGCATCGTGACCGTCCCGGTGCTCGAGTATTCGCTGCGCTTCGCCGGCGTGCCCGAGGAGTACCGCATGCATATGGCGGTGGCGACCTCGCTCGCGGCGATCATCCCCACGGCTCTCAGCTCGTCGCGATCGCATCATGCGCGAGGTGCCGTCGACTGGGATCTCGCCAAGCGCTGGGCCGTGCCGATGGTGCTTGCCGCGTTCGGCGGCAGCCTGCTTGCCTCGCATGCGCCGTTGACGGTGCTCGCCGGCGTGTTCGGCACCGTGACTCTGCTCATCGCCGCGAAGATGCTGCTGCCCCTCGATCACATGAGATTCGCGGAGCGCGTCCCCGGCGGAGTCGGTGGCGGGCTTCTCGCCACGTTCATCGGCGGGGTCTCCGCGGTCATGGGTATCGGCGGCGGAACCCTCGCGGTGCCGACGCTCAATCTGTGCGGCTATCCCATTCATCGCGCCGTGGGCACGGCGTCGTTCTTCGGTCTGCTGATCAGCGTGCCCGGCACGACGGGCTATCTACTGGCGAGGCCGGAGGTGCCGCTGCCCTGGCTCACCGTGGGGTTCGTCAGCATCGCAGGCCTCGCGGTGATCGCCCCGGGGTCGATGCTCACGGCCACGTTGGGCGCGCGCACCGCGCATGCGCTGTCGCGCCGGCGGTTGGCGCAGGCTTTCGGCGGGTTCCTGCTGCTCGTGGGGTCGCGGATGCTCTATCGAGCCATTGCCTGATGTTAGCGGCTCGAGATCAACGCGCCTTGACCTGCGCACTGCGCGCCGCGGGCGGAGCGAGCTCCGCCTGCGCATCTTCGTAGACCACGTCCGGCGGCAGCACCGGCACCTGGCAATCGACCAGCATGCAGATGCCACGCAGCAAGTCGACCTGCCGCACGGTGAGCCTGCCGCCGACGGCGATCACGCGCGCCAGGCCTTCGGAGAACGCACGTTTGCCGGTGGGATCGATCTGAGCGACACCGGTGATGGCGGCGTCGAGCGCGGCCGGCGCGAGCGGCGCTTCCGGAAACGGCAGCCATTTCTGCGGCGGCAACATGCCCATGAGACCGGCGCGATAGGCATTGAGACCCTGCTTGCCCGCGCCGAAACGGCAATGCGCGAGCGTCGCGTAGATCTCGCCCACCTGTGGCGCACGCTCGGGCAGCGCCACCGGCGGCGGCTCCTGCACGGGCCTGGCGAGTTTCCTCTCGAGGATGCGCGTCAGCGAGTAGCGCAGCATGTCGCCCTGCGCGACCGTGGGCGAGAAGGCGCGCGCCACGCCGCGCAGGCGTTTGCGATGCGCGGGGTCCATGGCATCCAGTAATGGCAGCAGGTCGGTGAGCAGCGGCAGCCGCGCCGCCGGCACGAGCGCGGCGATGCGTGGGATCTGCGCCTGCGTCTCCTTGAATAGTTCGATACCGAGCACGGGCGCGAGCTTCGTGAGCTGGGTGCGCCACTTGGCCGGCTCCGACGCCAGCATGGCCGCGACGTACGTGCCCTGCACGGCGAGGCTGCTGTCTTCGATGGACGAGAGGTAGTCAGCGATGCCGGCCTGCTGATCCTCGCTCAGGCGGTTGCGCAACACATCGGGCGGCAGCGCGCGCCCCGCGATCATGCGCACGCCCGGCGGCAGGGCCGCCGGCAGCGCCTGTGTCTGGATGGTGGCGGCCAGGCTCAGGCCACCCGCGTCGCCGCCGTCGGCGTTGCCAGCCGCTGCGATGCCGGCTACGGGGTTGCGGTGCGCCTCGAGCGGGACGGGCTGCGCCAGCATCGCCGCAGGCATGTCGAGCTCGGCGGTCGCCGGTGCCGGTGCTGGCTGACCAGTAGCCTCACTACCGGCCGCCTCTTGTTCCATGCGCGCGAAGATCTTGCGCCGCTCTTCGCTGACCAACGACTTGAAGCGCGACTTCGTGACTCGCGAATCGAGCGCGCGAACCCGTTCCTCGATGGGCGGATGCGTCGAAAACCATCCGCCGAACTTCGCCATCCAGCCGGACGCACTGCCAGCGAAGAACATGTGCGCCATGTCGGTGGAAGAGGAATGCTCGATGGCGGTGCCCTCGGCGCTCGCCGCCATGATGATGAAGGCCTGCTGCAGTGCCGCGGGATTGCGCGTGAACTGCACCGCGGAAGCGTCCGCGAGATGCTCGCGGCGCCGTGACACGGCTGCCTGCAGGAGCCGGCCTGCGAACATGCCGATGCTGCCCGCGAGGAATACTCCGAAAGCGATGGCCTTGATGCGCGCAGCGGCCTTGCCACGGCTGCGGCCGCGCATCACGCGACCCGCAAGATCGGTGATGACCAGCAGGCCGAACACCCACGCGGTGAGGCGCATGTTGATCTTCATGTCGCCGTTCAGGATGTGGCTGAACTCGTGGCCGATCACGGCCTGCAGCTGATCGCGATCGAGCTTGTCGAGCGCCCCCTGCGTGACCGCGACCGCGGCCTCGTCGGGCGAATGGCCCGCGGCGAAGGCATTGATGCCCGTCTCCTCGGGCAACACGAATACCTGCGGCTTGCGGATGCGCGCCGCGATGGCCATTTCTTCGACGATGTTGAGCAGCCGCTGGCGCTTGAGGTCGCCATCGCCCGCCGTCACGGGCTGGCCGCCGACGGCACGTGCCACGGCCGCGCCGCCCGAGCGCATCTCCGAGCTCTTGTGCCACCAGGCGCCGAAGATCACGCCGAGCACGATCATCGAGGTCCAGAAAACGAACATCGGCTCTTCGCTGACCGTCCTCACGGGATGCCCGCCCAGACCTATCAACACGATCAGGTTGATAACCAGCACCACTGCGACGATCGCGGCGATGAACGCCCAGACCAGCCAGCGCGTATAGGTTTTCTGGGCTTCCTGCCGTTCGAAGAACTGCGTGCTCATCGCCATAAAACTAGCCCGAAATCGGGTGGTTGGGCGTGCTCTGGCGCACGGCGAGATCATTTTCGACGCCCAAATGCGATCCATTTAACGGTTGGACGGGGGCCCGGTCGCGCTCGGGGCGTATTATCCTCGCCGCATGAACCTCGAACCTCAGAAGACCGAATCCGAGATCCGCACGCTGAGCGGTACCGCACGTCTCACGGCCGGCCTCGTCATCGTCGCGCTGGCGTCGCTCAGCATCCTCGCACTGCTCGATGTGATTCCGCGCACGGCGTTCGCCGAAATGGCCGGCAAGATCGCGTTGGTCGCCGGAGTCTGCGTGGTCTCGATATTCGCGATCGGACTGCTGTCTCGCCGGTAACCCGTGCACGACTCCGCCGGCAGTGAATCCAGCCACATTCACGTCGTGGTGCTGGCAGCCGGCGCATCCACCCGCTTCGGGTCAGCCAAACAACTGGTGCGAGTCAATGGTCGCCCGCTGATGCTCAGCGTGGTGAGCCGTGCGGTCGAGCTCGCCGGTCATTCCGTCACCGTCGTGCTCGGCGCCAACGCGGCCGAGCTCGCGCCACTCCTGCGGCACAGCCCCGCGTCCATCGCCATCAATCGTGACTGGTCCGAAGGCATCGCGAGCTCGATACGCGAAGGCCTGGCGCATGCACCGGCCACCGCCGACGGACTGCTGATCACGCTCGCCGACCAGGCCGCCGTGACCACCGAGGACCTGCGTCGCCTCGCTGGCACCTGGCGTCGCGACACCAATTCGGTCACGGCCGCGCAATACGCAGGCGCCGTGGGCGTTCCGGCGATCTTCCCGCGCTGGTGCTTCCGAGAATTGAACGAGTTGCGCGGCGAGCGCGGCGCGCAGGTGCTGCTGCAGCGGCACGTCGACCGCCTGGTGCGCCTGCCCATGCCCAGCGCCGAACTCGACATCGACACCCCCGAGGATCTGCTGTCACTCGACCAGAACGCCGACCTCCGGCGTCCGCCGCAGGATGGTTAGCCGCCCTCACGCCAGCACCCAGATGAGCAGCCGCGCCAGTGGATAGGCCAGCACCACGGCCGTGCACGGCACCAGGCAAAGCAGCATCGCCGCCCAGAGCTTGAGAGGCGCCGCGCGCGCCCGGCGCTCCGCCCGCGCGAATCGCGCCGCGGAGCAGTGGCGCGCCCGATCGCGCAGGACTCCGGCGGTTGGCAACTTGAGTTTGTCCGCCGCGCGCAGTGCGCTCATCAGCGTCGCCAGCGGCTGCAGCCGCAATGCTTGTTCCATGACGCGCAGCGCATCGAGTGGCTCCATGCCGCCATGGATGTCGAGGATGACGCGCTGCCATGCTCGCCGCAGCGGACCGTCGGGCGTGCGCTCGACGCATAGCACCAGCGCCGCGCTCCACGAACTGCCGGACTCCATGGCGACGGCGAGCAGATCGAGGTGCAACGCCAGTTCGTCGAGCATCCGGTATTGCAGGCGGCGCTTCGCGGAGTCGAGCAAATGCGGCGCCAGCCAGAAGCCCATGGCAGCGGCGGCGGCGCCCAGCAGGAGCGCCACGACACCGACATCGCGCGTGAGCCAGGCCAGCGGCAAGCCGGCGAGCAAACCGAACAATGCACGCGTGGCCGGCCAGTGGGGCGGCGGCGAGATGCGATCGACCTCCGCCTCGTGCAGCGCCTGGCGGATCGCAAGCAGACCACGCAGCCCATGGATGCCGACCGCCACGGTGGCCAGCGCCGCCAACAGCCAGATGAACGCGGGTATCGTCATCAGATCTCCACGCGTGCGAGCCGCCACAGCAGCGCGCAACCCGCCGCTTCGGCCACGAGCAGCGACAGCCGGGCGCCCGGGGGAATATCCGCGCCGGCAAACTGCAGTGCCCACATGAGAAGCGGTGGCAACGACGCCGCGATCGCCCCGCGACGCAGCCCCGTCGCCGTGCGCGCCAGCATCTTTCGCTCGAAAGCCACACGACGGCGCAGTCTCAGCGCAAGCCGTTGCGCCGCTTCAGCGAGCGCTTCGGGCCCGCCACGCTCGAGATGCTGCGCGAGCTCGAGCGGCGCCGCCTCGGCGATGCGCAGCCGCGTGATGCGCGCGCGGAGCTGCTCGCCCATGGGCAGGCAACGCGCGACGCCGCGCACCTGGTCGGCGAATGCCGTGAGCTCGAACGCCACCTCGCTGGCTTCGCGACTGGCGCGACGACGGCGCCAGGCCGCGGCCGCGGGTAGCGCGATGATCGCCGCAAACATCGGCAGCGACATCGGCAACGCGAGCTCAATCGGCATGGCCGGACACCTTGCTCGCGAGCCACGCGCCATGACACTGCCACAGCCCGACCAGCTGCACGATGCAGAAAGCCAGCAACCACAGTCGACGTTGGGAAGATTCACGCATTGCCATGCTGCGCATTGAAGCGCGGCCGCGCGCCAGTGTCAGCGCGTGAATGCGGCGCGGAAAACCAGATTCAGGCTTTGACGGCCGCGAGCACTTTCGCTTCGATGGCGTCGCGGTTCGCCGTGGTGAACACGTTCAGGTAATCGTGATTGGTGAACGCCAGCTTCATGTACCCGACGCGCCCATCGCCATCGTTGAAGTTCACGCGGGCTTCCTTGATGCGTACGGGCTGATAAAAGCTGGTCTGCGGTGGCTTCGGCCGCCGCAGGCGGTAGAAGGCGATCACGAGCAACAGCGCGACGCCCGCGCTGATGGCGAACAGGTGTTCGCTGAGCCATACCGGAAACGTCGCGTTCTCACCGAGCACGATCAGCGCGCCGAAGACGACGCAGATCGTGATGCCCCACACGAGCAGCCGCGAGAACCATCCCGACGGCCGTCGGCGCGTGGTCTTGAGACAAGCCACGCACACGGGGATGGGAAGCTGGAACGTGGTCTCGACACCGCCGACGCCGTAATAGCGCGTGACGCGCGTGTCCTGGATTTCGGTCATGCAATTGGTGTCGCCACAATTGCAGCAGAACGTCGTGGGGAAGTTCATTTCATCGTCGGCATGACGAACTCAGCCGTCTGACTGGCCTCGTTCGAATGGCTTTCGGGCCAGCGGCTGGTCACCGTCTTCAGGCGCGTGTAGAAGCGCACGCCCTCCATCCCGTGCATCGCATGATCCGCGAAGCTCGAGCGTCGCCATCCGCCGAAGCTCATGAAAGCCATCGGCACGGGGATCGGCACGTTGACGCCCACCATGCCCACTTCGATCTGCTGCACGAAGGCACGCGCGGCGCCACCATCGCGCGTGAACACAGAGGTGCCATTGGCGAACTCGTGCGAGTTGATGAGCTCGACCGCATCGGCCAGCGTGGGCGCGCGCAGAACCACGAGCACGGGCCCGAAGATCTCTTCGCGATACACCTTCATCGACGCCGTGACGTGATCGAACAGGCTGCCGCCGAGGAAGAACCCGCCCTCGTGGCCCGGGACCTTGATGCCGCGACCATCCACCACGAGGCGCGCGCCTTCGGCGAGACCCGCCTCGATGTAGCTGACGACGCGGTCGCGATGCTGCGCGGTGACCAGCGGCCCCATGTCGGCATCGCCATTCTGCGAATGGTCGATGCGAAGTTTCTGCACGCGGTCCGCGAGCACGTTCACGAGACGGTCGCCCGTGCCCTCGCCTACGGCCACCGCGACCGAGATCGCCATGCATCGTTCGCCGGCAGAGCCATACGCGGCGCCTAACAAGGCATCCGCCACCTGGTCGACGTCCGCGTCCGGCAGCATGACCAGATGATTCTTGGCGCCGCCCAGCGCCTGCACGCGCTTGCCGTGCGCCGTGCCTTCGCGCTGCACGTACTCCGCGATGGGCGTCGACCCCACGAAGCTGATCGCATCCACTCCCGGATGCTTCAGCAGCGCGTCCACCGCGACCTTGTCACCATTGACCACGTTGAACGCACCGGGCGGAAGGCCCGCCTCCGCCAGCCACTGGGCCAGCAGCAGTGCCGCGCCCGGGTCGCGTTCCGATGGTTTGAGTATGAAGGTGTTGCCGCAGACCAGCGCCACCGGGAACATCCACAGCGGCACCATCGCCGGGAAATTGAACGGCGTGATGCCCGCGGCCACGCCCAGTGGCTGGCGCAACGAATAGCTGTCGACGCCAGTACCCACGTCCGGTGCGAACTCACCCTTGAGAAGATGCGGCGCGCCACAGGCGAACTCGACCACCTCGAGACCGCGCGTCACCTCGCCCGCCGCGTCGCTCACCAGCTTGCCGTGCTCGGAAGCTATGACGCGCGCGAGCTCCCCGCGACGTTGCTCGACGATCTCCTTGAACTTGAACATGACGCGCGCGCGCCTGAGCGCGGGCGTGGCGGCCCAGCCCGAGAATGCCGCGCGAGCCGCATTTACGGCCGCGCTCACATCCGCATCCCCGGCGAGCGCTACACGCGACGCAACCAGCCCCAGCGACGGATTGAACACGTCGCCCGCGCGTCCGGACACCCCGGGTGTCAAGCGGCCGCTGATCCAGTGAGAGTAGGAACTAACGCGCTCGTGAGTCATCTGTCAGGGAGTGTAGCGCCGGCCACCGGGGCCGGGTATTAATAGTCACGCAATGCAAAAAACACCCACGGAACGCGAGAAGTTGCTGGCGGATATCGAACGCATGCTCGCCGATGCCAAGGACGAAGCCAGCAGGCGCGATCTCGAACGCCTGCGTGACTCGCTGAATTCACCGCAGATGATCGAGATGGCGCGCGACATCGAGTCCGCGCCGAAGCGCCCGCCTGCCGACCTGGTGCTGCATTTCCATGCGCCGCTGTTTCCCATCCCGCTGACCGCCGCGGGCTGCGTGCTCGCGAGCGCGATCTGCCTGTACGCGGCCATGCTGGCCTGGTCGAATCCGCTGATCCAGTTGAATGGTCGCATCATGAACCTGTGGCTCATCGCCGGGTTGTTCGGCGCACTATCGGTGCTCTTCACGGCGATGTCGCTGAAGCGCAGCTACTTCGTGCGCATCGACACCGAGGGCATGGTCACGCGCGCGCAAGGCAAACGCTGGTCGCATCTGCGCGCGGGCGACATGCGCTGGAAGGACCTGCGCGCGCTGCACGAACAAGACGGCGTGCTCGAGGTGCGTGCCGCGAGCGGTGCAGTGATCCAGGTTCCGCAGAAACTCGTGAACTACAAGGTGCTCAAGCAACACCTCGACAACATGGTGATGCTGTTCGGCGACCGGGCCGGCTGATCAGCGCCGTCGCACCTCGCCACCCACGGCTCGAGCAGCTCAACGGGCGTCGTCAACGCTTCATGCGCGCGACACCATCAGCACACCGACGATGGTCACGGCCCCGCCCACCAGCATCGACGCCAGCACGTCCTCGCCCAGCAGCAGCACGCTGATCGCCACACCGAACACCGGTACGAGATTGTTGAAGATGCTCGTGGTCGAAGCGCCCACTTTCTTCACCGACATGTAGTACCAGACGAAGGCCACGGCGGTGCCGAGCACGCCGAGGTACAGCAGCGAGGTGATCATGCGCCAGTCGAACTGCGTGGGATGGAGCGTGTCGAACGACGGCGCCGCGAGCAGGCCCAGCATCAACGTGCCCCACAATGCCGCATAGTTGGTCGCGGCCAGCGGCGTCAATCCGCCGAGGACCTTGCGTCCGATGATGGTGTACAGCGCCCAGGACGTCACGGCTGCGAACATGTAGAGCTCGCCCATGCCGACGCCACCGCCCGAGAGACTGGTGATCTCCCCTCTCGAGACGACGATGGCTACGCCGAGCAGTGCCACGGCGACGCCCAGCCACCGGCGCGCGCTCAGCCTCTCATTCAGGGCGAAGGCCGAGATCGCGATGGTGATCGCCGGATTCAGCGCGATGATGAGCGCCGCGCGGCTCGCCGGTAGTTTGGCCAGCGCGCCCATGAAGAACAGGTTGTAGCAGAACACGCCGAACAACCCGAGCACGAAGGTCGCGGCCCATTGCTTGGCGGTGAGCCGTGGCAACCCGCCTTCGAGCACGAACGCGGCCACGAGCAGGGCGGCGCAGGCGATGACATAGCGTGCGAACGAGCCCATGAGCGGCGTGAGGCTCCCGACGACGATCTTGCCGGCGACGAAAGTGCCGCCCCAGATCGCGGGCACGGCCACCAACCGACCGATATCCAGCAAACGAGCGTCGGCGGCGCGCACCCCGGCGAGCGACACTACGGCCGGCCTCGCGCGAGGAAATTGCCGTTGCGGAAATCCGGCTTGCCGTAGCGGAACGGCTCGCCATCGAGCGTGGTGACCGTACCGCCCGCCGCCGCGAGCACCGCATGCCCGGCGGCGGTGTCCCACTCCATGGTGGGCCCGAGCCGGGGATAGATGTCCGCCTGGCCGGCGGCGACCACGCAGAACTTGAGCGACGAACCGATCGAGCGGAATTCGGTAACCGGGTACTTCGCGAGGAACTCATCGGTTTCGGGCGAGCGATGTGAACGCGAGGCCACGGCGATGAGCCCCTGGGCCGGCGCCGCGCGTGCACGCAAAGGCGTGCCCATGAGCGGCATGGTGCCATCGGGTTCCGCATCCATGTGCCCCGCGCGTCCGGCGCGCACGTCGCCCCAGAAGAGCTCGCGGCGCGCGGGCGCGAGCACCACGCCGAGCACGGGTTCGCCATTCTCGATCAGCGCGATGTTCACCGTGAACTCATCGCGACGGCTGATGAACTCCTTGGTGCCATCGAGTGGATCCACGAGAAAGAACCGGTCGGCGACGACGGGAATCTTGCCGCCGGCGACGGACTCCTCGGCGACGACCGGGATGTCAGGCGCGATATCGGCGAGATCCGCCAGGATGATCTGCTCCGCCGCTTCGTCGGCGGCCGTCACGGGGGAGGCATCGGCCTTGTCGCGCACCGCAAAGCCCGTCGCGTATACGGCCATGATGGCGCCACCGGCGCGTTGCGCGGTGTAGATCAGTGACTGCAGCATGCCTCACATGATACGCGAGGCGGACATGGCGGCGGCGAGCTCGCGCACGTCGTCACGGGCGAATATCTCCCGGGCGGATTCGGTCATGCGCCGCGTCCAGTTCGAATACTCGCTGCTGGTCCCCGGGATGTTCACCGGCTCGAGCATGCCGATCATGTCTTCGAGCTGCACCGTCACCAGCGCCGCTTCGCTCCTGCCGAGATACAGGTGCACGGCGTGCGCCAGCTCAGGCGAATACGCGGGCGCGGGTGGCGCGGTGTCGTGCGTTTCGACGCTGTGATCCTCGGGCCACAAGCCTTCGCGGCGCAACGCTCGCAACAGGCGCAGACGTTCCCGGGTGCGTTCGGCGCGGGCCGCCACGCCCACCGAGCTGTCGGCGTAGAAACCGAGCTTCTCCCACAGATCGATGTCATGCCCGGTCCACCAGCCGCGCAGCGTGGGCAGGTCGTGCGTGGTCACGGTCGCGAGCGCGGGCCGCACGTATTCACGTGGCGGCACGAACTCACCATCGCGCTGCTCGAACATCACCACCTTGTAGTGAAAGACACCGAACTGCGGCAGCGCGCGTCGGATCTCGTCCGGCACGACGCCGAGATCCTCGCCGACGACCAGGCATTCGTTGCGGTGACTCTCGAGCGCCACGACACCGAGCAGGTCTTCGAGTGGATAGTGCACGTAGCCGCCATCCACACTCTTGAAGCCACGTGGCACCCACCACTGGCGGAACAGCGCCATCACGTGATCCAGACGCAGCGCGCCGCAGTTGCGCATGCTGGCGCGCACCAGTGCCGTGAATGGCGCATAGGCCGCACGGCGCAGCTGGCGTGGATCCTGCGGCGGAATGCCCCATTCCTGTCCGGCCACGCCGAGCGGATCCGGCGGCGCGCCGATGGCGGCGCCCATGCAATAGAGAGCCTGGTCCGACCAGGTTTCGGATCCCGATGCGTTCACGCCGACCGCATAGTCCCCGTAGATGCCGACGCCCAGATGCAGCTCGCGCGCCAGATGGCGCACCGCGCTCAATTGTTCCGCGGCCAGCCATTGCAGGTACAGGAAGAACTCGACGTCGGCAGCGTGATCGCGCGCGAATTTCTGCGCAGGCTCGCCAACCGGATCGTGATACTCGCGCGGCCAGTTCTGCCAGCCAGCATCGGTGCCGAGTGTCTTGCGGAAGTGCCGGTCGAGCGCGTCGAACAGCGCGTGCAACCGCAATGGTTCGCCACGCTCGTGCAGGAACTCGCGGAATTGCGAGGCGCGCGGCGTGTGCTCCGCCATGTGCTTCTCGCGGAACAGCTGCCAGGCCGCCTCGAGCACCGGTAGTTTGAGCGCGGCCACGCCGCCATAGTCCACGCGAGTCGCCGCGCGCACCTGCTTGAGCCGCGCCGTGAACACGCGGGTAGCGATGAGCGCCTGCGCCCGGGCCGACGCGCGCACGTCCGGCACTGCGTTCACGTCGATGAACATCACGTTCAATGCATGGCGGCTGGACGCCGAATACGGCGAGTACAGCATCGGATCGGAAGGGAACATCGCGTGCAGCGGACTCACGCCCACGAAGCCCGCGCCCGCCGCCGATGCCAGGCGCAGCAACTCGGCCAGATCGGTGAAATCGCCGATGCCCCAATTGTGTTCCGAGCGAAGCGTGTAGAGCTGCGCGGCGACACCCCAAAGCCTGCCCCCGCCGGCGAGCTCGGCCGGCTGGTGCGCGCGATCGGGCGCGACGATCAGCGGACAGCGCTCGCTCCCGGAGTGTTCGAGCTCGATCTCGAGCGTGTGATAACCGGGTGGCAGGTCCTCGGGCAGCGGCAGGTCGCGCAACATGAACCAGCGGCCATCACGCTGCCAGGCGCCACGCTCCGGCAGGCTCCACGCGCGTACTTCGCCCGTGCGCCCGCCGCCCTGCTCGAGCAGCACACGCCAACGCAGGAGCGCGTCCTGCTCGATGGCCGGTGTGTTCACGCGCACGGCGCGCGCCCCCGTGCGCAGCACTGCGACGTCGCCCAGCAAACCGACGGGGAGCACGGATTCCGACTCCGCGATCTGCGCCTCGAGAGCCGCCGCGTCATCGAGGCGGCAGTGCATGGCGCGCAGGATGGCGGCCTTGGTCGCGAGCGGGAATTTCTTCAGCTCGCCCTTGTATGAGTGGTAGGCATCGCCGATACCGCGCGCGCGCGCCAGCCGTTCGATGAGCGGAGCGAGCTGCGCCGCCATGGGATTCTCAGCCGACACGTTGCAGTACCAGGGTCTGGTGCGATCCCACCTTCACCGGGCCGGCAGGCAGGCGGAAGCCCGCCAACACGCCGACGGGATGCGCGGTGTCGATGACCACGTCCCAGGGCTGCGGCGAAGAGAGTGCGGGGAGCCGGAACTCGCACTCCTCGGCCGTCGGGTTCAGCAGCAGTATCAGATCCTGTTGCGCGGCCGTGCCGCCGAAGGCCACGGCGAGTGAGCGCAGATCGGGGTTGTTCCATTCCTGGTCGGCGAGCTCGTGCCCGCCGGGATGCCACCAGGAGATGTCACGCGAGCTGCTGGCCTGCAGCGCGCCCTTGAGGAAGGTGTCGCGCCGCAGTTCCGGATGCGAGCGGCGCAGCGCCGACAGCTGGCGGACGAATTGCAGCAGCGAGTCGTCATCCTTGAGTCCGGACCAATCCACCCAGCTGATCTCGTTGTCCTGGCAGTAGGCGTTGTTGTTGCCCTTCTGCGTGCGGTAGAGCTCGTCCCCGGCGAGCAGCATGGGCACGCCCTGCGCGAAGAACAACGTGGTGAGCATGTTGCGCACCTGGCGCCTGCGCAGGGCGATGACCTGGACATCGTCGGTGGGGCCTTCGACGCCGCAGTTCCAGCTGTGGTTGTGGGAATGCCCGTCCCGGTTGCCTTCGAGATTGGCCTCGTTGTGCCGCTCGTTGTAGGTCACCGAGTCGCGCAGCGTGAAGCCGTCGTGCGCGGCGATGAAGTTGATGCTGGCCGTCGGTTTGCGGCCATTGCGGCGGAACAGGTCCGAACTACCCGCGAAGCGTTCCGCGAAGCCACCGACCATGCGGCGCCCGCCATGCCAGAACGCGCGCATGGTATCGCGGAAGCGGTCGTTCCATTCGGACCAACCCTGGGGGAAGTTGCCGAGCTGATAGCCGCCGAGGCCCACGTCCCAGGGTTCGGCGATGAGCTTGAGGTAGGCGAGCACCGGATCCGCGGCGATCGTCGCGAAGAATGCCGAGTTCGAGTTGAAACCCGAACGGTCGCGGCCCAGCACCGTGGCGAGATCGAACCGGAAGCCGTCGATGCGGAATTCTTCGGCGAAGTAGCGCAGGCTCGCGACGATGTCCGCCTGCACGATGGGATGATCGCAGGCCACCGTATTGCCGCAGCCGGTGACGTCGTCGTAGAAACGGCGGTCCGTCGCGCGATGGAAGTAGTAAGCCCGATTGTCGATGGCCTTGTAATTGAGCGTCGGCCCGACCTCGTTGCCCTCGGCCGTGTGGTTGTAGACCACGTCGAGGATCACCTCGATGCCCGCCTTGTGCAGCGCCTTGACGGCCTGCTTGAGCTCGACCACGGGGTCCTTGACCGCGTAGCGATCGCTCGGCGCGAACCAGCAGACGGTGTTGTAACCCCAGTAGTTGGTCAGGCCCTTCTCGGTGAGAAACCCTTCGCTCGTCATGGCGTGCACGGGCATGAGCTCGACAGCCGTGACTCCCAGCGATTTCAGGTGCTCGATGACCGCCGGCACGGTGAGCGCGAGGTACTTGCCCCGCCACTCCGGCGGTACGGCCGGATGCAGTTGCGTGAAGCCCTTGACGTGCAGCTCGTAGATCAGTGAATCGCGCCACGGCACCGCAGGTTGCCGGTCCCCGTTCCAGTCGAAGGCGCCGTCGATCACGCGACAGCGCGGCATGAAGGGCGCGCTGTCCACGAGGCTCGGCTTCAGGCCCTCCGGGTCCGTGGGATCGTAGCCCAGCACCGCGGGGTTCCACGTGACGTCGCCGACGACGTCGCGCGCCCACGGGTCGATCAACAGCTTGTTGGAATTGAAGCGGTAGCCCTCCCGGGGATCGTACGGCCCGAACACGCGGATGCCATACAGCGTGCCGACGCGCGCGAGCTCCGGCTCCACCAGGCCGTGGAATACGGCGCCGGTCTTGTGGGGCAACGTGAGGCGCGCGGTCTCGGTCCTGCCGCTGGCGTCATACAGGCAGACATCGACGCGCGTCGCGGCACGCGATCGCACGGCGAAATTCACGCCCTCGGGCGTCATGGTCGCGCCGAGAACGTCGGCGGATCCGTGCTTCATCCATTCCTCTTCAGGAAGACGCCGGCGAGTGGCGGCAGGCGGATGCGCAGCGCATGCGGAAAACCGTGCACCGTGTGCTCGAACGCGTCATAGCTCGCGACGCTCGCGAAACCCGAGCCGCCAAAGGCCGGGAAGTCGGAGTCGAAGATCACCTCGTAGCGGCCCGCGTCGGGCACGCCAAGCCAGTAGTCCTCGCGCGGCACCGGCGTCGCGTTGAATGCGCACACGATCGGCGCGAAGCCGTTTTCCTGGCGCAGGAACGCGAACACGCTCTCATCCGTGTTGTGCAGGTCGATGCCGCGGAATCCACCGGCCTCGCAGTCACTGGCATGGAATTGCGGAAGCTCGCGATACAAACGCGCGAGCTCTCGGTTGAGCGCCTGCAATCCCTGGTGCTTGGCGTCGGTGAGCAGCGCCCAATCGAGCTGCTCATGCTCGCGCCACTCGTGCCACTGGCCGAATTCCGACCCCATGAACATGAGCTTCTTGCCCGGGTGCGCAGCCATATACGCGAGGAAGAGGCGGTAGTTGGCGCGCTTCTGCCATTCGTCGCCCGGCATCTTGTCGAGCAGCGAACGCTTGCCGTGCACCACCTCGTCGTGGGAAATCGGCAGTACGAAATTTTCGGTCCACGCGTACACGAACGAGAAAGTCATCTTGTTGTGCTCGTGGCGCCGGTAGACCGGGTCCTTGCTGAAATACGCCAGCGTGTCGTTCATCCAGCCCATGTTCCACTTGAAGCTGAAGCCGACGCCGCCCAGATGCACGGGCCGCGAGATGCCGGGAAACGCCGTGGATTCCTCGGCGATGGTCAGCACGCCCGGGTGGTTGCCATGCGCGACGGTGTTGAACTCGCGGAGGAATTCGAGCGCCTCGAGATTCTCGCGGCCGCCGTAGCGGTTCGGCACCCACTCGCCCGCCTTGCGGCTGTAGTCGAGGTAGATCATGGACGCAACCGCGTCCACGCGCAGGCCATCGACGTGATATCGCTCGAGCCAGTACAGCGCGTTCGCGACCAGGAAATTTTTCACTTCGTGGCGCCCGAAGTTGAAGATCTTCGTGCCCCAGTCCATGTGCTCGCCGAGGCGCGTGTCCTCGTGCTCGTACAGCGCGGTGCCGTCGAACTCCGCGAGACCGTGCGCGTCCTTGGGGAAATGCGCGGGAACCCAATCGAGGATCACCCCGATGCCGGCCTGGTGACACTTGTCGACGAAGGCCATGAAGTCGGTCGGCGTGCCGAAACGAGAGGTGGGCGCGAAGTAACCGACCACCTGGTAGCCCCAACTACCGTCGAAGGGATGCTCGGCCACGCCCATGAGCTCGATGTGCGTGTAGCCCATGTCGAGGACGTAAGGGATCAACGTCTCCGCCGCCTCCGCCCAGGTGTAGAAAGGCGGCTGGCGGTTCCACGCGTGCTTCCAGCTCGAGAGATGCACTTCGTAGATGTTGATGGGTGAACGGCGCCAGTCTTTCTGGCCGCGCTCACGCATCCAGGCTTCATCGCCCCACTCGTAGCCGTCGAGGTTGGCGACGATGGAGGCGGTCTCCGGGCGCTTCTGCATCTGGAAGCCGAAGGGGTCCGACTTCAGCAACAGGTTGCCTTTTTGGGTGCGAAGCTCGTATTTGTACTCGACGCCCTCGCCCACGCCGGGCACGAACAACTCCCATACACCGGAACTGCCGCGCGCCTGCATGGCGTGCTTGCGGCCATCCCAGAAATTGAAACTGCCGACCACGCTCACGCGCTTGGCATTCGGCGCCCAGACCGCGAAGTGCGTACCCGCAACGCCATCGCGCACGCGCAGGTGCGCCCCGAACTTGTGGTACAGGCCGTAATGCCGGCCCGCACCGAACAGGTGGAGATCGAAATCCGACAGCTCGTGCGAGAAGAAATAGGTGTCGTGCTTGGCCGTCTCGTGCCCATCCTGGTATGTGACGCACAGCTTGTACGGCACCAGCGGACGACGGTAGGGCACGCTGCCTTCGAACAGGCCTGCCTCGTGGACGCGCGCCAGCGGGAAGCGCTTCGCCGGATCGTCCTCCCAGAAAACCTGCACCGAGTCCGCGCCCGGCTCGAGAACCCGCACGATGCACAGCCGCGTGCTCTCGTCACGATCGAATTCGTGATAACCCAGCAGCGAGCGCGGCTCATGATGGGTGGCACTGACCAGCGCACCGATCTCCGCCTTTGTCAGACGCCCTTTCATATCACTGACCTGATGTTCCAGATCTTCTCGGCGTACTCACGCACGCTGCGGTCGCTCGAGAACGGACCCATGCCCACGGTATTGAGCACTGCGCGGCGGCTCCACTCTTCGGGCGTTCGATACAAGGCGTCGACGCGATCCTGCGCCGCGCAGTAGGCATCGAAATCCGCGAGCACGAGGAAGGGCTCGCCGTCCGACGTCAGCCGGTCGACCAGCATTCGGCCGTATTCGTTGTTGCCGCGCGAGAACGCGCCACCGCGGATCATCTCGAGAGTGTTCGCCAGCTCGGGATTCGCCTTGACGATCTCGCCCGGCTGGTATCCATCGACGTGGCGTTTCGCCGCCTGGTCGGCCGTCATGCCGAAGATGAAAATGTTTTCCGGACCCACCGAATCCTTGATCTCGATGTTGGCGCCATCCAGCGTGCCGATCGTGAGCGCTCCGTTCAGCGCCAGCTTCATGTTGCCCGTGCCCGATGCTTCCATACCCGCCGTCGAGATCTGCTGCGAGAGATCCGCGGCCGGCATGATGGTCTGCGCGAGTGACACGTCGTAGTCGGGCAGGAACACGCATTTCAGACGCGTGAGCGTGACCGGGTCCTGGTTGATCGTGGTCGACACATTGTTGATGAGCCGGATGATCGCCTTCGCCATGACATAACCGGGCGCTGCCTTGCCCGCGAACATCACCGTGCGCGGCACCCAATGTTCATCGGGCCTGGCCTTGATGCGGTTGTACCGCGTGATCACGTACAGGATGTTGAGCAGCTGCCGCTTGTACTCGTGGATGCGCTTGACCTGCACGTCGAACAGCGAGTCGACGCTCACGTCGATGCCCGTGCGCCGATCCACTTCTTCGGCCAGCGCCATCTTGTTCTGGCGCTTGATGTCGCGGAATTGCGCGCGGAAGTCCGGATCGTCGGCCGCCCAGCGCAGCCGCTCGATTTCCTCGAGATCGTTCTCCCACGCCGAACCCAGCCGCTCTGTGAGCAGTCGTGACAACCTTGGATTCGACTGCTTGAGCCAGCGCCGCACGGTGATGCCGTTGGTGACGTTGGTGAAACGGTCGGGGAACATCTGCGCGAAACCCGAGAAGATGGTCTTCTGCATGAGCTCGGAATGCAGCTTGGCCACGCCGTTCACCCGGTGCGAGCCGACCACCGCGAGGTGCGACATGCGCACGCGGCGTCCATACGATTCGCCGATGATCGACAACGTCGTCTTCGCCGCTCCGTCGCCCTTGAACCGCTTTTCCACCTCGAGCAGGAATTCCTCGTTGATGCGGTAGATGATCTCGAGGTGCCTCGGCAGGAAGCGCTCGAAGAAATTCACCGGCCAGGTCTCGAGCGCCTCGGGCATCAGCGTGTGGTTGGTGTAGCCGAACACGTGGCGGCAGATGTCCCACGCCTGCGCCCAGGGCATGTCGTACTGGTCGACCAGCAGCCGCATCAGCTCGGGGATCGCGAGCGTGGGATGCGTATCGTTCATCTGCACCGCGAGTGCGCTCGGCAGCTCTTCGAGCGTGCGCTCCTCGGCGAGGTGCGTCGCGAGGATGTCCTGAATGCTCGCGCTCACGAAAAAGTATTGCTGCTTGAAACGCAGCTCCTTGCCCTGCGGCGTCGAGTCGTCCGGATACAGGACGCGCGACAGGTTCTTCGCCCCGACCTGGTCTTCGACGGCGTCCGAATAATTTCCGGCGTTGAAATCTTCGATGTGGAAGGGCTGCAGCGCGCGCGCCGACCACAGGCGGAGGTGGTTCACGGTGGGCGAGCGATTGCCGGGCACCAGTTGGTCGAAACCCACCGCCAATACATCCTGCGTCTCTACCCAGCGTGAACGCTGCGCGCCGCCGACGTCGTGTGTGCTGAGCACGCGGCCACCGAAACGCACGATGTAGCGAGCGTCCGAGCGTGGCGTTTCCCACACGTTGTGCAAGCGCAGCCAGGTGCTCGCGGACTCGCGCTGCGCGCCGTCCGTATCGATGGATTGCGTGAAGATGCCGTAGTCGTAGCGAATGCCGTAACCCGTCGCCGGGTATTGCAGGGTGGCCAACGAATCGAGGAAGCAGGCCGCGAGTCGGCCGAGGCCGCCATTGCCAAGGCCGGGATCGACTTCGAGCGCCACCACGGCGTCGAAATCGTGACCCATGCTGGCCACCGCGGACCGGGCTTCGTCGATCAGCTCGCCGTCGAGGCTCGACAACGCGTTGATCAGCGATCGCCCGGGGAGGAACTCCACCGACAAGTAACACAGCCGCTTCACCCTGGCGCGGGCGACGCGCCGCTGCGTCGCGAGCCAACGGGCCGACAATTCCTCGCGCACCGCGAGCGACAAAGCGTCGTATAAATCGCGAGGAGTTGCGGTTTCCGGCTCCTTGCCCAGGCTGCGCGTGAGCCGGTCGTAAATCGCCGCCCGCAAGCTTCCGCGTCGCAGGATCGCGCCCGCACCCTGCGTCAGGTCATTCAACACTCGAACTACCTTTTCCTTTTCGACGAGACATTTCAGGACATTTTTCTTGGCGCTACCGACATTGCATGCAAAATCGTTGTCGAAGCGTTTGTATCGGTATCATATGCCCTCACGCGACGGGGCAGCGATTACCAAGCCGGTGATTCCATCCCTGCGCGTTGCACCACATTGGCTTCGAGTTAACGCGGAATGCACCGACAAGCAATTGGTATCGATATCGGCGGCTCGTCGATCAAGGCTGCCGTCGTCGACTTGACCCGGGGCGCCCTGGTGGGCGAACGCCGCTCGGTGCCTTCGCCCGCGATGTCCGCGGTCAGCGAAATGATGGACGCCATGGCGACGGCGCTTCCTGACAATGCGGGAAACATGGCGGTAGGAGTCACGTTTCCCGGCGTGGTCGTCGGCGGCACCGTGTACACCGCGGCCAATGTCGCGAAGGCCTGGATCGGCCAGCCACTGGCCGAACCCGCCGCCACGCGCCTCAAGCGCAACGTGATCGCCATCAACGACGCCGACGCCGCGGGGCTCGCTGAAGTCAATTACGGCGCCGCGCGCGACGTCATGGGCACGGTCATGGTGCTGAGTCTCGGCACCGGCATCGGCAGCGCCCTGTTCGTGGACGGCAAGCTCGTGCCCAACACCGAGTTGGGACATCTGGAATTCGACGGCATGGAAGCCGAGACGCGCGCCTCCGGCCGCGCGCGCATGGAGCGCAAGCTCGACTGGGCCACGTACATGTCCGAGCTCAGCTATGTGCTCCAGCGAACGCACGCGTTGTTCTGGCCCGATCTCATCGTCCTCTGCGGCGGCATCACCGCGGACAACCCGAACCTCTGCGACGATCTCAAATCGCCGGCGCCGCTGAAGATCGGCGCGTTGCGTGCGGACGCGGGCATCGTCGGCGCGGCCTTCGCCACCACTTTGCAGAGCGGCGTGTGGATCAAGGGCAGCAAGGAAGCCGCCGCGAGCTGAGCTCGGCGTCAGCGCGAGCGGAGCTCGCCGTCAGAGATAATCCGCGATCGCAAAACTCCCCTGGTCTGCCGGCACCAGATCGCCAACGATCGCCACCTGCGCACCGGCGGCTTTGGCCGCCGCGACCCCGGCGGGTGAATCCTCGAATACCAGGCAGTGCTCGATGGCGACGCCCAACAATGTCGCTGCCTTCTGGAAACCCTGAGGGTCCGGCTTACCGCGCTCCACGTCCTCGGCGGTGATCAGCACGTGCGGCAACGGCAGTCCCGCGGCACGCAGGCGCACCATGGCGAGGTCCCTGGTCGCCGAAGTGACGATCGCCCACTCCCCGGCATGCAGCCGCTCGATCAATGCACGCACTCCCGCCAGTGCCACCACGCCTTCGGTGTCGTTGAGCTCGGCTTGGAGTATCCAGTCGGTTTCCAGGGCGACGTCGGTGGCAGCGGTGGCGAACCGCCGGATGGTGTCTTCCGAACGCACGCCGTGACTCGCGGCCAGGAGCCTCTCGGGATCGACTCCGTGTCGTTGCGCCCAGGTACGCCAGACTCTTTCCACGACGGCCGAAGAGTCCAGCAGCGTGCCATCCATGTCGAAAAGGAACGCGGCGAAGGAATGATCCTGGAACTGCGGCATCGAATCTCCGGCTCGGTGGGCCAGTACGCATATTCGCACGCCCGCGTCTGCCACAATTGCCACACGGGTCCGACAGCTTCGAGCGTTGTACTGACGCTGCGTCGATCCACCGGGAGCTTTCATGATTCGCAGACTCGTCACCGCGTGCGCCACCGCCGTGGTTTTCTTCCTCGTCGCCTGCAGCGGGAGCAACAAGGATGCCCCGACCACGAAACCCGGGGCCCCCGACCCGAGCTGGGTGAGCGCGATAGGCATGCACAGCAACGGCGCAATCTCGCGCCATTCACCGCTGCGCGTGCTGTTCACCAAGGATGTGGTGCCGGACGCGAAGGTCGGCGGTGACGCGTCCGCGAACATCGAGATGGAGCCCGCGGCCAAAGTGCGCATCTCGTTCGTCAATCGCCGCGAGATCGTGATCCGGCCCGAGACCGAGTTCGCGCCCAACACCGAGTACCGCGTAAAGGTGAAACCCAAGGGTCTGGAGGGCATGGCCGCAGACACCCGGCCCTTCTCATTCTCGGTGAAAACCTTCGAAGTCAACTTCGACGTGAAGAACCATGGCCTCGACGTCGACTACGAGCACGAGGAGTTGATGACCCTCCGCGGCTCCATCGACACCGCCGACACCGAAAACCGCGAGAAGCTGGAGAAGATCCTCACGGCCACGCTCGACGGCAAGCCGGTGCGCATCCAATGGACCGGCGGCGAGCGGCAGTACGGCTTCGTGATCCCCGACATCCCGCGCAAGAAGGACGAACAGCAGCTCGTATTGAGCTGGGACGGGTCGCCGCTGGGTCTGCCACACGTCAAAGGCACGGGTACGACGCGCGTACCCGCTCTCGACGAGTTCGCAGTCACGCAGGCGGAAGCGCTGCAGGTGAACGACCAGCGCCAGATCCAGCTCAAGTTCTCGGCTGCCATCGACGCGCGCCAGGATCTCAAGGGTCTCGTCCGCCTTTCATCGGGCGAGTTCACCACCAGCATCCAGGGCAATCTGCTCACGCTGTACGTGAACGAAAACGTCGTCGGCAACCTGACCGTAACGCTCGAGCCGCAGGTCCGCAGCCGCGCCGGCTCGCAACTCATCGGCACGCGCGAATTCGAGCTCGAGTTCACCAACACCAAGCCGCAGGTGCGGTTCGTGGGCAACGGCGTGATCCTGCCGGACGCCACCACTCTCAGCGTGCCCTTCGAAGCCGTGAGCGCGCGCGCGGTGCAGGTGACGGCGCTGCAGGTGTTCGAGCCCAATATCCCGCAGTTCCTGCAGGTGAACACGCTGTCGGGCTCGGCGGAGCTGGGGCGCGTGGGCCGGGTGCTGTGGCGCAAGAGCATCCCGCTCACCGCGCAGGTGCCCGGCAAGTGGACGCGCTACAACCTCGACGTCACCGAGCTCATGCGCAAACACCCGGGCGGCCTCTTCCAGCTCAGGCTCTCGCTGTCGCCCAAGGACGCGTTGTATGAATGCGCGGGCCAGAGCCCCGACAGCGTCGACGAACCCGAGCCGGCCAATGCCGAGGATGCCGACGGCTACTACTCCGAGGAGAACGGCAGCGCGTGGAACTACTACGAGGAAGAAAATTACGACGGTGAAGTCGTCTGGAACGAGCGCGATGACCCCTGCAAGCCGGCTTACTACCGGTACGGCCAGAACATCCGCGCGCAGCGCAACCTGCTCGCGTCCAACATCGGCCTGATCGCCAAGCGCGGTGCCAAGGGCAAACTACTGGTGGTCGCGACCGCGCTGGACTCTGCCAAACCGATGCCCGGCGTCACGATCGACGCCATCAGCTACCAGAACCAGTTGCTCGCCAGTGGACGGACGGACAGCTCGGGCACGCTCGAACTCGACCTGCGCGCGCAACCTTTCGCGCTGATCGCCGACGACAATGGACGCAAGGGTTATCTCAAGGTGGCGCAGGGCGTGGCGCTGCCGACCAGCCACTTCGACGTGGGCGGCGAGACCGTCGTCAACGGCCTCAAGGGCTATCTGTATGGTGATCGCGGCGTCTGGCGCCCCGGCGATACCCTCTATCTGACGTTTGCGCTGCAGGACCGGAACAGGACGCTGCCCGCGAATCATCCGGTGACGCTCGAGCTGCGCAATCCGCGCGGCCAGCTCGTGCAGACGCTCACCAACACCACGCCCGTCGGCCAGTTCTATGCCTTCGAGGTCAGGACGGCGGCGGATGCGCCGACCGGCGACTGGAACGCCACCGCGCTGATCGGCGGCGCGACTTTCGGCAAGACTCTCAAGATCGAAACCGTCATGCCGAACCGGCTCAAGATCGACCTCCATTTCGCAGAAAGTGCTGCAGGAAACGGCAACCACGATGCCCCCGCGGACAGCAGGGCCGGCGGCGACGTGCTCGCGAGCTCGCCGCTACGCGCGCAGCTTTCCTCGCAATGGTTGAGTGGCGCCACGGCCGCGAACCTGCGCGCCAACGTCGAGGTGCGACTCTCGCCCGGTGCGACGCACTTCAAGACCTTTGGCGACTACGTATTCGACGACCCCGCGCGTGGGTTCAGCGGTGCGCCGATCACGGTGTTCGACGGCCAGCTCGATGAAGACGGCGCAGCCACGCTGGAGAAGGATCTGGATCTGCCGCGCGACGTGCCCGGCATGCTCAACGCCAGTTTCGTCACGCGCGTGTTCGAGCGCGGAGGTGCGTTCAGCATCAATCGCGAGACGCGTACCGTGGCTGCGTTCGACCGCTACGTGGGTCTCAAGATGCCCAAGGGCGACGCCGCGCGCGACATGCTGCTCACCGACACGAAGCACGTCGTGGACCTGGCGACAGTCGACCTGCGCGGCAAGCCGGTGTCGATCCCCCGCCTCAAGGTGACGCTGTACAAGGTGCAGTGGCGCTGGTGGTGGGAGCAGACGGGTGACTCGCTCGCGCAATACGCGCAGAGCGAGAGCAATTCGGTGGTGACCCAGCAGACGCTGTCCAGCAAGGACGGCCGCGCGCAGTGGACTTTCGAGGTCAGATATCCCGAGTGGGGTCGCTATCTCGTGCGCGCCTGTGACCTCGACGGCGGCCACTGCACGGGGCGCGTGTTCTACATCGACTGGCCCTCGTGGGCCGGCGCGCAGCGCGACCAGTCGGGTCCCGCCGCCAACATCCTCACGCTCACGTCCGACAAGCAGGAATACAAGGTGGGCGAGACCGCGGTGGTCCAGCTGCCCGAAGCCGCTCAGGGCCGCGCGCTGCTCACGCTCGAGAACGGCAGCGCGATCCTCGAGCACCGGTGGATAGAGGCATCGGCGAAGGAACCCGGTTCCAGAGGCGCGACCAACCGCGTGTCGATCCCGATCACCGCGGCGATGGCGCCCAACGTATACGTGGCGGTCACCATGATCCAGCCACACGCGGGCAAGACCAATGACCGCCCCATCCGCCTGTACGGCGTGATCCCGCTCAAAGTGACGGACCCGCAGACGCGGCTCGCGCCGCTCGTGACCTCTGCCGCGGAATGGGCGCCGCAGTCGAAAGCCAACGTCACCGTCAGCGAGACCTCGGGTCGCGCGATGAACTATACGCTCGCGGTGGTCGACGAAGGCTTGTTAGGCCTGACGAACTTCAGGACGCCCGACCTGCACGGCGAGTTCTACCAGCGCGAGGCACTCGGCATCCTCACCTGGGACCTGTTCGACGAAGTCGCCGGCGCATACGGCGGCGAGCTCGACCGCCTGCTGGCGCTGGGTGGTTCGGATGGCGCGGGCCACACAAACCCCGATGAGGCCAAGTCGCGCTTTCCGCCGGTGGTGAAATTCCTCGGGCCCTTCGCACTCAAGGCGGGCGAGAAGAAGGCGCACACCATCGAGCTGCCCCAGTACGTCGGCGCCGTGCGCGTCATGGTCGTGGCTGGTGACGGCAGCGCCTACGGCTCGGCGGACAAATCGGTCTTCGTGCGCCAGGCGCTCATGATCCTGCCCACCCTGCCGCGCGTGATCGGCCCCGAGGAGCAGTTCAGCCTGCCGGTGTCGGTGTTCACCGCGGACGCGTCCATCAAGAACGTGCACCTGGAAGTGCAGACCGACGCGCGGTTCAGCGCGGCGACGCCGAAGACCACGATCGCGTTCACGCGCCCCGAGGAAAAGCTGGGCTTCCTGGCGCTGAAGGCAGGTTCGCAGCTCGGCAAGGGGAAGATCAAGGTCATCGCCACCAGCGGCAGGTTCCGCGCGGAGAGTGATGTGTGGCTGGAGATCCGCACGCCGAACGCGGCGGCGTCGCGCTTCCAGCGCGGCGTGCTCGAACCCGGCGCGGCGTGGAAGGCAGACCTCAGGAGCTTCGGCCTGGAAGGCACGCAGAGCGCGCAGCTCGAGGTGTCGGCGCTGCCACCCATCGATCTCGACACGAGGTTGCAGTACCTGATCGGCTATCCGCACGGCTGCCTCGAACAGACTACATCGTCGGTATTCCCGCAGCTGTACCTCTCTGCGCTGGTCAAGCTGGACCAGAACCAGCGCCTGCAGACCGAGAACAACGTCCGCGCAGGCATCGCGAGGTTGCGCAGCTTCCAGCATTCGAGCGGAGGATTCGCCTACTGGCCGGGCGTCTGGGACCACGACCCGTCTCTCGACTGGCGCAACGACTGGGGCACGACCTACGCGGGGCATTTCCTGCTCGAAGCGGAGAAGCTCGGCTACTCGTTGCCCGGCGACATGAAGGCTGGGTGGATCCGCTACCAGAAGTCCGCGGCGCAGCGTTGGAGCGCGGGCCAGGTGAACGAGTTGCGCGGCATGGCCGACTATCGCGCCTCGCTCGCGGAAGCGGCCCGATTCGCGCAGGCATATCGTCTTTACACGCTGGCGCTCGCGGGCCAGCCCGAGGTCGGCGCGATGAACAGGTTGCGTGAGACCACCTCGATGTCGCTGGCCGAGCGCTGGCTGCTGGCCTCGGCGTACAAGCTCGCGGGCAAGCCGGATGTGGCGAAGACGCTGGTTGATGGCAAGGTGCAGGCCTTCGTGTTCGCCGACGCCAATCCGTACACCTTCGGCTCGCTGCTACGCGACCGCGCCATCGTGCTCCAGGGTCTCACTCTCGTGGGCCGCCCGCAGGACGCTGACAAACTGCTCGAGGACGTCGCGGCCCAGCTCGCGAGCGGCGACTGGTACAGCACGCAGTCGCTGGCGTTCGCGCTGGTCGCGGTGGCGCAGACCACCGGGACCCGGCCATTCACCGGCTTCAGCTTCGACTATTCGTCACCCGACGGGAAAGGTGGCAAGGCGCGGTTGGTCACGGTGCAAGGTGCATCGCCGCTGGCCACCGTCAAACTACCGCCGCCGACGGTCGCGGGCACGCCACTGGAGCTGAAGAACACATCGGACCGCAAACTGTACGTCGCCGCGGCGGTGCGGGCCATCGCGCGCAGCGGCGAGGAAGATGCCGCCGCCAACGGCCTGGCCGTCGACATCCGCTACACCAGCGCCGACGGCGACCCGGTGGACGTGAGCAAGCTGCCGCAGGGCATGGACCTGATCGCGCAGATCACCATCCGCAACACCAGCCGCCGCTCCGTCGACAACCTGGCGCTGACGCAGATGTTCCCGGGAGGCTGGGAGATCCGCAACGATCGGCTCGAGAACGTCGACACCGCGGGCGAACGCGCCGGGACCGACGCTCGTGGGCGTTTCTGGTGGGTCCCGTCCGAATGGCGCGACCGGCAGCGACGCGAGGCCGAGTACACGGACATCCGCGACGATCGCGTGCTGCGCTATTTCAGCCTGAACGCGGATGAGTCGATCTTCTTCGAGACGCGGCTCAACACCGCGTACCTCGGCCGGTACTATCTACCCGGCGTTGGCGTCGAAGCCATGTACGACGCCAACCTGTACGCGCGGCAGCGCGGCCAGTGGGTCGAAGTGGTATCGCCGCAGAAGTGAGACCCGCAGCTTGACCGAGCGCAGGAACACCCGCTGGCCCCTGCACCGCCGCGCCGCCGCCGTTCTGGCTGGCGTCGGCGCGGCGCTCGGCCTCGCCTACTGGCTCCTGCTGCCCGATCAGCTGTTCCACGCGCCGCTGTCGTACGTCGTGGAGGCGCGCGACGGTACGCTGCTCTCGGCGCGCATCGCGGCCGACGGACAGTGGCGCTTCCCACCCGGACGCGACGTGCCGGCGAAGTTCCGCCGCGCGCTCATCGTGTTCGAGGACAAGAGGTTCGCAGCGCATTCGGGCATCGACGGGCTCGCCATCGCACGCGCTGCGAAATTGAACCTGGCCGAGGGGCGCGTCGTGAGCGGTGGCAGCACGTTGACCATGCAGCTCGCGCGGCTCTCGCGCACCGCGGCCGAGGGAACCGCCGAGGAACGCACGCTACGTGCCAAGCTCGCCGAAGGCCTGCTCGCATTGCGGCTCGAGACCGCCTACGACAAGCAGCAGCTGCTGTCGCTGTATGCGGCGAACGCGCCTTTCGGCGGCAATGTCGTGGGGCTGGAAGCCGCATCCTGGCGATATTTCGGCCGCGAGCCCGCGCACCTGTCGTGGGCGGAAGCCGCGACGCTCGCGGTGCTGCCCAACAACCCGGCGCTGGTGCATCTGAAACGCAATCGCGCACGTCTGCAGGCCAGGCGTGATTTCGTCTTGCGTCGCTTGCGCGAGGCTGGCGACCTGAGCGCGCTCGATCTCGACCTGGCGCTGGCCGAGCCGCTCACCACCGAGCCGCATGATCTCCCCGATCTCGCGCCGCACCTGCTCGATACCTTGCGCGCCGAGCAGCCAACCATTCACCGGGTGCGCACGACACTCGACGCACGGCTGCAGATGCAGGCCACGCAGCTCGTCAACGAGCATTCGGAAATGCTCGCGCGACAGAACGTCCACAACGCCGCGGCGCTGATCGTCGACAACGTGACGTTCGAAGTGCTCGCGTACGTCGGCAACTCGAATGGGGACGGCCACGCCGTGGACATCATCCGCCGCCCGCGCAGCACCGGCAGCATCCTCAAGCCCATGCTCTACGCCGCGATGCTCGAGGATGGCTTGCTCACGCCGCGCATGCTGCTGCCCGACGTGCCCACGCACTACGAAGGCTTCTCGCCGGAAAACTTCGATCGCGAGTATCGCGGCGCGGTGCGCGCCGACGAGGCGCTGGCGCAGTCGCTGAACATCCCGGCGGTGCGCGAGCTCAAGGCGTATGGGGTCGCGCGCTTCGCCGACCTGCTGCGGGCGTCCGGCATGAGCACACTCAAGCGGCCCGCCGACGATTACGGACTCACGCTCATCCTTGGCGGCGCCGAGGGCAACCTCTGGGACATCACCGGCCTCTACGCGAGCCTCGCAGGGATCGCGCGCGCGGGTCTCGCCGATCGCGAGCCGCAATTCCACGTGCTGACCTCCATCCTCGGCACGCAGTCGCGGGCGCGCGGACCGACTCCCATCAGCACGGGCGCCGCGTGGCTGACCCTGCGCGCACTGCTCGAAGTACCGCGACCGGGCGAGGAAGGCCATTGGCGCAGCTTCGCCGACAGCCGCGCCATCGCATGGAAGACCGGCACGAGCTGGGGCCTGCGAGACGGGTGGGCCGTGGGCAGCACCAGCCGGTACACGATCGGAGTGTGGGTAGGCAACGCCCGCGGCGAGGGCCGCCCCGGCCTCACCGGTTCCAACATGGCGGCGCCGTTGATGTTCGGTCTGTTCAATACGCTTCCCGCGAGTCCCTGGTTCGAGCAGCCCGTGCACGCGCTGCGCCAGGTGCAGGTCTGCGTGAACGACGGCTTCCTCGCGGTGGAGGGTTGTGAGACGGAGCGCGTGCTTCTACCGAAGGACAGCCACTTCGAGATGCTGAGCCCGCACAACCCGCGCGTGAACCTCGAAGCATCCGGGCGCTTCCGTGTCGACAGCGAGTGCGAGTCCCCCGGAGAAATGCGGCACACGAGCTGGTTCGTGCTGCCGGCGGCCGAGGAGTTCTACTACCGGCGGGGTCACGCCGAGTACCGCCCGCTGCCGTCCCTGCGCGCCGATTGCGTATCCCGTGGCGACGCGCGTGGTTCGCTGGCGTTGCTGTACCCGGACGTCAACGGGCGGGTGCTGATTCCCGGCGAGCTCGACGGCACCCGGGGTCGCGCGGTCTTCGAAGCCGTGCATAGGCGCCGGGACGCCACGATCTACTGGCATCTCGACGATCGATATCTTGGCGCAACGCACACTTTTCACCAGCAATCGTTGGACATGGACCCCGGCCCTCACATACTGACCCTGGTGGACAACGAGGGACAAAGGGTCACCAGGCGCTTTGAGGTCCTTGCCACCCATCATTGACGGGAGAGGGTTGTGTTCGACGGGTTCCAGCTGACCACGATCGAGACTGGCGAAGCCACCATCCGCCTGCGGCATGGCGGTTCCGGCCCACCCCTGCTGCTGCTGCACGGGTTCCCGCAGACGCACGCCATGTGGTCGAAGATCGCGCCGCGGCTCGCGGAGCGCTTCACGGTTGTCTGTCCCGACCTGCGCGGCTATGGCGGCAGCAGCAAGCCCGCTTCCAGCGCCAACCACGAAACCTACTCGAAGCGCGCCATGGCGCGCGATCAGGTCGAGGTGATGAAGGCGCTGGGCTTCGAAAAATTCCACGTCGCCGGGCACGATCGCGGCGGCCGCTGCGCGTACCGGCTGGCGCTGGATTCCCCGGCGTCGGTCAACAAGCTCGCTGTGCTGGACATCGTGCCCACCGGCGACACGCTGCGCCGCGCGGACTGGCGCTTCGGCATGGGTTACTGGCATTGGTTTTTTCTGGCGCAGGCGCACCCCATGCCGGAACGCATGATCAGCGCCGACCCCATCGGCTTCCTGTTCAAACATGGCCAAGGGAGCTCGGACTTCGAGGCCTACGAAGACTATCTGCAGAACGCGCGCGACCCGGCGGCGATCCATGCCATGTGCGAGGACTATCGCGCGGCGGTAAGCGTCGATTTTCAGCAGGACCAGGCCGATCGTGGCACGCGCAAGATCGATTGCCCCGTGCTGGTACTGTGGGGCGCCAGGGGCGTGCTGCCCAAGTGGTACGACGCGCTCTCGATCTGGAAGGAATGGGCCAGCGATGTGCGCGGCGAGGAAATCGACAGCGGGCACATGCTGGCCGAAGAAGCGCCCGACGCTACCTGCCGGGCGCTGGAACAGTTCTTCTCTAACTAATGTTTCGGTGAATCCTTGCGCAGGGCCGGGTCCTCGGCCTTGGCGCGGCTCTTGCCCGCCTCCTCGGCCGCCTCCAGCTCCTCGGCCTCGGCCGCGTCTTCCGGAGCCGCGTCCAATGCCGCCTTTTCCACGTCGTTATTTTCCAGGAATTCCTCGGTTCGTTTGCGATAGCGACGTGTCGCCTCGTAGTCGCCCTCACCCTGGATCTTTGGTTTCTCGCTCATTGTGGGAACCTCCTTTGTGCGTGGACTATTAGAACGAAATTTGACAGTAGGATTTGCGCGCTGCGGCACCGTCCTACGCCACAATCAGTCGCCGCGCAGGTGCAACCTGAACGCGCTTTGCCACACTGACACCGTCATCAAGGAGTGATGTGATGTCGGCGAGCGCCAACCAGATCATCAAGGCCGTGGCAGAAGTTTTGAGCCCGGTCGAGCTCGAGCAATACAGACTCGAACGGCTGCGCGAGCTGCGCATGACCATCGATGCGCTGCGCAACGAGCAGGTGACCGCGGATCCGCTCCTGGCATGGGTCATCGAGCACGAAGGCGCCGAAAAGGCCCGCATTCCCTAACATGGGTTCCGCCCCCGGCGGTTGATCGACGCGGCGGTTCACTGCGACAATTCGCGCCCGTCGTTTCCGCGTATGCTCAGGCAGATGACCGCCCCGCCACTTCGAGTACTCGTTGCCGAAGACAATGATGACCTGCGTGAACTGCTGGTCACGATCATCTCTGCCGAACCCGATCTCAACTGCATCGGCAGCGCCAAGGACGTGGACTCGGTCCTTCAGAGCACGCGAGAACAGAAGGTGGATGTGCTGGTACTCGACCTCGAGCTTCAAGGTCGATCGAGCATCGAGCTGCTCAAGACGGTGCGCAGGGACGGCAACACTGTCTCCATCATCGTTTTTTCGGGCCACTCACATCCCGAGATGATCCGCCATACCCTGGCGGCGGGCGCGGACGCGTATGTGCCGAAGAGCGGCGACTACGAACTTCTGTTGGAGGCGATCCGCGACACGCGGACCGGCGCCACCGCGGTTGCGAGCACCTGACGCCGGCAGAGCCAGCGCCAGGTGCCCGACCATTTCAGTGTCGACCTTCGATCAGAACTTCCACGCGGCGGTCAGCCACAGTGAGTCGGCGTCGTCCACGCCCTGCAGGTCGAAGCGTTCATACTCGAAGCGGACGTTGAGTCGCTCGCCGATGTTCGCACCGATGCCCGCGCCGTACACCAGATCCTCGGACTCTTCGTCGAACTCCGCGCGGTTATCGAGCTCATCCTCGACGCCCACGGTCGCATCGTAGAAATAGTAACCGAGACGCCCGTACACCTCGAACCACTTGCCGATCGGAATGGTGCCGACGACGTACGGAGCGAATCCGTCGATGGAAGCATCCACGTTGCGGCCCGGCACGACGTTACCCGAGGGTTCACCCAGGTTGATGTAAGCGAGCTCGAACGACAGGAAGTTGTTCATGCGGTAGCCGCCGAAGAACTTGTAGGCCGTATCGTCTTCGTCCCAATCATCGACGGTGTTGTCGACTTGGTCGACGTCATCGATCTGGGCGTTGAACTGGCCTACGCCGCCGCCGAGATAAAACCCGCGGTTCTCTTCCTGTGACCAGGCGGCCGGTGCGGCCGCCGCAACAGCCAGGGTGGCGAGCGCTGCAGCTATTTTCACGTTCATGTCAGGTCCTTGAGTTTGAACACCGGGCGTGAAGTTAGACGGTTCCCCTTTTCGCCACACTCAGGCACGGCCACGCATCCCTGTCGTCTCTATCCGTCGGTGCGTGGGGATCGGAACCGTCTTACTGGCACATACCTCGACCGGGTGATGCGCAAACAAACGTGGCGCGCTCATCATCGATGGTTCTTTCCGCTGCGAATACGGAGTTCCCTCACATGCCCGATGTATCGCGTCAGACGTATCCTTTCAGCCTGCCCGACCTCCCTTACCCGTACGGATCGCTCGATCCGCACATCGACGAGGCGACGCTGCGGCTGCATCACGACAAGCATCACAAGGCTTATGTCGACAAGCTCAACGACGCGCTCGCGAAGGAGCCCGAGCTGCAGAAGCTCCCGCTCATCGAACTACTCCGCGGCGTCGACAAACTACCCGAGCAGGTGCGCGCCGCGGTGGCCAACAACGGCGGGCAGCATTACAACCACGACCTTTTCTGGAATTCACTCGCGCCGGCGAGTGGCTCATCCGTGCCGCGTGAACCGCGCGGCGAGCTCGGCAAGGCGATTGCCGCGAATTTCGGGTCTTTCGCGGCATTCCGCGAAAAATTCAGCGACCAGGCCGTCAAGCATTTCGCGAGCGGCTGGGTGGCTCTCGCGCTCGAGCGCAGCGGCCAGCTCTCGATACTCGAGTTGCACGATCAACAGGTGCCGAAGCCCTGGGAGGCGACGCCGATCTTCATCATCGACGTCTGGGAGCACGCGTACTACGTCAAATATCAGAATCGGCGGCCCGAATTCGTCGCGGCTTTTTGGAATGTGGTCGATTGGGACAAGGCCGAAGAACGGTTCAGTCGTGGTCGCAGCGCAGCAGGGGTGTAGGATATCTCTGACCGTGGTAGGGCCACTACGCCGGACAGGCGTCAGACCTTACGAGGTTAGACTTCAGCAATGCACGAGATAACTCAACAAGTTGTGGAGACGTCCCGGCCCATGAATCGCACCAGAGTCATGATTGTGGATGACCATCAGGTTGTCCGAGCCGGCCTCAAAACCTTGATCAACGGGCAGCCCGATCTCGCCGTGGTGACCGAAGCGAGTTCTGGACGCGAAGCCATGGAACAGCTCCGTCAACACACGATCGATGTGCTGTTGCTGGACCTGTCCCTGCCGGACGTTTCCGGCCTCGACGTGCTGAAGCACGCAAAGGCGCATTACGAGTCCGTCGGCGTGCTGATTCTCTCGGCATTTCCCGAAGCGCAATACGGTCTGAATGTGTTGCGCGGCGGCGCCAGCGGCTTCGTCGGCAAGGGCACGGACGAGTCGGAACTGTTCCGCGCCATCCGCACCGTCGCGCGCGGCGGCCGTTACGTTGGTCCCGAACTCGCCGACCTGCTCGTCGCCGGCGTGCGTGGCGACCCGAATGCCCCGCTGCACAGCATCCTTTCGGAACGAGAGTTCCAGATCTTCTGCAAACTCGCCCAAGGCGAGTCGGTATCGGAGATCGCCAACCGTCTCTTCCTGAGTGTCAAGACGGTGAGCACCTACCGCAGCCGTATCCTCGAGAAGATGTCCATGAAGAGTAATGCTGACATCACGACTTACGCACTGCGCAATAACCTCGTCCAATAGTTAGCCTGTCGACGCTCGATGGGCGTTCATGGATGAGGCCATGCACAGTTCACTGCATCCGTCTTCGACGACGACGGCGGATACGCCGCAAAGATTGACCAGCAAGGACGTGCGCCCCAACGGGGCGCCCGGCAAGCCGCTGCGCATTCTCCTGGTCGAAGACTCCCCGCTCCTTCGCAGCCGCCTGGAAAGCATGCTGTCGCAGTACACGGCCTTCAAAGTCACGGGCCTTGCGGCCGCCGAGGCTGAAGCGGTCGAAAAACTCGACACCATTCCGTACGACGCGATCGTCGTGGACGTGGAACTGCGTCCCGGCAGTGGCATCGGCGTCATCCGTGAGGCGCGGGCCCGCAATCGAGATACCGGGGATGGCGGGCACGTGTGGATCGTCGTGCTGACCAACTACGACCTGCCCACGGTGCGTGAGCGCTGCATGTCGGCCGGCGCGGACTACTTTCTCGACAAGATGCGCGAGATAGACCAGCTCATGCCGATCCTGCTGCAGATCGCGGGACGAAAACCCTGAGCTGATTGCCGCTGCCCGAGCGGCTCTCCAAATCGATGTGCCCGCCCGCGAGCGCGACCCGGTGGCGTGAGATGAGCATGGAGGTCGCATCAGGGTCGGGTGCGCCGCCATCGTCGCCAATGATCATGAGATAGCCATCGACACCGGCTTCCTGGTGCGGCTCGATGACCAATTCCACGTTCTGCGCGCCGCCCCGACCGACGATGCCATCGAGCGCGTACTGCGCCACGCGGAAGAGCGTGAGCTGCCGGACCGCATCCAGGTCCAGCGATTCCTCGGGTAGTGAGGCGACGCATTCGATGCCCGCCTGCCGGCAGTGCTCTTCGAAATGGCTGCGCATCGCAACCCCCAGCCCGAAGTGCTCGAGCAGCGAAGGGCGCAGGTTCTCCACCACGCGGCGCTTGAGCACCATGGCCTGGTCGAGCATCTGCACCACGGAATTGAATTTCTCCGCGCCCTTGGGGTCGAGCGTGGCGCCGATGTGCGCCGACAGCCATTGCATATCCATCTTGGCCGCCGTGATCATGCCACCGAGCTCATCGTGCAGCTTCTTCGCGAGCTGGGAGCGCTCGCCCTCCATGATCTTCAGCAGCAGCGTCGACAGCTCCGTGAGCTCATCGATGCGCGCGTTTGCCGCGGTTTCGACACCCAGCCCCTGTTGTTCGTCCGGTTTCAGCATCCACCTCAATCTTTCGGCGAATTCTCGAGCGCAGCAAAGAATCGCGCGCGGCGAGGTTGCCTCATCATATTCCGAATGAACCAGTTCTGGAGAGTAGCTGGATGACGTCAGGAGCTTGCTGGCTGCATGAAGCGCCGGTCAGCCTGTCGGCATTCGCCCTCTCCTCGTCGCCATGCTCGAGGACTGACACGAACCTGGCGCGAATGCCGTGCCTCACGTTCGCTGTCATGCTTTGTCCTTGGGTGCGCGGTCAGCGCTTGCTACGTCGGCGGTAGATATTGACGAGCATGCTGGCGGCGGCAACCCACAATGAGCGGTGCTTCAGCAGGGACAGGCCGAGGTTGCCGAAGTTGAAGGTGCGGTTGAGCGACTGCAACTTTTCCCACGGCGAGCTGTGCGCCGGCGCCTGCATCTGTCGCAGGTTGAGCTCGAGCCACGCGCGTTGCAGCTGCATCTCGGCGTCGAGCAATCGAGCCCGTTCAAGCGGCGAAGTCATGCGGGGCACTCTTGGTCTGGGAGGGCGTGGGGCCGGGTTGGCGGGCTTCATGGTTCCGAGCGAGCGTGCGTGACACCACTTCGAGGTCCTGGCGCAGACCGTCGAGGAACCAGTGCAGCGAACCGACTTGTTGGGTCGACGCCTTCTTGCGTGCGAACCACTGCGCCGCGATCGCCACCACCACGAAAGCGGCTACCACCGCCGCGAGTACCGGGACGCGCAGGTCGGGCGGCAGGGCGATGGCCAGGAGCACGATGCCGCCCCAGATGGCGATGAATACCGCCGCAGCGGCAAACAACTTGAGCTGCAACCGCGCGAGGACCAGCTGTGTTTCGCCCTGCAGGGCGATGCCTGCCGCCTCCATGCGCGTCTCGAGCATGCGCAGCAGGTGCAGCGACATTTCGCGCGCCGGACTGGGCTCGACGTCGGAACGCGTGGCGCGCCCTGCGTCATCGGGGGCGGCGCCCTCCGCGTCCGGGCGAGCAGCACGGTCGCCGAGGCCCGCGGCCCCGGTTCCGTTGCCATTGGTCGCGCCGGAGTGCGGCTCGTTCATTCGCGGGACATCCGTGTGACCAGCAGGGTGATGGCGCCACCTAACAAAGCGGCGATCGCCATGGACTGCCACGGATTCGCGCGCACGTAGTTGTCCGCCCGCTCGACCATGGACTCGGCGACTTCCTCGACCTCGACCGCGGTCGCGGCCAGTTTGGCTTTCGCCTGGTTCAGGGTCTGCGTCACGCGTTCGCGCACCGCTTCCGCGGCCTCACCCGTCTGCTCACCGAGCTGCTCCAGCAGCTTCTCGGCCTGCGCGACGATGTGATTCAGCTCTTCGATGGCTTGGTCGGCCGCAGCCTGGAACTCCGGCTGGTTTGCGGATGTTTGCATGGTTTTTGTCCTTGGTTGGTTGCCGCAGGATGGACCGGGCGTGTCGGGGTCACACTAAGATTGGGTGCGCACGGCTGGTAGGACTTCACCGACAACAGGACTGCCCTTGTACCGCGCGTTTTTCCCAATGGTTTCGCGGATACTGCCGCCGTCTAGTGGAGAAGTGGAAGAGTGACGCGACGAGCCCCTCCCCTCGAAATCATTTCGCGTCATACGACCACCGAGCCATCCGTCCACCGGCCCACCCGCCGGTGGACGGGGCTCGTTTCACTCCTCACCCTCTGTGCAGTTTTCGGCGGTTGCCGCACGCTTCCCGACGTGGAACTGGCGCGTACGCTGCCGGTGTCGCGTTCCAAGGTCCCGGTCGACATCGAAAGCGCAGAGGGCATGGTCAATCGCGCCGCGCGCCTGCGACTCACGCGCAAGCTCGCCGCGACGGGTGACACCGCACTCCTCGACTATCACCTCGCGGCCATGCGCGAGATCGGTGCCCCGCCACTGTTGTTAGGCAACTCCGTCGAACTCCTCATCGACGGGCCGCGTACCTACCAGGCGATGTTCTCCGCCATCGAGAAGGCGCGCAGCTACGTGCTGGTCGAAAGCTTCATATTCGAGGAAGCCGTGCAAGGCGACCGGCGCCTGAGCCAGGTGCTCGCGGATGCCCGGCGGCGCGGCGTGCGCGTATACGTCATCTATGACGCCGTTGGCTCGCTGACCACCGACAAGCAATTCCTCGCGGATCTCGGCGAGACCGGCGTGTCGCTGTGCGCCTTCAATCCGCTGAACCCGCTCGACGAACGCTTCGCCGGTCTCAATCACCGCGACCACCGCAAGATCGTCGTCGTCGATGGTGAAACCGCCTTCGCCGGCGGCATCAATTTCAGTCACGCGTATCGCATCGCCTCACGTCAGGCGAAGAGCCGCGGCTTCTCCCAGGAGAACGCCATCGAGCAGGGCTGGCGCGATACGCACATCGGCGTGCGCGGACCTGCCGCGCGGCACCTAGAGCGCCTGTTCCGCGACACCTGGACATCTGCTGAATGCAAGGGCGCGGTCGAGCCTGCGTTTACGGACACGGTAGCCGAAGGCGGTCGCACGGTCGTGCAAGTGGTGCCCAGCGCCCCCGACGACCAGCAGAACGTGATCTACGCGATGCTCCTTTCAGTGCTGGCGTACGCGCAGAAGAGTGTCGACGTGACCATGGCCTACTTCGTTCCCGACGACACGCTCGAAAAGGCGTTGGCGGACGCGGCGAAGCGCGGCGTTTCGGTGCGCATCCTCCTGCCGGCGTACAGCGACTTTTCGGGCGTTTTCTACGCGGGCCGCGCGCATTACGGTGGTCTGCTGAAAAGTGGCGTGAAGCTCTACGAACTCGAGAGCGCCTTCCTGCATTCCAAGAGCATCGTCGTCGACGGCGTATGGTCATCGATCGGGTCCACCAACTTCGACTGGCGCAGCTTCGTGCACAACAACGAGATCAGTGTCTGCGTGATCGACGAGCCGTTCGCCGCGGCCATGGCGCGCACTTTCGAGATCGATTTGCGTGAGGCGAAGGAAATCACGCTCGCATCCTGGAAGAAGCGTGGCCTCAAGGAGCGGTTGAAAGAGCTGCTCTGGCTGCCGCTGCAATACTGGCTCTAGGCAAGAGATGGAACGGGCGTCCGCCAAACAACCTTGTTAGGCGGGGGATTGCATGGCCGCGTCGACGGTTCGGCGGCTAGCACCACTCTCTGACGCGTGTAATCCCGCAAGCCGACACCAATGTCAGCGTTTTCCCACGTGGCCTTCGCCGGCAAACCTGCATTGCGGGAACCGCCCGGCGGCGATGATCCCCTCCGCCGGCACCGGACTCGGTGCCAACACATGCGGAGATATCGATGCTTCATTACGCAGTCATCTTCTTTGTCATCGCGCTCATCGCAGCCGTGTTCGGCTTTGCCGGCATCGCCGCGGGCGCAGCAGGTATCGCGAAGATCCTGTTCTTCGTCTTCCTGATCCTTGCGGTCGTCAGTTTCATTGCCAATACGGCTCGGAGATAAGAGGTTTATATGCAGAAATCAAAAGGCTTTGTCAGTGCTGTCCTGCTGGTCGTTGCCATGGCAGTTGGCGCCTGCGCCTCCACCCGCACGACCAAGTCCGCCGGTGAGCAGGTCGACGATTCGGTGACCACGGGCCGCGTGAAGGCCGCGCTGATCGCCGACCCCGCGACCAAGGCGCGTCAGATCGACGTGGAAACGTTCAAGGGCACCGTTCAGCTGAACGGGTTCGTGGACACCTCGGAGAGCAAGGAGCGCGCCGCGCAGATCGCCAAGAACACCAAGGGTGTCACGGCGGTCCGCAACAACCTGACCGTCCGCGCGGACGGTGGCCCCTCGGGCGCGGAGCGCGTCGATGACGCCGCGATCACCGCGAAGGTGAAGGCTGCCCTCGCTGGTGACCCGCGCACGAAGGCGCACCAGGTGAACGTGGAAACGCGTGAAGGCGCGGTGCAGCTCTCGGGCTTCGTCGACAACTCGGAAGCGAAGTCGACGGCCGAAGAACTGGCCCGCAATGTCGACAACGTGAAGTCCGTAGACAACGAGATCGACGTCAAGAAGTGATCGGTCGCTGACCGTAATCATGCGGGCCGGAGGTGGCGACACCTTCGGCCCGTTTTCGTAACAAGGAGAGAGAAATGGCACGAGAGAACCGCATCGAACGCTTCACCACCCACTGGCAGCGCAGGTTCAAGGACGAGCCGTACTACAACGCAAAGTACGAGTGGGATGACTTCGACCCCGCGTATCGCTACGCGTACAAGTCATACGAAGAGAATCCCAACACCAAGTTCGACGACCTCGAGACCCGTCTCGAAGCCGGCTGGGACATCGCCAAGGGCAAGTCCAAACTCGCCTGGGTAGATGCCAAGCAGGCCATCCGCTCCGCGTGGCACAGCATCGAACGCTCGCTGCCGGGCGATTCCGACCGCGACGGCCGCTAGTCGACAGGTACCGTGCCGGGTGGGGGTGGCGGGTCGCCAACCCCACCCCGGCACCACTAGAGCTCGACCACCTCGTCGCACTGCTTCGCCAGGCGGGGGTCCATGCGGGCGCGGTCATCGGCGCCCAACAGCACCACGCCGTCGTACGACTCGATACGCTGCCGGAGCTGGTTCACGTCGAAGTTGGGAAAGCGCCCCGAGTCTTCGCCCGTGCTGTCGAGCAGATGATCGGTGTCATCGAACAACAGTACGGCGTCGGAGGCCTCTGCCGCCTTGAACAGCGCATCGAGATTGCGCTCGGTGTCGGCCACGTACTTGCTGACGATGCGCGTGAGATCGATCTGGAATAGATCGACGGCCAGCTCATGCGCGAACAGCTGCGCGGCCAGCAGCTTGTTCTTGCCCGAATTGCCTGTGAACAGCACGCGCAAGCCGCGGCGCGCGCCCCCCTGCGTGTCCTCCCCCTTTGCGCGGCGCGTGGCGAGCAGCCGGTCCAGCACCGGACGCAGTTCTTCGTCGTGCATCAGTCAAAACCCCTGCCGGGAAACTGCCCCGCGCCAACTATACCCTGTCGCCTACGGCGCTCCGCTGTCTCCTGACGGGGTCCCGCTCCAGGCCCGTATCTCCAGCACCTCGGTCTCGCGGGTGCAGGGGTCCGGCGGGTTCACGTGGCGAGTTCGCGCCGCTACGGTGTAGTGGTACAGATCCCCTTCCTTGGGTTCGCGCGAGCGATTGTGGATCGGGTCGAAGTTGTCGCCTATCTTCCCGTCGGCGTTGGCGCGGATGCAACTGCAGCCCACGCAGTCGGCGGTCATCGGCAAGCCGCTGGCCATGGCCTTGTGCAGCATCCATCGCAGGGTGATGTCATTGAGGGCGTGATTGTCGTTGCCGCCACCCACATCCGAATGCACGCCGCGGAACCAGACTTCCTGGCTGTGCTGGCCGCGCAGCCGAGTGGGCCGGAAGGCCTGGCGCGCCTCGTCCAACGCCAGCGCGTGATAGCAATACTTCACGCCCGCGGAGAGACCGAGCTTATAGCCCAGGTTGACGCGGTTGGCATTGAAGCCCGGCAGGTTGATCGGGATGCCGAAGGCCGCCACCAGGTCGAACACGCCGAGAAATCTCACCGTGGGCCGTTCGCGCACTCCGTTCACCACCACGCCATCGTCGGCGATCACGTTGGCGAAGTGGGCCGCGAGCGCCGCGCCACGGCTGAAGCCCACGATGTCGACGTCGCGATCGCCTTTCGCAAATTGCGCCGCCATGTCCTTGCGGGCATCCTCGATGCGATCTTGCCCGCCAACGCCGAACGCGCCGCCGAGTAGTTTGCCCAGGGTGCCGTGCCGGGTGCCCACGCCCTTGTAGAAGAACCGGGTGCCGGCGTACTGGTCCTTGAAGCGGACCACGTTGGTGTTCTTGTCGTACTCGCCGGCGTCCTTCTGCGAGTTCCATGTACCGTCGAACGCGTATAGCGCCATGACTCCCTCCGTTCGGACGAAGATACAGGCAGGCGGGCGTGTTCGCGCAGCGGGCGCCGCGGCGCGGCAAACGGAATCTGTGAGAAGTTACCGCAGGCGGCGCGCCTGCTCGCTACGCAGCCAGGCTCACTGCGTGACCAGCATGTCGCAGATGGTGGCCGGGTCCACCGGTTTCACGAGGTGCATGTCGAAGCCTGCTTCGCGGGACCGTTTGCGATCGGCATCCTGTCCCCAGCCCGTGAGCGCCACCAGTACCGCATCACGGCCCCAGCTTTCCGCGCGGATGCGTCGCGCGACCTCGCAACCGTCGAGCTTGGGCATGCCGACGTCGAGCACGACGATCTCCGGACGGCGCTGGCCGGCGAGCGCCAGGGCTTCCTCGCCATCGGACGCGCAATGCACTTCGTGCCCTTCGAGCCTCAGCATGAGCGCGAGACTCTCGAGCGCATCCTGATTGTCGTCGGCGATGAGGATGTTCCGGCGGACCTGCATGACGTGTTCGGGCTTGTCGTGACCGTTCGCCACATCGGCGGCGACGTTCTCCTCGATGAACAGCGGCAGCCGCACGGTGAACTCGCTGCCGAGATCGATACCATCGCTCGCGGCACCGATTTCGCCGCCGTGCAGCTCGACCAGCGCGCGGACCAGCGCGAGACCGATACCGAGCCCACCGCCGGTGTTCACGCGCTCGCTCGGGATCTGCGTGAACAACTCGAAGATGTGCGGCATGGATTCGGCGGAGATGCCGATGCCGCTGTCACGCACGCTGATCTCGGCGCGGCCGTCGTTGAGGCGCGAGGACAGACTGATGCGGCCACCCTCGCCCGTGTACTTGGCGGCGTTGTGCAGGAGATTGCCGACCACTTGCGCGAGGCGCACCGGGTCGCCACGCACGATGATCCCGGGCGCGCCCGCATCCACGGTCAACACCTGGCCCTTCTGCTCGAGCAGCGGCTGCACGGTCTCGACCGCCGCGGCGATCACGTCGGCCACGGCCACCTTCTCGGAGACGAGCACGATCTTGCCGCGCGCGATGCGCGACACGTCGAGCAGGTCGTCGACCAGGCGGATCATGTGCTTGAGCTGGCGTTCGATGACGCCGCGCGACCAGATGATCTTCGGATCCTGCGTATCGCCCTGCATGAGCATGTGGGCGGCATTGCGCAGCGGCGACAGCGGGTTGCGCAATTCGTGCGAAAGCATGGCGAGGAATTCGTCGCGCTTGACCACCGCTTCCTTGAGCTGATTCTCGGCGCGCGTGCGCTCGCGCACCTCGTTGGCCAGCGAGGTGTTGATGCGCGAGAGATCCTCGTTGGCCCGACGCAGCTGCTGATTCAGCGCTTCGAGCTCGCGGGTCTTCTCGCTTTGCAGCGTGAGGTTGGCCTCCTCGAGCTGGCGGTTGGATTGCTCCAGCTGTTTGTTGACCGACTGCAGCGCGCGGCGCTGGCGATCGAGCTCGATCAGCACCGCCACCTTGCTGCGCAGGATCTCCGGCACCACCGGGATGTACACGTAGTCGATGGCGCCGGCCTTGTAGCCCTTGAGCCGGTCGAACTCGGTCACGTGCACGCCCGTGACGAAGATGATGGGCGTGGTTTCGAAACGCGGGTGATCGTGGATGAGCGCCGCGGTCTCGAAGCCGTCCATGCCCGGCATCTTCACGTCGAGCAGCACCACCGCGAATTCCTGCTTCATCAGCGCTTCGAGCGCTTCGAGGCCGGAGTTCACCGCCACCAGGTTGTGCCCCAGTGGCTCCAGGATGGCGCGATACGTTAGGAGGCGCGCCGGCTGGTCGTCGACCAGCAGGATATTCGCGGCCCCATGATTGTGGGGGATCGAAAGCGGTTCGGTGCTGTTCATACTCACGGCTGCAACCACATGCGTACCAGGGACAAGAGCTGTTCGGTGTTCACCGGCTTGGCGACGTAGTCGGATGCGCCAGCCTGCAGGCATTTCTCGCGGTCTCCCTTCATGGCCTTGGCCGTGAGCGCGATGATGGGCAGCATGCGGAACGACGGGATGTCGCGGATCCGCCGCATGGTTTCGTAGCCGTCCATCTCGGGCATCATGACGTCGGTGAGGATCAGAGCCACGTCGGGGTGCTGGTCCAGCAGCTTGATGGCGTCGTGGCCGTTGGTGGCGGTGATGACGTTCATGCCGTGCCGTTCCAGCAGGCTGTTGAGCGCGAAGATGTTGCGCACGTCGTCATCGACGACGATCACCTTGCGGTCGCGCAGGGGCTCGTCGCTCTCGTGCAGCTTCTCGATCATGCGCTGCTTCGATTCAGGCAGATCGGCGATCACGCGGTGCAGGAACAGAGCGGTTTCGTCGAGCAATCGCTCCGGGCTCTGCACGCCCTTGAGCACGATGCTCTTGGCGCGCTGGCGCAGCTCGCCCTCTTCGTCCGCCGAGAGATCGCGCCCGGTGAACACCACGATGGGGATGTCGCGCAGCCGCTCGTCGCGCTGCACTTCGGAGAGCAGGTCGAAACCCGAGATGTCCGGCAGCTTGAGATCGAGGATCACGCAGTCGAACCGCTTCTCGCGCATGAGCTCGAGCGCCTGGCCGCCGCTCGAGGCACTCGAGATACGGATGTCGGACGCCGAGATCAACGCCTCGATGCTCATCTGTTCGGCGGCATCGTCTTCCACCACCAGGAGCTCGCGCACGCGCGGCGCGATGAAGTCCTGGATGCGATCGAATACGGCTGCCAGCCCCTCGGTGCTCGTGGGCTTGGTCATGAATGAGAACGCACCGCGCTCGAGACCGTACTGGCGCTCTTCTTCGACGGTCAGCACCTGCACCGGGATGTGTCGCGTGGCAGGGTCGTGCTTCAACTGGTTGAGCACGGTCCAGCCGAGCATGTCCGGCAGGAAAACGTCCAGGGTCACGGCATTGGGCTGGTACTTGCGCGCCAGCGTCAGTGCGTCGCTGCCGCTCTGCGCCGCCAGCACCTTGAATCCCTTCGTGCGCGCCACCGCCACGAGCATGCGCGCGTAGGTGACATCGTCTTCGACGATCAGCACCGTGCTATCGCCCGGCTCGATGGACTCGCGATCGTCCTCGACGCGCTCCGCGGGCTGCATGGGCAGCGCTGGCACGGCCAGCACGGTCCGCTCGCGCTCCACCGCCGAGGCGGCGCGCGAATAGCCCGCGCCCTGGTAGTTGAGCGGGAGGTACAGCGAGAACGTGCTGCCGGCGCCCGGCGAGCTCTTGAGCTTGATCTCGCCACCGAGCAGGTTCGCGAGTTCGCGCGAGATGGCGAGACCGAGACCCGTGCCGCCGTACTTGCGCGCCGTGCCGGCGTCGGCCTGCTGGAAGGCCTCGAAGATGATCTTCTGCTTCTCGGGCGAGATGCCGATGCCGGTGTCCGTCACCGAGAACTCGACCACGGTCTTCGCCTGCGAAAGCAGCGGATGGTCGGCGCTCCAGCCCAGCATTGCCGGACCCACGTGCAGTCGCACGCTGCCCTGCGCCGTGAACTTCATGGCGTTCGACAGCAGGTTCTTCACGATCTGCATGAGGCGCTTGGCGTCCGTGACCATGTGACGGCCCAGGCGGGGGTCGAAGTCCGTGGTGAACGTGAGATGGCGCGACTCGGCCTCGTGGCGGAAGTTGCGCTCGATGGTCTCGCGCAACTGCGAGAAGGCGAGCTCCTCGCTTTCCACCGTGACCGTGCCCGACTCGATCTTGGATAGATCGAGGATGTCGGAGATGAGGTTCAGCAGGTCGGTGCCCGCCGCATGGATGGTCTTGGCGAACTCCACCTGGCGCGCGGACAGGTTGGTCTCCGGATTCTCCGCGAGCTGTTGACCCAAAATGAGGATGCTGTTGAGCGGCGTGCGCAGCTCGTGCGACATGTTCGCGAGGAACTCGGTCTTGTATCGCGAGGTGAGCGCGAGCTCCGCGGCCTTTTCCTCGAGCGCCTTGCGGGCCTGCTCGATTTCGTTGTTCTTGCGCTCCACTTCCACGTTCTGCTCGGCCAGCAGCCGCGCCTTGGTGGCAATTTCCTCGTTGGTGGTCTGCAGTTCGACCTGCTGCGCCTGCAGTTCGCCGGCAAGCTCCTGCGACTGCTTGAGCAGGCTCTCCGTGCGCATCGACGCTTCGATGGTGTTGAGCACCACGCCGATGGAGCCGGTGAGCTGTTCGAGGAACGCCAGGTGGGGCCCGGTGAATTCGTACATCGAGGCCAGCTCGATGACCGCCTTGATCTCGCCTTCGTACAGCACCGGCAGCACGATCACGTTGCGCGGCTGCGCCTCCACGAGGCCAGAGCCCATGCGGATCGAATCCTGCGGGATGCGCGCGAGCAGCATGCGCTGGCGTTGCACGGCGCACTCGCCCACGAAGCCTTCACCGAAGCGGTAGCGTCGCGGGTCGGAGCTCGGACGCACGTCCGCATAGCTCGCGAGCTGCTTGAGGTAACGCTGCCCGTCGTCGTAGTCGACGATGTAGATGACGCCCTGGTGCGCATTCACGAGAGGCGCGAACTCCGCCAGCAGTGTGTTTCCCAAAGTCACGAGATCGCGCTGACCCTGCATCATGCGCGAGAACTTCGCGAGATTGGTCTTCAGCCAGTCCTGTTCGGTGTTGCGCTCCGTCGTGTGACGGAGGTTGTGGATCATCGCGTTGATGTTGTCCTTGAGCTCGGACACTTCGCCGCGCGCCTCGACCTGGATCGAGCGCGTGAGGTCGCCCTTGGTCACGGCGGTGGCCACTTCGGCGATGGCGCGCACCTGGGTAGTGAGATTCGCCGCGAGCATGTTGACGTTGGCGACGAGGTCCTTCCACGTGCCGGACGCGCCGGCCACGTGCGCCTGGCCGCCGAGACGGCCTTCGACACCCACCTCGCGCGCGACGGTCGTCACCTGGTCGGCGAAGATCGCGAGCGTGGTCGTCATCGAGTTGATGGTGTCGCCGAGCGCGGCGACCTCGCCCTTCGATTCCACGGTCAGGCGTTGGCGCAGATCGCCGTTGGCGACGGCGGTCACCACTTTCACGATGCCGCGGACCTGCTCGGTCAGGTTGTTCGCCATCACGTTGACGTTTTCGGTGAGCTCTTTCCACACGCCGGACACGTCGCGCACGTTCGCCTGGCCGCCGAGCTTGCCCTCGGTGCCGACTTCACGCGCCACGCGCGTCACTTCGGCCGCGAAGGAGTTGAGCTGGTCGACCATCGTGTTGATGGTTTCCTTGAGCTGCAGGATCTCGCCGCGCACTTCCACCGTGATCTTGCGCGACAGGTCGCCGCGCGCCACGGCGGTGGTCACCTCGGCGATGTTGCGCACCTGGCCCGTGAGGTTGGTGGCCATGGCGTTCACGGAGTCGGTGAGATCCTTCCACGTACCGGCGACCCCGGGCACCTGGGCCTGGCCGCCGAGGTTGCCTTCGGTGCCGACTTCGCGCGCCACGCGCGTCACTTCGGCCGCGAATCCGTTCAGCTGGTCGACCATCGTGTTGATGGTTTCCTTGAGCTGCAGGATTTCGCCGCGCACGTCGACGGTGATCTTGCGCGACAGGTCGCCGCGCGCGACGGCCGTGGTCACCTCGGCGATGTTGCGCACCTGGCCCGTGAGGTTCGAGGCCATCGAGTTCACGTTGTCGGTCAGGTCTTTCCACACGCCCGACACGCCCTGCACTTCGGCCTGGCCGCCGAGCTTGCCCTCGGTACCCACTTCGCGCGCCACGCGCGTCACTTCGGACGCGAACGATCGCAGCTGGTCCACCATCGTGTTGATGGCTTCCTTGAGACGCAGGATCTCGCCGCTCGTGTCGACCGTGATCTTGCGAGACAGGTCACCGGTCGCGACCGCGGTGGTCACTTCGGCGATGTTGCGCACCTGGCCGGTCAGGTTCGCGGCCATGGAGTTCACGTTGTCGGTGAGGTCTTTCCAGGTACCGGCCACGCCGGGCACGAGTGCCTGGCCGCCGAGCTTGCCTTCGGTACCGACCTCGCGCGCCACGCGCGTCACTTCGGAGGCGAACGATCGCAGCTGGTCCACCATGGTGTTGATGGTTTCCTTGAGCTGCAGGATTTCGCCGCGCACGTCCACCGTGATCTTGCGCGAGAGATCTCCCGACGCCACGGCGATGGTCACCTCGGCGATATTGCGGACCTGGCCCGTGAGGTTCGCGGCCATGGAATTCACGTTGTCGGTGAGATCTTTCCACGTGCCTGCGACGCCAGGCACCGTGGCCTGGCCACCAAGCTTGCCTTCGGTACCGACCTCGCGCGCGACGCGCGTCACCTCGCCCGCGAAGGCGTTGAGCTGGTCCACCATGGTGTTGATGGTGTCCTTCAGCTGCAGGATTTCGCCGCGCACGTCGACCGTGATCTTCTTCGACAGGTCGCCGCCGGCGACCGCCGTCGTCACCTCGGCGATGTTGCGCACCTGCGCCGTGAGGTTCGACGCCATCGAATTGAC